>CAILTK010000051.1 GCA_903837135.1 uncultured Caulobacterales bacterium
CGCCGGCGGCGTGGCCGGAGCGGGCGGCTGCGGCGGCGCGTCCGGCGTCTCCGGGGCGGGGGCCGGCGTGTCGCCCGGCGGCGGGCTGACCGTCATGTGCGACAGCAGGTCGCCGAGGGGATCGCCCATCACGACGCCCGGCTCGGCCTCGGGGCCGGTGGGTATGGCGCGGACCTGCAGGTGCGGCAGGGCCGTGGCCATGAAGGCGCGCCACATCTCCGCGGGCGCCCCGCCGCCGGTGACCTTGTGCATGGCGGTATTGTCGTCCTTGCCGACCCAGACGGCGGTGACGAAGCCGCCGGTGTAGCCCATGAACCAGGCGTCCTTGTAGTCGGAGGTCGTGCCGGTCTTGCCGGCCAGATCGTAGCCCTTGATGGCCGCCCGCGTGCCCGTGCCCGAGGCGATCACCGTCCGCAGCATCTGGTTCATATAGGTCAGCGCCGGGTTGCCGATCACGTTCTGGCGAGGCTCCGGATGGTGTTCGTAGAGCACCTTGCCGTCCGCCGTGCGGATCCGTTCGATGCCGTAGGCGGTGGCGAGGTCGCCGCCGTTGGAGAAGGGGGCGTAGGCCTGGGCCATCTCGAGCGGACTGACCTGGGTGGTCCCCAGCGCCATGGCCGGATCGGTGTTGATGGTCGAGCGGATGCCGAGCCGGTGGGCGGTGTTGGCCACGTTCTGGCGCCCGACCTCGTCGGCGAGGCGCGCGGCCACCGTGTTGATCGACTGGGCCAGCGCCTGCTGCAGGGTCAGCGGCCCGAGGTATTTGTTGGTGTAGTTGTGTGGCGTCCAGCCGTTGATGGTCACCGGTTCGTCCATCACCTGCACGTCGGGCGTGCGGCCCTGCTCCATGGCCGTCAGGTAGACGAACGGCTTCCACGCGGAGCCGGCCTGGCGACGCGCCTCCACGGCGCGGTTGAACTGGCTATCGCCGTAGTCGACGCCGCCGATCATGGCCCGGACCCGGCCGACGCCGTCCATCGCCACCACCGCCGCCTGCTGCACGCCCGCCGCCTTCTCGCGCGCCACGACGGTGGTCGCCGCCTGCTGGGCCAGGGCGTCGAGCGGCAGGTCGAGCGTGGTCTCGACCACGAGATCGGTCTCGGGCTGCCCCACCAGCTGGCGCACCTGCTGGTCGACCCAGTCGACGAAGTATTGGGCGTGGGCGCTGGCCAGGGTCTTGGACACCTTCACCGGGTGCTGGAAGGCCTCCTCGCGCTGCTCCGGCGTGATCGCCTTGGTCTCCACCATCCGGTCGAGCACGATGGTGGCCCGTCGCGCCGCCCGGTCCTGGTCCGAGACGGGGCTGTAGTGGGTCGGCGACTTCAGCAGACCCGCCAGCAGCGCGGCCTCGCCGACCGTGAGCTGGTCCGCCGGCTTGTTGAAGTAGCGCTGCGCCGCCGCCTCGATGCCATAGGCGCCCGCGCCGAAATAGACCCGGTTCATGTAGAGGGCGAGGATCTGCTTCTTGGTGAAGCGCCGCTCGAGCCAGAACGCCAGCATCAGCTCCTGCGCCTTGCGGCGATAGGTCTGATCGGGCGTCAGGAACAGGTTGCGCGCCAGCTGCTGGGTGATGGTCGAGCCGCCGGCCAGCGGCCCGTGGCGGCGATGAAACGCGTTGCGGAAGAAGGAGCGGATGATCCCGCCCGCGTCGAACCCCATGTGATGATAGAAGTTGTGATCCTCGATCGCCACGAAGGCGGCCGGCACGTATTCGGGCAATTTGTCGATGTCCACCGGCGGCGCGTACTGGCTTCCGCGCACGCCGAGCAGCGAGCCCGACCGGTCGAGGTAGGTGATCGAGGGCTGGTGACGGATGTCGTAGAGCTTGGACGTGTCCGGCAGGCCGCGCGAAAAGATCACCACGAAGGCGACCACGAAGATCGCCACCCAGACGAAGGCCACCGCCGCCCAATAGGCCAGTGTCCCGAGCAGCGAGCGCCCGTCCGGGCCGCGTCCGGGGAAGCGGAAGCCGCCAAACCCGCCCGATCCACCGGGGGGGCGCCCCGATTGCCCGGGCCTCGAAGGGTTCGACATGGATCAGGGCTCCACGAGGTCCATGCGCCGTTTCGGCTCAAGACGGCGGTCCGGCCTCTAGAACCGGAAATCTGGGCTGCTTTTAGCCTGCGGCTCACTTTTGCGCGAGAGGGTTGACCAGGCGTGAAGTTGTCCAATCGTGAACATGGGCGACTTGCGGTGCGCCGTCCGTCGTGAAACGAGGCGCCATGCCTGCGCCTGCGCCTTCCACCCGCTCGACCACCCCCGCCCGGCGAAGCGGCGGCAGACCGCCGGCCGCGGTCGGCGGACTGGCCGCGCGCCGGGCGGCCCTGGCGTTGATCGACGCGGCCCTGGCGCGGCGCGGCGGGATGGAGGACGCGGACGAGGCCGATCTCGCCGGCCTGGAGCCGCGGGACCGGGGGTTCGCGCGCGCCCTGGCCCTCGGAACCCTGCGCTGGCTGGGCCCGGTGGACCGGGCCCTGTCGATGCGCCTGCGCAAACCGCCGCCGCCCGCCGTGACCCGCCTGCTTCGTCTGGGCGCCGCCCAGATGCTGGCGCTGGACACGCCGCCGCACGCCGCCGTGTCGACCACCCTGGCCCTGGCCGCGGGCGACCCCGACGCGCGTCCGTTCGTCAAGCTGATGAACGCGGTGCTGCGGGGGCTCGACCGCGAGAGGCCGAGCGTGACCCCCGATCAGTTCGCCCCCGACTGGCTGCTGGCGCGCTGGCGCGCCGCCTATGGCGACGCTGTCGCCCTGGCCATCGCCGCCCGCATCGGCGAGGAGCCGCCCACCGATCTCAGCCTGCTCGACCCGGCGGAGGCCGACGCGATCGCCCAGGCCGTGGAGGGGACGGTGCTGGCCGGCCCCACCGTGCGGACCGCGCGGCGCGGCGACGTCTCGACCTGGCCCGGTTTCGCCGAGGGCCGCTGGTGGGTGCAGGACGCCGCCGCCGCCCTGCCGGCCCGGCTGCTGGCGGTGGGACCGGGCCAGTCGGCGCTCGACCTCTGCGCCGCGCCGGGCGGCAAGACGCTGCAGCTGGCGTCCGCGGGCGCGTCCGTCGTCGCCCTCGACCGTTCGGAGGGCCGGCTGGCGCGCGTGCGCGACAACCTCGCGCGGATGGGGCTCGAGGCGGAGCTCGTCGCCGCCGACGCCGGGTCGTGGGGCGACCCTCGCACGTTCGACGCGGTGCTGCTCGATGCGCCGTGCTCGGCCACCGGCACCTTCCGACGCCATCCCGACGTGCTGTGGACGAACCGCCCCGGCGACATCGCGTCCCTGACCGTGGCCCAGGGCCGGCTGCTGGACGCGGCCGCCGGGCGGGTCAAGCCCGGCGGGCGGCTGGTCTACAGCGTGTGCAGCCTGGAGCCGGAGGAGGGGGAGGCGCAGGTCGCCGCCTTCCTGTCGCGCCATCCGGAGATGGCGGTCGACCCGATCGGATCGGACGAGGGGGGCGCGCCGGCCGGCGGCGCGCGTTCGGACGGCCTGCTTCGGCTCCTGCCCAGCCTGGATCCACCGTCCGGCGGCCTCGACGGCTTCTTCATCGCCCGATTCCGGCGCCTGCGGTGAACCATAGCCGTTCAGCGACCGTTCAGGTCGTACGGCGCATGAGCTTCGCCTCATACCGCGTTCCATGAGGATCCTATGACCCCTTCGCCCCCCGTTCCTTCAAGGGCCGCCCGTTCGAACGCGGCCCGAAAGGCCCTGCTCGTCCTGTCGCTCGTCGCCGTGAGCGGTTCGGTGGCCGCCTGCGCCGAGGACTACGGCCCGCGGCCCTACCCGATGTACGCGGCCGGCGTTCCGGCCCGCGTCCAGCACGGCGTGATCATCGGCGCCCGGCCGATCGAGTTCGGCCCCGGCAACAACGGGACCGGCGCGGTCGTCGGCGGCGTCGCCGGCGGCCTGGCCGGGAACGCCCTGGCCGGCGGCCGGGATCGCGGCCTGGCGACCATCGCCGGCGTGGTCGGCGGCGCCCTGATCGGCAACGCGGTTCAGGGCGACCAGCGCCATCCGGGGTTCGCCTACATGGTCCAGTTCCGCGATGGCCGCACGCTCGAGATCCCGCAGCCGGGGGTCCAGCCGATCCCGCAGGGAACACCGGTGAACGTGATCTGGGAAGGCGGCCGCGCCCGCATCGAGCCGGCCGGTCCGCCGCACTACGCCCCGCCGCCCCCGCCAGGCTACTATCCGCCCCCGCCCCCGCCCCCCGGGCGCTGACCTCGCCGACGATGAGGGCCGGGACGGTTCCCGTTCCGGCCCAAATGCTCTAGTCCTCGGCGCATGAGCGGTCGCCGTCCCATCATCTCGCCGTCGATTCTCGCGTCGGATTTCGCCCGGCTGGGCGAAGAGGCGCGCGCCGTCGAGGCCGCGGGCGCGGACTGGCTGCACGTGGACGTGATGGACGGCCGCTTCGTGCCCAACATCACCATCGGGCCGGAGGTGGTGAAGGCGATCCGGCCGCACGTCTCCATCCCGCTCGACGTTCACCTGATGATCGCCCCGGCCGACCCGCATCTGGAGGCCTTTCGCGCCGCCGGCGCCGACATCATCAGCGTCCACCCCGAGGCGGGACCGCACCTGTCGCGCACCCTGCAGCGCATCCGCGCCCTCGGCGCCAAGGCCGGGGTCGTGCTGAATCCGGCGACCGCGCCCGAAGCGATCGAATGGGTGCTGGACGAAGCCGACCTGATCCTGGTCATGTCGGTCAATCCGGGGTTCGGCGGACAGAGCTTCATGACCTCCCAGCTGAAGAAGATCGAGCGTCTGCGCGCCCTGATCGACGCCGCCGGACGCGACATCATCCTGGAGGTCGACGGCGGCGTGACCGCCGAGACCGCGCGCCAGTGCGTGGAGGCGGGCGCCGCCGCCCTGGTCGCCGGCACGGCCGTGTTCAAGGGCGGCGCCGCAGCCTACGCCGACAACATCTCCGCGCTTCGCGGCGCCGGCGGTTTGGGAGCCAAGGCCGCGGAATGACCGACCGCCGGCCTGGCGTCGAAGCCCAGCCCCTCCTGGCGCCCGCCGCCGCGGTCCTGGCCCGGTTGCGGCGGTCGGCCGCTTCGGAATGGCGTCAGTCGCAGATCTACCGCTGGACCCTGCGCGGGCCGCCCGTGGAGGGCCTGCTCGCGGCCCCCCGCGATTACCGGCCGGTCGACCCGGAGATGGCGCGGATGATCCTGTCGGGGCGGATGACGCTGGCCGGCGAAACCCTGGAGATGGGTCAGGGCGGCGATCCCTGGGACACGGCCAGCCCCTCGCGCGCCTTCGCGGTCAAGCTCCACCGCTTCGACTGGCTGCCCGGACTGATGCAGCCGGCCGATCCCCGGCTCCGCCCCAAGGCGACGGAGGAGGCGCTGCGGCTCAGCCTGGACTGGCTTGCGCTGTTCTCGCCGATCACGCCGTTCGCCTGGGGGGCCGAGACGCTGGAGCGGCGGCTCTACAATCTGGTGTGCGCGGCGCCCCGCCTGGTGGAGATCGCCTCCGAGGTCGAACAGAGGCGCCTGCTCGACTCCCTGGCCGAGCAGGCGCGGCATCTTCTGCGGCTGGACGACGGCCCGGCCCGCGCGGCCGAGCGGGCGACGGTGACCGCCCTGGTCGGCGCGACGCTGGCGGGACGGGGGCCGCGAAACCTTCTGCCCAAGGCTCTGTCGGCGACGACCCGGGCCCTGCGCGCGGCGATCCTGCCCGACGGCGGCCTGCGCACCCGCTCGCCCGAGCAGGGGATGGAGCTGCTGCTCGACCTTCTGACGCTGGACGATGCGCTGCACCAGCGCCAGCTCAGGATCCCCGGCGAGATCGGGCGCGGCATCGACCGCATGACCGCGGCGGTGCGCTTCTTCACCCTGGGCGACGGGCGGCTCGGCGCGTTTCAGGGCGGGGAGTCGGCCAGCGCGGCGCGCGTCGCCTCCGCGGTGGCGCACGACGACCCGTCGTCGAGGGTCTACAGCTTCGCCCCCCAGTCTGGCTATCAGCGGATGGCCGGGCGTCAGCTTCAGCTGCTGATCGACGCCGCGCCCGCCGCGGCGGGCCGGTGGAGCACGGCCGCCTGCGCCCAGCCCCTGGCCCTGGAGATCAGCTGCGGCGCCGATCGGATGATCGTCAACGCCGCCTGGAGCCCCGGCGCGCAGGGCCCGCAGGCCCTGCGGCTGACCGATGCGGGGTCGACCGGCAGTGTCGGCGAGCGATCCGCCGGGGCGCCCCTGTCCGGCTTTCTCGCCGCGGCGCTCGGTCCGCGGCTGACCGGCGGCGCCCGGTCGGTCGACGCCCGGCGCCACGAGGACGAGACCGGTGTCTGGCTCGAGCTGACCCACGACGGCTGGGCGGCCAGTCACGGACTGCTGCACGAGCGGCGGCTCTATCTCGATTTCCGGTCCGAGGAGTTGCGCGGCGAGGACCGGTTCCTGCCGGCCCCCAAGGCGCCGGCCCTGCGTCGGCGGCTCGATCCCTTCGCCCTCCATTTCCACCTGCACCAGGATGTGCAGGCCTCGCTGGCGCGCGACCTGCGCAGCGTGCTGATACGCGGCCCCTCCAACCGCGGCTGGTGGTTTCGCAACGACGCGCCCGACGTGGCCCTGGAGCCGTCGGTGCATTTCGAGGCCGGCCTGCCGCACCGCACGCGGCAGATCGCGCTGCGCGGCAATATCGGACGCGACGGCGCGGCGCGCGTACGCTGGAAGCTGACGCCGGTCGAACCCTCCGAACAGCCGCCCCTCGCCAGATGAGCACACCCCCGCCTCCACCCCCGCACGCCCGCGGCGCCGACAGTCCGCGATGGATGCCCTGGCTGATCTATCTGCAGGATCTCGCCTGGGCCGGGACGGTGATGGCCGGGGTGATCGTGGTCCGCTATCATTTCGAGCGCCCCCTGCCCGTGGACATGGTGGTCCGCGCCACGGTCAGCTTCGTCCTCGTCTGCGGCGTCGTGTTTCCGGCCATGCGCCTGCACCGCGGCCTCTGGCGCTACACGGCCCTGAACGATGTGGTGCGCGTGTTTCAGGCGGTGGCGATCGCCGCCCTGATCCAGTTGCCGCTGCTGTTCCTGATGGATCGGCTGAAGGACTTCCCCCGCTCGACACCGTTTTTCGTCGTGCCGGTGCTGACCGCCGTGCTGTCGTTCGAGCGGATCCTGAAGCAGGCCGCCGCCCACGGCGACTGGGGCGCCGCGCTCCGCTTCGAGGACCGGTCCCGGCCCGCGGCGGTGGTGGTGGGCTCCAGCGAGGCCGTGTCCGACTATCTGCGCACCTCGCGCCGGCGCGATCGGACGGTGCGGATCGCCGGCATCGTCGTGCTGGACGAAGGCCACGCCGGACGGACCATCCTCGGCGCCGAGGTGCTGGGCGCCCTGCCGCGCCTGGCGGCGGTGCTGAAGGCGCTGGCCGCGGCCGAGGACCGCTCGCCCCAGGTCATCCTGGCCGAGAAGCGCCCGGGGCGGAAGGTGGTCGACGCGGTGCTGGCCGCCGCCGGCGAAGTGGGCGTCCAGGTGGTGAGCCACGGCGCGGGCGGGACGCTGCGGCCGGTGCAGGCGTCCGCCCTGCTGGATCGCCGCGCCCGTCACCTCGACCTCGACCTCGTGCGAAGCCTGGTCGCCGGCAAACGGGTGCTGGTCACCGGCGCGGGGGGAACCATCGGCTCGGAGCTCAGCCGGCAGATCCTGGCCCTGCAGCCGGAGCGGCTCGTGCTGTTCGACGCCTCGGAATACAACCTCTACGCCATCGACCAGACCCTGCGGGAGGAGGGTGTTCAGTCCCCGTGGATCTGCGCCCTCGGCGACGTGCGCGATCGCCGCCGGCTCGAAGTGCTGTTCGCCGAGGAGCGGCCCGAGGTGGTGCTGCACGCCGCCGCCCTCAAGCACGTGCCGCTGATGGAGGCCAATCCCTGCGAGACCGTGCTGACCAATGTGGTCGGCGCCGCCAACGTGGCCCGCCTGGCGCGGGAGTATTCCAAGGCGCTGGTGTTCATCTCCACCGACAAGGCGGTCAATCCGACCAACGTCATGGGCGCGACCAAGCGGGTGGCGGAGCGGGTCGTGCAGGCGATCGCCCGCGGCGGCCGAGCCAAGGTGGCCGTGGTACGGTTCGGCAATGTGCTGGGCTCGACCGGCTCGGTGGTGCCCCTGTTCGAGCGCCAGATCGCCGCCGGCGGTCCGATCACCCTGACCCATCCGGACGTCGTGCGCTTCTTCATGACCGTGCGGGAGGCCGCCGCGCTGGTGCTGCAGGCCGCGGCCCTTCCGGCCCCCGACGCCGACCCGGGTTCGAGCCAGATCTACGTGCTCGACATGGGCGAGCCGGTGAAGATCGCCGATCTCGCCCGGCAGATGATCCGCCTGCATGGCCTGAGGCCGGGGATCGACATCGAGATCGCCCACACGGGCCTGCGGCCGGGTGAGAAACTCTACGAGGAGATCTTCTATGGGGCCGAGACCGTGCGTCCGACCGGCGCCGACGGGGTGCTGTCGGCCTTCGACACCCTGCCGCCGTGGCGCGAGCTCGAACCGCGCATCGAGGCGCTCAAGGCCGCCGCCGAAGCGCGCGACGAAGCCGAGACCCTGCGGCTGCTGCGGGATCTGGAGCCGGCGTTCCGACAGGAATGAGGTTGGACTTCAGCGTTCTCGCCTCTTCAACCGCTCATCCCGGCATTCGCCGGGATGAGCGGACATATTCACTAGCGGTCCGCTTGCCCCGGGCCGCATGGGGCGCTCACGCCGCGTCGAGCGCCCGGCCGATATCGCGCGCGAGGTCACGGGCGCCCTCGAGTCCCACCGACAGCCGCACGCAGCCTTCGGTGACGCCGACCTCCAGCCGCTGCTCCTCGGTCATCGACCGGTGGGTCGTGGTGGCCGGGTGGGTGGCCATCGACTTGGCGTCGCCGAGGTTGTTGGAGATGTCGACGATCCTCAACGCATTAAGGAAGTTGAACGCCTCGGCCCGGCCGCCGAGGTCGAACGCCACCACCGTGCCGCCGCCGCTCATCTGCCGGCGGGCCAGCTCGTACTGCGCATGGTCGGCTCGGAACGGATAGAAGGCCCGCTTGGTCTTCGGATGCTCGGCGATCAGATCGGCCAGGGCCGTCGCGGTCTCGGCCTGGCGGCGCACGCGCAGGTCGAGGCTCTCCAGCCCCTTGAGCAGCACCCAGGCGTTGAACGGCGAGAGGGCCGGCCCGGTGTGGCGGATCAGGTCGCGGAAGGCGTCCTCCAGCAGGGCCTTGGACCCCAGGAGCGCGCCGCCGAGCACCCGGCCGCCGCCGTCGATGTGCTTGGTGGCCGAATAGGCGACGACGTCGGCGCCGAGCCTGAGCGGCTGCTGGAACAGGGGCGTGGCGAACACATTGTCGACCACCACCTTGGCCCCGACCGCGTGGGCCATCTCGGATACCGCGGCGATGTCGGTGAGTTCGAGCAGGGGGTTGGCCGGCGTCTCGATCAGCACGCAGCGGGTGTTGGGCCGCATGGCCGCGCGCCACTGGTCGAGATCCGGGGCGTCGACCAGGGTGGTCTCCACGCCGAACCGCGGCGCCCAGTGGCTGAGGATCCAGCGGCACGAGCCGAACAGGGCCTTGCCGGCGACGATGTGATCGCCGGCCTTGACCAGGCCCATGATCGCCATGTGGATCGCCGCCATGCCCGAGGCGAACGAGCGGCAGTATTCGGCGCCGTCCAGCAGGGCCAGCCGCTCCTCGAACGCCAGCGTGGTCGGGTTGCCGTAGCGCGTGTAGACGAAGCCGGGTTCGGAGCCGGCGAAGCGGGCGTCGGCGGCCTCCGCCGTCTGGTAGACGAAGCTCTGGGTCAGGAAGATGGGTTCGCTGGTCTCGCCATAGCGCGTGCGCTCTATCCCGCCGCGGATCAGCTTGGTGGCGGGCTCCCAGTCGATCGGATTCTCGGCGTTGGGGTTCTCGGCGTTCGGATCTTCGTCGGCGCTCATGGCCGCGCTCGATGAGCCGCCGCGGCCTTAAGGTCAAGCACAGGAATCTCGAAGGGCGTTGAGTCGGAAGGGACGTTGGGTCCCGTCCCGATTTGACGGGCGCGGCCCGGCGCCGCTACCACCGTCGCCGAGAGTGAGAGACGCCAGATGCTGCTCGAGTGCTTCGCCACCACCGCCCGTCCGCCGGAGATCGTGCCGGGCCGTCCGCAGCGGGGCTGGATGGACCGGTTCGTCGACCGCCACCCCTACCGCTGCCTGCCGCTGACCATGGCCAACACCACCGGCTGGGAGATCCTCTGTCCCGTTTCGTTCACGGCGGAGTGGACCGGCGGAAACGACACCAAGGACATCACCTTCCGGCCCGACCGGCCGCATCCGGACTTCCACGATCTGGTCAAGTCGCACTTCTCGCACGGGGTGATCACCTTTCACCCCGGCTATCTGTTCCGCACCGAGCCCGGCTGGGACCTTCTGTGCGGCGGCCCGCCGAACTGGGTCAAGGACGGCGTCCAGCCGCTGCAGGGGCTGGTGGAGACCGACTGGCTGCCCTTCCCCTTCACCATGAACTGGATCTTCACCCGGCCCGGCAAGGTCCGCTTCGAGAAGGGCGAACCCTTCTGTTTCTTCCAGCTGATCCCGCACCGGGCGATGGAGGAGGTGCAGCCGGTGCAGCGCTCCTTCGACAGCGAGCCCGAGTACCGGGCCCAGTACGAAGCCTGGGGCCGCCAGCGCGAGGCCTTCAACAAGAAGCTCAACAAGCGCGACCCCGACGCGGAGCGCGAGGCCTGGCAGCGGTATTATTTCCGCGGGGAACTGCCCGAGCAGACCGGCCCGGCCCCGGCCGACCACGTGAACAAGCGCCGGCTGAAGACCATCCGGCTCGGGTGGTAGAAACAACCGGCGAAGCGGCGGCCAAGAGGCGGCGAGAGCCGCTTGCCAAGCGCCCGACGCTCTGCTTTATAGCCGCTTCTTCGCGGACGGGGTCGCTTCGGCCCTTCCCGTCCGTGCGCCGAGCGGGCGTAGCTCAGTGGTAGAGCACAACCTTGCCAAGGTTGGGGTCGAGAGTTCGAATCTCTTCGCCCGCTCCAAAATCTCTCGGAGATTTCAGACGGATAAAGGTGTCTTTCGGGACGCCTTTTTCTTTACCTGGTCGCGGTCTGAATGCGGGGTAAGCGAGCGCTGCCCGGGTGTTCGCATCCCGTCGGTTCGCATCGGAAACGTCCCATTAGCCGTCCTCGTCCGAGGCGAATGACGGAATGCGCCCCGGCCTCATCGCGCTTTTGATGATGTCGTCCCAGCTTTTGCCCCGCGCGCGCAGGTGCGCGATGGTGGGACCGAGGGGATCGCCGTAGACGGCGAGCGTTCGGCGTTGAATCAGAGAGCGCAAGGGCTCCGGCGTCTGGCGCTTGAACTGTGCGGCCAGGCTGCGTCGTTCGGCATGGACCGCCCGCGCAATCTCCTCGGCGGATGCGCCGGCCTGACGCATTGCGACGACCCGCGCCCCCAGACCCGAGACCGCCGCCTCGTAGCGTGCTCGCACGTCCTCGCCGCTCATGCGGCGCCATCGCCGCCGCGGCACAGCAGGGCCAGGGCCGGCGCCACGATACCTTCGAGCAGCGGGCGCTCGGGTCGGACGCGCGCGAGGACGCGGACGCCCATCAGGATACCCAAGAGATGCTGCGCAAGCGTCGCCGCTGCCTGAGACCGGGCGATCGTACCATCCGCCTGGCCGGCCTCGATACAGCGCAGGAAGAAGGCTTCGATTCGCGACAGCACCGCGGCGACGGCGGTGCGGAACTCAGCATCGTGGGGCGCCACGTCGAGCGCCGCATTCACGAGCATGCAGCCCTTGTGGTCGCGATCCTCGAGCGAGCGCACCAGGATTTCGTCGAAGAACGCCTCGATTGCCCCCAGCGGCGGCAGGGCCTCGCAACGCCGGATCCGGTCGGAGATGCCGGCTTCGACATAGTGATCCAGCGCTTTCTGATAGAGCGCCCGTTTGTCACCGAACGCGTTGTACAGACTGGACGCCGTTAGCCCCGTGCGAGCGACCAGGTCTTTGAGCGAGGTCGCGTCGTATCCTTGCGCCCAAAAGCACAAGACCGCCGCGTCGAGCACCGCGCCTTCCTCGAATTCTCTTGGCCGGGCCATTCAGTCATCCACCCGTCGCCACAGGCCTCCGGCCATGTCCGATGTTGCGTTTTAGAATGATCATACTAAAACGCAAGGCGCGGGCGCCCGATGCTTCGCCCGGACGCGAAATCCGGACCGACGCGAAGCGGGACCGAAAGGAATCAGCTGATGCGACTGCGGCTCGTGCGCACCGCCCCTGCAGTCAGGCCAGCTCTCTACGACGCCGAAATCGAGGAACCGCGCGCCGCTGCCGCCGAGGTCGACCACCGCCGACGTCTCGAGCCGGGCGGAACCCCGGATGCGCTCACAGCGCCACGCGACGCGTAACAACCTGACAAGCCAGAGGAGACGTCATGATCCGGTTCTATTTCCACCCGACGCCCAATCCCGCCAAGGTGGCGCTTCTCCTGGAAGAGGCGGGGCTGCCCTACGAGGTCGTCCCCGTCGACACCAGCAAGGGCGAGCAGCATCTGCCCGCGTTCCGGGCGATCAATCCCAACGGCAAGGTCCCCGCGATCGTCGATACCGACGGCCCGGGCGGCAAGGAAGCGCGGGTGTTCGATTCGACCGCCATCCTGATCTATCTCGCCGAGAAGACCGGTCAGTTCCTCGGCGCGCCGGAGGATCGGCCTGAGCTTCTGTCCTGGCTGCTCTTCATCGCCTCCGGCCTAGGCCCGTTCTCCGGCCAAGCCGTCCACTTTCAATATGCCGCGCCTGAAGGCCTCGACTATGCCGTCAACCGCTACCGGCGCGAGGCCGAGCGCCACTACCAGGTCCTGGACGACCATCTGAAAGGCCGCAACACCATCGTCGGCGACGGTTACACCATCGCTGACATCTCGGCGTGGGGCTGGCTCGACCGGGCATCCCGCGTGCTCAAGGGCGAGGAGGATCCTCTTGCCGCCTTCCCTAACCTGAAGCGGCTGTTCGAGACCGTCGATGCACGTCCCGCGGTTGCCCGCGCCCGGGCCGTCGGCAAGGACCACGCCTTCAAGAAGATCTCCGACGAGGAGACCAAGCGGGCGCTCTATCCGTCCAACTACCCGCCGACCGCCTGAGCTGCGAATCCGAGGATATGCACATGGCTGACCCGTCCGAATACACGCCCCCGAAGGTCTGGTCCTGGAGCCAGCCCAGCGGCGGGGCCTTCGCGAGCATCAACCGTCCGGTCGCCGGCCCGACGCACGAGAAGGACCTGCCCGTCGGCCGCCACCCGCTGCAGCTGTACTCGCTCGGCACGCCGAACGGCGTGAAAGTCACCATCATGTTGGAAGAGCTGCTCGCCCTTGGGCGCGCCGGCGCCGAATACGACGCCTGGCTGATCAAGATCGGCGATGGCGAGCAGTTCGGCAGCGGCTTCGTGGCGGTCAATCCCAACTCGAAGATTCCGGCGCTGCTCGACCGTAGCGGCCCGCAGCCGCTCCGCGTGTTCGAATCGGGCTCGATCCTGCTCTATCTGGCGGAAAAGTTCGGCGCTTTCCTGCCCGAGGACGTTCCGGCCCGGACCGAGACGCTGAACTGGCTGTTCTGGCAGGTGGGGAGCGCGCCCTACCTTGGCGGCGGCTTTGGGCATTTCTACGCCGCCGCGCCGACGAAGATCGAATATGCGATCGACCGCTTCGCCATGGAGGTGAAACGCCAGTTGGACGTGCTCGACCGCCGCCTGGCCGAGAGTGAATATCTCGCCGGTCCCGATTACACGATCGCCGATATCGCGGTGTTTCCTTGGTACGGCGGCCTTGTAAAGGGCTGGCAATACGAGGCTGCGGCGTTCCTGTCGGTTCAGGATTACAAGAACGTGCAGCGCTGGGCCGACGCCATCTTTTCGCGACCGGCCGTGAAACGCGGGCGCATGGTCAATCGCGTAAGGGGGGATGCCGCGGAGCAGCTGCACGAGCGCCATGACGCCGGCGATTTCGAGACCAAGACACAAGACAAGGTCGCTGGAGCGCAACCATGAATATTGCAGGGAAGCGAGTGCTGATCACCGGCGGTTCGAGCGGCATCGGCTTTGCGCTTGCTCGCGCATGCCTGGCCAAGGGCGCCAATGTCGTTATCACCGGACGCCGGCCCGAAGCGCTCGCGGCGGCGCTCGAGGAACTTCGGCAAACCACCGGCTCAGCCTGGAGCGTAGCCGCGGATGTGTCGACGCCGGAGGGCCGCGTGGCCACGATCCGAGGGGCGATCGACGTCCTGGGCGGCCTCGACGTTCTCATCAACAATGCCGGTGGCGTCCGGGCCGGACGCCTGGAGACCATTCCTGAGAGCGAGCTCCAGGCCATGATCGACGTTGACCTTGTGGCGCCGATCCTGCCGGCGCTGCGGGCTAGCGGCGATGGGATGATCGTGAACATCGCTTCCGGCATCGCGCTGATCGGAGCGCCGTTCTATGCGACCTATGCGGCAACGAAGGCCGGCTTGGCTCGCTTCGGCGAAGCGCTCAGGCGAGAGCTCAAGGGCGAAGGCATACACGTGCTCACCGCCTACCCAGGCGCCACGGATACGCCCATGATGGCGTCGAACCGAGCGGGTCCCGAACTCGGCTTCGCCCGCGAACCGGCCTCGGCCGTCGCCGACGCCATTCTTGGCGGCATCGAGGACGATGCTCTCGAAGTGGTTCGCGGCGGAGAGGCGCGTGCACAGATGATTGCGCTCAACCGCGATGAGCCGGGCGCCGTCGATGACCGCTTTCTTGGCATGAAGCCCGCACTCGAGCAGGCGGTCAAAGATCACTCGGCGCTCTGAGCCAAGCGGGCCCAAACATTCAAAACGTTCTCTAATTGCATGGGAAATCCTATGACCACCGTCTCTCTCTACGTCGAGCTCAAGGCAAAGCCGGGAAAAGAAGAGGAGGTCGCCGCTTTTCTCGCGAGCGCCCAGAGCCTGGTCGCCGCCGAACCCGGCACAGTCGCCTGGTTTGCCGTGCGCTATGACGAGAGCACCTTCGCAATCTTCGACGCCTTCGATAACGAGGCGGGTCGCGAGGCGCATCTCACCGGCCAGGTCGCCGCGGCCCTCATGGCGCATGCCGGAGAACTTCTCGCCACGGCGCCCCAAATCCGCAAGGCGGACGTCCTCGCTGACAAGCTGCCGGCGTGATCGGTCTCTTGCCACGCCGTACGTGCCGATCCTGCTCAGGCCGCCGACGTCTCGGCCGGCGTCCTCCGAAGGTGGAGGTCACACGGTCGAATCGTGTCGTCCGCTCCAGCTTCTCCCTCTAAGGTCGCCGTTTCGGAGCTAGGGCGCATTCCGATTTGATGGCGTCAAATCGGGCCCTCTAGGTCTTGTTTCAGCGCACGTTCGATCCGAAGACCGGTTCCCACCATTCGGAACGTCCTCCAGGGAGTTTTCTTCAATGACCAAGGTGATCTACGAGATCGTCGAGCACGACGGCGGCTTCGCCTATCGCGTCGACGGGACCTATTCCGAGACGTTCAGGACTCACGACGCGGCCAAGGCCGCGGCGCGGACCGCCGCCGTCGAGCAGCAGCGCCCCGGCGAGGAAGCCGGGATCAGCTGGGAGGACGCCGGCGGCCGCTGGCACGAGGAAGTCTCGGCCGGCGACGACCGGCCCGAGGCGGTCGTCGAAGGCTGACCGCCGCCGGGGTCAGATCGGCTGGGCGTGGAGGGCGGCCACGGCGCCCAGCAGGACCCGCGGGTCGAAGGCGCCCTTGTAGACCGGCCGCGGATGGGTCTTCAGGTTCAAGAGGGTCGCCACCGCTTCCTGCGCCGAGCGGACCGAATATTCGACCGTGAACACCACGTCGTCGGGCAGCTCGACGAACTGGCCGATGAACCCGAGGTTCGACCAACCGGCAGGGACCACCGCCGGCCTGTCGCCCTTGGAGCGTTTGAGGAACTGGCTGGTGATGAACGGCATCATGCAGGGGATGACCGTGGCGGCGCCGAGGATCTTCTCCTGATCGGCGGCCAGGTGCAGATGGCCGAGAAGTTCGGTCATCAGTTCGCGGCCTGAGCAGTCGGCCATCGGCTTGGCGACGAAATTGCCCGGCCGGTCCACGTGCAGGCCATAGCCCCAGAACACGGTGATGTCGTCGGGCTGGCCGATGAAGTGCGGCTGATGCGGCAGCACGATCGACATCAGCCAGTTGGAGTCGGCGAAGGTGATCAGGCCGCCCTCGCCGGGAATATTGCCGGTGAAATCGCGGACGCGGTCGAAGAAGGTCGGGTCGTGCAGGGTCGCGGTGAACGACAGCCATTTCGACAGGTCCACATGATCGGCGAAGGCCGCGGGCGCGCCGAACTCCGGCCGGCCCTGGGCGATCGACCGCCACAGGCTCCAGGCGCCGCCGCCGCCCATCGGGGCGAGGGGGGCCGGCGCGTCGTTCCCGCCCAGGCTGGAGGCCTCGGTCATCGAGCCCAGGGTCACGATCACATAATCGTCCGCGCCGACGGCGATGTCCGTCGCGCGCCCCGCGGTGTCGACCACGATCCGCTCCACCCGCCGGTCGGTCGCCGAGTCCGTGAACGCCAGGTGCGTGACCCGCGCGCCGTATCGATACTGAACGCCGCGCTCGTCGAGCCAGGCCTTCAGCGGCCGGACCAGCGAATCGTACTGGTTGTAGACCGTGCGCATGATGCCCTTCAGCTCGGCGAAGCCGTCGACCATGTGCAGGAAGCGCGCGAGATAGCGCTTGAACTCCACCGCGCTGTGCCAGGGCTGGAAGGCGAAGGTGGTGCACCACATCAGCCAGAAATTGGTCTCGAAGAAGCTGGTGTCGAACTGGTCGGCGATGCTGCTCGAGCCCAGCAGGCCTTCGGGCTCGAGCGTCAGCCGCTCCAGCGCCAGGATGTGGGATTCATGCAGGCCGAACGGCGGGGTGTCGATCTTCTTGCCCGCGCGCACCAGTCGCGCCTTCGAGCCTGTCTGCAGGATCCGGTTCCACGCGAGGATCTCCTCCGTCACGGTCCGGCTCTTGTCGAGGGTGGGGATTGAGGAGAACAGGTCGTAGGTGCAGCGGTACTCCGCCTCCATCATGCGCCCCCCGCGCACCACATAGCCGCCCTCGGGCGAGCCCGCGCCGTCGAGGCTGCCGCCGAGCCGGTCCAGCGCTTCGAGGATGGTGATGTTCTTTCCCGGCACATGGCCGTCGCGGATCAGGAACACCGCCGCGGCCAGGGCGGCCACCCCGCCGCCGACCAGATAGACCTTGGTGTCGTCCCGGTTTTTCAGTCCCCGCTCAGCGGGGCCGTTCGACGGAGGGGAAGCGGGTGAAACCATGGCTGCAAGTCTCTCGGAACAGACGTCGGAGCGTTCAGCTAGCGCGCCGATGGCCCGCGGCCGCCATGACCACCGTCAAATTGCGCGGCCGGAAACGAAAAACGCCCCGCGGGAAGTCCCCACGGGGCGTCGATCTCGCTGGCGCTCCGGGCCGCTGTTCGCGGCCTCGCCGTCAGTTCTATTCCGCCGCCATCATCGAGGTGACGGAGGGCGTGCGGAAGTTGATGGTCTTCAGGTAGGCGATGCCCTCGTCGGCGATGTCGTCGCCGACCATCCGCTCGCCCTCGGCCTTCAGCTCCTCCATGTCCACATACATGCCGTAGAAGGCGCGGGTGCGGTCGGTGATGATGCCGGCGTTGAGCAGGGTCTTGATCAGGACGCGGAAGATGTTGGTCGCTTCCTTCATGTCCTCGCGGCGGGCCTCGTCGGTGGCGAGGACGGTGAGCTCCTGCATGACGATGTCCGGATCCATGCCGAAGCTCTCGTACATGGCGCGCTGCTGATGCGGCCCGACCAAGTTGAACAGGAGGGTCTGGAAGCAGTGCGCCGCCCAGTCCTCGACGATGTTGTGCTCGGCTGGGTCGAGCTTGGGCACCGTGCGGTCGGCCCAGATCTTCCCGAACTTGTGGTGGAAGGCCTCGTCGGTCATCACCAGCTGCATCAGCTTCTTCATCAGGGGGTCGTTGGTCTTGACGAAGAAGGTGGCGAAGGCGCCCATGGCCAGGCCCTCGACCAGCATCTGCATGCCGATGATCTTCTTGTAGACCTCGGGCGCGCCGATGATCTCGACCAGCAGGTCCTTCAGCACCGGGCCGCACGGCATCGGCGTGCCCCAGCGGGCCTTGATGTACTGGGCGAAGGCGGTGACGTGGCGGGCTTCCTCGCGCGCCTGGTTGGCGGCGTATTCCTGCGCGCCCTGATCCTTCAGCACGTGGCAGAGCGAGGCCGACAGGTTCAGCGCGCCCTGCTCGCCGTGCAGGATGGAGGACAGGCTCCAGCGCGTGCTCTCGTTGATGAAGCGGATCCGGTCCTTGGGATCGGCGAGCTTGCTCTTGACGTAGTCGGTCTCGAGCGCCGGGAAGAACTCGTCCGGCACCAGGGCCTCGTTCTCCATGTCGAACGGCTCGGAGAAGTCGATGTAGCGCTTGTCGAGCGGATCCCAGAAGTGGTCGTGGGTGGCGGCGATGATCTTGTCGAAGGCCGGGGTCCGCGCGTTGTAGCGGTCGACTTCGAGCATGGACTCGAAGTCGTCCGGCGCCACCGCGTCGTACATGGCGTCCTTGGTGATGTTTCCGTCGGCCATCGCGCTCTCCCAGACCTGTCCGATCGGCCACGCAGGGGTGCGGGCCGCCGCATCTTATCGGTGTTCAGGATGCCCGCCGAACCCGAACGGGTCAAGCAAAATGACGGACGCGTCACCTTCGTCCCGGACCGTCCCACGGACCGGCCGCGGCGGAGGATCAGCTGGCTTTGGGCCGCTGGACCGTCGGACCGAGGTGCTCGATCACCGAGCGGGCGTCGAAGGCGCTGCGATCGGCCGGCTTGGGCCCCTTGCCCATGATGATCTCGGCCGTGGCCTTGAACTCGCTGGTCTGCTGCACGTCCAGCGGGCCGCCCCAGAAGGGGTCGCCCCAGCGGCCGTAGCCCCAGCCGTAACCCCGGCGGTAGAAGCCCCATCGCGGACCCCAGTAGGCGCCGAAATAGGGATCGACGTAGGTCTGGGTCGAGCGGTCCGTGTTCCGGTCGTAGGCGGAGAACCAGTCGAAGCCCTGCTGCACGGTCAGCTCGGCCGACCGATAGAGCAGATAGCGCTCGACGGTGTCGCGCGAGGTCAGCGAGTTGCCCGCGAAGGTCACGCGCCAGCGATTGCCTTCGATCTGCTGATCGGAATAGCCGCCGCCGGCCTCGCTGTTGTGGGCGCCGATCGGCTGATACGGCGTGGCCGTCTCGCAACCCGCCAGGGTCAGGGCGGCCACCGCCAGCAGGGGAACGACGAGGCGTGTCATGGACAAACTCCCAGTGTCGGACGCCCGCGGGCGCAGATAGGAACCAACCGTCGCAAACGACTGTGGCGGCGGGAAGGTTGCCGCGTTACCGGCCTGAAACGGTCAAGCTCGTCAAGCGCCGTGTGCGATCATCGCCCACGCCGCCCCGCCGAGGGCCCCGAACAGCAGCACGACGCAGCTGAGCCCCTGGGTCATGAAGCCCGCGCTGCGCCGGGCGGGATCGGTCATGTAGCCGGTCAGGTACAGGTGGCGACCGGCGATCCACACCAGGCCGGCGATGGTCGCGATCCACGCCCCGTACGGCCTGGGAATGAACAGGTCGAACAGGAACAGCGAGACCAGGAAGATGGGCAGCCACTCCAGGGTGTTGATCTGCACGCGCACCGCCCGTTCGAGCTGCGGGTGGCCGGTCATCGTCGGCGCGTGGATCTGCGACACCCTCCGGGCGAGCCCCACGTTGTAGCCGGTATAGGAATAGAACAGCAGCGACAGCAGCGCGACGATGGCGACGGCGGGATCCATGGGTGATTTCCTGTTGGCTTTCCCGAGCTTAGCCCCGGCGATCGAGCTTGACCATAGAGCGGACGCAATGACTTGACGCCGTTAAGATCGCGCGCGACGGTCGGTGAAAATAACGGGAGGTCGGGATGAGGCGGTTCGGGACGATCGGCGCGGCGTTGGCGCTTGGATTGCTGGGGTCGCAGGCGGCGGCGGCCACCGCGCCCAGGCTTGAAGACCATTACGCCGACGACAACGGGGTGAAGATCCACTACGTCGCCGCCGGCGCCGGGCCGCTCGTGGTGATGATCCACGGCTTCCCCGACTACTGGGGCACCTGGAAGCCGATGATCCGCACCCTGTCGGCGGATCACTACCGCACCGTCGCGGTCGACCTGCGCGGCTACAACCTGTCGGACAAGCCGCAGGGGGTGGCCAGCTACGCCATGCCGCTGCTGATCGCCGACATCGCCGCCGTGATCAAGGCCGAGGGGCGGACCAAGGCCATCGTCATCGGCCACGACTGGGGGGCGGCGATCGCCTGGCAGGTGGTGATCAACCGCCCCGACCTCGTCGACAAGCTGGTGATCATGTCGGTGCCGCACCCCACCACCTTCGCCCATGAGATGGCGACCGATCCGGTGCAGCAGAAGAACAGCCAGTACGCCCGCAACTTCCAGAAGGAGGGCGCCGAGAAGGCGCTGACGGCGGAGGGATTGGCCGGCTGGGTCAAGGACCCCGCGGAGAAGCCGCTTTATGTCGAGGCGTTCAAACGCTCCGACTTCGCGGCCATGCTGAACTACTACAAGGCCAACTACCCGAGGGGCGAGGGCGACGCGCCGCCGCCGCCGGTGCCGCCGCCGATCAAGGTCCCCGTCCTGGTGGTCCACGGCCTGAAGGACACGGCGCTGAACGCCGCGGGCCATTCGGGAACCTGGGACCATGTGGCCGCCGACACCACCCTCCTGATGATCCCGACCGCCGGCCATTTCGTCCAGCACGACGCCGAGACCCTGGTCGACCGCACCGTCAAGGACTGGCTCGACCAGCGGCGGTAGCGGGGACTACCTGGACGGACCGGCGTCGTCCCGGCTCATCCGCTCGAGCTGACGGTTCATTTCGTCGAGCTGGGGCTGGATCTTTTCGAGGGCGCGCTGGGCGGCCTCAGCGGCGCGCATCCCCGCTTCGGCCTGGGCCTGCGCCCGGGCGGCGATCTCGCGGATCTGCGCGGCCGAGAGCTGAGCGCGCTCCTGCGCCCTCATCGCCCGCTCCTGGGCGCGGGCGGCGATCTCGTTCATCCGGTCGGGCGACAGCTCGGCCCGGGCGGCGCGTTCACCCGCCTCACGCACCCGCTCCTCGACGTGGGCCATGATCTCCCTGAGGCGCGCCGAACGGGCGGCGTCCTCGGCCCTCAGCCGCTCGTGCAGCCTGGCCATCTTGGTGTCGAGCTCGCGCATCTTGGCGTCGAACTTGGCCTGGCCCTTCTCCGACCAACCCGCGTCGGCGACGATCCTGCCGTCGACGATGGTCAGGCTGTGCGAGACGGCGCGCCGTGGCGGCGTGGGCGGAACGGGGGGCTCGGGCGGCGGCGGAGGGGCGGGGACTTCCGCGGCCGGCGCGGTGTAGGCGGTCTGGGCGAACACCGGGGCGGCGACGAGCGCGGCGCCGGCGAGCCCCGCGGCGAGGATCGGGGCGGCAATCTTCAGCATGGCGGGCGTCCTTGTCGGCTTGGAGGCGCCGACGATGGACGAGGCCGTCGCCAGCGTCACGTTAAGCTCTCGTCATGCGTCGTCGCCGGGCGCGACGCCGTCACCCCTCCCGGCGGGCGCGCTGGTCCCGCTTGGCGGCCACGCGCAGGCGCAGGGCGTTGAGCTTGATGAACCCGGCCGCGTCGCGATGGTCGTAGGCGACCTTGCCCTCCTCGAAGGTGACGAGGTCCTGGTCGTAGAGCGAATAGGGGCTCGTGCGGCCGATCACCGTGACATTGCCCTTGTAGAGCTTCACCCGCACCTGGCCGGTGACGAGGGCCTGCGAATGGTCGATCGCCGCCTGCAGCATCTCGCGCTCGGGCGCGAACCAGAAGCCGTTGTAGATCAGCGAGGCGTACTTCGGCATCAGCTCGTCCTTGAGGTGCATGGCCCCGCGGTCGAGGGTGATCGACTCCATGCCCCGGTGGGCGGCGAGCAGGATGGTCCCGCCCGGCGTCTCGTAGACCCCGCGCGACTTCATGCCGACGAACCGGTTCTCCACCAGATCGAGGCGGCCGACGCCGTTGTCGTGGCCGAGCGCGTTCAGCCGGGTCAGCAGGGCGGCCGGCGACAGCGGCTCGCCGTCGATGGCCACCGGATCGCCCCGCTCGAAGTCCAGCGTGAACACGGTCGGCGTATCGGGCGCGTCTTCGGGCGCGATGGTGCGCATGTGCACGAACTCGGGCGCCTCGACCGCCGGATCCTCCAGCACCTTCCCCTCGGACGAGGAGTGCAGGAGGTTGGCGTCGACGCTGAACGGGGCCTCGCCGCGCTTGTCCTTGGAGATCGGGATCTGGTGCTGTTCGGCGAAGGCGATCAGCGCCTCGCGGCTCTTGAAGTCCCATTCGCGCCAGGGCGCGATCACCCGGATGTCGGGCTCGAGGGCGTAGTAGGCGATCTCGAAGCGGACCTGGTCGTTGCCCTTGCCGGTGGCGCCGTGACAGACCGCGTCCGCCCCGACCTTGCGGGCGATGTCGATCTGGGCCTTGGCGATCAGCGGCCGGGCGATGGAGGTGCCCAGCAGGTATTGGCCCTCGTAGACCGTATTGGCCCGGAACATCGGGAAGACGTAGTCGCGGACGAAGGTCTCGCGCAGATCCTCGATGTAGATGTTTTCGGGCTTGATCCCGAGCAGCTCGGCCTTCTTGCGCGCCGGCTCCAGCTCCTCGCCCTGACCGAGGTCGGCGGTGAAGGTGACCACCTCCGCCCCGTACTCGGTCTGCAGCCACTTCAGGATGATCGAGGTGTCGAGGCCGCCCGAATAGGCCAGCACCACCTTCTTGACCGAGCCGCGGCGCGCGCTGTGCTCGAACGGCCGGATGTCTTCCAGGGCGTTTTCAGCGGGCATGGGCGGTGTCCAGAGTGCGGTAAAAGTCGCCGCGCGCTTTAGAGCATTTGCAGCGAATGAACACCCCCCGCGTCACGGCGGCGCTAACGGTCCTCGTCGAACCGCTCCTCGACCAGGCGGCACAGGGCGTCGAGGGCGGTCTCCGCCTCGGGGCCGGCGGCGCTGATCTCGAGCGTCGACCCGGGGCTGGCGTCCAGCATCATCAGGCCCATGATCGACTGGGCGTCGACGCTGGAGCCCTCGCGGCTGACCCGGACCTCGGCGTCGAAGGCGGCGGCGGTCTTGACGAACTTGGCCGACGCGCGCGCGTGCAGACCCCGCTCGTTGACGACCTCGACCGTGCGAACCAGGGTCTGGGTCACTTCTCGCCCGCGAGCACGTAGGACGCCACCGAGATATACTTCTTGCCCGCCTCCTGGGCGTGGGCGACCACGGTGGACAGGTCGCCGCGGTCGCGGATCGAGGCCAGCTTGATCAGCATCGGCAGGTTCAGGCCGGCGATCACCTCGGCCTGCGTCTCGTCCATCACAGATATGGCGAGATTGGACGGGGTGCCGCCGAACATGTCGGTGAGCAGGATCACCCCCGATCCGTCGTCGACCTCGCGCGCGGCGGCGACGATGTCCGCCCGGCGCCGCTCCATGTCGTCCTCGGGGCCGATGCAGATCGCGCGCACGCCCCTTTGCGGGCCCACGACGTGCTCCATGGCCAGGACAAACTCATCGGCCAGACGGCCGTGGGTGACGATCACCAGACCGATCATTCGATCCCCTTGCGTCGCCCCTTGGCCAACGCGCCCGGAACGCTTGATACGCCTGTCATCTGCGCTGTCAAAGCCCACGCTGCAGCGCAGCGAGTGCAACGGCCATGCGCCGTGGCAGATCAGCATCGGCGATCGGCAGCAGGAGGCGGGGGAGCGACAGGCCGGCGAGGAGGCAGAAGGCCGGCTCGGGCGTTCGCTCCGTTTCGGCGACCAGGTCGACGACCAGGGCGATCTCGCTCAGCGAAAGGGCCGCGTCGCAGGCGACCACGCCGACGCTTCGCACCTCGATCAGACCCCGTAGCGGCCGGGGCGCCGTCCCGAACAACCGGCCGCCGGAGGCGAAGACCACCACCCGGTCGTCGGCCACCAGCCGGAAGCCGGCGTCCAGGCACCGAAGCGCCAGCGTGGACTTTCCCGCGCCGGACGGGCCGCGGATCAGGGCGCCGCGCCAGCGCCCGTCGATCCGGCGGGAGACCAGGGTGGCGTGAAGCGCGTCGCTCATCCGGCGGATCTCAGCCGCCCGCCAGGGGGAGGTCGACCACGAAGCGGGCGCCGCACACCCGCCCGCCCTCCAGTCGGTTCTCGGCCCGGATCGCGCCGCCATGGGCCTCGACGATCTGCCGCGCGATGGACAGGCCGAGGCCCGAATGACCGCTGCTGGAGGCGCCGCCGCCCGACCGAGCCGCCCCGCTGCTCTTGGGACGCTGGGTGTAGAAGCGCTCGAACACGCTCTCCAGGTTCTCCGGCGGAAGGCCGGGCCCGTCGTCGTCGACCGCCACCGACACGCCGCCGCGCCCCGTGCGCGACACCGTGAGCCGCACGGCTCCGCCCGGCGGACTGAAGGAGCGGGCGTTGTCGATCAGATTGCGGAACACCTGGCCGAGCGGTCCCTCCCGGCCCGAGACCGCCAGGCCCTCGCCCCCCGGCGGACCGGCGTAGACCACGTCCGCCTCTTCCGGCCGCCGCGTCGCGGCGTACAGGCCGGCGAGATCGGTGAGCAGGCGGCCGAGATCGACGGCCCGCGGCGTCTCGCGCGACAGTTCGGCGTCGAGCCGCGAGGCGTTGGAGATGTCGGTGATCAGCCGGTCGAGGCGGTCGACGTCCTTCTTGAGGATCGGCAGCAGGCGCTCCTGGGCCTGCGGCGTCGGCGCCAGCTCCAGCGTCTCCACGGCCGAGCGCATCGAGGTCAGCGGGTTCTTGATCTCGTGGCTCACGTCGGCGGCGAAGTGCTCGATCGCGTCCATGCGCGCGGACTGGGCGGCGGTCATCGCCTCGAGCGAACGGGTCAGGTCGCCGACCTCGTCCTGGCGCTCGGCGAGATCGGGCAGGGACATGGTCCGGACGCGAGACAGCCGCACGCTGTCGGCGGCGTGGGCCAGCCGCATGATCGGCTGGGCGACCCACTGGTTCAGCACCAGCCCCGATCCCAGGGTGACGGCGATGGCGATGAGGATGAAGGGGACCAGCGCCGCGCGCTGGGCGGCCACGATCTGATCGACCCCGGCGGCGTCCAGGGTCACCACCCCGAGCACCGCCTGGACCCGCTGGATCGGCATCGACACCGAGATCAGCCGGTCGCCGCTGTCCGACCGCCGCACCTCGGCCTGGAGGTCGCCCTGCATGGCGCGGCCGACCTCGCGCTCGAGATCGGCGACGGCGCGCGCATGGCGCTTGGCCTCCACCACCGCGGCCGGCGGCTCCCACGGCCAGCGCCAGGTGAACCGTCCGGGTTGCGACGCCGGAGGCAGCGGACGCTCCTCGATCTGGCCCGCCAGGATATAGCTGTCGATCAGGACATGATGGTCGCGGTCGAACAGGCGAATCCGCTGGTTGCGGGTGAGGGCCAGAGCCTGGACGATGTCCGCGGCACGTCCGACGTCGAGTTCGGGCTCGGGGTCTCCGCGGGTCGCGGCGCGGGCGATCAGGTTGGTGAAGGTCTGGCCCTCGGCGGTCAGACTGTCGACCCGGGTCTGCACCAGGCCCTGGCGGATTTCGTTCAGCGTCAGTGCGCCGCCGATCAGGATCAGCAGGGCGAGGATGTTGAGCCCGGCGATCAGCCGGCCGAGCCGCGAGCCCGTCACCCCGACGCGCAGCCTGGCGCGGCGTCGGCCGGGCTCCGCCGCCCCTTCGCGCGCCAAGGACTCAGGTCTCGCGATAGCGGTACCCGACACCGTAGAGGGTTTCGATGGCGTCGAAGTCCGGGTCGACCACGCGGAATTTCTTGCGCATGCGCTTCACATGGCTGTCGATGGTGCGGTCGTCCACATACACCTGGTCGTCGTAGGCGGCGTCCATCAGGTTGTCGCGGCTCTTCACGAAGCCGGGCCGTTGCGCCAGCGACTGCAGCAGCAGGAACTCGGTCACCGTCAGCTTCACCGGTCGGCCATCCCACAGACAGTCGTGGCGGGCCGGGTCGAGGGTGAGCTTTCCGCGCTTGAGCGGCTTGGAGGCGGCCAGGGCCGAGGCCTGGGCCGGGCTGGCGTCGTCGTCCTCCTCGCCCGGCGGGCGGGCGCGCCGCAGCACCGCCTTCACCCGCTCGATCAGCAGCCGCTGGGAGAACGGCTTGTGGATGTAGTCGTCGGCGCCGAGATTGAAGCCGAGGATCTCGTCGATCTCCTCGTCCTTGGAGGTGAGCATGATCACCGGCAGCTCGGTGGTCTGGCGCAGGCGGCGAAGCACCTCCATCCCGTCCATGCGCGGCATCTTCACGTCCAGAATCACGAGGTCCGGCGGGTCCTGTTCGAGCGAGGCCAGGCCCGAGGCCCCGTCGTGCAGGGCCTTGACCGTATGACCGTGGCTTTCGAGCGCCAGGGAGACGGAGGCGACGATGTTTTCGTCGTCGTCGATGAGGGTGATTTTCGCCATGATCTCAAAAGTGGTTCGTCGCGCAGCAGAAGCAAGCATTTGCGGCGAGTCTTTGGCCCGATCTTGGCGCGGTTCGCTTCAATTTAAGCGGTTGGAAAGTATGACGCGGCAGGTTGCGTCCATGAGCAGAGCCCTGGTCCACTTCGAGCTTTTTGTTCGGCGCAAGGTCAACGCGCCCTGGATGCTGGAGTTGGCCACCGAGGATCGGGCGCGCGCCTTCGGGACCGCCGAAGAGCTTCTGGCCGATGGTCGCGCCGCCGCGGTGCGGGTGACCAAGGAGACGCTGAACGAGGCGACCCGCGAATTCAACAGCCTGACCCTGCTGTCGAAGGGCGCGGTGGAGAGCCGCCGCGAGGCCAAGGTGCGCGACGTCGACGACACCCCGCTCTGCATCACCCCGCAGGACCTCTATTCGGTCCACGCCCGCGAGCGGATCGGGCGCCTGCTCGACGGCTGGCTGCGCCGCAAATCGGTGACGCCGTTCGAACTGCTCCATCGACCCGACCTGGTGGAGCAGCTCGAAGCCTCGGGCGTGGAGGTCCAGCACGCCGTCCAGAAGATCGCCGTGCCCGAGGCCCAGGCGCGCGGGGCGACGACGCATGAGATGGTCCGCCTGTTCCAGGCTCTGGCCGACCGGGCGATCGAGCGCATCCTGCGCGACGGTCGCAAGAACGTGTTTCCCCTGCTCGACGGGGCCAATTTCGCGCACACTGCCGAGGCCCTGAGCAACGAGCCGGAGCGCGGCTATCTGCTCGGCGGCGGCGTCGCCGCCTTCATCGGCAGCGGCGGAAACTGGGGTGAGAAGATCGGCAGGCTGCTCGACCTGGCCGATTCGGCGCCGGAAGGCGGGCGGCCCCGCGGCCTCGCCCTGCAGGTGATCGAACAGCCGTTGTCGGAAATCATGTCGGTCAAGGACGGCCTGGCCGGCCTGCTCGGACCCGATCTCGACCTCGGCGGCGTGCTGGCGGCCCTGACCCGCGTCGCCGCCGCCGAAGAGGTGAACGCGCTGATGCGGTTCGACCCGAGCCTCAAGAAACAGCTCCCGCCGCTCGACGGCGAGGCGGCGCGGCTGGCGGACTGGCTGCAGCGCGACGCGTTCGAAAGCGTCCGGGCGAGGCTGGCGCGCCGGGTGGTGCACGACCTCACCGGCCCGCGCCGGCACCGCCCGTCCGACCCCGAGGGCGAGATCGACGTCCTGCGCGCCCTGGCCATGGCCTTGATGGCCGCCGCGCCCAAGCTGCTGCCCGCGCAGGACGTGCAGGACGCGATCATCGAGCGATCCAAGGCCCTGGTCGGCAGTGATTTCGTCAGCGTCTACCTCGAAGGGCGCGCCACCGCCCTGGCCGAGGTGTCGGCGCTGATCCGCCTGGCCGAGAACGTCGCCGGCGGCGCCAACAAACGCGCGGCGGCGCGATGGATCATCGCCGCGGTCGGCGCCCTGCGCTTCGAGAAGGAGATGCGCTACGGCGGGGGCACGCCGCCCGCCCGCCTCGCCAGTCTGGCCGAGCTCCAGAAAGCGGTGCGTCGGGCGAGCTTGCCCGAGCAGGAGGAGCAGGAGTGCCTGGCCAAGATCGGCGAGGTCGGGGCGATGGTCGAGACTGACTGCAAGCTGGTCGCCGCGGTCGCCAAGGCCGAGGCGCCGGCGCCTCAGCGTCTCACCCTGCTGCTCCGGCTGGCGACGGGAGAAGTGGGCCCCTCCGGTCCGGTCGCCGACCGGGCCAAGGCCGAGGTGCTCCGGCTGCTCAAGGCGCCCGACGTCCGCGCCGCGCTGGCCAGTCAGCCCGAGGCGCTGGAGCACATGCGGTCGCTGATGGTGGAAGCCGGACTGGCGGCGTAGAGCAGGCGGGTGGACGCCGCCCTGCCCGAATCCCTGAGCGCCAGACTTGAAACGCTGAGCGAAGGCCGGTCCGGCCGCGCCCTGGCCGAGAAGGCGCAGGCGATTTCCGCCCGCTACCGCGCCGGCGCGCCGTCGAGCCGGGTGATCGGCGACGCGGAGGACGCCCTCGCCTACGCCCTCACCCGCATGCCGGCGACCTACGCGGCCGCCACCGCCGCGCTTCACGCCCTGTCCATACGCGCCCCGGGCTTTCGTCCGAGGTCGCTGACCGACGCCGGCTGTGGACCCGGGACCGCCAGCTGGGCCGCCACGGCCCTGTTCGACGAGCTCGAGACCCTGGCGCTGATCGACGGCGATCGGTTCCTGCTCGACCTCGCCGGCCGCCTCGCCCCGGACGCCGCCCGGACGGACCTGCGCCTGGCCGACCTCGCCCGGGCGGATCTCCCGGGCGCGGACCTCGTCGTCGCCAGCTATGTCCTGACCGAATTGCCCGACGCCGCGGCGCTCGATCTGGCCGCAAGGCTCTGGTCGGCCGCGGTCGGCGCCCTGGTGATCGTCGAGCCGGGCACGCCGCGGGGCTGGGCCGGGCTGATGGCCATCCGATCAATGTTGATCAACCTGGGCGCGGTGGTGGCGGCGCCCTGTCCGCATCTAGCCCCCTGTCCGGTCACGGCGCCCGACTGGTGCCACTTCGTGCAGCGGCTTCCGCGATCGCGGGCGCACCGGTTGGGAAAGGGCGCGGACGCGCCGTTCGAAGACGAGAAGTTCGCCTACCTCGCCCTCGTTCGACCGGGAGTGACGCTCGCGCCCACCGCCCCCCGCGTGCTGGCGCCGCCGCTGCAGGACAAGGCGGCGATCTCGCTCAAGCTTTGCGAACCCACCGGCGCGGTCTCCCTCCGCCGGATCGGACGGCGCGACAAGGCGGCCTTTCGTTCGGTCCGCCGCGTGGGCTGGGGCGACCTTGTCGAGCCGTGAGATTCGTCCTGGCCGGGGTCTCGCCAAACTCCGACGGCGGACGTAAACAGCGCGCCATGGCCGATACCCCTCCCGACCGACTCTGCGTCAATCCCAACAGCCCGTTCTATGACGAAGCCCTGCTCGCGCGCGGCATCGGCATCCGCTTCAAGGGCGCGGAGAAGACCAATGTGGAAGAATACTGCGTCTCCGAGGGCTGGGTCCGGCTGGCGGTCGGCAGCACGCTGAACCGCAAGGGCGAGGCCATGACCGTCAAGCTGCAGGGGCCCGTCGAGCCCTATTTCCGCGACGCGGCGGACTGAACCGAAACGGCCGGATCATGGAGCCCGGGTCGATCAACCGCAACCGGCCCCGGGTGATGGGGATCGTCAATGTCACCCCGGACAGTTTCTCCGACGGCGGCCGCCACTTCGGCCCTGAGCGCGCCCTCGACCACGCCCGCGCGCTGATCGCCGCCGGCGCCGATGTGCTGGACATCGGCGGCGAGTCGACCCGGCCGGGCGCCGAGCCGGTCTCCGAACGCGAGGAGTTGCAGCGCGTCACGCCCTTGATCCGGGCGCTGGCCGCCGAAACCCGCGTTCCGATCTCGGTCGACACGATGAAGCCCGCCGTCGCCCGCGCCGCCGTGGCGGCCGGCGCGGGCCTGTGGAACGACGTGAACGCCCAGCGCGCGCCCGGCGCCGCCGACGCCGCCGCCGAGCTCGGCTGCGGGGTGATCCTGATGCACATGCGGGGCGAGCCGCGCACCATGCAGGACCACCCGGTCTACGCCGACGTGCTGGCCGAAGTGGCGGACTTCCTGGCCGCGCGCGCCGAAGCGGCCATCGCGGCGGGGGTGGCGCGGAGCCGGATCTGGCTCGATCCGGGCGTCGGCTTCGGCAAGACGGCCGCGCACAACCTCGCCCTGATCGACGGTCTGCCGATCCTGGCGGCGCTCGGCTATCCCTTGCTGCTCGGCGCCAGCCGCAAGGGCTTCATCCGGGCGCTCGACCCCAGCGCCATCGACGCCGGCGACCGGCTCGGCGGCTCCCTCGCCGCAGCCCTGGCCGGCGCGGAGCGGGGCGCGTCCATGCTCCGCGTCCACGACGTCCGCGAGACGGTGCAGGCGCTGACGGTTTGGGAAGCGATCTCAGCGGGCGGCGGCCAGGCCTGAGATCGCTTTTGCCGATTGAGTAGGTTCGACCAAGAACCCCACGGACGGCGCGAACGCGGGGGCGGCCATCAAAGGATCAACCATTCTACCTGCGCCTTGGTCGCGTTTCCGAATTTCAATGCCGATCGCAGCCCGGTCGCGCGTAGCCGGTTGGGTTGGCCTCGAAGGCGGCGCCCTGAAGGGCGAACGCCGCCTCGGCGTATAAGATCGCTGGTTCGTGAGGTCCGTGGCGTTCGTGGTTCAAATCCAAGACCTCAGCTCGGCGGACGCCGCCAATGGCGGCGGCGGCGGGCGACGGCATTCCGGCCGGAAAGCCGCCGTTCGTAAACCAGGACAGTTGTTTTCGCCTTTCCAAGGCAAGGCTAGTCGCCCGCGCCGGCGATGGCCTTGTAAGTCTTCTCGCGGATCTCGTACTCGCGCTTGCGCTCGGGGGTGTCCCAGACGAACGGCTTGCCGGCCATGGCGTCCTCGACCGCGTCCAGGAACTCGTGCCAGCCGGCGAGGTAGTCGTGCGGGTCGTAGCCGGGCGGGAAGGTGTGGGTGAGGGTGAACAGGGTCGCGCCGTCGCCATACGCTTCGAGGTCGAACTCCAGGATCACGTCGTCGTTCGTGAACCAGGGTTCGCGCCAGATCATCGCCAGGTGATGACGCGCCGGGTCGATCTCGGTGATCGTCCCCTCCATCACGATCGGGGCCATGGCGAAGCGGATCCGGTAGGCGCCGCCGGCCCGCGGTTCGACCTCCACGTCGCCGAGCCAATCCTTCAGCTTCGCGGGCTCGACCAGCCAGGGCCAGACTTCCGCCGGCGGAGCGTGGATCACCCGCTTGAACCGCACCGCCGTCCGGCCGTCGGACAGCACGGAGCGCTGGCCATCGCGCACCGCTTCGGGGCCGAGCTCCGTCTCCAGCCGGTCGCGGAGTTGGCGCCAGCTCTCGCCCGGTTCGAAGGCCTTTTCGGCCAACCAGGCGTCGAGCCGCCCCATGATCATCGACCAGCCGGCGCCGTTGCGCGCGGCGTCGTCCCTGCGCCCGGTCGCCTGAGTGAGGGTCAGGACGCAGCCGTCGCCGTCCGGCTCCAGCGACCAGCGCACGGTGGTCAAGGGCGGCACGGTTTCGAACCAGGTGTGCTCGATCAGCCGCGGCGGATCCAGGGCGGTGACCCGGCCGACGCTCGGCATGTCGGAATCGCCGAAGGTGTAGGAGAAGCTCGACCCCACCGTCAGCGGCGCCGGATCGCCTTGCCAGACCACCCCCATCCAGGCGGCGATCCGCTCCGGGATCGACAGGGCGGCGAAGACCTTGTCCATCGGCTGCCGGAAGCGCTTGGAGAGGGTCAGCTCCATGCCGTGCGCAAGCGTGCGGTAGCGGGCGAGGATGCGATGGTCGAGCACGGTTCAGCTCTCCTGATCCAGGTGGCGTTCGAGCGCGTCCAGACGGTCGGTCCAGAACTCGCGGTACGGGGCCAGCCATCGGTCGAGGTCTTGCAGCGGGCCCGGCTCGAGCCGGTAGAAACGGCGCTGAGCGTCGGCGCGGACGCTGACCAGGCCGGCTTCGCGCATCAGGCGCAGGTGCTTGGACACCCCGGGCTGGCTGATCGGCAGGGCGGCGCAGAGGTCGCCCACCGACCGTTCGCCTGTGCGTAGCAGGTCGAGAATGCGGCGTCGGCCCGGGTCGGCCAGGAGGGTAAAGGCGGCGTCCATCCCTCGTATATTCTATCATGGTTATATACCCGTCAAGCGATGTTCCTGCTCCGGCTTGCGGCGATGGCCGCACGCAGTCATGTCGGACGGCATGCGACGCGCCGGAGCCCAACGTGAGTGAACACCTCGGCCGCGTGCTGATCTTCGCCGGGTCGGACTCCGGCGGCGGCGCCGGCGTGCAGGCGGACGTCAAGACGGTGACCGCCCTCGGCGGCTACGCCTCGACCGCCGTCACCGCCATCACCGTGCAGAACACACTGGGGATCTCGGCCATCCATCCCCTGCCCGCGACCCTGGCAGCCGCCCAGGCGCGCGCGGTGCTGGACGATATCGGGACCGACGCGATCAAGACCGGCATGCTGGGCGACGCGGCCCTGATCGAGACCGTCGCCGCGGTGATCGCGGGCGCCGGCGTCCCGACGGTGATCGACCCGGTGATGGCGGCCAAGGGCGGCGTGGCCCTGCTCGAACCCTATGCGGTGCAGGCCCTGACCGACGCCCTCATCCCGCTCGCCACCCTGCTCACACCGAACGCGCCGGAGGCGGCCGCGCTGACCGGCCTCGCGGTCGAGACCACCGACGATCTCCGCCGCGCCGGGGCCTGGCTGATCGAGCGCGGCGCGGAGGCGGTGCTGATGAAGGGCGGCCATATCCCGGGCGAGCGGGTGATCGACCTGCTGATCACGCCGGTGTCGGAGACCCGCTTCGAGAGCGGGCGGATCGACACGCGCCACACCCACGGCACCGGCTGCACCCTGGCCTCGGCCTGCGCCGTCGGCCTGGCCCAGGGGCATACGCTGGAGCGGTCGGTGGCGCGGGCCCACGCCTATGTGCAGGAGGCGATCCGCCGGGCCCCGGGTTTCGGCAAAGGTCACGGCCCGCTGGACCATGGCTGGACCTTGCGCGATAGGGAGCCATGACCGCCGACGCCCTGCCCGTTCCGAATCAGCCGCCCCTTCGCGACGCGGAGCTGGCCGAGCATCTGGCCATCTTGATCGCCGGCTCGCCGACCGTGATGCGGGTGCTGACCACCGTGCGGGAGCTGGGCTTGCCGGACTGGCGGCTGTTCTCCGGGGCGATCTACCAGACGGTCTGGAACGCCCTGACCGATCGCGATGCGGACCACGGGATCAAGGATTACGACATCGGCTACTTCGATCCCGACACCGGCTGGGACGCGGAGGATCGGGTGATCAAGCGCGCCGCCGCCGCCTTCGACGCGCCCTTGTCCGGCAAGGTCGAGGTCCGCAACCAGGCGCGCGTGCACCTGTGGTTCGAAGAGAAGTTCGGCGAACCCTATCCGCCGGTCGCGTGCACCGACGACGCCCTGACGCGGTTTGTCTGTCCGGCGTTCGCCGTCGGGGTTCGTCTGGAGGACGACGACGTCCTCACCGTCTCCGCGCCCTTCGGCCTCGGCGACCTCTTCACCATGCGCCTGCGCCGGAACCCGACCCGGATCATCTCGGACGCCGCTTTTGGCCGCGTCACCGGTTCGGCCAAGGCGCGCTGGCCGGAGCTGGAGATCGTCTAGTTCGGCAAGGCGAACGAGACCGCCCGTCCGAGCGCGGGCCAGACGGAGATCCCGTGGGACTGCTCGGGAAACACCACACAGTCCGCCACCTCGTATCCCCGCGCGCCTTTCAGCGCCTTCAGCCGCTGAACCAGCTCGCAGGCGTTGTCCACCATGCGGGACTTGGCGACTATCGCCTTAACTTCCTCGGCGTGGGCGGCGTACTCGGGCGGCAGTTTGGAGACCGTCCCTTCCAGCGCCCCCACGGTCACGATGACCCGCGGCCTGGCGGTTCCGGCGGTGATCGCCGCGTCGAACGCCGCCTCGCGCTGAAGCACCACCCGGTCCGCCCACCAGATCGACGGGCTGGCCGCGACGAAGGTGCGGAAGGCGGAGGGTTCGGTGAACAGGGCCTCGACCACGGCGAGGCCGCCGAGCGAGTGGCCGAACAGGGTCTGATCGTCCTTGTCCACCCGCGCCAGCGCCGCCACGCGCGGCTTGATGTCGACCTCGATGGTCTTGAGGAAGCCGTCGACGCCGCCGAAGTCCTCGGGCGACATGCGGACGCCCACCAGCTTCATCTGGCCCATGGTGGCCTCGTCCGCGGGCGGCGCCAGATCGTACTGGCGTTCCAGTCCCACGGCGACGTCGAAGGGATGTTGCTTGGCCATGGACGGCGGCAGAGGCCGGTGGCGCTTCAGGACCGCCTCGGCCCAGGCCGGGCTGCGCGGATAACCGACGCCGACCACCACCGCGTTCGGCGCGTTGCCGTTCATCCGGACCGCTCCGACCATGCTCGCGAAATAGCCGTCGCCATCCAGGACATAGATGACCGGATATCCCCCGGGCGGCGGCGGCGTGTCGGGGACCGACACGTCGATGGAGTAACCGTGTCCATTGACGCTCGAGACGAAGGCGATCCGCTTGGTATCCTCGAGACGGACGTCGCTCGGATGTCCCAGGCGAGCCGCCGCGCTGACTTCGGTCTTGTCCGAGGTCGCCGCCGAGGTGGCGGCCGGTGGCAGGACAGCCGCCAGCGCCGCCGCTGCGGCGAGGATCCCAGCCCGCATGATATGTCTTCCCATCGCCGTTCCCCGTGCCGCAGTCCATCCTTGAGTGGACGGTGAAGCGCCGGCGAAGGACGCCTGTGGCGACCGCCGACGATCTGCGGACCCCGGAATGACCATGCAGCGCCGAATGAAGAAAGGGCCGGCGCGTCGCCGCGCCGGCCCTCCAGTCAGGCTGCCGCCGGAATCACCAGCAATGGCGATGGTGATGGCGGACGGTGCAACGCATGTGGTGATGGTGATGCCAGGGGCCGGCCGCGGCGATGCTGGGTGCGGCGATGGCGGCCAGGGCGGCGGTGGCGACCAGGGCGGCGAAGATGCTCTTCATGGGAGGTCTCTTTCGTGAGCGTTGCGGTGGAACGTTCTTCAATGACTGAAACGGCGCGCCGTTCCGGTCGCACGACCCGCGCGCCCCTCCGCGTCAAGTCGTCGCAGGCGATAAGGCGCGCGCCGCCTGGACGCGGCATGTCGCCAGTCCGGCAAATTGGTGAGGTGGCCACCCCTCGCGCCTGAGGTGAAGCGTCTCGCCAGCACGCTGACGCCCCGCCGCCCCGGCCCGCCGCGTCGGGCGGCGAGGGGCTCGGCGACCTTGCCCGTCCGTCCAAACCTTACAGCCGCAGCGGATTTCGTGGGTTGCATTGCAGCACGAATTGCCGTTTCTCCGCGGCGGGCCACGCCCCCCCAACGGGGCGCCGCCCATCTGCAAGGATGGGAGACAACATGCAGACGACGCTATCGCCCGCCGCGGCGACCCGACCGGCTATGCGCCCCGCGCGGCCGGAATTCTCTTCCGGCCCGTGCGCCAAGCGCCCCGGCTGGAGCCCCCAAGCCCTGTCCAGCGCCGTGCTCGGCCGGTCGCACCGGTCCAAGCCCGGCAAGGCGCGCCTGCAGGAATGCATCGACCGCATGCGCGCGGTGCTGGAAGTTCCTGACAGCCATCTGATCGGCATCGTTCCCGGCTCCGACACCGGAGCTGTGGAAATGGCCATGTGGTCGATGCTGGGCGCCCGTCCGGTGCAGATCCTGGCGTTCGAGAGTTTCGGCAAGGACTGGGCGACCGACGCCCTGAAGCAGCTCAAACTCGCCGACTGCGAGGTGCTGGACGCCCCGTACGGCGCCCTGCCCGACCTGACCAAGGTGCGGCCCGACGCCGACCTGGTGTTCACCTGGAACGGCACCACCTCGGGCGTCCGCGTCCCCAACGCCGACTTCATCGCCGCCGATCGCGAAGGCATAACGATCTGCGACGCCACCTCGGCCTGTTTCGCCCAGCCGCTCGACTGGACCAAGCTCGATGTGGTCACCTTCTCCTGGCAGAAGGCGCTCGGCGGCGAGGCGGCGCACGGCGTGCTGATCCTCGGCCCCCGCGCCGTGCAGCGGCTGGAGAACCATACCCCCGCCTGGCCCATGCCCAAGCTGTTCCGCATGACCAAGGGCGGCAAGCTCAATGGCGAGATCTTCGAAGGCTCGACCATCAACACCCCCTCCATGCTGTGCGTGGAGGACGCCATCGACGCCCTGAAGTGGGCGGCCGACGCCGGCGGCCTCGCCGAGATGCGCCGCCGCGCCGACGCCAATCTGAAGGTGCTCGCCGACTGGGTCGGCCGCACGCCCTGGGTCGAGTTCCTGGCCCAGACCGCGGCCATCCGCTCCAACACCTCGGTCTGCCTGAAGGTGGTCGATCCCAAGGTGCTCGCTCTGTCGCCCGAGGCCCAGGCGGACTTCTCCAAGAAGCTCGCCAGCCTGCTCGAGAAGGAGGGCGTCGCCCTCGACATCGGCGGCTATCGCGACGCCCCGCCCGGCCTGCGGATCTGGTGCGGCTCGACGGTGGACACCGCCGACGTCGACGCCCTGACGCCCTGGCTCGACTGGGCCTTCGTCACCGCTCGCGCCGCCCTCGCCTAGAGCCCTCGCCCCATCCCCTGGATGGCCGCCGCGCGATCCGCGCCCGCGCTCCGCCGCGGCGGCCGCCTCCCCATACCCTTTTCAGGACTGAACCCATGCCCCGCGTTCTCATCGCCGACAGCCTTTCCCCCGCCGCCCTCAAGATCTTCAAGGATCGGGGGGTGGAGGCCGACACCAAGACCGGCCTCAAGAAGGACGAACTGCTCGCCATCATCGACCAGTACGACGGCCTCGCCGTCCGCTCGGCCACCAAGGCCGACAAGGACGTGATCGCCGCCGCCAAGCGCCTCAAGGTGATCGGCCGCGCCGGCATCGGCGTCGACAACATCGACATCCCCGCCGCCACGGCCAAGGGGATCGTGGTGATGAACACCCCGTTCGGCAATTCGATCACCACCGCCGAGCACGCCGTGGCGATGATGTTCGCCCTGGCGCGCCAGCTCCCCGCCGCCGACGCCTCCACCCAGGCCGGCAAGTGGGAGAAGAACCGCTTCATGGGCGTGGAGCTCTACGCCAAGACCCTGGGGATCATCGGCTGCGGCAACATCGGCTCGATCGTCGCCGACCGCGCCAACGGCCTGCGCATGAAGGTGATCGGCTACGACCCCTTCCTGACCGCCGAGCGCGCCGTCGAGATCGGGGTGGAGAAGGTGGAGCTCGACGAGCTTTTGGCTCGCGCCGACCTGATCACCCTGCACACCCCGCTGACCGACAAGACCCGCAACGTCCTCTCGGCCGAGGCCCTGGCCAAGACCCGCAAGGGCGTGCTGATCGTCAACTGCGCCCGCGGCGGACTGGTGGACGAGGCGGCGCTCCGCGCGGCGCTGGAGAGCGGCCAGGTCGGCGGCGCGGCCTTCGACGTGTTCACCACCGAGCCCGCCACCGAGAACGTACTGTTCGGCGCCCCGAACTTCATCGCCACGCCGCACCTCGGCGCCTCCACCGAGGAAGCGCAGGAAAACGTCGCCCTGCAGGTGGCCGAACAGATCTCCGACCTGCTGCTGACCGGCGCGATCAGCAACGCCCTCAACAGCCCCTCGGTGTCGGCGGAGGAGGCCCCCAAGCTGAAGCCGTTCGTGGCCCTGGCCGAAAAGCTCGGCGCCTTCGCCGGCCAGATGGTCGACACCGGCCTCTCGGCGGTCGACATCGCCTTCGTCGGCGAGGTGGCGAAACTGAACGTGGCGCCGTTGACCTCGGCGGCCCTCGCCGGCGTGCTGCGTCCGGCCCTGGCGGAGATCAACATGGTCTCGGCCCCGGCCGTGGCCAAGGCGCGCGGCATCACGGTCACCGAGAGCAAGCAGGAGGTCTCGCCGGTCTACGACAGCCTGATCCGGATCACGGTCACCACCCAGGACGGCGCGCGCGCCTTCGCCGGCACGGTGATCGGCGGCGCGCCGCGCGTGGTGGAGATCAAGGGCATGGAGCTCGACGCCCCCTTCGCCCCGGCCATGCTGTACGTCAACAACCTCGACAAGCCGGGCTTCATCGGCGCGCTGGGCGGCCTGCTCGGCGACGCCGGGGTCAACATCGCCACCTTCAACCTCGGCCGCACCGCCTCCGGCGGCGACGCCATCGCCCTGGTCGGGATCGACCAGACGCCTGGCGCGGACACCCTGGCCGCCATCGCCGCGCTTCCCCACGTGAAGGAGGCGCGGGCTCTGGCGTTCTGAGGCCGGGGAGGGCCTTCCAGTCCCAGCCGGCGCCCGATCGTCGTCCCGCTATTGTCGGCGGGACGCCGACCGACGAAGGTGGCGGCGGACGGACCGCCGCCCCGTGAGATGATGGGCCGGCATGGGGGGATAGAGGTCATGAATCGAACCACCGGCGCCGCGGCGCTGCTCGGATTTTTGACGGCGCTCGGGTTCGCCTCCGCCTGGGCCCAACCCAGGCCGGACGCAGGACTCGAGCGCTTTCGCGCCACGTACAAGGAGCTGGTGGAGACCAACACCACGCTTTCCGCGGGCGACTGCACCCTGGCGGCGACGCGTATGGCCGCGCGCCTGAAGGCGGCCGGCTATCCCGACGCCGACCTGCACATCTTCGTCCCGCCCGGCCACCCCAAGGAGGGTGGACTGGTGGCGGTGCTGCATGGAACCGACGCCAAGGCCAAGGCGGTGCTGATGCTGGCACACGTGGATGTGGTGGAGGCCAAGCGCGAGGACTGGACCCGGGATCCGTTCGTCCTGGTCGAGGAGAACGGCTATTTCTATGGCCGCGGGACCAGCGACATGAAGGCCCAGGCCGCCATCTGGGTCGACAACATGGTCCGCTTCCGCGAGGAGGGCTTGAGGCCGCGCCGCACCATCAAGCTGGCCCTGACCTGCGGAGAGGAGACCAACAGCGCGCTCAACGGCGCCGGCTGGCTGGCGACCCACGAACGCGACCTGATCGACGCCGAATTCGCCCTGACCGAGGGCGTGGACGGCGACCTCGACGCCAGCGGCAAGCACATCGCCCTGGAGGTCCTGGCCGCGGAGAAGACCTCGCAGAACTATGTCTTCGAGGTCACCAACCCCGGCGGCCACAGCTCGCGCCCGGTTCCGGACAACGCCATCTATCACCTGGTCCGGGCCGTGGACGCCGTCAGCCGCTACGAGTTCCCGGTCCAGCTGGACGACGCCAATCGCGGCTACTTCACCGGCATGTCGAAGATCGTCGGCGGCGACGCGGGCCGGGCCATGCGGGCGGTGGTCGAAGACCCGCAGGACAAGGCGGCGGTGGCGGTGCTCGACCGCAATACCGACTGGCACGCCATGCTGCGCACCACCTGCGTCGCCACCCTGCTGGACGCGGGCCACGCCACCAACGCGCTGCCGCAGCGCGCCCGGGCCAACATCAACTGCCGCATCTTCCCCGGCGTCCCCCGGGAGGCGGTGCGGGATCAGCTGGTCAAGATCGTCGGCGATCCCGCGGTGTCGGTGACGATTCCCGAGGTTCGCGGACCGGTCGCCCAACCGGCGCCGCTGACTCCCGCGATCATGAAGCCGATCGAAACGGTCGCCCACGACCTCTGGCCGGGGGTACCGGTGGTGACTACCCTGGAGCCCGGCGCGTCGGACGCCCAGTTCATGAACCCGGCGGGAATTCCGACCTACGGCGTCTCCGGCATCTTCACCGATCCGGACGGCGGCCACATCCACGGCCTGAACGAGCGGGTGCGTATCCAGTCCGTCTACGACGGCCGGACCTTCCTCTACCGGCTGGTGAAGCTTTACGCCGGAGCGTGAACCGCTTCGCGCGACTCCCGAGGCGGGGCTAACCGCCCGCCTTGAACCTTACAGCCAGCGTCGGCGCATGGTCGAAGCTCAGCTGCATCGGCGTCGCGTCTCCCGGCTTGATCGGCCGCTTCAGGTCCATGACCATGAGGTGCAGGCCGCCCGGCTGGAAGCGGACCGAGCCATGCGGCGGCACGACCACCGAATCGACCGGCCGCATCCGCATCACACCGTCTGTGAGCGTGCTTTCGTGGACGGTCACGCTGCCGGCGCATGCGCAGCGCACCGCGGTGAGGCGCAGCGGACGGTCCGCGCCGCTCACCAGGGTCATGTAGGCCGCCGTCATCGGCTGTCCGGGCGCGGCCGGCCGGATCGTCGCGTCGCGCACGACGATCGGACCGGGCCTGGGGGCTGAAACCGCGGGCGACGCGAGCGCCAGCACGCCCGCCAGAGCGATCGCCGCCCTCATCCTGCGCCGGCCGACCAGAAGCCGACCTTGGCGCGGGTCTCGGCCAGGATCGGCGCCGCCGCTTCCCGCGCGCGTTCGGCGCCGGCGACGAGCACCCGGTCGACCTCCGCCGGATCCGCCATCAGCCGCCGCATCTCCCCCGTCACCGGGCCGAGTTTCTCCACCGCCAGCGCCGCCAGCGCCGGTTTGAACACGCCGAAGCCCTGGCCGGCGTAACGGGCCAGAACCTCGGCCTTGGTCTCGTCGGCCAGCGCCGCGTAGATGCCGACCAGGTTGTCCGCTTCAGGCCGCGCCTTCAGCGCCTCGAGCGTGTCGGGCAGGGGCTCGGGGTCGGTCCGGGCCTTCCTGATCTTGGAGGCGATGGCGTCCGCGTCGTCGAGCAGGTTGATGCGCGACAGGTCGGACGGATCGGACTTGGACATCTTGGCCGACCCGTCGCGCAGGCTCATCACCCGCGTCGCCGGCCCCTGAATCATCGGCTCGGGCAGGGGGAAGAAGCCCGGGGCCGAGAAGTCGTTGTTGAACTTCTGGGCGATGTCGCGGGTCAGCTCCAGATGCTGCTTCTGGTCCTCGCCGACCGGCACGTGGGTCGCCCGGTAGAGCAGGATGTCGGCCGCCTGCAGCACCGGATAGGTGTAGAGGCCGACCGAGGCGCGCTCCTTGTGCTGGCCCGACTTCTCCTTGAACTGGGTCATCCGGTCGAGCCACCCCAGGCGGGCGACGCAGTTGAAGATCCAGGCCAGCTCGGCGTGCTCACGCACGGCCGACTGCGGAAAGATGGTCGAGTGCTTCGGGTCGAGGCCCGAGGCGATATAGGCGGCGGCGATCTCGCGCGTCTGCGCCGCCAGCACCGCCGGATCCTGCCAGACAGTGATGGCGTGCAGGTCGGCGACGAAGACGAAGGTCGGCGCGGTGTCCTGCAACTCCACGAAGCGCTTCAGCGCGCCGAGATAGTTGCCGAGGTGCAGGCTGCCGGAGGCCTGGATGCCGGAGAGAATGCGTTTTGGGCCGGAATAGGCGGCGGGAGCGTCAGTCATGCGAAGGGTCCGAGGATCGAGGCCGGCCTAGGGCCGGGCGAGGAAAGGGCGTTGCGGGGTCAGGCGAGGCGCCCGCGCCATCGCCGGTCCCAAGCGCATCCTCCCAGGCCTCCGATCTCTTCGGTGTACGTCATGTGCGGAGGCTCTAAGCCCTGGGGACGCGCCCCGCAAGTTCAACCGAGGTCGAAACCGCCCGCCGTCTCGGCCGCCGGGGCCTTGGGCTGGCGGCGCAGGGCGTTGCGGATCTCCGCCGGGGTGATCGCCTTCAGCGCCACCAGCAGGCCGAAATAGACGGCCACGCCGAGCGAGGACGCCAGCACCAGGGCGATCTCTTTTCGATGGAGAAGGAGGGGCTGGTAATAGGGCCGGGCCCAGGAGGCGACCCCCAGAATGACGCCGAGGATCAGGGCCGCCACCACGATCTTGGCCAGCCGGCGCATGGCCTCGTCGCTGAGCATGTAGTGCCCGCGCGTGGCCAGGGCGTCGGTCATCTGGAACACGTTGAGCCAGGCGGCGGCGGCGGTGGCGGCGGCGATGCCCTCGAAACCGACGAAATGGAACAGGACGATGCCGAGGCCGATGTTGACGGCCACCGACACCAGGGCGAAGCGCATCGGCGAGCGGGTGTCCTTCCGGGCGAAGAAGGCGGGGGCCAGGATACGCGCCAGCACGAAGGCCGGCGTGCCCCAGCCGTAATGGAACAAAGCCTTGGAGGTCTGTTCGGCGTCGAACACGTGGAAGGCGCCGCGCTGGAACAGGCCGTCGATCAGGAAGAACGGCATGGCCACCAGGGCCGCCGCCGCCGGCAGGGTCAGGGCCATGGCGAAGACGATGGCCTGGTCCATCGCCCCCTGGGCGTCGTCGGCGTCGTCGCGGTGCACGGCCGTCGACAGGCGCGGCAGCAGGGCCACGCCGATCGCCACGCCGACCAGGCCGAGCGGCAGCTGATAGAGCCGGTCGGCCACCGCCAGCCAGGACCGGGCGCCGTTGACGAAACTGGCCAGGAAGCTCGAGATCAGGATGTTGATCTGGGTCACCGACGCGGCGATGGCGCCGGGCACCGCCAGGGCGATCAGACCGCGGATCTCCGGGGTCAGCCGCGGCAGGCGGATGTCCACCCGCGCGCCGGACTTGCGGACACCCCACCACAACAGGGCGGCCTGGGCCACGCCGGCGCCGAGGGCGCCGATCGAGGCGGCGATCGCGGCGCTTTCCGGCGTCTTCTGCGGCAGAACCGTCACCAGGGTGCCGATGTTCAGCAAGGCCGGCGCGAAGGCCGAGACCACGAAGCGGCCGCGCGCGTTCAGCACCCCGGACAGGTGCGCGTAGATGGCCATGCACGGCAGGTAGGGCATGGTGATCTGCGTCAGCAGCACCGCGAGCTTGTACTTGGCCGGCTGGTGGACGAAGCCCGGCGAGATGATCGTCATCAGCCAGGGCATGCTGGCCTGGGCGACGAGCGTCAGCACGATGGTGGCGGCGGCGAGGGTCGCCATGGCGTCCGCCGCGAGAATGTCCGCCACCTCCTCGCCGTCGCGCTCGAGCGACTTGGCGTAGGCGGGCACGAAGGCGGCGGCGAAGGCGCCCTCGGCGAAGATGCGCCGGAACAGGTTCGGGAACATCAGCGCCGTGTTCCAGGCGTCGGCGGCGACGGTGGCGGAGGCGCCCATCGCCGCCGTCACCGCCAGGTCGCGCGCGAAGCCGAGCAACCGGCTGATCAGCGTCATCCCCGAATAGATCAGCGAGGAACGCACCAGGCCGCGCGGCGCGGCGAGCACGCCCCGGCGCTCGACCAGGGGCGGCGCGACCATCGACTCCGACAGGGCGTCGTCGGCCTCGGGCGCATCCTGGCCGGGCTGGTCGATCGGCGGCTGCGTGGCGTCGGTCACGGATGCGCTCTACCGGATTTTCTCGGCGGCGGCGAGGATCAGGCCACGAACGATTCGGCGGCGAACTCCGCCACCTCGGTCGCCAGGGCCGAAGCGGCCAGCCGGACGATCTGCTCGCCCTTCTCGGGGCTGGCCTGGCCGGGGTCGGAACCCATGCGTCCGTCGGGGTAACGGGCGCGGAAGTCCGCCGCCTCGCGGATCGGCCCGGTGGGGGCGATCCGCGGCGCATAGTTGGCGCTCTTGATCGCGTCCGGGTAGGCGAACTGGGTCACCGCGATCTCGGACGGGGTGGCGTGCGAGCCGTGACCGCTCGGAAACAGCTGGGTGCACAGCGGGCCGACGCCGCGCAGCTCCCACCAGTTGCGCAGCTTCAGGGCGTAGCCGCGGGGGCGGCCCTGCCAGCTGGCCTCCGAATAGATCTCCGAGAACGCCGCCTCGATGGTGGCGACATTGCCGCCGTGACCGTTGAGGAAATAGATCCGCTCGAAGCCATAGGAGGCCAGGCTGACGGTCCAGTCCCGCAACGCGGCGATCATGGTCGACGGACGCAGGCTGATCGAGCCCGGAAAGCCGAGATGGTGCTGGGCCATGCCGACGTTGAAGGTCGGGCCGACCAGAAGCTCGGCGCCGCCGGCCACCTGACTGTGCGCGTGGTGGGCGATGATCTCCGGACACAGCCAGTCGGTGCCGAGCAGGCCGGTGGGACCGTGCTGTTCGTTGGAGCCGATCGGGATCACCACCGCCTTGGACCGCTTGAGCTGATCCTCGATTTCCGGCCAGGTCGAAAAGGCGAGCAGCATTACGAACCGCCTTCCATCTCGTCGGGAAGGCCGACGATGTGGAAGCCGGCGTCCACGTGAATGACCTCGCCGGTGGTCGAGCGTCCGAGGTCGGACAGCAGCCACAGGGCGCAGCCGGCCACGCCCTCGGGGGCGGTGTCCTCGCGCAGCGGCGACCACTGGCGGCCCCGGCCGATCATGCTGCGGCCGCCGGAAATGCCCGCCAGCGACAGGGTCCGGATCGCCCCGGCGCTGATCGCATTGACGCGGATGCCCTTGGGTCCGAGGTCGCGGGCGATGTAGCGGGTGGAGGCCTCGAGCGCCGCCTTGGCGACGCCCATGACGTTGTAATTGGGGATCACCCGTTCGGACCCGAGATAGGTCAGGGTGATCATCGAGCCGCCGGGGCCCATCATCGGCGCGGCGCGGCGGGCCGCGTCCACGAACGAATAGGCCGAGATATCGAGCGCATGGGCAAAGCCCGCCCGCGTGGTGTTCTCGACGAAGGAGCCCTGCATGTGATCACGCTCGGCGTGCGCGATGGCGTGGACCAGGAAGTCGATCCGGCCGTCGAACGCCTCGCCGATGCTCTTGAACGCCGCCTCCATGCTGTCGTCGGAGCCGACGTCGGCGGCGACGTAGTGCTTCACCCCCAGGGCGTCGCCGAGCGGCTTCACCCGCTTCTCCATCGCTTCGATATAGGTGAACGCCATCTCGGCGCCCTGGGCGGCCAGCTGGGCGGCGATGGCGTGGGCGATGGAGTTGTGGTTGGCCACGCCCATCACGACCCCGCGCTTGCCCTTCATCAGGTCGCCCTTCGGCAGGATGATATCCTCGTCGGCCACGCGGGCTCTCCTTAAAGCTTTGCAGCCGCTCGTTAACCAAGCGGCCGCTAATCTCCCCGGGGGGCTTGCTATCAGGCGCCGCCGTCGCACGCAAAGGCGGCGGCGACCCGTATCCAAGGGAGAGACGCGTGCGGCGGCTCCTCGTCATTGTTTTGCTGCTGGGACTCGCGGCCTGCGCCGGCCGCCCCAGGTACGGGCTCGAGCCGGGCCGGGGCGCCGCCTATCCGCCGGACCTGCCACGCGGCTGGACCGGCGCCTGCGATCAGCCCGCCGCGGCCCGGCAGGCGGCGCGGCTGAACGGGGGGTCGATCGACACCCTGCCGGTCGCCCCGTTCGGCCACGCCGAGACCGGCTGGCGCGCCTACGCCCCGCTCACCGCCTACGAGGTGGGCACGCGCTGTCCGCCGGACAGCGCCGGGTTCGCCGAGGCGCTGGCGCGCTGGAAGGCGGCCCGCGGCCTGGCCTACGACGGCGCCGTCGACGACAGGACCCTCGGCGTGCTCAAGGGCGCCTGGCAGGAGCGCCGTCCGTTCCTGATGGCGCGCGTGCGAAAGGAGCCCTGCCCGGAGCCGCCGGCCGCCGGGGCGCTCGAGCAGATCCGCCCGGACGAGAGCCATTACGGCAAGCCCATCCTGGTGCGGGCGGATGCGCTGGCCGCCTATCGGCGCATGGCCGCCGCCGCCCGCCGCGACCTGCCCGAACTGGCCCAGGATCCCCTGCTTCTGACGATTTTCTCCGGGTTCCGGTCCCCGGAATACGACCAGTCGCAGTGTCTGGCCCAGGGCGGCTGCAACGGCGTGGCGCGCGCCGGGGCCTGTTCAGCCCATCGCACCGGCGGGGCGGTGGACATCGTGCTCGGCAATGCGCCCGGCGCGCGGGTCGACACCGCGTCCGACGCCAACCGCCTCTACCTGGCGAAGACCCGGCTCTATCAATGGCTGGTGGTCAACGCCGCACGGTTCGGCTTCGTCAACTATCCGTACGAACCCTGGCACTGGGAATGGGTCGGCGAGCGCGGTTAGGCGGCGGTGTGCAGGAAGGCCCGGGCGATCAGGGCCTGCGCCGCCCAGTAGAACCACCACACCGCCAGATCGGCGGTCATGTTCGGACCGCCGCCGCGGAACAGCCGGAAAGCCAGGATGGCGTCCGAGACCATGAACAGCACCGCTCCGATCATCGCCGCCGAGCGGGTCCAGGGCAGGGTGAAGGCCATGGCCACCATCATGACGATCACCGCGACATAGATCACCACCGCCTCGCGCATACGGCCGAGGCCGCCCCACAGGGCGCGCAGGATCGCGATCGCGGCGCCCACGGCGCACAGGACCAGGACCCAGCGCGGAAACTCCAAAAGGACGGTGAGCGACAGGTTGTAGTGCGCGAACAGGGCCACGTAGAGCAGGTGGGCCAGGAGGAACGCGGCGAGGCCGAAGGGCAGCCAGCGCTTGGGTTCGCCGGCGAGGAAGGCGTCGCCCGCCGCGGACAGCAGAAGCGGCAGGGTGAGGCGCCATTCCCCATGCAGCACGAAGGAGACGGCGGCGATCGATCCGACCGAGCCGGCCTTGATCAGGGTGCGCGGGCCGCTGACCGGCTTGGTCAGCAGGGCGAAGCCGTAGACCGCCGCCGCCAGGATCGACAGGCCCGAGAAAAGATCGGCAAGGTGCGCCGCGTCCACCTTCAGCTCCGCGCCATCCGGGCGAGGACGTCTCGCGCCTGTTCGCGGTGCCGCGCCTGCACCGCGCGCCGGGCGAGCGCGAGGGCCGCGGCGATCACCGCCGCTTCGTCCGCCAGCATCAGGCCTGGAATCGGCAACCGCCGCGGGCGCAGGGGCTTGGGCAGCACGAACCAGGCGAGCGCCGCCAAAAGGAGGGCTTTGGTCGACGCCGGGGTCTCCTTGTCGAGGGCGCAGAACCACAGGGCCACCGCGTCCTCCGCGAAGGGGACGCGCGCGGCCACGCGGCGGATCTTCGGCCAGAACCCGCGGCGAACAAGGCTTGCGTTGACGCGCACGGCATAGGGCACAAGCGCCGCCGAGGCCGGTAACGGCTCCAACCCCAAGCCCGGCTCCGGGGAGTATTTGGCTTCCTCGCTCACGCTCGCTAAACCCTGACCGATCCTTCAACCTAAATCATAAGCGCGGGAAATCGCCCATGAAACTTTCTTCCGACATCGCCGCCGTGGTCACCGGGGGCGCCTCGGGCCTCGGCGAGGCCACCGCCCGCGCCCTCGCCGCCAAGGGGGTCAGGGTCGCCATCTTCGACATGAACGAGGAGAAGGGCGAAGCCGTGGCCAAGGAGATCGGCGGCGTGTTCTGCAAGGTGAACGTCACCTCCGACGCCGATGTCGACGCCGGGTTCGCCAAGGCGCGGGCCGCCCATGGCCAGGAGCGTGTGCTGGTCAACTGCGCCGGCACCGGCAACGCCGCCAAGACCGCCAGCCGCGACCGCAACACCGGCGAGATCAAGCACTTCCCGCTCGACGCCTTCAACATGATCATCCAGATCAACCTCGTGGGCACCTTCCGCTGCATCGCCAAGTCGGCCGCCGGCATGCTGACCCTCGACCCCCTGGAGGACGGCGAGCGCGGCGCGATCGTCAACACCGCCAGCGTGGCGGCGGAAGACGGGCAGATGGGCCAGGCGGCCTATTCGGCGTCGAAGGGCGGCGTGGTCGGCATGACCCTGCCGATCGCCCGCGACCTGTCGGGCGAGGGCATCCGGGTCAACACCATCCTCCCCGGCATCTTCAACACCCCGCTGATGAACGCAGCTCCGCCTCAGGTGAAGGAAGCCCTGGCCGCCTCGGTGCCCTTCCCCAAGCGTCTCGGCAATGCGCCGGAATACGCCTCGCTGGCGCTGGAGATGATCCAGAACGGCTACTTCAACGGCGAGGACGTGCGGCTCGACGGCTCGATCCGCATGGGCCTTCGGTAAGCGAACCGGCGCGGGACGGCGCGATGGCGTCCCGCGCCATCGCGCCCCGCCCCGTTCAGTAGACGAGCGTGGCCGGAACGCTCGACGCCGTGCACCGTTGACTCCCCGACGCGGCCATACGGGCCGCCGGACGGAGTTGCGCCATGCTGGGCTGGGCTATCCTGTTCTTCATCCTGGCGGTGGTCGCCGGCTTCATGGGCTTCGTCGGCCTGGCCGGGATCGCCGCCTCGATCGCCAAGGTCCTGTTTCTGATCTTCCTGGTGATGCTGGTGGTCAGCTTCGTCATACGGGCGTTCCAAGGCCGCTCGGTGGTCTGACGACCACCGGGTTTCCGCAGGACGCTACTTCAGGGTCTCGTCGATGGCCTTGCAGGCCTCGATCAGACCCTTCACCGAGTCGACCGACTTGGCGAACATCGCCTTCTCGTCGTCGTTGAGGGTGAATTCGAGCACCTTCTCCACCCCCTTCGCGCCGATCAGCGCGGGCACGCCCACGTACATGTCGCTGACGCCGTACTGGCCGCTCAGGTGGGCGGCGATCGGCAACACGCGCTTTTCATCGCGCAGATAGGCCTTGGCCATGGCGATGGCGCTTTCCGCCGGCGCGTAGAAGGCGGAGCCGGTCTTGAGCAGGGCGACGATCTCGCCGCCGCCGCCGCGGGTGCGCTTGACGATGGCGTCCAGCCCCTCCTGCGTCAGCCAACCCTGGCCCACGAGTTCGGTGAGCGGCAGGCCGCCGACCGTGGAGTGGCGCACCATCGGCACCATGTCGTCGCCGTGACCGCCGAGGGTCCAGGCGCGGATGTCCTGCACGGAAACCCCGGTGGCTTCGGCCAGGAACAGGGCGAAGCGCGAGCTGTCGAGCACCCCCGCCATGCCGACGACTTTCTCCTTCGGCAGGCCGGAGAACACCTGCAGGGCCCAGACCATGGCGTCGAGCGGGTTGGTGATGCAGATGACAAAGGCGTTCGGCGCGTGCGCCTTGAGCCCGTCGCCCACCGCCTTCATCACCTTCAGATTGATGCCGATCAGGTCGTCGCGGCTCATGCCGGGCTTGCGCGGCACGCCGGCGGTGACGATGCAGACGTCGGCGCCGGCGATGTCGGCGTAGTCGTTGGCGCCCTTCAGGCTGACATCCGAGCCGTAGACGGCGGTCGACTGGGCGATATCCAGCGCCTTGCCCTGAGGCACGCCTTCGGCGATGTCGAACAGGATCACGTCGCCCAGGCCTTCCCGGGCGCAGACGTGGGCCAGGGTGCCGCCGATCATGCCGGAACCGATGAGGGCGATCTTCGCGCGGGCCATGGCGGCGTCTCCGTGTGGGTGCAGTGGAAAAGTCGCGGGCGGTCTAGCCCCGGCGACCGCGGGCGGCAAGGGTGCAGGCGCGGGAACGGCCTAGACGGCCTCGAACTGTTCGCCGAGATAGACCCGGCGAACCTCGGGATCGCTGAGCACGGCCTGGGGCGATCCCTCGAACAGAACCTCGCCGCCGGAGATGATCGAGGCGCGGTCGCAGATCGCCAGCGTCTCGCGCACGTTGTGGTCGGTGATCAGCACCCCGATGCCCCGACCCTTGAGGTAGGTGATCACCTGCTTGATGTCGGCGATCGCCAGGGGGTCGATCCCGGCGAAGGGTTCGTCGAGCAGCATGAAGGCCGGATCGGACGCCAGCGCCCGGGCGATCTCCACGCGCCGCCGCTCGCCGCCGGACAGGGCCGTGGCCCGGGCGCCCTTGAGCCGGCTGATGTGAAGCTCCCCCAGCAGTTCGTCGACCCGGGCCATCGCCCTGCGCCGGTCCCGCTCGCGCAGCTCGACCACCGCCATGATATTCTGCTCGACGCTCATGCCGCGGAAGATCGACGCCTCCTGCGGCAGATAGCCGATGCCGAGGCGCGCGCGCTGGTACATCGGCTGGGCGGTGATGTCCTCGCCGTCGAGGTAGATGGCGCCGTAGTCGGCCGGCACCAGACCCGTCACCATGTAGAAGCAGGTGGTCTTGCCGGCGCCGTTCGGCCCGAGCAGGCCGACCACTTCGCCCCGCGCCAGGCGAAGGCTCACCGACCGCACCACCGCGCGGCCGCGGAACGACTTGCCGACCGTGTCGACGAACAGCCCGGACGGAATTTCGCTGGCGCCCAGCGCTCTGAGGTCGGTCACGGATGGGGCGTGGCGGGCTTGGGCGACGCCGCCGGAGCCGGCGGGGCGCCCGGCGCCGGCGCCTGGTTCTGCGGATAGAGCACGGCGCGCACCTGCCGCGGCGTGGCCTTGCCGGGGTTGGAGGTCAGCACCGAATGGCCGGTCTTCTGCTCGATCACCAGCTTGTCGCCGGTGGCGACGTTCTTGTCCTGCACCACCACCACGTTGCCGGTCAGGGTGATGGTGTCGCCGTCGGCGATATAGGTGCCGTGGTCGCCGAGGGCGCGCTGGGTGGTGGTGGTGTAGTGGACCGGCCCCTCGGCCTCCATGCGCTCGACCTGGCCGACGTCGGCCTGCGCGGCGCCGGGCGGCGGCTTGGGCGCGTTCGGGTCCTTGGGCGCGAAGTAGACGGTGAGCTTGGGGGTCCGCAGCCGCGCGTCGCCCTGGACCGCCTCGACATTGCCGGTCCAGACGCCGGTCCGCTCCTGCTGCTGGTAGTCGTAGTTCTCCGAGGTGACGTCGATCGGCAGGTTCGACGCGCCGAGGCTGTTCGGCGCCTTCGCCGCGGCCGCCGCGGGGGCGGCCCCCGGCGCGGGCGCGGAAGCGGCCGCGGTCACGGCGAGGCTCACGGCGGCCAAGCCGGGCGCGGCGAGCAGCGCGATGCGGCGCATTCGGCGATTTCCTCTCATGGGGCGGACCTTAGTGGGTGACAGCGTGCGGGACCAGATGCGTCAGCACGTGACCGGTCAGCACCGTATGGCCCGACTTGTCGTCGATAAAGTAGGAATCGCCCGACGCCCGTCCAAGCGGGCCGTCGTCGTGCGTGCCGTCGTGGCCTTCGGCGGTGCTCTTCAGGGTGTCCACCCGGGCGGTCGGGCTCGCGAAGTGGTAGCCCAGCGCGTCGGCCATCGTCACGCCGCCCCACAGGTTCAGATAGTGGGTGTTCTCGTCGTAGAGCCCGCTCCGCGCCGCGCCGTGCACCTCGCCGCGGGTGAGGGTCTGCATCACCAGCCTGGGCTCGTCGAGCAGCATCTGTTCGGGGTGGCGCGTATCGCGGACGGCTGACTGGGCGGTGACCACGTAGGGCTGTTCGGTCTTGCTGCGACCGTGAAACTCGGGATTGACCATGCGGATGGCGCCGCCTTGCCGGCCGGCCACGTTGAGCTCGCTGAAGGTCCGGTAACCGGCCCACCCGAGCACGCCCACGAGACCGACGCCGATCATCATGGGCAGGGCTCCACGCCAGAAATGGATGATCAGCGAGCGCCGGCGCAGTCTGGCCAGGAGGCGGCGGGTGCTCTCCGGATCGCGTGTGGGACGGGCGGGGACGGCGGCGTCGCTCACGGCCGGCTCAACTGTGAGCGAAGATGTCGACGTCTTCCCAGCCGGCCACGTCGAGCAGGGCGCGGGCGGGCAGGAAGTCGAAACAGGCCTGAGCCAGGCCGGCGCGGCCCTCGCGCTCGAGCATGGCGTCGAGCTTGGCCTTTATGGCGTGCAGGTTGAGGACGTCGGAGGCGGCGTAGGCCTGCTGTTCGGGGCTCAGCGTCTTCGCCCCCCAGTCCGAACTCTGCTGGGCCTTGGAGATGTCGACGCCGACCAGCTCCTTGGTCACGTCCTTCAGCCCGTGGCGATCCGTATAGGTGCGGGCCAGCTTGGAGGCGATCTTGGTGCAGTAGACCGGTCCGGTGGTGACCCCGAGGTGCAGGGCGAACATGGCGATGTCGAACCGCCCGAAATGGAAGATCTTCAGCACCGCGGGGTCGGTCAGCAGGCGCTTGAGGTTGGGGCACTCGTAATCGGGGCGGATCAGCTGCACCAGGTGAGCGTCGCCGTCGCCGGCCGAAAGCTGCACCACGCACAGGGGATCGCGGCCGATCCGAAGCCCCATGGTCTCGGAATCCACGGCCACCGACGCGCCGAACGAGAGGCCGTCGGGCAGGTCGCCCTTATGCAGATGGTTCGTCATGCGCGCTTAATAGGGGAAACGCCTGCCCGATCAAGGAAACAGGCGGTTTCGGGCGCCGACGCCTGAATCGCTGCGCCGAACGTCGGCGCCAAACGAATGGTGCCCAGGAGAGGACTCGAACCTCCACGGCTATTAAACCACTGGCACCTGAAGCCAGCGCGTCTACCAATTCCGCCACCTGGGCCCCGCGACCGACCCCGTTTCGGGGGCCGGACCGCGAGAAGCGCGGACCTTTAGTGGAGCGGCCCGTCAGGGTCAATGCCCTCGACGGTCGGCGTGGTCAGTGCCGGAACACGCGCACGCCGGTGAAGGCCATGGCGATCCCGCGCTCATTGGCCGCGTCGATCACCTCCTGGTCGCGGATCGACCCGCCGGGCTGGATCACGGCGGTGGCTCCGGCCTCGGCGGCCTGGATCAGGCCGTCGGCGAACGGGAAGAAGGCTTCGGAGGCGCAGGCGGAGCCCGCAAGGTTCAGGCCGAAGTCGGCGGCCCGCAGGGCGGCGATGCGGGCGGAGTCCTTGCGGTTCATCTGCCCGGCCCCGATGCCCAGCGTCTGGCCGCCCCGGGCGAAGACGATGGCGTTGGACTTGACGTGCTTGCCGATGGTGAAGGCGAACAGCATGTCCCGCACCTCCGACTCGGTCGGCGACCGCCGGGTCGTCACCGTCAGATCGGCGGGGGTGATGTGCGCCGTATCGCGCGTCTGCATCAGAAAGCCGGCGGCGACCGACCGGAAGACGGCCCCCGCCTTGCGCGGATCGGGCAGGGCGCCGGTGAGCAGGAGGCGGACGTTGCGCCGGGCCTCGAACAGCGCCAGCGCCTCCGCGTCGGCGTCGGGGGCGATCACCACCTCGGTGAACACCTTCAGGATCTCGCGCGCCGTTTCGGCGTCGAGCGTACGGTTCAGCGCCACGATGCCGCCGAAGGCGGAGGTGGGATCGCAGGCCAGCGCCCGGCGATAGGCCTCCGCGGAGTCCGCCGCCGTGGCGACCCCGCACGGGTTGGCGTGCTTGATGATGGCCACGGCCGCCTCGGCGGCCGGATCGAACTCGGCCACCAGCTCGAAGGCCGCGTCGGTGTCGGCGACGTTGTTGTAGCTGAGCTCCTTGCCCTGGACCACGCGGGCGGTGGCGACGCCGGGCCGTTCTTCCGCCGTGGCGTAAAAGGCCGCCTGCTGGTGCGGGTTCTCGCCGTAACGCATGGTCTGCAGGCGCCGGCCGGCGAGGGTCACGCGCGGCGGGAAGGGGTCGGCGAGCTCGGCCGCGAACCAGCCGGCGATCGCCGCGTCGTAGGCGGCGGTGCGCGCGAAGGCGCGGGCCGCGAGGCGGCGGCGCAGCGCCAGCGGCGTCGTTCCGTCGGATTCCAGGGCGGCCAGCACCTCGGCCACATCCTCGGGCGCGGTGCAGACGCAGACATAGCCGTGGTTCTTGGCGGCGGAGCGGATCATCGCCGGGCCGCCGATATCGATGTTCTCGATGCAGGTGTCGAAGCCGGCGCCCGACGATACGGTGGCTTCGAAGGGGTAGAGCGAGACGTAGAGCAGGTCGATGCCGTCAATGCCGTGCTGCTCCATCGCCGCCGCGTGCGTCGGCGCGGCGCGGACGCCGAGCAGGCCCCCGTGGACCTTGGGATGCAGGGTCTTGACCCGCCCGTCCATCATCTCGGGAAATCCGGTGATCTCGGACACGTCGCTCACCGGCAGGCCGGCGGCGGCGATCGCGGCGCGGGTACCGCCGGTGGAGATCAGCGCCACGCCCCGATCATGCAGGGCGCGGGCGGTCTCGATCAGGCCGGTCTTGTCCGAAACCGAGATCAAGGCCCGTTTCAACGGGTGGGCGTCGGGATGGGGCGGGAAGTCGGGGGCGGCGGGCATGGGGGCGCTCCAAGGTCGGGGAGATCGCCCAGGCGCGCGGCCGCTCCTCGGGGTCGAGGGCCGCGCTCCCCGGTGGGTCTCCACCATCAGCGCCAGTCACGCGGCGCGGTCCGGATAGGCCGATGCGTTCCCAAGGTCAATCGGCCGCCGGGCGGCGCCGAGATCGTTGACAGGCGCCCCGGCAATCGGCTCTTCGTGGTTCATGAGCGACCTCCCTTACGAGGCGGAAACCGACGGCTTCATCGTCCGCGTGCGCCCCCAGTACCTGCCCGAGCAATCGGATCCGGACGAGCGCCGCTGGGTCTGGGCCTACCATATCGAGATCGTCAACGCCTCGGCGGAGACCGCTCAGCTGGTAGGGCGCGCCTGGACCATCACCGACGCGACCGGCCATGTGGAGACCGTGGCCGGTCCCGGCGTCGTGGGTCAGCAACCCGTGCTGAAGCCGGGCGAGTCCTACACCTATTCGTCGGGCTGCCCGCTCGGAACGCCGTCGGGCGCGATGGTCGGGCTCTACGTGATGGAGGGCGAAGCCCGTGGCCGGTTCGACATCGCCGTTCCGGCCTTCTCGCTCGACCTTCCCGGTCTGCGCCGAGTGGTGAACTGATCAGCTGACCGCGGCGATGAGCTCCAGCTTGCGGGGGCAAAGCTGATTGCTCCACACCTGGCGCGGGGCCGGCTGACGCCTGAGCGCGTGGCGGGGGAACAGCGCGAGCGCCTCCCCCTCGACCCTGCGCCGGATCTGGTCGTCGATGGCGATGCGCGCGGGCCGCGCCTCCGCCTGCGACAGGTCGAGCCTGACGCCGATCTGGGCTTCGATCCGCTCTTCGAGCCGTCGCGCGTAGTGCGGCAGGTGGGCGAGGCCGTCGTCGATCACCAGATCGCACGCCGCCATCGACGTCGGCGCGGTGGCGAGCCAGGCGTAGAACACCAGAAGGTAACTTTCCGCCTCGTCCATCGCGGCGATGCGGTCCCGGTGGGCCGGGCCCATCTTGGTCAGCCGCCGGCGAAGCCTCCCCCGCGGCTTCAGCCGGTCGGCCAGCGGCGCCCAGAGCGGATGGGTCTGGTTGGCCTCGAGCACCCGCAGCCACAGGGAGAAGAAGGCGTTGTTTCCCTGCGCCCGTTCCGCGGCGTAGGAGGCCCAGATCGCCGCCGGCTCGCGGTCGATGTGGATGTCGAAGGGGGCGAAGCGCCGCTTGAGCCAGGCGACCCGGCCGCAGCTGCGGTTGAACCCGAGGACCGCCCTGCGGCCCGCCCCGTCGGCGTGCTCCAGGAGGCCGCCGATATAGCGTTCCAATACCGGATGGGGCTCATCCTCGGCGAGGTGATAGCGCTCGTAGGCCAGCGACGCGCGGTAGCCCCGCACGCCGCGGCCCCGGATCAGCGGCGCATATTCGGCGAAGTAGGGCGCGCTCAAGGCCGGGTGACGCAGCGCGGCGGCGGCGTCCGCGCCGCCCCTGGCGATCCGCGCGGGCGTCAGCCTGGCGAGGCCGTGGTGCAGGGGCTCGTAAAAGCACATGGTGTCCGGCGCAGCCCGAAAGCGCGACCAGTAATAGGTCGAACCGCTGCGCCAGGCCCCATGCAGGAAGACCGGGCGGGCGGCGTTGGACGTCTGGTGATCCATGCCCCAACTCCTCGCGCAGGAGCAGGATCGGGCGCCGCCGTTTCGTCACAATTGCCCGTAAGTGCGATGATATAACAGAACCGTTATCTGATGTTACAATCTTGCGACACTGGGCTTCGGTGTAACCGGCGGGAAACGTCGATCGGGGCGTGACGAAACAAACAAGGAACATTATAGCCGCCGGATGGACGGCGCACAGACGGCTCTGCCCTCGCGGTTCCAGGCCTGGTTCGAGGGCCGCGGATGGTCGCCGCGCCGGCATCAGATCGACATGGTCCGCAAGGGCAGGGAGGGTCGCGACGTCCTGCTGATCGCTCCGACCGGCGGCGGCAAGACCTTGGCCGGTTTCCTGCCGAGCCTGATCGAGCTCGCCGAACGCCCGCCGCGCAATGCGGCCGGCGGCGTGCATACGCTCTACCTCTCCCCGTTGAAGGCGCTGGCGGTGGACGTGCATCGCAACCTCGAGATTCCCATCGCCGACATGGGGCTGCCGATCACCGTCGAGGCGCGGACCGGCGACACCCCGCTGGCGAAACGCCAGCGCCAGCGGCTGCATCCGCCGGACATGCTGTTGACCACGCCCGAACAGCTGGCCCTGTTCTGCGCCTGGGAGGGCGCGCGCGAGTATTTCGCCGACCTGCGCTGCGTGATCCTCGACGAGATCCACGCCATCCATGGCTCCAAGCGCGGCGACCTGCTGTCGCTGGGCCTGGCGCGCCTGGCGCAGTTCGCCCCGCATATGCGCCGGGTGGGCCTGTCGGCGACGGTGAACGATCCTGACATGCTGCGGCGCTGGCTGGCCCCGGCGCCCGGCCTGGCCGACCTCGTGACAGGCGATCCGGGCGCGCCGCCGGTGGTCGAGGTCCTGGTCTCGCAGAACGAAGTCCCCTGGTCCGGGTGGACGGCGCGCCACGCCATGGCGGAGGTCTATCAGGCGATCGAGCAGTCCAAGACCGCCCTCGTCTTCGTCAACACCCGCTTCCAGGCCGAGATGGCGTTCCAGACCCTGTGGGAGATGAACGACGCCAACCTGCCGATCGCCCTGCACCACGGTTCGCTCGCCGCCGAGCAGCGCCGCAGGGTCGAGGCCGCCATGGCGCGAGAGGAGCTGCGCGCGGTGGTCTGCACCTCCACCCTCGACCTAGGCATCGACTGGGGCTCGGTCGACCTCGTCATCCAGCTCGCCGCGCCCAAGGGGTCCTCGCGGCTGGTGCAGCGGATCGGCCGCGCCAACCACCGGCTGGACGAGCCGTCGCGCGCCCTTTTGGTCCCCGCCCACCGGTTCGAGTTTCTCGAGTGCGAGGCGGCCAAGGAGGCGGTGGAGGCCAACGACCTCGACGGCGAGCCGGCGCGGGTCGGCGCCCAGGACATCCTGGCCCAGCACGTCATGGGCGTGGCCTGCGGCGAACCCTTCGACCTTCAGGCCCTGTACGCCGAGGTGATCACCGCCGCGCCCTTCGCCGACCTGACCCGGGAGGACTTCGAGCGGGTCGTCGATTATGTGGCGACCGGGGGCTACGCCCTGCGCTCCTACGACCGCTTCGCCCGGCTGGTGAAGGGGCGCGACGGGCGCTGGCGCGCCCGCAACGGCGAGATCACGGCCCGCCACCGCATGAACGTCGGGGCCATCATCGAAATCCCGGTGCTGTCGATCAAGGTCGCCTCGACGCGCGGCCAACAGCGCGTCGGTGGGCGCAAGATCGGCGAGATGGAGGAGAGCTTCCTCGAACAGCTGTCGCCCGGCGACTGCTTCCTGTTTTCGGGGCGGGTCTGGCGGTTCGAGACCATCACCGGCCTCGACGCCCTGGTCACGCCGGCCCCCGGCGAGGAAGCGCGCACGCCGAGCTGGGGCGGCTCCAAGTTCGCCCTGTCCACCTACCTGGCCAAGCGGGTGCGCCGGATGATCGCCGACCGCGCCGGCTGGCCGCGCCTGCCCGACGACATCCAGGAATGGATGACGATCCAGCAGCTGCGCTCGAAGATCCCCTCCGAGGACGAGATGCTGGTGGAGACCTTCCAGCGGGGGCGTCGTCACTTCCTGGTCGCCTACCCCTTCGACGGCCGGATCAGCCACGGGACCCTGTGCCAGCTGCTCGCGCGCCGCCTCGAACGGGCCGGACGCCAGCCGCTCGGCTTCGTCGCCAACGATTACGCCCTGGCCGTCTGGGCCCTGCAGCCGATGGGCGAGATGGACATGGACGCCCTGTTCCAGGAGGACATGCTCGGCGACGACCTCGAGGCCTGGCTGGACGAAAGCTTCATGATGAAGCGGGCCTTCCGCCACTGCGCCATGCTGTCGGGCCTGATTCAGCGGCGCCAGCCGGGGGCGGAGAAATCCAGCCGGCAGGTCACCTTCTCCACCGACCTGATCTACGACGTCCTGCGGCGGCATCAGCCGGATCACCTCCTGCTGCGCTGCGCGCGCGCAGACGCCGCACAAGGCGTGCTGGACGTGGCGCGGCTGGGCCGGCTACTGCAGCGGATCAAGGGGCGGATCACGCCGGTCGAACTCAGCCGGGTCTCGCCGTTCGCCGTGCCGGTGCTGCTGGAGATCGGGCGCGAGGCCGTGGCGGGCGCCGGCGCCGAAGCGATCCTGCAGGAAACGGCGGACGCGCTGATCGCCGACGCCATGGAGCTGGACTGAGGCATGCGCTGGGTACGCTTACGCACCGGGACCGCGGAGACGCCGATCGCCCCGGCCGCGGCGGCTCCGGCCGCGATCGCCCTGGCGCGATCGGACTGCGGGGCCCTTTGGATCGAGCTGATGGGCGAGCCGGTGGCGCTGCGCCCCTCGGGCGGCTTGTGGATCGAACGCGCCGGCGCCTTCGTCGCCGGCGACCTGCACCTGGGCAAGGGCTCCTCCTACGCCCGCGGCGGACAGCTGCTGCCGCCTTACGACACCATCGCCACGCTGGACCGGCTGGAGGCGGAGGTCCGGGCGCTGAAGCCGCGACTGCTGATTCTGCTCGGCGACAGCTTTCATGATCCTCAGGCGCTGGACCGGCTACACCCCGAGGACGCGAACCGGCTGAGGGGTCTGGCCATGGGCCGCCGCCTGGTGTGGGCGGAAGGCAATCACGACACGCGCCGCGGCGTGTCGGCGCTCGGGGTCCTGCCGGGCGAGGTAGCGGACGAGGTCGTGCTCGGCCCGCTGACGCTTCGCCATGAACCAGGTCCGGGCGCGCAGCCGGGCGAGGTCTCGGGCCACCTGCATCCCTGCGCCAAGCTGGTGGCCGCCGGGCGCGGGGTTCGCCGCCGCGCCTTCGCCACGGACGGACGGCGACTGATCCTGCCCGCCTTCGGCGCCTACGCCGGCGGCCTGAACGTCTGCGATCCGGCGTTCAAAGGCCTGTTCGAAGCGCCGCCGCTGGCCGGCGCGCTCGGCGACGGCCGCGTCCATCCGCTGCCGTTCTCGGCGCTGTGCGGCGACTGAAGCGGCGGAGGACCCGTCCTCGCCGGCACAGGCGCCCGGGCCGGGGGAAACGCCGGCGCCGGACCAACCCCCGCACCGCCGCCCGCCCGATTCCTCCGCGCCTGCGGCTTGCCAAGTCCCGGCAAAGACGCGACATCGGCGCATGGACGATGCGCAGCTCAGCCTTGCGTCGCAGATGATGGACCTCGGCCGCGCGGCGCGGACCGGCGCGGAGGCCCTGCGCCTGGCGGGCGCGGAGGCCCGCACCGCGGCGCTGATCGCCATGGCCGCGGCCCTGCGTCAGGCGCAGGCCGCCGTCCTCGCCGCCAACGCCGAGGATCTCGCCGCCGCCCGGAGGGCCGGCCTGCCGGCGCCGCTGCTGGATCGGCTGGCGCTGGACCCGGCCCGGATCGAGGCCATGGCCGCGGGCGTCGAGGCCATCGCCGCGGTCGCCGACCCCGTCGGCCGGACGCGGGAGCGCTGGACCCGACCGAACGGGCTCGAGATCGCCCGCGTCTCCTCGCCGATCGGCGTCATCGCCATGATCTATGAGGCGCGGCCGAATGTGACGGCGGACGCGGCGGCGCTGTCGGTCCGTTCGGGCAATGCGGTGATCCTGCGCGGCGGCTCCGAATGTCTGGCCTCCAGCCTCGCCATTCACGCCGCCCTCGTGCGCGGACTGGAGCGGGCCGGCCTGCCGGCCTCGGCGGCGCAGATCGTCCGCACGACCGACCGGGCGGCCGTCGGCCTGATCCTGGAGGGGCTGGGCGGCGCCGTCGACCTGGTGATCCCCCGCGGCGGCAAGAGCCTGGTCGAACGGGTGCAGCGCGAAGCCCGTGTCGCCGTGCTCGGCCACGCCGACGGGGTCAACCACGTCTATGTCCACGCCTCGGCGGATCCGGACAAGGCCCGCGCCATCGTCCTGAACGCCAAGATGCGGCGCGTTTCGGTCTGCGGCGCGGCCGAGACCCTCCTGATCGATCGGTCGATCGCCCCGGCGCTGTTGCCCCTGATCGCCGGCGACCTCGTCGCCGCCGGCTGCGAACTGCGGGGCGACGACGCCGCCCGCGCCATCGTCCCGTCCATGTCCGAGGCGACCGACGCGGACTGGCCGGCCGAATACCTGGCCCCGATCCTGGCGGTGGGCGTGGTCGACGGGCTGGAGCCGGCGATCGAGCACATCGACGCCCACGGCTCGCACCACACCGACGCCATCGTGGCCGAGGATCCCGCGGCCGCCGAACGGTTCGCCGCCGCGGTGGACAGCGCCATCGTGCTGATCAACGCCTCCACCCAGTTCGCCGACGGGGGGGAGTTCGGCTTCGGCGGCGAGATCGGCATCGCCACGGGGAGGCTGCATGCGCGCGGACCCGTCGGCGCGGAGCAATTGACGACATACCGGTATGTGGTTCGCGGGACCGGCCAAACGCGTCCCTGAGGCGGGGCGTCCGGGCGCGTTGCGGCTCGGATTCCGCCTCGAGCGCGGGATGAAGGTCGGCCTGCTCGGCGGCTCGTTCAACCCGGCGCACGAAGGCCACGCCCACGTGGCCGAAACCGCGCTGGCCAAGCTCGGCCTGGACGCGGTGATCTGGCTCGTGTCGCCGCAGAATCCGCTGAAGTCCCGCCATGAGACCGAACCTCTCGAGCAGCGGATGGCCTCCGCCCGCCGGCAGGCCCGCGGCCCGCGCATGCTGGTTTCCGACGCGGAGAGCCGGATCGAGGCGCAGTACACGCTGGACACCCTGCGGATCCTGAAGGCGCGTCATCCCGGCGTCCACTTCGTGTGGATCATGGGAGCCGACAACCTGGCCAGCTTCCATCGTTGGCGGGGGTGGCTGCAGATCATGCAGGAGGCGCCGGTGGCCGTGGTCTCGCGGCCCTGGGCGGCGATGAAGGGCCGGCTGTCGCCGGCGGCCAAAAGGTTCGCCCGCTATCGGCATTCCTCGGCCTCGGCGCGGCGGTTGCCGTATATGACGCCCCCGGCCTGGGTGTTCCTGCGCGGACCGTTCAACTTCCAGTCCTCGACCGCGCTCCGGTCGCGACTCAACAAGGGTTAGGCCGGGGACCGGCCCTTATCGCGCGCAGGCCTCGCGGGCGGCCGCAGTTCGTGGTATAGTCTTGCGCTTCCGCCGTATTCCGCTCGAAAGCCAGTCTCCTGACCACCGACATCTCCGCGTCCGCCACCCTCGCCGCTCCTGCGCTGGACGCCGAGACGATCACCGCCATGATCCTGGCCAAGCTCGACGACGACAAGGCCGAGGACATCGTCGCCATCGATCTCAAGGGCTCCTCGCCGCTGGCCGACACCATCGTGATCGCGTCGGGGCGCTCGCAGCGCCACGTTTCGGCCCTGGCCGACCATCTGCTGCGGGCCCTCAAGGACGCAGGCCTTGGCCGCGCCCAGGTGGAGGGTCTGCCGCACGCGGACTGGGTGCTGATCGACGCGGGCGACGTGATCGTGCATCTGTTCCGGCCCGAGGTGCGCGCCTTCTACCAGATCGAGAAGATCTGGTCGGTGGACAGCCCCCACAGGGGCCTGTCGGCCGGGTAGGGCGCTCCCGCTGCGCATCCTCCTCTGCGCCATCGGCCGGCTCGGCGGCGATCCGGCCGCCGCTCTCGCCAGGGACTACGCCGGCCGGGCGACCGCGGCCGGACGGTCGCTGGGATTGGGTCCGGTCGAAATCCTCGAAGTCGAGGCGAGGAAGTCCGGCAAGGCCGCGGAGGCCGACGCCCTGCGCGCCGCGATCGGCGGCGATCCGGCCTATCTGATCGCGTGCGACGAGCATGGCCGGCCCCAGCCGTCACGCCTGTTCGCCGAGCGGATCGGCAGACTGCGCGACGGCGGCGAGCGCCGGCTGGTCTTCGTGATCGGCGGCGCGGATGGTCTGGATCCTGCGTTCGTCGCCGAGGCACGCGAGACCCTGGCCTTCGGTCCGCAGACCTGGCCGCACGCCCTGGCCCGCGCCATGCTGGCCGAACAGGTGTATCGCGCGGTGACCATCCTGTCCGGGAGTCCATATCACCGTGACTAGAGCCGCCGTCGCCCTGCTGCTGCGGGCGCTGACGGCGGCCGCCCCGGCCGACGACCTCGCGTCGCTGCGCGATCGGCTGGTGCGCCTGGCCGCGCAGGAGACCGCCGGCGTGGCCAGGGCGCAGACGGCGGCGGCCCGCCTGTCGGCCCTGAACGCCGCCGAGGCCGCCCTGAAGGCCCGGGTCGGCGCCAACCAGCGCTCGCTCACCGGCCTCCTGGCCGGCCTGCAGAGCTATCAGCGCGATCCGCCGCCGGCGCTGCTGGTGTCGCCCCGCTCCGCCAAGGCGGCGGTCAACGCCGCCATCCTGATGCGGGCCATCACCCCCGAGCTCGAGCGCCGCGCCGCCAGCCTCGCCGGCGAGGGACGCCGGCTGAACGCGCTGCGCCGCCAGATTCTCATCGCCGACGGCGACTTCCTGGGCGCCGAACACGACGTGGCGGATCGTCGCGTGGAGATGGACGCCCTGGCCGAGGAGAAGGCGCGGCTGGAGGGCCGCCTCGATCCCGGTCTCAGCGCCGAAGCCGACGCCGCGACCCGGCTCGGGACCACCGCGGGCTCCCTTGACGAACTCGCCAAGAGCGCCGTCGCGCTCGGCGGCCCCACCGGCGAAGCGGCTGAGCTTGCCCCCGCTCGCCTGGTCCAGCCGGTCGCCGGCGCCCTCGTGCGCCGCTACGGCCAGGCTTTCCCCGGACACGGACAATCGGAGGGCTGGGCCTGGGCGGCGACCGCCGGCGCCCTGGTGGTCAGTCCGACAGTTGGTCGCATCGTCTACGCCGGGCCTTTGAAAGGCTGGGGATTTGTGGTGATCTTGAAGAGTCCTGGCGGATACCATCTGGTGCTTGCGGGGCTCGAACGGGTGAGCGCGCGCGTGGGTGGTGAGATGGCGGCCGGAGAACCGGTCGGACGTGTCGCCAAATCGTCCGCCGCTCCCTCCGGAAAGCCCCCGCCCGCGCCGGAGCTCTATCTGGAAATCCGCAGGGCGGCCCAGCCCATCGATCCGGCGCCCTTCTTCGCCGGACGGACCGGGCGGTGACGTGACGACTATCCCTCCCCAGGGGCGGCTTCGAGGACCCGAATGCGCAAGATTCTCCTGATCGGCATCTCCACCTTCGCGCTTGGCGCCGGCGCCATGGCGGCGGCGGAGCAGCAGTTCGCGTCGAAGGACGACACCTATCGGCTGTTCACCTTGTTCGGCGACGTGGTCACCACGGTCGATCAGCAATATGTGGTGCCGGTCGACAACAAGAAGCTGATCGAGGCGGCCCTCGATGGCATGCTGACCTCGCTCGATCCGCACTCGGGCTATCTCGACCCGACCGGCTTCTCCGACCTCTCGGACCAGACCCGCGGCGACTACGGCGGGCTCGGCATCCAACTCGGCGGCGAGGACGGCGCGATCAAGATCGTCGCCCCGATGGACGGCACGCCGGCGGCGCGCGCCCACCTCATGGCGGGGGACTACATCACCGCCATCGAAGGCCAGTCGATCATCGGCCAGAACATCAACGAGGCCATCAAGCAGATGCGCGGCCCGGTGGGCACCAGCGTCACCCTGACCATCGTTCGCGACAAGCAGGATCCCTTCACCGTCAAGCTGACCCGCGAGGTCATCGTCGTGAAGTCGGTGTCGCGCCAGATGCTCGGCGATTACGGTTACGTGCGCGTCGCCGGTTTCGATGAGAAGACCGGTCAGGAGACCACGTCGGCCATCCGCGCGCTCAAGGCCGAGAACCCGCACATGAAGGGGATGATCCTCGACCTGCGAAACAACCCCGGCGGACTGGTCAACCAGGCCGTGACCGTGGCCTCGGACTTCCTGGACGGCGGCGAAGTGGTCAGTCAGCGCGGTCGCGATCCCAGGGACATCCAGCGGTACAACGCCCGCCCCGGCGGCGACCTCGTCAGGGGGCTGCCGGTGGTGGTCCTGGTCAACAACGGCTCGGCGTCCGCCGCCGAGATCGTCGCCGGAGCGCTAAAGGACCGGGAACGGGCGACCATCGTCGGCCTCACCACCTTCGGCAAGGGTTCGGTCCAGTCGGTGATCCCGCTGCGCGACGGCAAGGACGGCGCGCTGAAGCTGACCACCGCCCGCTACTACACGCCGGCCGGCATTTCGATCCAGAAGACCGGCATCATCCCCGACCTGCAGGTCGCCTACTCCCACCGCCAGGCCGAAGCGGTGTTCGACGACGCGCTGCAGTTCTCGGAAGCGAGCCTGAAAGGCGCCCTCGACACCCAGGAGGGCAAGAGCCGCAAGGCGCCGGCGGCGATCGAGGTTCCGCTCGCCGCCGCCGACCCGGTGAAGCTCGCCGAGGCCAAGGCCGCCGCCAAGAAGGCCAAGGAGGAGGCGAAGGCCGGCGCCGCCGCCAAGACCGACGAGGTCGCCTCGATCGACGGCGACGACGAGGTTCCCCAGGTCGCCAACACCGGCGTGGCCCACCTCAACGCCAAGACCGACTTCCAGCTCGCCCGCGCCCTCGAGGTGTTGCGCGCCGGTTCGGTGGCGATGGCGGTAAAGCTCTATCCGGCGGAGACCTACACGCCGGCCAAGCCCAAGTTCACTACCGCCTCGATCTCGCCCGCCGTCGGGCCCGCCGCGGTGGCCGGCAAGGGCGAGGCGACGCCGGCCAAGCCGGTGGACAAGTCGAAGACGCGCTGAGCTCTCCGAACGCCGGGAAGCCGGTGTCCGCGTCGCGGGTTCGTCGAAAGCGGGGACCTGGCGCCGAGCGTTCAGGTCGGCCAGGTGTCCTTCGACAGGGCCAGCACCTCGCCGGCCATGTAGAGCGAGCCGCACAGGATGACGTGGGGCGGAGGGCCGTCTTCCGCCCCGCTCCCGTGCAGGGCAAGGCGAACCGCCGCGAGCGGATCTGCGGCCGTCTCGACCGGGAGCCCGGGCGCCGCGGCGACCAGGCTTTCCGGCGGCGCGGCGAGCTCCGCGGAAAAGCCGGTGGCGATCAGCCGGGCGCCGAGCCCGCGGAAGGCGTCGAACACCCCCGCCGCGTCCTTGCGCTGCAGGAGGCCGATGATCACCGTGACGGGGCGGCCGTCCCGCGCCCGCAGGGCGGCGGCGACCTCGGCGAGGGCCCGGGCGGCGTGCGGGTTGTGGCCGCCGTCAAGCCAGAGGTCCGCGCCCCGCGCCTCGGCCATCCGGCCGAGCGGCCCCTTGGTCAGCCGCTGCATCCGCGCCGGCCATCGCGCGCCTGAAACGCCGGCCGCGAGCGCGGCTTCGCCGATGCGGGGATCGCCCAGCGCCAGCGCCGCGGCCACCGCAACCCCGGCGTTGTCGACCTGGTGCGCCCCGACAAGGCTCGGCGCGGGCAGGTCGAACAGGCGCTCCGCATCCTGGAACACCAGACCGCCGCGTTCGGCGTGCGCGTCGAAATCGCGGCCGCCGAGGATCAACGGCGCACGCTGGCGCTCTGCCTCCGCCTCGATCACGGCCAGGGCCGGCGCCTGCTGGCGGGCGGAGACCACCGGCCGGCCGGCCTTGATGATCCCGGCCTTCTCGCCGGCGATCTGGGCGAGGCTGTCGCCGAGATACTCGCGGTGATCGATGTCGACCGGAGCGATCACGGACACCGCGGGGTGATCGATGACGTTGGTCGAGTCGAATCGGCCGCCGAGGCCGACCTCGACGACGCAGAGATCGGCCGGAGTCTCGGCGAACGCCAGCAAGGCCGCCACAGTGGTGATTTCGAAGAAGGTGATCGGCTGGCCGGCGTTCACCCGCTCCACCCGGAGGATGACCTCGTCGAGCTGGTCGTCGCTGATCAGCGTTCCGGCCAGGCGGATGCGCTCGGCGAACCTCACCAAGTGCGGCGAGGTGAAGACGTGCGTTCTCAGTCCGGCGGCCTCGGCGATCGCGCGCAGGAAGGCGATGGTCGAGCCCTTGCCGTTGGTGCCGGCGACGTGGACGACCGGCGGCAGGCGATCCTGGGGCCGGCCGAGGTCATCGAGCAGGCGCAGGGTCCGGCCCAGGCTCAGGTCGATCTTGATCGGATGCAGCGCCCTCAGACGTTCGAGCGCGGCGTCGTGAGGCAGGAGAAGATCGCTCATCGGCTGGCGTCTAGAGCAGGTTCCGAAGCGTGGGAACCGGGTTTCGGATCAGGCGCGCGCCAAAACAAGGGGGTCGCACGATGCTCTAGGGCCGGCCGTGACGCTCGGCGAGGGCGTCGCCGATGGCGTCGCGCAGGCGGCCCGCCAGGCGCGCCCGCTCGTCCGCCCCGAGCGCCTGGCCGATGGCGATGGAGCGGTCGGACAGGTGCAGCGACAGCCGGCGGGTGTGATCGCTCGCCCCTTCGAAGCGGACCCGCGTGAAGGTCGTCGGCGAACGCCACACCGTGGCGCTGCCCCGGGCCCCGTCTCGCGACACGGTGATCTGGTCGGCGTCGACGCGGACCCGCTCGGCGCGGGCGGCGCGGCGACGGTAGACCCGAAAGGCGATGATCACGCCGAGCATGTCGAGACCGAGGAAGATCGGGACGGGATAGGCCCCGATCAGGACCAGGAAGGCGCCGATGCCAAGGTTCGCCGCCGCCAGCAGGCCCAGCACCAGCCACATCCCGCGGGCGCTCAGCGAGCGGTTGGGCTGGATTACCGCATCCATGTAGAGAGGGGTGGAGGCCTCGGTCATGACGGAGCGCATATGGGCACGGCCCCGGTAAAGTCGCCACCCCGCGGGCGCATCGGCAGTCCCCCGCAAAGGCGGCTGTCGCCGCTGGAGCGGGCGCGGGTGGCGGAGATCTTCCGTCGCTTTGCCGAGGCGACCGCCGATCCGCGGACCGAACTCCGCTACGAGAGCCCCTACACGCTGATCGTGGCCGTCGCCCTGTCGGCCCAGGCCACCGACGTTTCGGTGAACAAGGCGACGGAGCGGCTGTTCCGGGTCGCGGACACGCCCGCCCGCATGGTCGCGCTCGGCGAGGCCGGGCTGATCGACTTCATCAAGTCGATCGGCCTCTACCGCACCAAGGCGAAGAACGTCATCGCCCTCTCGAACATCCTGCTCGATCGCTACGGCGGCGAGGCGCCGCTGGAGCGCGCGGCCCTCGAAAGTCTGCCCGGCGTCGGCCGCAAGACCGCCAGCGTCGTGCTGAACGAGCTCGGGATCGAGCCGGCCATCGCGGTCGACACCCATGTCTTCCGGGTGTCGCACCGGCTGAAGCTGTCGAAGGCCCCCACGCCGGACGGGGTCGAGCGCGACCTGATGGCGATCACCCCCGCCCCCTATCGGACGCGCGCCCATCACTGGCTGATCCTGCACGGCCGCTACACCTGTGTGGCGCGCCGGCCGAAGTGCGCCGCCTGCCTGATCGCCGACCTTTGCCCGTCGCGGGAATTATTCCTCGGCGCCTGAAGCGTGGCCGGAGGTTGACGTCCGAGGCGAAACCACGCGAGCCTTGCGGCGAGGTCAGTGGGAGCGATTCATGAGTTTTGTTACGGAGTTCCGCCAGTTCATCGCGCGCGGGAACGTGGTGGACCTGGCGGTCGGGGTGATCATCGGCGGCGCCTTCGGCAAGATCGTCACCGCCCTGGTCGATCAGGTCATCATGCCGCCGATCGGATTCATCACCGGCGGGATCGACTTTTCGCAGCTGCGGATCGTGCTCAAGGCGGCCGACGCCGCCGCCAAGAAGCCGGAGGTGGCGATCAGCTACGGCGCCTTCCTCAACACCCTGATCCAGTTCTTCATCATCGCCGTGGTGATCTTCCTGCTGGTCAAGGGCGTCAACAGCCTCAAGCGCCGGGAGGCGGAGGCGCCGTCGTCGCCCCCCGCGCCCACCCCGAGCGAGGCGCTGCTCACCGAGATCCGGGACCTGTTGAAGGCGCGCAGCTGACCCCGGAGGGCGCGGGTCCGCGCGCCGGTCGCTCAGACCAGCTTCAGGGCCTCGCGGTGCATGGCGCGGGTCAGCCGTTGGCCGTCGTTGGCCGAGAGCTGCTCGTGGAAGCTTGGCAGGACCCGCTCCTCGGCTTCGATATGCTCTTCGACCAGCTTCTGCAGGGCCTTGGCCTTGCGCAGCCAGCGCGGGTCGTCCTTCGGCAGGCCTTCGAGCTCGTAGAGGTAGGTCTTGATCTCGAACAGTTCGGCCGCCAGGTGCATCGAGGACGCGCCCTGATCGGTGGCGCGCAGCGCCGGATAGAGCACGTTCTCCTTCTGCAGCGCATGGCGCGTGAGAAGGGCGTTGAGCGTGTCCAGCAGGCGGGTGCGTTTGGCGACCTGACCGTCGGAGGTCTCTGCGATCTGCTTGAACAGCTTTTCGATCCGGCCATGCTCACCGGTGAGGCCTTCGTACCAGTCGCCGGTCATCGCCGTGGCGGCGGTGTTGGCGGCCTTCTTCGAGTTCAGCAGGGCGAACGCGGTGACGAATCCCAGGCCGAGCGCCCCGGCCACCATGGTCCAGGAGACCCGATCGCTGCGCGCGCGCTCCAAGGCGTAGTGCGCACCGTCATCGGCGCGCCGGGCGGCGGCGCGGCTGAGCTCGGTAAGAAATTGGGCGCCGTCGCCGGTCCGGCGGGCGGCTTCGCGGCTCAGGCCCTTGATCGCCCCGCGGGCGTCGTCCAGGCGGTCACGCGCATCGTCCAGCACTTGAATCATGCGGCCTCTTTTCATCACCTCGATGTGGGTGCGCTCCGTCTTAACGCAACGGTTCGCGCCCGCGTTCCTCAGCGGCGATCTTGTCACCGCAAGCTTACAAGCTCATGGCTTTCACATGTCGGCCAAAGCGAAGATTTGCGGTCTTTCTTCCGCCGAGGCGGTTAACGCCGCGCTTGCGGGCCGCGCCTCGGCGATCGGTTTCGTGTTTTTCGACGCCAGCCCTCGGCACGTCACGGCGCAGGCGGCCGCCCGCCTGGCCGAGCCCGCGCGCGGCAAGGTCCAGGTGGCGGCGGTGGTGGTCGACCCGGACGACGCCCTGCTCGACGAACTGTCTCGCGTGCTCCGGCCCGACCTCATCCAGCTGCACGGCCGCGAGACGCCCGAGCGGGCGCGCGATATCAAGACCCGGACCGGGGCCGAAGTGATCAAGGCCCTGTCGATCTCGGACGCCGACGATCTGCGCGCGGCGACCCGTTTCGAAGGGGTGGTCGACCACCTGATGTTCGACGCCAGGCCGCCCAAGGGGTCCGCCCTCCCCGGCGGGGTCGGCGCGCGTTTCGACTGGGATATGCTCAAGGACCGCCGTTTCGAACGCCCCTGGTTCCTGGCCGGCGGTCTCGATCCCTGGAACGTGGCCGACGCCATCTCGCGCACCGCGGCGCCGCTGGTCGATGTTTCCTCTGGCGTGGAGCGCGGACCGGGGCTAAAGGACCCGGCCCTGATATCGGCCTTTCTGGACGCCGTCCGTAGAGCTTAGCCCGATCCGTGAACGCACCCGCCATACCGAACGACTACGCCGCCTGGCCGGATGCGGAGGGCCGCTTCGGCGACTTCGGCGGCCGTTATGTGCCCGAGACCCTGATGCCGCTGGTGTTGGACCTGGACACGGCGTACCGCGCGGCCAAGGCCGATCCGGCGTTCCAGCGTGAACTCGGCGGCTATCTGACCCATTACGTCGGCCGCCCCTCCCCGCTCTACTATGCCGAGCGGTTGACCCAGCATTTCGGCGGCGCCCGTATCTATTTTAAACGGGAAGAACTCAACCACACGGGCGCCCACAAGATCAACAACTGCATGGGCCAGATCCTGCTGGCGCAGCGGATGGGCAAGACGCGGATCATCGCCGAGACGGGCGCCGGCCAGCATGGGGTCGCCTCGGCGACCGTCTGCGCGCGGTTCGGCCTGCCCTGCGTGGTCTACATGGGCGCTCTGGATGTGGAGCGGCAAAAGCCCAACGTATTCCGCATGAACCTGCTCGGCGCGGAGGTCCGTCCGGTCACCGCAGGGGCCGCGACCCTCAAGGACGCCATGAACGAGGCCCTGCGCGACTGGGTCACCAACGTCCACGACACCTACTACATGATCGGCACCGCGGCGGGACCGCATCCCTATCCGGCCATGGTGCGTGACTTCCAGAGCGTGATCGGCAGCGAGACCCGCGCCCAGATGCTGGAGATGGAAGGCCGGCTGCCGGATGCGGTGGTCGCCTGCGTCGGCGGCGGCTCGAACGCCATCGGCATGTTCCACCCCTTCCTGTCCGACGAGAGCGTCAAGATCTTCGGCGTCGAAGCCTCCGGGCACGGCCTCGGGACCGACAAGCACGCCGCCAGCCTCACCGGCGGCCGGCCCGGGGTGCTGCACGGCAACAAGACCTATCTGCTGCAGGACGCCGACGGGCAGATCCTCGACGCGCACTCGATCTCCGCCGGGCTGGACTATCCCGGCATCGGCCCGGAGCACGCCTGGCTGCACGACATCGGGCGGGCCCGTTATCTGAGCTGCACCGACGACGAGGCGCTGGAGGCCTTCAAACTGTGCGCCGAGCTCGAGGGCATCATTCCCGCCCTGGAGAGCGCTCATGCCCTGGCGCGGCTCGGCGACGTCGTACGCGAGGTCGGCAAGGATGGCGTGATCGCGCTCTGCCTCTCGGGCCGCGGCGACAAGGACATCTTCGCCGTCGCCGAAAAGCTCGGAGCGCGGATTTGACCGTCTCGCGGATCGAGGCCCGGTTCGCGCAGCTGAGGTCGGAGGGGCGCGCGGGGTTCATCCCCTACATCATGGCCGGCGACCCCGATCCGGCGGTCACCCTGGACCTGCTCAAAGGCCTTCCGGGCGCCGGCGCGGACCTGATCGAGCTTGGCTTTCCCTTCTCGGACCCGATGGCCGAGGGCGCGCCGATCCAGAAGGCGGCCCAGCGGGCGATGCGGGCGGGAATGACGCTCAGGAAGACGCTGGAGCTGGTCCGCGCCTTCCGGGCAGGGGATCAGACCACCCCGCTCGTGCTGATGGGCTATCTCAACAACGTGCTCAGCTTCGGCTATTCCGCCTTTGCGCAGGACGCCGCGGCCGCGGGCGTCGACGGCCTGATCATCGTCGATTGTCCGCCTGAGGAGGCGACCTCGCTGGCCGACGCGCTCGACCCGGCGGGGGTGGCGCTGGTGCGGCTGGCGACGCCGACATCGGACGAGGCCCGGCTGCGCGTGATCGCCTCCCGAACCTCCGGCTTCGTCTACTATGTCTCCGTCGCCGGCGTGACCGGCCAGAAGGAGGCGGACGCGGCCGCCGTGGCCCCGCAGGTCGAGCGCGTGCGCAAGGCGTCGGGCCTGCCGGTCGCGGTCGGTTTCGGCATCCGCACGCCAGAACGCGCCGCCGCCGTCGCCCGGGTGGCGGACGCGGTGGTGGTGGGTTCGGCGCTGGTGGACGAACTGGCCGCCGCCCTGGCCGAGAACCAATCGCCGGTCGAGCGGGTTCTGCAATCAGCCGCCCGGATCGCGCGCGCCGTGCGCGATGCGCGCGTGGCGGCGACCGCCTGAGCCCGGCGAAGGATTCGCACCATGGCCGCCCGAGACGTTCCACCCCCGCCGGAGGCGCCTGATCCGCAGCCATTCTCGGACAGGCATCCGGGGAGGCCCAAGTCGAGCTGGCTCTCGCGCCTGCGGCCGGGCCTGAAGAAGCAGGCGGCCCCCCGCGCGCAGGAGACCCCCGACAACCTCTGGCTCAAGGATCCCGAGACGGGCGAGATGCTTTATCGTCCCGACCTCGAGGCGGCCCTCTGGGTGACGCCGTCGGGCCATCATCTGCGGCTTTCCCCCGCACAGCGCTTCGCCTTCACCTTCGATGACGGCGTCCACGAGCGGGTCAAGGCGCCCTCCACCCGCGACGATCCCTTAGGGTTCCGCGACCAGAAGCCCTATCCGGACCGCCTGGCCGCCGCGCGCGCGGCGACCGGTGAAGTCGACGCCATGTCGATCGCCTTCGGGCGCATCAAGGGCCGGCCCGCCGTGGTGCTGGTGCAGAACTTCGGCTTCCTCGGCGGTTCCCTCGGTCAGGCGGCGGGCCAGGGGTTCATCGCCGCCGCCCGGGAGGCGATCAGACGCGACTGCCCGCTGGTGGTGTTCACCGCCTCCGGCGGGGCCCGCATGCAGGAGGGGACGCTGAGCCTGATGCAAATGGCGCGGGCCACCCTCGCCATCCAGGAGCTGAAGGCCAGGGGCCTGCCCTATCTGGTGGTGCTGACCGACCCGACCACCGGCGGCGTCACCGCCTCCTACGCCATGCTGGGCGATGTCCAATTCGCCGAGCCCGGGGCGCTGATCGCCTTCACCGGCCCGCGGGTGATCGAACAGACCATTCGCGAGACCCTGCCCCCCGGGTTCCAGCGCGCCGAGTACCTCGAGGACAAGGGCGTGATCGATCAGGTCGCGCCCCGCTCCCGCTTGCCGGCGTTGCTCGGCGCGGTGATCGGGATTCTCATGGACGGGCGCGCGAGGCGCAGCGCCGCCTGACCGTCAGGTCGGCGCGGTCTCCGCCACGTCCTCCGCGTTCGAGGTCCAGCCGCCGCGCTGAGCCGGCTGGGGGTCCGCCGCCGGCGCATCCTGCAGATCCGCCCGCATCCGCAGGTCGAAGGCCCGCTGTTCGAGCGCGGCCTCGCGGTCCGCCCGGCGCTCCTCCACCAGCATCGCCTTCACATCGGGATCGACCCGGTCGAGCCCCTGTGACGCGAGGCGATCCGGATCGAGCGTGGCCAGCTTGTCGTAGACGACGGGAACCGCCGCCTTCGGCGCCGGCTGATCGACGATGGTCAGTCGGGCGGGACCCGCCATCTCGGGCGGCGTCGCGTCGGCGCGGGAGCTGGCCAGGATGGCGATCACGCCCGCCCCCAGAAGCGCCACGGCGGACAGGGCGACCACCCCGCCGATCTGGACACGGCGGTCCCGAAACAGGGCGCGCGGCGAAGGCCTTGAATAGAGCGACATGATCCACCTCTACCGGCTCAACGCGCGGCGAGGGGTCCGGTTCGAGCGAAGCCGTTCAGCGCGACAGCCGGCGGCAGAGGTCGTCCAGTTGCTCCAGGGTGTCATAGCTGATGGTGACCGCGCCCCGGCCATTGCGGTCATCGATCTCGACCCGGAGGCCGACCGCGTCCGACAGGTCCATCTCGAGCGCCCGGGTGTCGGGATCCTTGCCCCGACCCGGCGGCGCGGGGCGCGCAGACCGCGCGGGGGCGGGCTTGCCGGAGTCTCTGGCCAGGGCCTCCGCCTGACGGACCGACAGCCCTTGGCTGATGATCTTGTCGGCAAGTTCGGCCGCGTTCGGCGCGGTGGCGATCGCGCGCGCGTGGCCGGCGGAGAGTTTGCCTTGCACGAGGTGGGTCTGCACCGGGCCGGGGAGGCCCAGCATGCGCAGGGTGTTGGCGACGTGGCTGCGGCTCTTGCCGACCGTGTCGGCGACCTGCTCCTGGGTGCGACCGAAAGAATCCATCAGGGCCCGGTAGGCGAGCGCCTCCTCGATGGCGTTCAGGTCAGTGCGCTGGACGTTCTCGATGATGCCGATTTCCAGCACGTCGAGCTCTGTCAGGTCGCTCCGCACGACGATGGGCAGGCTGCGCAGACCGGCCCGCTGGGCGGCGCGCCACCGGCGCTCCCCCGCCACGATCTGATATTCGCCTGGAGCGTCGGCGACGGGCCGAACCAAAAGCGGCTGCAGCACGCCCTTCTCGCGGATCGACGCCGCCAGCTCGTCGAGCTCCTCGTCGGCGAAATGCTGGCGCGGCTGATCCGGATTGCGGCGCAACAGCTCGATGGCGATCGTTCTCGGCGGCGGGCCGGGCGCGTCGGCGCCGTCCGACGCCGCGTCCGATTCACCCAGCAGCGCCGAAAGCCCGCGCCCCAAACCTCGCCGTCCCCCTGGTTCCGCCACGCCGCTCTCCTAGGCCGCCGCTTTTGCGCGTCGGGCGCGTTCCCGCACCACCACTTCGCGCGCGAGCCGCAGATAGGCCTGGCTGCCGGCGCATTTGAGGTCGTAGATCAAAGCCGGCTTGCCGAACGACGGCGCCTCCGACACGCGTACGTTGCGCGGGATCACGGCGTCGTAGACCTTGTCGCCGAAATGGGCCCGGACATCGCGCGCGACCTGGTCGGACAGGCTGTTTCGCCGGTCATACATGGTCAGCACTACTCCTTGGATCTCCAGTTGCGGGTTGAGGCTGCCGCGCACGAGGTCCACCGTCCGCATCAGCTGGGTCAGTCCTTCGAGGGCGAAGAACTCGCACTGCAGCGGCACCAGGACCGCGTCGGCGGCGGTCATGGCGTTGACGGTCAGCAGGTTGAGCGACGGCGGGCAGTCGATGAGGATGTAGGAGTAGGGCTCGGTCTGACCGGTAAGACTGGCCACCGCGTCCTTCAAGCGATAGGAGCGGCGCGGATGGGCGCCCAGCTCGATCTCCACACCCGACAGATCGGCGTCGGCGGGTACCAGCTCAAGACCGGGCACATCCGTATTCACGACGGCCGCCTGCAGCGGGGCGTCGCCCAACAGCACGTCGTAGATGGTGGTCTTGCGCTGTTCGCGTCGGACGCCGAGTCCGGTGGAGGCGTTGCCCTGCGGATCGCAGTCCAGCAGCAGGACACGCTCGCCGACCGCCGCCAGGGCCGTGCCAAGATTGATCGCGGTGGTTGTCTTGCCGACGCCGCCCTTCTGGTTGGCGACCGCGAGGACACGCGGGCGCGCGGCGGCGGCCGGGCGAGGAGCGGGGCTATTGGACACGGCGAAGCCTCTCGATGCGCAGGATCTGGCCGGAGGGGTCGCTTCGGCTGGCCTGGCGTTCCACGTGGAAGTCCCACACCCGGCGCGCCTCGGTCAATTCCTGATCGACGTTTTCGCCCTTGAGGAACAGGCCGAACGTCTGTGCCGCAGCCTTATCGCCCAGGAGGGGCCAGCTGAAGCCCAGAAGGCGTGCGAGCGGCGCGCAGGCGCGGGCGGTGACCACCTCGACATCGGGGATGCGCACGCTTTCGGCCCGGGCGTTATGGACCTCGGCGGGAAGGTCCAAGGCTTCGACCACATCGCGCAGGAACAGGCACCGTTTGGCCATGCTCTCGATCAGGTGGACCGTCACCCCCGGGACGCCTTTCAGCTGGATCGCCAGCACCAGCCCCGGGAAACCGGCCCCCGCACCCACGTCGGCCCAAATCTTCGCCGCGGGCGCCAGGGGCAGGAGCTGGGCGGAGTCATAGGCGTGGCGCTGCCAGAAGCTCGCCAGCGCGGAGGGGCCGACGAGGTTCATCCGCGCGTTCCACGTGAGGAGCCGGGCCCGGTAGGCCTCCAGGTCCGACATGGTGCGGGTGTCGGCGCCGGTGGCGGCGGCGAACTCGCCCGCCCCGAACGCGCCAGGCTCAGGCGGCGGAGGCGCGGCGGACATGAGCAAGCAGAGCGGTGAGGGCGCCGGGAGTGACGCCCTCGATGCGGCCGGCCTGGCCGAGGGTCAGCGGCCGGATCGCCGACAGCTTTTCGCGGCACTCGGTGGAGAGGCCGCCGATGCGGGCATAGTCCAGGTCGGGGGGCAGGTGCAGGGCCTCATCCCGCACGAAGGCCGCCGCGTCGGTGGCCTGGCGGTCGAGATAGCCGGCGTAGGCGGCGTCGATCTCCACCTGTTCGCGCACCTCCGGCGTCCAGGCGTGGAGCTCGGGCCAGATGCGGACGACGTCGTCGAAGCCGATCTGCGGATAGGCCAGGAGCTGAGTCAGCGTGCGCGGCTTGCCGTCGTCGTTGACCTTGAAGCCGTAAGCCTGGGCTTCGGATGGCGTGAGCTTGAGCGTGCGCGCCTGTAGGTGAGCCGCGCCGAGCGCTTCGGCCTTGCGCAGGAACACATCGGCGCGGGCGGCGCCGACCAGGCCCAGCGAACGGCCCCGCGACGTCAGCCGCTGATCGGCGTTGTCGGCGCGCAGGGTGAGCCTGAACTCGGCGCGCGAGGTGAACATCCGATAGGGCTCCGACACGCCGCGCGTGACGAGGTCGTCGATGAGCACGCCGATGTAGGCCTCGTTGCGGGCGAACACCGCGCCCTCCTGGCCGCCGGCGGCGCGCGCGGCGTTCAGGCCGGCCACCAGGCCCTGCGCCGCGGCCTCCTCATACCCGGTGGTGCCGTTGATCTGACCGGCCAGATAGAGTCCCGGCAGCCGCTTGGTCTCGAGGTGCGGACTGAGCTCGCGCGGATCGACGTAATCGTATTCGATGGCGTAGCCGTAGCGGCGGACCCGCACGGCTTCGAGGCCGACCATGGTGCGCAGGAAGGCGTCCTGGGTTTCGGCGGCCACCGAGGTCGAAACCCCGTTCGGATAGACCAGCTCTCCCGCCTCGGTCCCCGGCAGACCTTCGGGTTCGAGGAAGACCTGATGGGCCGTCTTGTCGGCGAAGCGGACCACCTTGTCCTCGATCGAGGGGCAATAACGCGGTCCTATGCCGCTCACGCGACCGCCGTAGACGGCGGACTCGCCGAGCCGCTCGGCGATGATGCGGTGCGTGTCGGGGTTGGTGTAGGTGACGCCGCAGGCGACCTGCGGGACATCGATGGCGCCGGTGAGGAAGGAGAAGGGCTGGGGGATCGGGTCCGCCTCCTGCCGCTCGACCCGATCCCAGGCGATGCTCGCCGACTCCAGTCGGGCGGGCGTCCCCGTCTTGAGCCGGCCCATGGCAAACCCAAGCGCGTAGAGGCGCTCGGAAAGACCGTTCGCGGGTGGGTCGCCGTGACGGCCGGCGGGGATCCGTTCGTCGCCGCGATGGATAACGCCCTTGAGAAAGGTGCCGGTGGTGAGCACCACCGCCGCCGCCCGGTAGGCGTCGCCATCCGCGGCGACCACCCCGGCGATGCGGCCGTGCTCGACCAGCAGATCCTCCACGGCCGCCGGCCTGATGGCGAGATTGGGAGTCTCCGCGAGTTCCGCCTGCATGGCGCGGCGATAGAGCCCCCGGTCGATCTGCGCCCTCGGTCCGCGCACGGCCGGACCGCGCGAGCGGTTCAGCAGGCGGAACTGGATGCCGGCCCGGTCGGCGACCCGGCCCATTACGCCGTCCAGGGCGTCGACCTCGCGCACCAGATGACCCTTGCCGAGTCCGCCGATGGCCGGATTGCAGGACATCTCGCCGATGCTGTCCACCCGGTGGGTCAGCAGCAGGGTCCGGGCCCCCACGCGCGCCGACGCCGCCGCGGCTTCGCAGCCGGCGTGTCCGCCGCCGATCACGATGACGTCCCAGGACGTTGACATGGGGCCTCCAAGGAGGGGGTACTTAGGGAATGGGGAGCGCGGACGCCAGTTGTTTCACGTGCAACAAGGTCCTGCCCGGGCTCCTATTTGCCGATACAGAAGGTCGAGAACACCTCGCCCAGCACCGCCTCTGCGTCGACGCGCCCGGTGAGGGCCTCGAGCGCCCGCGCCGCCAGACGCACGTCTTCGGCCATCAGTTCCGGCTCCTTCGCCCCTGCCGCGAGGGCCCGGTCCAGATGGCCCGCCGCGTCCGCCAGCAGCCGGCGATGCCGAAGGCGGGTCGCGGCCGGCGGACTGCCCGCGCCGAGGTCGCGCACCACCCGCCGCTCGAGCGCGGCGCGGAGTTCAACGATATCCCCCTCCCCCGAGGCGCACGCCTGAACCGGCTCGAGCTCCATGAGGTCGGCCGCGTCCCGGGCGGGCCGGGCGTCGAGACCCTCGGGAAGATCGATCTTGTTGAACACGACCAGATCGCCTTGGCGAACCGTGGACGCCCCCTCCCGCCAGGCGCCGTCGTTCGCGGCGAAATCCACTACCCATAACCGCAGATCGGCGGCTTCCGCCCACGCCCGCGCCCGGCGCACCCCCTCCGCCTCGATCTGGTGCTGGGTTTCCCGAAGGCCCGCGGTATCCGCGAGCAGGAGCCTGTACCCCGCCAATTCGATGGGTTGCTCGATGACGTCGCGCGTTGTCCCCGCGAGCTCGGTGACGATCGCCGCCTCGCGTCCCACCAACCGGTTCAGCAGCGATGACTTTCCCGCGTTCGGCGCGCCGATCAAGGCTACGCGATACCCCTGCCGCACCCGCTCCCCGCGCAGGTCCGACGACGCCGCCGCGAGCTCGTGCATAAGACGGCGCAAGGGCTCGGACGCCCGCGAGGCCACGGCCTCGGGAAGATCCTCATCCGGAAAATCGATCGCCGCCTCCAACGCCGCCAACGCCCGGACCAGGGTCGTTCTCCACCCCTCCACCGCCCGGGACGACGCGCCACCGAGTTGGTCCAGGGCTTGCCGCCGCTGCGCAGCGGAGTCCGCGTCGATGAGGTCCGCGATCGCTTCCGCCTCGGTGAGGTCGAGCCGGCCGTTCTGAAACGCCCTACGCGTGAATTCGCCAGGCTCGGCCGGGCGCAAACCAAGCGCGGCCAGCGTGACGAGCACTCCCTCCGTGACGGCGCGTCCGCCGTGGAGATGGAGCTCGACCACGTCCTCTCCGGTGAAGCTTCGCGGGCCCGGCATGAACACCACCAGGGCCTGATCGAGTGTTTCACGTGAAACGGGATCAACCAGCGGCCTTACGGATACCCGCCGCGGCGAGGGCAGGTCTCCACCCAGCGCCATCAAGGCCGTCGACGCGTGCGGTCCGGACAACCGCACGACGGCCAGCGCCGCGCGCCCGGACGCCGTCGCCTGAGCGAAGATCGTATCGGTCATTCGGTGCGGCTCATCCCTCCGAGACCCGCCGTCATCAGCTTCCGGAACTGCTCCGTCGCCTGGCCGCCGAGGGACATCCAGCTGCGGATCAGCTCCTCCGGTTGCAGCATCGCCACGTTCTGGTCGATCCTCGACTTCATCTCCTCGACGAGATGGGCGTTGAGGCTGGTGACGTCCGGCAGGCCCAGAAACGCCCGCCCTTCTTCCGGCGAACACTCCACCTCGATCTTCAGCTTCATCGCGCCCTCAAAAACCTGAAACGGCCACGACAATGTTATGGGCGCACAAGGCCGGGAAAGGCTAGTAGCGTCCCTCGTCCAAAGGAGTCGACACCGATGACCGCACCGATGTCCATCACCACCCCCGACGGGGCTTTCTCCGCCTACGTCGGGGAGCCAGGCGCCACAGGCCCCGTCCCGGCCGTGATCGTCATCCAGGAGATTTACGGCGTGAACGCGGTGATGCGCGGCGTCGCCGATCACCTCGCCACGCTCGGCTATCTGGCGGTCTGTCCCGACCTTTTCTGGCGCATCGAGCCGGGAATAGACCTCACCGACCAGACCGACGCCGGTAATAATCGCGCGTTCGAACTGTTCGGCCTGTTCGACGTCGACAAGGGCGTCGCCGACATCGCGGCCACCCTCGCCGCCGTCCGGGCCGATCCCCGCTGCGACGGCAAGGTCGGCGCCGTCGGTTACTGCCTCGGCGGCCTTCTCGCCTACCTTACCGCCACCCGCACCGACGCGGACGCCTGCGTCGGCTACTACGGGGTTTCGATCGACACCCGCCTCGACGAGGCTGAGAAACTCGCCGCCCCGCTGATGCTGCACATCGCCGGCGACGACGGCTTCGTGGACAAGGCGGCGCAGGCCCGGATCATCGCCGGCCTCGCCAATCATCCGAAGGTCACCCTCCACAGCTATCCCGGCCGTGGACACGCCTTCGCCCGGGTCGGGGGCGCGCATTATGACGCCGCCGACGCCGCCCTGGCCAACAGCCGCACCGAAGCCTTCTTCGCCCAGGTCCTGAAGTCATGAGAGCCGTCGTCGTCCACCAGACCGGCGGGCCCGAGGCGCTCGAGTTCGTCGATCTCCCCACCCCCACACCGGGTCCGGGACAGGCCCTCGTCCGCCACGAGGCGGTGGGCCTCAACTTCATCGACATATATCACCGCACCGGTCTTTACCCGATGAAGACCCCCTTCACGCCCGGTAGCGAGGCGGCCGGCGTCGTCGACGCCGTCGGCGACGGAGTCACCCAGGTCAAGGTCGGCGACCGGGTAGCCTATGCCGGGGCGCAGGGGGCCTACGCGGACATGAACGTCGTCCCGGCCGACAGGCTCGTCCGCCTTCCGGAATCGATTTCGTTTCCCGTGGCCGCAGCCTCCATGCTGAAGGGCATGACCGCCGAATTCCTCGCCGACCGGATCTGGCCGGCGCTCAAACCCGGAGACCCTGTACTGGTCCACGCCGCCGCCGGAGGCGTCGGCAGCATCCTCGTGCAGTGGCTCAAGCATCGCGGCCAGCACGTCATCGCCGCCGTGGGCGGCGCCGCCAAGGCCGAGGTCGCCAGAGGGCACGGCGCGGACGAAGTGCTCGATTATGACCGAGAGGACATCGCCGCGCGCGTCCGGGCCTTGACCGGCGGCGCGGGTGTCCGGGTCGTATACGACTCGGTCGGGAAGGCCACCTTCGAAGCCAGCCTCGCCAGCATCGGCAAACGCGGCCTCATGGTCTGTTATGGCAACGCCTCCGGGCCCGCGCCGGCGATCGAGCCCGGCCGTCTGGCCCGCCTGGGCTCGCTGTTTCTGACCCGCCCGACCCTGTTCGACTATATCGCCGCCCCCGCCGACCTCGACGCGGCCGCGGCGAGCCTGTTCGCCCTGATCGGCGCCGGCGCCGTGAAGATCGACATCGGCCAGACCTGGCCGCTCGCCGAGGTGCGCGCCGCGCATGCGGCGCTCGAACGCCGCGCCACCACCGGCGCGACGGTCCTCACACCGTAGGCCGCCTCCGCACCCGTTCACTCTTTGTTTACGGGCGCGGAGCGCTCTGCTAGCCAGTCCTCCTGGCTGCGGAGTTCCGCCGATTCGCCCGTCCGCAATTCGCATCATCGGACTCGACCCCGGCCTGCGCCGGATGGGCTGGGGCGTCGTCACCAGCGACGGCGCCCGGCTGTCCTGGATCGCCCACGGCGTGATCGCCCCGCCGGAAGCCCTGGCTTTTCCGGACCGCCTGCTGCGCCTGCTCGATGGTCTCGACGCCGTCATCGCCCTGCACGCCCCCCACGAGGCCGCCGTCGAGGAGGTCTTCGTCAACATGAATCCGAGCTCGACCCTCAAACTCGGTCACGCCCGGGCCTGCGCCCTGCTGGCGCCCGCGCGCGCCGGCTTGCCCGTGGCCGAATACGCCACCCGCCTGGTCAAGAAGGCGGTGGTGGGAACCGGAGGGGCCGACAAGACCCAGGTCGCCTTCATGGTCCGCCGCCTGCTGCCCACCGCCGGCGAGGTCGCCGCCGACGCCGCCGACGCCCTCGCCGTGGCCATCACCCACGCGCACCTGCGCGCCCACTCGGTCAGGACCGCCGACCGGGGCGTCGCATGATCGGCCGGCTGCGCGGCGTCGTCGTCGAGATCGAGCCCGAGGACTGCGTGATCGACGTGATGGGGGTCGGCTACCAGGTCCGCTGCGGCGCCCGCACCCTGGGTCGCCTGCCGCCGGCCGGCGAGGAGGCGGTGCTTCACGTGGAACATGCCTGGTCGGCCGAGCAGGGACCACGGCTTTACGGCTTCCTGTCGCGGGATGAACGCGCCGCCTACCGGCTGCTCACCGCCATCCAGGGGGTGGGACCCAAGGCCGCCCTCTCGGTCCTCGACATCCTCCCGCCGCCCGACCTCGCCGCCGCCGTGGCGCGCGACGACAAGGGCGCCATCGGCCGCGCCAACGGCGTCGGCCCAAAGCTCGCCCAACGCATCGCCACCGAACTCAAGGGCAAGCCCCTCGGCGGGGGCCCGACCATCGCCGCGGGCGCCGTCGCCCTCCCCGTCCCCCCGCCCGCCCCGACCATCGCCGGCGACGCCGTCGCCGCGCTGATGGGTCTTGGCATCGCCGAGGTGCTCGCCCGCCGCGCCGTCGACCAGACCTTGAACACCGAGGGCGCCGACGTCGCGCTGCCGACGCTGATCAGGCTGGCGCTGCGGGAGCTCGGCCGGTGACCCGGCTCGTCTCCGGCGACCCCGACGGGTTCGAAACCACCGATCGCGCGCTTCGACCCCAGACCCTGGCCGAGTTCGTCGGTCAGTCTTCGATCAAGGCCAATCTCAAGGTCTTCATCGACGCCGCCCGCGCCCGCGCCGAAGCGCTCGATCACGTCCTGCTGTTCGGGCCGCCCGGGCTCGGCAAGACCACCCTCGCCCAGATCGTGGCCCGCGAACTCGGCGTGAACTTCCGCGCCACCTCCGGGCCGATCCTCAACAAGCCCGGCGATCTCGCCGCTATCCTCACCAACCTCGAACCCCGCGACGTGCTGTTCATCGACGAGATCCATCGTCTGCCGCCGGCGGTGGAGGAGATCCTCTATCCGGCCATGGAGGACCATGTCCTGGACCTGATCATCGGCGAAGGGCCCTCGGCGCGATCGGTGCGGATCGACCTCGCCCCCTTCACCCTGGTCGCCGCCACCACCCGCGCCGGCCTGCTCGCCACGCCGCTGCGCGACCGGTTCGGCATACCGCTGAGGCTGGAGTTCTACAGCGCCGAGGAGCTCAAGGCGGTGGTCCAGCACGCCGCCCGGCGGATGGGCGCGTCGCTCACCGACGCGGGCGCCGCCGAGATCGCCGCGCGGGCCCGCGGGACGCCGCGCGTCGCCGGTCGCCTGCTGCGGCGGGTGCGCGACTTCGCCGACGCCGAGAAGGCCGCCGGCATCGGCCAGCCCGAGGCCGCCCGCGGCCTGGCCCGCCTTGAGGTCGACGCGGCCGGCCTGGATTCCCTCGACCGCCGCTATCTGGCCGCCCTGATCGAAACGTATGGCGGCGGCCCCGTCGGCGCCGAGACCCTGGCGGCGGCGCTCGCGGAGGCCCGGGACGCCGTCGAGGACGTCATCGAACCCTATCTGCTGCAGCAGGGCTATGTGTTGCGCACCCCCCGGGGCCGCGTCGCCGGCGCCAAGGCCTATCTGCACCTCGGCCTTCCGGGCCCGGCGGCGGCGTCCAAGCCACAGCCCGGGCTTTTCGAGGACTAGCGTCGCGCGAAGATGCGGGCGCCGGCTTCCGCCGCACCGGTCCGATTACACGGCGATAGAGCGTCAGCCGGTTCCGAAGCGGCGCCAGATCACCTCGCCCTTGAGGCCGGCGACGAAGGCGTCGTGCGCGACCTGCTCCGCCTCGGTCAACCGCGGCCGCAAGGGCCTCGGACGCGCCGCGTATACGGTCTTCACCAGCGCTCCGTCCTCGTCCCGGGCGGCGGGCGCGGGCGCAAGGTCCAGCGCCCGATCCTTGCCGCCCTGCAGCTCGAGATAGACCATGGCCAGAAGCCGGGTATCGATCAGCGCCCCATGCTTCTCGCGCTCGGCCAGGGAGATCTTGAATCGCTTACACAGGGCGTCGAGCGAGTTGTACATCCCCGGAAAGCGGGCCTTGGCCAGCTCGTAGGTGCAGGTCCATTGCGCATCGGGCAGACGGGCGCGGCCGATCCGCTCCAGTTCGGCGTTGACGAACCCCCGGTCGAAGGCGGCGTTGTGGGCGACGATGACGGAGTCGCCGACGAACTCCAGGAAGCGCTCGCAGATATCCTCATGGTCGAAGGTCGGCTTGCCGCTCAGCATGCGCCGCGAGATGCCGTGCACCTTTTCGGCTTCGGGATCGATTTCGCGCTGCGGATCGATGTAGCGGTGAAAGCTCCGCCCGGTCGGCAGATAGTCCTCGATCTCGATGCAGGCGATCTCGATCACCCGGTGGCCCGAACGGGGGTCGAGCCCGGTGGTTTCAGTGTCGAGGACGATTTCCCGCGCCATGTCCGCTTAATGAGCCGCGTCGCCGGGACCGTCCAGGGGGCGCTCCGTCGGCGAGGCGTTTCGCCTCGCCCACCAGTCCGGATCGTGTAGCGCTTTCAGCACCGCGCGCACCTGCGCGTGGGCGTGTTCGAACCCCTGTCCGGTATCGATCACGAAGTCGGCCCGGGCGCGCTTTTCGGCGTCCGGCGTCTGCCGGGCCAGGATGGCCTCGAGCTTTTCGGCCGTCATCCCGCTGCGCTCAAGCACGCGGGCGCGCTGGACCGCCGCGGGGGCGCTGACCACGGCCACCGCGTCCACCTGCGATTGTCCTCCGGTCTCGAACAGCAGCGGGATGTCGAGCACCACCACGGGCTCCTTCGCGACCCGCTCGAAGAAGCCGGCGCGGTGCGCGCCCACCAGCGGGTGCACGATCGCCTCGAGCCGCTTCAGCGCCTCGGGATTGTTCAGCACCATGGCGCCGAGCCGTTCCCGGTCGATGAAGCCTTCCGGCGCGACGCCCGGAAAGGCGGCCGATACCGGCGCCACCGCCGCGCCCCCCACGCCGTACAGGGCGTGCACCGCCGCGTCGGCATCGTAAACCGGCGCCCCCTCGGCTTCGAACATCCGCGCTGTCGCGGACTTGCCCATGCCGATCGAACCGGTGAGGCCCAGGGTGATCATGTCAGCGCCCGCTCCAACAAACCGCGGACGTCCACCGCCGCCGGCGGGACGACGCCGAAGAACGCCTCGAAGCTCGGCTTCGCCTGCCCGATCAACATGGCCAGGCCGTCCACCGTGGGCATGCCGAGCTCCCCCGCACGCCGCAGCAGCGGTGTCCGCAGCGGCTTGTACGTCATGTCCATCACGGCCGCCGTGGCCGGCGCCGCCGAAAGCGGCCAATCCGGCGGCGCCTCGGCGCCGAAACCGGCCGAGGTCGAATTGATCACCGCTACGGCGCCGTCAAACGCGGCGGCGGCCCCTTCGATGGCGTAGGCGCGTCCGCCGAACCGCTCGGCCAGCGCCGCGGCCCGTCCAAGCGTCCGGTTCACTACCCGCAGCGCCGGGGTCCCGGCCGACGCCAGCGCCGCCGCCGCGCCGCGGGCCGCCCCGCCGGCGCCGAGGATCACCACCGGCCCGGCCCGCAGGTCGGCGTGCGGCGCCTGCTCGGCGAAGGCGGCCATCAGCCCAAGCCCGTCGGTGTTGCGGGCCTCGATCCGCCCGTCCGGCCGGAACAGCAGGACATTGGCCGCGCCCGCCGCCACCGCCGCCGCGTCCGCCGCGTCCGCCAGATCCAGCGCGCGCTCCTTGAACGGCAGGGTGACGTTCACGCCCCGCACACCGCCCGCGCGCAGGCCCTGAACCAGGGTCTCGAAGCCGTCCTCCGCCGATTCGAACGGCGCATAGAGGGCGTCGAGCCCCGCCGCCTCGATCCAGGCGCCGTGCAGCAGCGGGCTGAGCGAATGGCCCACCGGCCGGCCGATCACGCCCGCCACCCGGGCCGCGCCGCTGATCCTCATGACGGAGCGAGCCCCCTCTGCCGCAAGGCCTGCAGCAGGCCCATCAGCGGCAGGCCGAGGATCGCGAAATGCTCGCCCCTGACCGCGTCGAACAACTGCACGCCCCGGCCCTCGATATGATAGCCGCCGATCGCGCCGATCAACGTTTCGCCCTCGGCGGCGAGATAGCGGTCGAGAAAGTCGTCCGAAAACGCCCGCATCACCAGGGTCGAGGTGACCAGCTCCCGCCAGGTCGGCTCCCCGTGCTCCACCAGCACCAGGGCGCTGTGCAGCGCATGAGACCTGCCGCGCAGGCGTTTGAGTTGAACCCGAAGGGCGTCGAGATCCTCCGGCTTGTCGAAGGTCTCCCCGTCGCATTCGAGGGTCTGATCGCAGCCGAGCGACGGCGCCTGCGTGCGCACCCATCCGGCCCGCGCCTTCAACTCCGCCAGGGCGTCGGCCTGATCCCGCGCCGACAGGCCTTCGGCGCGCAGGGACAGCTTCGCCGTCTCTTCGTCCACACCGGGCGCGATGGCCCGATGCTCGACCCCGGCCTGCTCCAGCACCCGCCGCCGGGCCTGGCTGGTCGACGCCAGCACCAGCACTCAGGGGTTTCCTTCGGCGCCGCCGGCGGCGCGGAGTTTGCGATCGTTGAGCAGGTTGATCACCGCGGCGGCGGTCTCCTCGACCGAACGGCGGGTCACGTCGATCACTGGCCAGCCCTGGCGCTCGAACATCCGCCGCGCGGCGACGATCTCCTCCCGCACGAGTTCGGGATCCACATAGTTGGTGCCGCGATTCTCCTTCAGCGCCAGCAGCCGGTTGCGCCGGATCTGCAACAGCCGCTCGGGCGACACCAGCAAGCCGACCACCAAGGGCTTCTTCAGGTGGAACAGGGCCTCCGGCGGCGGCACCCCGGGCGCCAGCGGCACGTTGGCCGCCCGCACGCCGCGGTGGGCGAGATAGATGGAGGTCGGGGTCTTGGAAGTGCGGCTCACCCCCACCAGCACCACGTCCGACGCCTCCAGATCCTTGCCGCCCTGTCCGTCGTCGTGGCCGATGGCATAGTTCAGCGCCTCGATCCGCTCGAAATATTCCGCGTCCAGCGCGTGCTGAGCGCCGATCCGGGTCGACAGCTGGGCCCCGAGGTAGCGGCCGAGGGCGGCGGTCAACGGATCCAGCGCCGCCAGACACGGCGTCTCCAGCGCCCGGCACCCGGCCTCCAGCTCCACTCTCAGCTCCCGGTCCACCACCGTATGGATCACCACGCCGGGCGCTTCCTCGATCTCGCGCATCACCCGTTCCAGCTGCCGCAGCGAACGGACCAGGGGATAGATGTGCTCGATCGGCGTCACGTTGTCGAAGCGCGCGCACACCGCCTTGATGATCGCGTTGAGCGTCTCACCCGTGGAATCCGAGATCAGATGCACGTGGAAATAGGTGGCGAGACGGACGGAAGCGGTCATCGAATTTCCGGCAGCGCTGGGTTGGCCACTATGTCGCACCATTCCGCTGGGGACCAAACCCGGGATGATCACGGCCGAACCCCGGATCGGGCGGGGGCCGACCATGGCCGTCATACAGGTCGACCGCGCGCATCCCGGCCATCGGTTGACGCCGGTGGATGAACGAGCCCTCGGGCGAAGTCCAGCCCACGCCGATCCGGCCCATCGATTCACCCTGTGAACGCGAGCCCCCGTACGCCCATCGGCGCCCAGGCCTCGCGGCGAAAACGTTAACGACCTCTTAACGCCGATTCAGCAGGTTAACGATTCATTAACACTATCCACACCACCCCTCCGCGCGGCGGATTCGCCTGTGCGCCAACGCCGCATGTCCGGCCCGGTCGCCCCGCACGGCCCAAAACGGTCCCCATCCTCCACCGCCCCTCTGTCTCCTTCGATCTTTCAGTCTTTATCTTTTCAAGAAGGGTGGGCCCGCGCTGCACAGTGGCACTTGAGGGGATCGTTCGGAGCCGCTTAAAGGACCCATGCTCCAGTCATCGGTCGCGCCTCGCCTTCTCCGCGCCCTCAGCGGCGAGGCCTTCGACAGCCCTCCGGTCTGGTTCATGCGCCAGGCGGGTCGATTTCTTCCCGAATATCGGGCCATCCGCGAGACGGCGAAGGACTTCATCTCCTTCTGCCTGAATCCCGAACTGGCCGCCGAGGTGACCTTGCAGCCGGCGCGGCGCTTCCCGTTCGACGCCGCGATCGTGTTCGCCGACATCCTGCTGATCCCGCTGGCGCTCGGTCAGGCGGTCTGGTTCGAAGCCGGCGAAGGACCCCGGCTCGGGCCCTTGCCCGAGATCGACCGCCTTCGGGCGGGAATCGACGCGGTGGAGGATATCCTCCGCCCCGTGTCCGAGACCCTGCGCCGGGTGCGCGCCGCGCTGGAGCCGGAGCGCGCCCTGATCGGCTTCGCCGGCGCGCCCTGGACGGTGCTCACCTACATGCTGCGGGGCAGGGGCGGCGAGCAGCCGGAAGCCCGCGCCCACGCCTACGCCCATCCGGAGGCGGTGGACCAGCTGATCGACATCCTCATCGAAGCCACCGCCCGCTATCTCGCCATGCAGGCCGCCGCCGGCGCGCAGGTGCTGCAGATTTTCGAAAGCTGGGCCGAGGGCCTGCCGGACGACCAGTTCCTCCGCCTGGTCACCGATCCGCACGCCCGGCTGATCGCCCGTCTGCGCGAGCTTGGGGTCGACCTGCCGATCATCGGCTTTCCGCGCGGCGCCGGCGCGAACCTGACGGCGTATGCGGCCGCCGTCCCGGTGCAGGGTCTGGGCCTCGACACCCAAACCCCGCTGGCGTTCGGTCAGCTGCTTCAGGCCGGCGGAAAGACCCTTCAGGGCGCCCTCGATCCCCTGTTGCTGCGCGCGGGCGGGCCGGCTCTCGATCAGCGCGTCGAGGAGATGCTCGAGGCCTGGTCCAGCGGGCCCTACATCTTCAACCTCGGACACGGCATCCTGCCGGACACGCCGATCGATCATGTGGACCGTGTGGTCCGGCGGGTCAGCGGCCGATGAGCCGCCGGATCGCGGTCGTCCTGTTCAATCTCGGCGGACCGGACCGGCTGTCGTCGGTGCGGCCCTTCCTGTTCAACCTGTTCAACGACAAGGCCATCATCGGCGCGCCGCAGCCGGTCCGCTGGGCGATCGCCCGCCTGATCTCCACCCTTCGCGAGAAGCCGGCCCAGGCCAACTACGCCCTGATGGGCGGGGCCTCGCCGCTGCTGAAGGAGACCGAAGCCCAGGCGCAGGCGCTGCGCGGCGCCTTGAGCGCCCGCCAGGGCGACGCCGCCGCGGTGTTCGTCGCCATGCGCTACTGGCGTCCGTTCGTCGCCGAGGCGGCGCGGGCGGTCGAGGCCTTCGCTCCCGACGAGATCGTGCTCCTGCCCCTCTATCCGCATTTCTCGACCACGACGACGGGGTCCTCGCTGGCGGCCTGGCGTAAGGCCTATCGCGGGCCCGGGATCAGCCGGGCGATCTGCTGCTATCCCGAGGAGGATGGATTCATCGAGGCGCACGCCCGCTCGATCCGCGCGACGCACGAAGCGCTGGGTCGGCCGGAACCCCTGCGGATCCTGTTCTCGGCCCACGGCCTGCCGCAGACGGTGGTGGATGGCGGCGACCCTTACCAGGATCAGATCGAGCGCACCTGCGCCGCCGTGGTGGCGCGTCTCGGCCCGGACTGGGCGTCGGATTGGGACTGGCGGATCTGCTACCAGAGCCGGGTCGGGCCGATGGCCTGGCTCGGGCCGTCGACCCCCGAAGCCCTCGGCGCCGCGGCGGCGGACGGCCGGGGGGCGCTGGTGGTTCCGATCGCCTTCGTCTCCGAGCACGTGGAGACCCTGGTCGAACTCGACCACGACTACGCCGCCCTGGCGCGCGAGCTCGGGCTGCCGTTCTATCTGCGCGCCCCCGCCATCGGCGTCGATCTCGCCTTCATCGAGGGGCTGGCCGATCAGGTCGTGGACGCCCTGACCCGCACGGGAATCGCGCCTCAGGGCCGCGCCTGTCCCGCGGCGTTCGGCAAATGCCCGCACCGGCGCGAGGTCCAGGAGGCCGCATGATGCTCGGAACGGCCTATACCTGGGTGCTGGGGCTGCACATCATCGCGGTAATCGCCTGGATGGCCGGCATGATGATGCTGCCGCGCCTCTATGTTTACCACATGCAGGCGGAGCCGGGGTCGAAGATGGACCAGGTGTTCAAGGACGCCGAGCGGCGGCTCCTGCGCATCATCATCAATCCGGCGATGATCCTCGTCCTCGTGCTGGGCTGCACCCTGATCGGATTCAACGTCCGGGGCGAGGGCTGGCGCTTCCTGCTGCATCCCTGGCTCCTCACCAAACTGGCCTTCGTCCTGTTCCTGGTCTCCTGGCATGGGTTTCTGGCCCGCGCACGCCGCCGCTTCGAGGCGGGCACCAACACCCGCACCGAAAAGTTCTGGCGCATGACCAACGAACTGCCGTTCCTGGCCGCCATCGTCATCGTCCTGGCCGTCACCACGAAAATCGGCGGCTAGCTGAAACAAGGTAAGCTGGCTAGAAGCTCCTCTCATGAGCACGGACAAGCCGACCTTCACCGACGAAGAAGCCCTGGCGTTCCACCGCTGGCCCACACCGGGCAAGATCGGGGTGCACGCGACCAAGCCGATGGCGACGCAGACGGATCTGTCGCTGGCCTATTCGCCGGGCGTGGCCGTACCGGTGCTGAAGATCGCCGAGGATCCGGAGCTCGCCTACGAGTACACCTCCAAGGGCAACCTGGTGGCGGTGATCTCCAACGGTACGGCGATCCTCGGCATGGGCGATCTCGGGGCCCTGGCCTCCAAGCCGGTGATGGAGGGCAAGAGCGTACTGTTCAAACGCTTCGCCGACGTGGATTCCATCGACATCGAGGTGAACTCGCGCGACCAGGACGAGATCATCACCGTGGTGAAGTCGATCGGCGTCACCTTCGGCGGGATCAACCTCGAGGACATCAAGAGCCCCGAGTGCTTCATCATCGAGCAGACCTGCCAGGAGCTGCTCGACATCCCGGTGTTCCACGACGATCAGCACGGCACCGCCATCATCTCCACCGCCGGGCTGATCAACGCCTGCGCCATCACCGGCCGCGAGCTCAAGGACGTGAAGGTGGTGCTGAACGGGCCGGGCGCGGCCGGCATCGCCACGCTGGAGCTGATCAAGGCCGCCGGGGTCCGCCACGAGAACTGCATCGCGGTGGACCGCAAGGGCGTGCTCTATCGCGGCCGCACCGAGGACATGAACCAGTGGAAGTCGGCCCACGCGGTCGACACCCCGCACCGGACCCTGACCGAGGCGATCAAGGGGGCGGACGTGTTCATCGGCCTGTCGGTCAAGGGCGCGCTGACGCCCGAGATGGTCCGCACCATGGCCCCCAAGCCGATCATCTTCGCCATGGCCAATCCGGATCCGGAGATCACCCCTGAAGAGGTGCATGCGGTCCGCGACGACGCCATCGTCGCCACCGGCCGGTCGGACTATCCCAACCAGGTCAACAACGTACTGGGCTTCCCGTACATCTTCCGCGGGGCCCTCGACGTGCGCGCCCGTCGCGTCAACCACGAGATGAAGATCGCCTGCGCCAACGCCCTGGCCCTGCTGGCGCGCGAGGACGTGCCGGACGAGGTGGCGGCCGCCTACGGCGGCGAGCGGCTGAGCTTCGGGCCCAACTACATCATCCCCGCCCCGTTCGATCCGCGGCTGATCTGGTATGTGCCGCCGTTCATCGCCCAGGCGGCGATGGACACCGGTGTGGCGCGCAAGCCGATCACCGACATGGACGCCTATCGCGCCTCGCTGGCGCAGAGGCTCGATCCGGCGGCGGCCTTCCAGCAGAAGATCACCGGCGTGGTGCAGGGCGCCTCGCCCAAGCGCATCGTCTTCGCCGAGGGCGAGGAGCCCAGCGTGATCCGCGCCGCCATCGCCTTCAAGGCCCAGGGCCTCGGCCACCCGATCCTGTGCGGCCGCGAGGAGCTGGTGCACCAGAACATGCGGGCGCTCGGGACCGATCCCGCGACGGCGGGGATCGAGATCATCAACGCCCGCCTGTCGCACCGCAGCGACCAGTACGTCGACAGCCTCTACGCCAAGCTGCAGCGCCACGGCTATCTGCGCCGCGACGTGCAGCGGCTGATCAACCAGGACCGCAACTCCTTCGCCGCCTCGATGGTGGCGCACGGCCACGCCGACGGCATGGTCACCGGCGTCACCCGCAACTTCGACGTGGCGATGGACGAGGTGCAGCGGGTGATCGCCCCGGCCCCGGGCGGTCGGGTGATCGGCATGTCGGTGGTGCTGGCCAAGGGCCGCACCCTGTTCGTGGCCGACACCACCGTCGCCGGCCTGCCCGACAGCGAGGAGCTGGTGGAGATCGCCATCGAGGCGGCCCGCGCGGTCAAGCGGCTCGGCTACACCCCGCGCGTGGCCTTCCTGTCCTACTCCACCTTCGGCAATCCGCCGGGCGAGCGCGGCAGCAAGGTGCGCGAGGCCGTGGCGATGATGGACCGGCGCGCGGCCGAGCCGGGCTCGGAGATCGACTTCGAATACGAGGGCGACATGCCGCCCCAGCTGGCGCTGAGCCCGACCAGCCGGCTCAATTATCCGTTCCTGCGCCTCAGCGACGCGGCCAATGTGCTGATCATGCCAGCGATCCACTCGGCGATGATCTCCACCAAGCTGGTGGAGGCGATCGGCGGGGCCACGGTGGTCGGGCCGATTCTGTTCGGCCTGTCCAAGCCGGTGCAGATCTGCCCCCTGTCGGCCTCGGTCTCGCAGATCGTCACCATGGCCACCCTGGCCGCCTACGACGTCCGGGCCGAGGCGTCGGCGACGGCTGGAAGCGCCTCTGACGGTTGAGGTTACCCTTCACGTCATGCCCGGCCGGCATGCCGGGCTCCAGGGACACGCGACGGCGGGGAGACCGGATCGCCGGGACAGGCCCGGCGAAGACGGCTTTCAGGTCGGCTCCGCCTGAACCCGTTTCGCTCCAGCGGGCTTGCGCTGGTTCCAGGCCAGCCACAGCACCAGCGCCAGGGCCGGGATCCCGGTCGCCGCGGCGTACAGGTAGAACAGGGCGTAGGCGTGGGTCAGGTCCCGCGTCGGCGTGACCAGCCCCTGCACCCAGGCGCCCGAGAAGCCCTTCAGGAACTTGCCTGTCCAGGCCAGGGCCGAGGTGAGCAGGGCGTACTGGGTCGCGGTGTAGCCGAGCGAGGTCAGGGTCGACATGTAGCTGATCAGGGCGATCCCGGCCAAACTCATCGAGAAGCCGTCGAACACCATGACGGTGGAGAACAGGGCCGGGCTCGGGCCCCAGTAGGTGAGGAAGGCGAAGGCGGCGATGGCGATCGGTTGCAGCACCCCGCCGAGGATCAGGGTCCGCCAGACCCCGATCCTGAGGGCCAAAAGCCCGCCGACGATGGTGCCGACCATGCTCGAGGCCAGGCCGATCGAGGTGCGAACCGCCATCACCTCGGACTTCGGAATGTGCAGGTCGACGTAGTACGGGTTCAGGATCGGGCCGCGCAGATAGTCGCACAGGTGGTAGAGCGTGATCACCGCCAGCATGAGGATCGCCGCCCAGCCGTGGGTGCGGAAGAAGGAGACGAACGGCTCGACCACCGTGTCGTACGCGGCCCGAACGGGGTGGCCCGCGGCGTCACGGGAGACGGCCTCGATGGCGGCGTCCGCCCGCTCCGGCTCCCGTGCGTAGAGCGCGCCGAACACTCCCACCAGGATCAGGAAGGCGAACAGGCCATAGGAGGCCGACCAGCCGACGAGTCCGGCCAGGCCGAGGATCCAGGCGTCGGTGGCGATGATGGCCACCCGGAAGGCCAGGCTGTAGGCGCTGGTGAGCAGGCCAAGCTCGGCCGAGTCCGCCGCGATCTCGATCCGCCAGGCGTCGATCACCACGTCCTGGCTGGCGGCCGAAACCCCGGCCATGATCGCCGCCACCGCCAGGAAGCGGAGGTCGCCGACCGCATGCCCCTTGGGTCCGAAGATCGCCATGCCGATCAGGCCGACGCCGACGCCCACCTGGGTGAGGATCATCCAGCCGCGCCGGCGGCCGAGATGGGCGAGCAGGGGCGGGGGCGCCCGGTCGACCACCGCGCCCCAGACGAATTTGAACGAATAGGCCAGGCCCGCCCACGACAGGAAGCCGATCGCGGCCAGCGCCACCCCACCCTCGCGCAGCCAGTAGCCGAGCGTATTGCCGATCAGGAGGAACGGAAGGCCGGACGAGAAGCCGAGGGCCGCCATCGCCGCCACCTTCGGCTGGCCGAGCGACCGGATCACCTCCCAGGTGGTGCGGCGGCGGGGCTTGGCGGCGGCCGGGGTCGTTTCGTCCGGCGCGGCGGGTGTCTGGTCGGTCATGCGCCGACCGTGCCGTGTTTGCGGATCAGGTCAAGCCGCGGTTTGCCGTCGGCCGGACGGGGCGGCGGCGGGCTTCACCCAGCGGGCCAGGATGGCCTGCAGCGCGCGCGGATCGAGCGGTTTCGACAGGAAATCGTTCATCCCGGCGTCGAGGCAGGCGCGCCGGTCCTCGTCGAAGGCGTTGGCGGTGAGGGCGACGATCGGCGTGGCCACGCCGCTCGCGCGCAGGCGGCGGGTGGCGGCTAGGCCGTCGACCCCGGGCATGCGCACGTCCATCAGGATCAGGTCGAACTCGACCGCCTCGGCCGCGGCGATCGCCTCTTCGCCCGAGGTCGCCCGGTGCACGGTGCAGCCGGCGCGGGCCAGCAGGGTCCGGGCCAGCAGGGCGTTCACCGGATTGTCCTCGGTCAGCAGGACCCGCGCCTGAATCGGCGCCGGCGCCGAGGCGCGCTCGTCCTCGGGCGCCAGCGGTCCCGTCGCCGTGGTGTCGAGCAGGGCCAGCAGCCGCTCGGCCACCGAGGTCCGGCGCAGGGGTTTGATCAGATAGCCGGAGAAGCCGGCCGCGCGGGCGGCGGGAATGCGCCGCCGCTCTTCGGGCGCGATCAGGATCAGCGCCGGCAGTCCGGCCGGGGGCTTCAGGCGCCCGCGCGGGCCGGCGACGGCGGCGTCGATCAGCACCGCGGCGGCGCTCCGGTCGAGGCCGGCGAGGCTCTCCGCCGGCCTCGGCGTCCCCCCGCAGGCGGCGATCTGGGCCGCCGCGGCCTCTCGAATGATGGCCGACGGCGAAACGACGGCGATGGTCGCGCCGCCGAGACTGCGCGCCTCCGACGCAGTCGCCGGCGCGACGGCGAAGCCGGCCTCGAACCAGAAACACGCGCCCTGATCCGGCGCGCTCTCGACGCCGAGCTCTCCGTCGAAGGCGTCGGCGAGCCGCTTTACGATCGCCAGCCCCAGGCCGGCGCCGCCGGCGTCCTCGCCTTCGTCGGTCTGGACGAACTCCTCGAAGATGTCGGCCTGGTGCTCGGCGGAGATTCCGGGTCCGGTGTCTGCGACCTCCAGCCGAAGGCGCACCCGGCCCGCGCCGTCCGGGCGGACCTGCGCCGTCAGCAGCACGCCGCCGGTCTTGGTCATCTTCACCGCATTGCCGGCGAGGTTGAACAGGATCTGCCGCAGGCGCCCGTCGTCGGTCAGCAGGGGCGGAACGAGGCCGCGCGTGGCGCAGGCGATCTCGATCCCCGCCGCATAGGCCCGCGGGCTGAGCAGTTCGCACACCCCCTGCAGCAGGGCGTCGATGTCGGTCGCCGCGGTCTCCAGCCGCACCGGCTGGGCGTCGAGCTTGGCGTAGTCGAGCACGTCGTTGACCAGGGCGAGCAGGTGTTCGCCGCAGTCGCGCAGGGTCTTCAGATAGGCCGTTTGGGTGGCGTCGAGTTTGGTGTCGGCCAACAGGCCCGCCATGCCCAGCACTCCGTTCAGCGGCGTGCGGATCTCATGGCTCAAGGTGGCCAGCACCCGCTCGCGCGCGAGCAGGCGTTCGGTGCGGTCGGCGCTCATGGCCTTGGAGGATAGCGAACGCCGTTTAACGCGCCGTTCCCGCGTGATCGGCTAAAGCGCGTTCCGATTTGATGGAATCAAATCGGGCGCTCCAGGGTTTTGCTTTGGCGCACGTTTTGATCCGAAAACCGGTTCCCACTTTTCGGAACGTGCTCTAGCGGCCGGCGAACACCGAATAGCGATCGAGCCGGAAGGCGGGATCGGCCTGAGCCTTCGGATCCTGGGCGAGGTCGGCAAGAATCTCGCCGATGGCGGTGGCGAACTTGGCGCCGTGGCCCGAACAGGCGGAGGCGACGATGATGCGCGGGTCGCGCGGCAGCCGGTCAAGGATGAATTCGTCGCCGCCGTCGGGCCGAAGGTCGGCGGGCCGGGTGTTGGTGTAGAGGCAGGTGTCGCGCTCGGCGACCGGGCCCGCGGCGCCGGGGATGTACCGACGCACGACGGCGCCGACGAGGCCGAGCTCCTGATCCGACGCGGCGGACCAGTCGTCGCTATCCGCGATAGGACCGTGATCGTGCTGGGCCGCCTTGACGCCGCGGCCCTCGAAATCCGGAAAACCATAGACGCAGGCCTCGGGCGCATCGAGGATGAACAGCGGAAAGGCGCCGAGCGACACCGCCTCGGGCGCCGCCGGCGCGAACCAGCCGACCACCTGGCGCGTGATCGTCAGGACCGATCCCAGCTCAGGAAGGATGTCGGCCATCCAGGGGCCGGCGGCGACGATCACCGTGTTCGCCATGACCTCGTCGCTGGCGCTGCGGACGTGAACGCCGCCGGGCGTCGGCGTCAGCCGCGCGACCTCCGGGACGATGCGCGTTGCGGCGCCCCCGCGAAACGCGCGGAGCGCCGCCTCGGCCAGCAGAATCCCGCCGCTGTCCTGTACGGCCACCTGCCAATCGGCCGGAAGGTCGAAGGCGGGAAAGGCGGCGTTGGCCTCGGCCCCGGTCATGTCGCCGGCCGCCTGGCCGGCGGCCAGCCGCGCGGCGCGGGAATCGCGGACCAGGGCCGACCCGGCCGGTCCGCCCTCGAGCACCGGGCAATCGATCAGAAGGGGCGCGCCGGAGTGCGCCTCGAGCGCCCTCCATCCGGAAAACGCCTGGTCGCTCAGAGCGGTATAGGCGGGGTTCTCGAAGTTGAACCGCCGGAACACCCGGCAGGAGCCGTGCGACGAACCCCGTGCCTCGCCGACCCGCAAGGGATCGAAGCCGACCACCTCGGCCCCGCGACGCCCAAGGGCGTAAAGGGCGGCGCTGCCCATGAGGCCAAGGCCCACGACGGCGACGTCACAGCTTCGCATGAGGATCCTCCGCTCCTGAGAGACCCGGCCATCGACGCGGCCCGCGCGTCAAGTTCACACCCGCCGAAGCGCCACCGCGCCCTCGCCGGCGGTGGTCATCGGGCTGCGGCGGTAGATCAGCGCTTCGGCGATGTGGATGCGGCGCACGTCCGTGGCGCCGTCGAGGTCGGCGATGGTGCGGGCGAGGCGCAGGGTGCGGGTCCAGCCGCGGGCCGACAGGGCGCCGCCCTCCGCCGCCCGGGTCAGGAGGGCCGCGCCGGCCGCGTCGGGCGCGGCGATCCGCTCCAGGGCCCCGCCCTCGAGACGGGCGTTGAGGGTGATCTCGCCGTCCTCGGCCCGGTCCAGCTGGACGTCGCGCGCCCGGGCCACGCGAGCGGCGGCCTCGGCCGTGCCCTCGGCCGGGGGCGGCAGGGCGAGGTCGGCGGCGGTGACCGGCGGCATCTCCACCTGCAGGTCGATGCGGTCGAGCAGGGGGCCGGAGATCCGGCTCATATAGCCGATCTGGCAGCGCGGGGCCTTGCCGCAATGGCCCTGTCCCTGGCCGCCGTGCCCGCACTTGCAGGGATTGGCGGCCGCGATCAGCTGCACCCGCGCGGGATAGCGCACATGGAAGTTGGCGCGGGCGACCATGACCTCGCCGGTCTCCAGCGGCTGGCGCAGGGCGTCGAGCGCCTGGCCGGCGAACTCCGGCAGCTCGTCCAGGAACAGCACGCCGTTGTGGGCCATCGACACCTCGCCGGGCTTGGCGCGGATCCCGCCGCCGACCAGGGCGGCCATGGAGGCGGAGTGGTGCGGGGCGCGGAACGGCCGGGCGCGGGTCAGGGCCCCCTTGGCGATCAGGCCGGCGACCGAGTGGACCATCGAGGTCTCCAACAGCTCGCTGGCGGTCAGCGGGGGCAGGAGGCCGGGCAGCCTCTGCGCCAGCATCGACTTGCCCGAGCCCGGCGGGCCGATGAACAGCAGGTTGTGGCCGCCGGCCGCGGCGATCTCCAGCGCCCGCTTGCCCTGCTCCTGGCCCTTGACGTCGCGAAGGTCGGGCCCGGCCGGCGGATCGAGGATCGGCCCGGCCGTGGGCGGGCCTAGCACCTGGACCCCGCGGAAATGGTTGACCAGGGCGATCAGCGAGCGGGCGGCGAGGATGCGGGCGTCGCCGGCCCAGGCGGCCTCGGCCCCGCCGGCTTCGGGACAGATCAGGCCAAGCCCCATGGAGGACGCGGCGACGGCGGCGGGCAGGGCGCCGGCGGTGGGGGCGATCTGGCCGTCGAGGCTGAGTTCGCCGAAGGCCAGCCAGCTGTCGAGGGCGTCGGGCGGGATCACGCCCATGGCCGCCATCACCCCGAGCGCGATCGGCAGGTCGTAGTGGCTGCCTTCCTTGGGCGTGTCGGCGGGCGCGAGGTTGACCACGATCCGGCGCGCGGGGAGGGCGAGGCCCAGGCCGGCGAAGGCGGCCCGCACCCGTTCGCGGCTTTCGCCCACCGCCTTGTCGCCGAGGCCGACGATGATGAAGACCTGGCCGCCGGAGGCCAGCTGCACCTCGACGTCGACCCGGCGCGCGTCGACACCGTCGAACGCCAACGTCGCCACCCGCGCGACCATCGTCCGCTCCTGCTCAGCTTCTGGAAAGCCTCGCCGAGCGACCGGCCTCGGTCAAGAACAAACGCGGAACTGTGGATAATAAAACGTGGTTAACAAAACGGAACAAAGCCGAATAGGACCCCCGCGTAGAGAGGCGGGGGCGCCCGGTGTTCTCATTAGCGCGCAAGACTGTAGGGCCCGCCGCGCGTCAGCGCCGCCTGATAGGCCGGCCGGGCGTGCAGCCGCTGCACCCAGGCGTCGAGGTGGGGATAGTCGGCGCGGACCCCGTGGGCGCCGGCCACCTCGCCGACGAAGCTCGTCTGCACGTCGGCGGCGCTGAAATCGTCTCCGAGCAGCCAGGTCCGCCCGGCCAGGGCGGCGTCCAGGAAGCCGAGATGATTGGCGATCTCGCTGTCGATGCGCGGCTTCAGCGGGGCGGCCGCCTCGCCGAGCCGGCCGGTGTAGAGCTTCATCAACAGGGGCAGCATCGCCGACCCCTCGGCGTAGTGCAGCCACTGGACGTAGGCGTCGTACGCCGCGCTGGCCGGGTCCGGCTGCAGCCGGCCGCCGCCGTGGCGTCGGACCAGATAGTCGACGATGGCCCCGGATTCGTGGACCACGACATCGCCGTCGGTGATCACCGGCGACTTGCCGAGCGGGTGGATGGCGGTGAGCTCGGGCGGCCCAAGCCGGGTGACCGGATCGCGCGTGTAATTGCGGATCTCGTAGTCGAGCCCGAACTCCTCGAGCAGCCAGAGGATGCGCTGCGAGCGCGATTCGTTCAGGTGGTGGACGATGATCATGTGGCGGCCCTCTCTGGATCAATCTCTGATGTGGATCAGCATCTTGCCGCTGTTGCGCCCTTCGAACAGGCCGATCAGGCCCTCGGGCGCCCGCTCGAACCCTTCCAGGAGGGTCTCCTGGTACTTGATCCGTCCCGACTTCAGCCAGCCGGTCATGTCGGCGACAAAGGCTGAGTTCAGGTGGGCGAAATCGGGCGAGACGAACCCCTCCATGCGGATACGCTTGTAGATCATGTTGAACAGGTTGCGCACGCCCTCGCCGCCGCCGTTGTAGGTCGAGATCATGCCGCAGACCGGGATCCGGCCATGCAGGTTCATGCGCGGCAGGGCGGCGTCGAGATGGGCGCCGCCGACGTTTTCGAAGTAGACGTCGATGCCGTTCGGCGTCGCGGCGGCCAGGGCCTCCGCCAGGGGCTCGGCCTTGTAGTTGATCACGGCGTCCAGGCCGACCACGTCCCTGAGCCAGGCCGCCTTGTCCTCGGTTCCGGTCGACCCGACCACATGACAGCCCTTGATCTTGGCGATCTGGGCCGCCACCGAGCCGACCGCGCCGCCGGCGGTGGATACGAACACCTGCTCCCCGTCCTTCAGGGCGCCGGTCTCGAGCAGGCCGCCGTAGGCCGTGATTCCGGTGCCGCCGAGGGCGTGCATGTAGACGGTCAGCGGCAGGTCCGGGTCCGGCGTCAGCTTCGCCAGGCCCTTGCCGTCCGAAACGAAGCGGTCGCGAAAGCCCATGCCGTGGCGTACGAGGTCGCCGTCCTTCAGGGTCGGGTGCCGCGACTGCACGACGCGGCCGATGCCGCCGCCCAGCATCGGCGCGTCCAGCGGCTGATCGGCGTCGAGGCGGGGACGCATGTAGGGGTCGACCGACAGGATCAGGGCCTCGACCTGAACTTCGCCCTCCGCCGCGTCGGGCGTCGTGGTCTCGACCAGAGCGAAGTCCTCGGGGACCGGCAGGCCCTTGGGCCGGCGGACGAGATGGATTTCGCGGGCTTCGGTCATCGGCGTGTCCTCCTGTAAGCGGCGGCGGTCGCCGCCACGCGCTTCGCCTCCGGCGCGCGTCTTGTCTGGCGCGCTGCCTCTGATCGCTTGGCCCAGTCCGTGTCAGGCGGCAATAGGCAGACCGCCGCCTTGCGTCATCCGGCCGGCGTGGGCGCGGGCGGCGTCGCGGCGGTCTGGCCCGCGGCGGCCATGCCCAGGATCGCGCCGGGGTTCATGGCGTCGACCATCGACGAGGGGATCAGAATGGTGGCGCCGCGCTCCTTGGTGGTTTCGTAGATGATGTTCATGGCGCGCAACTGCAGGGCGGTGGGACAGCGGGCGTAGATCTCGGCCGCCTCGACGAACTTGTGCGCCACCTGCAGCTCGGCCTGGCCGAGGTGGATGCGGGCGGCGGCCTCGCGCTGGGCCTGGGCCTCGCGGCTCATGGCGTCCTGCAAGGCGTCGGGCACGCCGATGTCGCGGATCTCCACCGAGATTGCGGTGACGCCCCATTCGGCGGTCTTGCGGCCGATCTCCTCGCGCAGCAGTTCGTCGCCGAGCTTGCGGTCGGCGAGCAGGGACGACAGCAGGGACGAGCCGACCATTTCCCGCAGCGAGGTCTGCGCCACCCGGTTGATGGCGCTGCGATAGTCGGTGATCTCCAGCGCCGCCCGCTCCGGATCGTGGATCTGCCAGAACACCACGGCGTCCACGTCGACCGGCACCGTGTCCTTCGACAGGGCCTGTTCGGCGTTGAACTCGGTGGTCTGGATGCGCTGGTCGAGCCAGGCGGCGACCTCGTCCATGAAGGGCACGATCATGAACAGTCCAGGCCCGCGAATGGCCTTGAGCTTGCCGAGGCGGAGCACGACCGCCCGGTCCCATTGGTTGGCCATCTTCAGCGACAGGGTGGTGAGCACGGCCAGGATCGCCAGGACGCCCCCGACGCCGTAGAGAAGCGGGATCCCGTCGCCGCCGGCGCCGGCGAAGCTGAGGCCGGCCAGCACCAGCAGCACCGCGGCGATCAGCCGGGCCGGCGCATTGCCGCCGCGGTTGCGCGGATAATAGGTCGAGTTCATCGGACGTCCTCCTTCTCGGCGGCCAGGGCCGCGATGCGGTGGGAGAGCGCCAGGGGATCGACCCCGAGCGCTGCGGCGGCGGCCAGGGTCTGGCGCGCCAGGGTTTCGAGGTCGGTCAGGGTTTCGAGGTCGGTCAGGGTTTGCCGGCTCTCGACGGCGGGCGGCGCCTCGGCGACGAAGCTGCCGCGCCCGCGCACCAGCACCACCGCGCCGAGCCGCTCGAGCTCCTCGTAGGCGTGGCGCACGGTGTTGAGGTCGACGCGGACGGCCACCGCCACCTGCCGCATGGTCGGCATCTGCGCGCCGGGCTGCAGGGCGCCGGCGCCGATCAGCCGCAGGAACTGTTCGCGCAGCTGCACATAGATCGGCACCCCCGAGGATTCGATCCGCAGCGCCGAGAGGCTGTGCGAGTGTGTATGCATACACTCATACAATCCGCCCACACGTTGAGCTTGTCAATCAGACGGAGTTTCCGCGTCTTTCGCCGCCGGCGGGGGGTCAGCGCGCCGCGCGCCGGGCCTCGATCGCGTCCCACATCAGGGCGGTGGCGTCGACGCCGGTGAACCGCTGAAGCTGACGGGCGCCCGTGGGCGAGGTGACGTTGATCTCGGTCAGGAAGTCGCCGATCACGTCGATGCCGACGAAGATCAGGCCGCGGGCCTTCAGCTCCGGCCCGATCTGGCGGCAGATCTCGTGGTCGCGCGCGGTGAGCTCCACGGCGTCGGCGCGCCCGCCGCGCGCGAGGTTGGAGCGCACCTGGCCCTCGGCGGGGATGCGATTGATGGCGCCGACCGGCGCCCCGTCGACCAGGAGGATCCGCTTGTCGCCCTTGGACACGGCCGGAATGAACTTCTGGCCGATTACCGGCTCGCGGCCGATCAGGGCGTGCAGCTCCAACAGGGCGTCGAGATTGGGATCGTCCTTCTTCAGCTTGACCACGCCCGATCCGCCGCCGCCGTAGAGCGGCTTCAGCACCATGTCGCCGTGACGGGCGTGGAAGTCGTGCAGGGCGTCGGCGTCCGAGGTGATCAGGGTCGGCGGCTGCAGCCCCTCGAACTGGGTGACGAACAGCTTCTCGGGCGCATTGCGCACCTCGAACGGGTTGTTGACCACCAGGGTCCTGGGATGGATCTGCTCGAGGACGTGGGTGGTGGTGATGTAGGCCAGGTCGAACGGCGGATCCTGGCGCAGCAGCACCACGTCGAAGGTGGACAGGTCGATCACCTCCGCCGCGCCCGAGGTGGCGTGCTCGCCGCGCGGGCCCTCGCGCACCTCCAGCCTATGGGCGCGGGCGGTGACGCGGCGATCCTCGGTCGACAGGGCGGCCGGCGCGTACCACCACAGCTGATGGCCGCGGAGCTGGGCGTTCAACGCCATCAGGAAGGAGGTGTCGGTGTCGGGATTGATCCCATGCACCGGGTCCATCTGGATCGCGACCTTGAGGGACATGGGAGCTCCGGATGGGGACGAGTTCACGATCTAGGCGCGCTTTGCCGCGACGCCAAGGTCAGCCGTTGGCGACGCCGCCGGGCGCGTGGGCCGGCAGGACGCCGAGCAGCTCGATCTTGAACACCAGCACCGAATTGGGCGGGATCACCCGGCCGGCGCCGCGCGAGCCATAGCCGAGCTTGGACGGCAGGTAGATGAACCAGGTGTCGCCGACATGCATCCTCGGCAGCGCCTCCATCCAGCCCGGCACCAGCTCGTCCAGCGTCATCACCGCCGGCTGGCCGTTGCGGTAGGTGCTGTCGAACACCGTGCCGTCGACCAGCGTGCCCTCATAGTTGATCTTGATCTCGTCGCCCTTGCGCGGGCTGGGCGCGCCGGGCGGGCCGGCGCTCGCCACCCGGTACTGCAGGCCGTCGGGCAGCACCGTCACGCCCGGCGCCTTGGCGTTCTTGGCCAGGAAGCTGGCCCCGTCGGGCGTGTCGACCGCCGCGCCGTTCTGCGCGGCGGGCGCCGTGGGCTTGGGGCCGCAGGCGGCGAGAGCGGCGGCGAGCAGCAGCGCCGGGATCAGTCGAACGGGCAGGAACATGGGGAGCCTTAGCGTTGGCGCGGCGCGTAGCCCTGCACCCGGAGCGCCTCGACGACCTCCTGGCTATGGGCTGCGTCGCGGGTCTCGATCAGAATGTCGAACTCGGCGCCCTTGGCGGGCACGTCGAGGGCCAGGCGATTGTGCGCCACCTCGATGATGTTGGCGCCGCAGCCGCCGATGATGTTGGAGACGGCGCCGAGCAGGCCCGGCCGGTCGTCGCCGACGATGCGCAGGGAGACGATCCGCTTCTCGCGCACCAGCTCCCGCGTCAGCACCGAGGCCAGGAGGCGGCTGTCGATGTTGCCGCCGGAGATCACCACCCCGGTCTTCCGCCCGCCGAACATCTGCGGATAGGTGAGCAGGGCCGCCAGGGCCGCCGCGCCGGCGCCCTCGACGATGGTCTTCTCCACATTGGCGTAGAGGGCCACGGCCTGCTCCAGCTGCGGCTCCTCCACCAGAAGCACGTCCTGGATCAGCGGCCGCAGGATGGCGTAGGTCAGCTCGCCCACCGCCTTCACGGCGATGCCTTCGGCGATGGTCTGGCCGCCGCCGGAGGACTTCAGCCCGCGCATCCGGTTGGTGAACGATGGGTACATGGCCGGCTCTACGCCATAGAGGGCGATCTCGGGCCGGATGGCCTTGGCCGCGGTGGCCATGCCCGCCATCAGCCCGCCGCCGCCGATCGGCACGACCAGCGCCTCGAGATCCGGCGCGTCCTCCAGCATCTCCAGCGCCACCGTGCCCTGGCCGGCGATCACGTCCGGATCATTGAACGGATGGACGAACACCAGCTGTCGCTGCTCGCAGAGCACCTCGGCGCGCGCGGCCGCCTCGTCATAGGTCTCGCCCTCCAGCACCACTTCGGCGCCGAAGTCGCGCGTATGCTCGACCTTCACCGTCGGGGTGTTGCGCGGCATGACGATCACGGCCGGCACGCCGAGGTTGGCGGCATGGTAGGCCAGGGCCTGGGCGTGGTTGCCGGCCGAGGCGGCGATGACCCCGCGCCGCCGCTCGCTGTCGCTCATCAGCAGCAGTTTGTTCAGCGCGCCGCGCTCCTTGTAGGCGGCGGTGAACTGCAGGTTCTCGAACTTGACCCATACCTCGGTCCCGCAGATGCGCGACAGGGTGCGCGAGAGCCGGCAGGGCGTCCGCTCGATGCGGCCCTTCAGGCGCTCGGCGGCCGCGCGGATATCGTCGACGCTCACGACGGTGCGGCTGAAATCGGCGACGGCGGCGGCGGGGACAGACATGGAGCGATCCTGTAGCGCGGCTGTCCATAAAGGGTTTTCGGCGTCGAGGGAAACGCCGGCGCGCCACGGCGGCGCCCGCCGCGCACGAAACGCCGTGCGCGACCCCACCGCATCAGCGTATACGTTGATCAACGTATCGAGACCGTGACCGCGGGGAGCGAAGACCGGCATGCCAGAGACCTGGATTTCCGCGGAGGAGGCGCAGGCGCGCCTCGGGGTCAAGCTGCAGACCCTGTACGCTTACGCCTCGCGCGGCCTGATCGCCAACCGGGCCGACACCCGCGACCCGCGGCGCAGCCTCTACGCGGCCGAGGACGTCGCCCGCCTCACCCTGCGCAAGATGCGCGGACGCCGCGCCTCGGTCGCCCAGGAGGCCTTGAGCTTCGGCGAGCCCGTGCTGACCAGCGCCCTCACGACCATCGCCGGGGGGCGGCTCTACTATCGCGGTCAGGACGCCGCCGAACTGGCCGGCGCGGCGACGCTCGAGGACGTGGCCCGCCTGCTGTGGGCCTGCGACGAGGATCCGTTCCAGACCCTGTCGGCGCACCCGGTGGCCGTGTCGGGCCCGGACAGCCGCGCCCGCGCCTTCGCTCTTCTGGCCCACCGGGCGGCCAACGACCTCGCCACCTCCGGCCGGGCCGAGCGGGCGCTGCAACGCGAAGCGTCCTCGGTGCTCGCCGATCTCGTCGACGCCATGTGCGCCGCCTCGCGCAGCGGACCGATGCACGAGCGGCTGGCGCGCACCTGGCGGGTCGAGGGCGCGAGGGTCGACATCCTTCGGCGCGTGCTGGTCCTGACCGCCGACCACGAACTCAACGCGTCGACCTTCGCCGCCCGCGTCGCGGCCTCCACCGGGGCGGGGCTGGCGGCCTCGGCCCTGGCCGGGCTCGCCGCCCTGTCCGGGCCGTTGCACGGCGGGATGACGGTCCAGGTCAACGGCTTCGTGGCCGACGCGCGCCGGGCGACCGACGCGCGCACCGCGGCCATGCAGCGCCTCGCCCAGGGCCTGGACGTGCCCGGCTTCGGCCATCCGCTCTACCCGCACGGCGATCCGCGCGCCAAGGCCCTGCAGGCGGCGCTGCCCTATTCGGACGAGATGTACGCCATCGCCCAGGCCGGTGAGAGCGTCACCGGCGCGCCGCCGAACCTGGATTTCGCCCTGGTGGCCCTCTGCCGCACGCTGAACCTTCCGAGCGACGCGCCCTTCACCCTCTTCACCGTCGGCCGCACGGTGGGATGGCTGGCGCACGCCCTGGAGCAGCGCAGCGCCGGCGGCGGCCTGATCCGTCCTCGGGCGCGCTACGTGGGGCCGTCCCCACCCCCGGCGGCGGCGCCCGTGGACTGAGGCTGGCCGCAGACCGGGCAGGCGGGATCGGCGCCGACGCGCACGGTGCGGGTCTCCGCCGCCAGGGCGTCATAGATCAGCAGCCGCCCGGTCAGGTCCTCGCCCGCTCCGGTGATGCGCTTGATCGCCTCCATCGCCATCAGGGCGCCGATGACCCCGCCGAGCGCCCCGACCACGCCGACCGCGGCGCAGGTCTCGGCCTCCGCCGGGGTTTCCGGCACGAGACACTGGTAGCAGGGCCGGCCGGCGAACACGCCGACCTGCCCGGTCCAGCGGGCGATGGCGCCCGACACCAGCGGAACGCCGGCGGCGACGCAGGCGGCGTTGATGGCGAACCGGCTGGCGAAATCGTCCGTCCCGTCCAGCACCAGCTGATACCCCGCGATCACCGCCGCGGCGTTCTCGGCGGAGACCGCCAGCGCGTGGCCCTCCACCTGCACCAAGGGATTGAGCGCCGCCAGCCGGTCACGGCCGGCGTCGACCTTCAGGGCCCCGACGTCGTCGGTGGCGAACAGGATCTGGCGCTGCAGGTTGGACAGGGCGACGGTGTCGGGGTCGCACAGGCCGATCACGCCGACCCCGGCCGCCGCGAGATAGAGCGCCGCGGGCGAGCCCAGACCGCCGGCCCCGACGATCAGCACACGCGCCGCCTTCAGTTTCTGCTGCCCCGGCCCGCCGATCTCGCGCAGGACCAGATGGCGGGCGTAGCGCGCGACGTCGTCGGGGGAAAACGGCTGATCCATCCGGGCATGGAGCCCCGCCAGGCCGGCAGGTCAAGCCGGCGAACGCGTCCGCCGCATCAGGCGGCCGCCCCGCCCCAGCGCCGGACCGCCTCGTGTCCGAGCATGGCCACCTTGCGGTCGAGGCCCCAGTGGTAGCCCGTCAGCCGGCCGTCCTTGGCGATGGCGCGGTGGCAGGGGATCAGGAAGGAGATCGGGTTGGCGCCGATGGCGGCGCCGGCGGCGCGCGCCGCCTCCGGCTTGCCGGCCCAGGCGGCCACCTGACCGTAGCTGGCGGTGTGGCCGGCGGGAATCCGCAGCAGGGCCTTCCACACCTGCACGTGGAAGGGCGGCCCCATCAGCACCAGGGGCGGAGCCTGGCCGTCCCCACTGAAGATGGCGGCCGCCGTGACGCCGGCTTTGGCGTCGTCGCGCACCCAGGTCGCGGCGGGCCAGCGGGCGTGCATGTCGTGGAAGGCGGGCTCTTCCCCGCCCGGCGTGCAGAAGGCGAGACCGCAGAGGCCGCGGGGGGTCTCGGTGACCAGCGCCAGCCCGAACGGGCTCGGCGCATAGCCGAAGCGGATCTCGACCCCGGCGCCGCGCCGGCGCGCCTCGCCGGGCGTGATCGCCTCCTGCGCCACGAACAGGTCGTGCAGGCGTGAGGGACCCGACAGGCCCACGTCGTAGGCGGCGTCGAGCACGGTGGCCCCCTGCTCCAGCCGCCCGCGCGCTTCGGCGTGGGCGATAGCGGCCATGAAGGTCTTGGGGCTGACGCCGGCCCAGCGGGTGAACACCCGCTGGAAGTGGAACGGCGAGAGACCCACCGCCGCGGCGGCGTCCTCGAGCGCGGGCCGGTCCTGCCAGCGTCCCGCCAGCCAGGCCAGGGCGTCGGCCATGCGATGGTAGTCGGCCGCCTGCTCGCTCAGGCGGGCGAGGGCGGCGGCTTGCGCGGTCTCGATCGAGGTCAGCATGGGCGCATCCTACGCGACGCGGCGCGCGCGATCCGCCCGCTTCTTGCGCTACGCCAGAGCAAACCGCCCTTAAACGGAATCGCTTAAGGGCGGATAATTTGCTCTAGACTCTGAAGTTCAGAGCGCCGCGCGAAAACCGGCTCCCACTCTTGGCGCGGCGCTCTAGACCTTCACCTGGGCGCCGAGCTCGACCACCCGTCCCGGCGGGATGTGGAAGAAGTCGGTGGGGTTGGCCGCGTTCTTCAGCAGGAAGATGTACAGCTTGTCCTGCCACAGCGGCATGCCGCGATTGGCGCTCGGCACCACCGAACGGCGGCCGAGAAAGAAGGAGGTCGACATGATGTCGAACTTCAGCCCGCGCTTCTTGCACAGGTTCAGCGCCTTGGGGACGTTCGGGCTCTCCATGAAGCCGTAGTGGATCACCAGCTTCTTGAAGTCGTCGCTGACCGGGATCAGCTCGAGCCGTTCGTCGGGCGGAACGCGCGGGGTCTCCGCGGTGCGCACGGTCAGCACGATGTTCTTTTCGTGCAGAACCTTGTTGTGCTTGAGGTTGTGCATCAGCGCCACGGGCGCGACGTCCGGGTCCGACGTCAGGAAGATGGCCGTGCCTGGCACCTTGTGCGGCGCCCGGGCCTTCAGCATCTCGATCAGGTCGACCAGGGGCACGGAGTCGCGCCGGGTCTTCTCGGTCAGGATATGGCTGCCGCGCACCCAGGTGGACATGATCAGGAACAGGACGCCGCCGATCAGCAACGGCAGCCAGCCGCCCGAGGCGATCTTGAGCCCGTTCGCCACCAGGAAGACCGCGTCGATGGTGATCAGGGGGGCCACCAGGAGCAGCACCGCCCACAGCTTCCAGCCCCACATGTGCCGGGCGACGATGAAGGACAGGATGGTGGTGACCAGCATGGTGCCGGTCACGGCCAGGCCGTAGGCGTTGGTCAGGTTGTCGGCGTTCTGGAACACCAAGACCAGCACCAGCACCCCCACCATAAGCATGGTGTTGATCTGCGGCAGGAAGATCTGGCCCGACTGGGTCTCGGAGGTGCGCTTCACGTCCATGCGCGGCAGGAGGCCGAGCAGTATCCCCTGCTGGCTGAGGGAGAAGGCGCCGGTGATCACCGCCTGGCTGGCGATAACCGCGGCCATCACCGAGATGGCCACCAGGGGAATCCGCATGGCCGGGGGCGCCATGACGAAGAACCAGTCGAGATTCTCGAACGGGCGGTGGTGGGCGGCGGTCCAGGTCAGCGCCTTCAGCACGAAGGCGCCCTGGCCGAGATAGTTCAGCGCCAGGCAGGGCAGGGCGAAGAACAGCCAGGAGGCCTGAATCGGCCAGCGCCCGAAATGGCCCATGTCGGCGTAGAGCGCTTCGGCGCCGGTCACGGTCAGGAACACCGACCCCAGGACCAGGAAGCCGACCAGACCGTGGCGGATCATGAACTCGACGGCGAAGTGCGGGCTCAGCGCCAGCAGCACGCCGGGATCGTCGACGATGTGCACGGCGCCGATGGCGCCGATGGCGATGAACCAGACCACCATCACCGGCCCGAACAGCTTGGCGACGCTGGCCGTGCCGCGCGCCTGCACGATGAACAGGCCCACGAGGATGACGAAGGCGGCGATGGTGATCTCGTGCGGGGTCACCAGATGGCGGATCTGCGGGATGTCATGCAGGCCCTGGAAGGCGCCGAGCACGGAGATGGCCGGGGTGATCACCGCGTCGCCGTAGAACAGCGCGGCGCCGATCACGCCGAGCAGGAAGACCACCCGGGTCCGCTTGCCGAGCGCGCGCTGCGCCAGCGCCATCAGCGACAGCACGCCGCCTTCGCCCTTGTTGTCCGCCCGCATGACGAACAGCACGTATTTGATCGTCACCACGATCAGCAGCGCCCAGATCGCCAGGGAGACCACGCCCAGCACCGCGGGCCGGGTCATGGGATCCTTCATCGCCTGGCCGATCGCCGCGTTGAAGGCGTAGAGCGGGCTCGTGCCGATGTCGCCGAACACCACCCCGACCGACCCGATCGCCAGACCCCAGAAGGTCTTGCGGCTGTGCGGGTGGGCATGGTGAGGTGTCGCCTCGTCGGCGGCGCCATGGGCGTCGGGCTTGATCGAGGCGTCGGACTTTTCAGTCGTTACTGGGAATATCTTCGAGGGCTCCTCGTCCGCGGTGGACGGGGTCGCGCCATAGGCCTGGACAGCCATTCAGCTCCTCCGGAGGGCGCGGATGTGGGGCACTCCTCGTTAAACGCAAGCGACGCTGCAGTCGTTGCGGCGGGCGCGATACGCCTATTTTCGGCGGCATTCAATCGCGGCGACGTCGCGGCCGGCGGCGCAGCGACCGGGCGCCTCATTGAATGGCGTGGTATGGGGCCTACTTTCGTAGTTGAACCGGGTTTGTCATTTCCATGTCCGACAGCCAACGCTTCCCCGTCGCCGCGCACGCCCTGGCGTATCTGGCGCACGCCCATGCGTGCGGCCCGGAGAGCGCGGTGTCGAGCGGCGAACTCGCGGCGTCGATGCCGACCAACCCCGTGGTGGTGCGCCGGGTGACCGCCCTGCTGGCCAAGGCCGGGCTGATCGCGACCCGCGCCGGGGCGTCCGGCGGGGCGTGGCTGACGACCAAGCCGGAGACCATCACCCTCGACCGCGTCTTGCGCGCGGTGAACGGCTGCGCTCATCTCGGGTCGCCGCCGCCGGGGGCTAAGGGATGCCCTGTCGGCGAGAAGATTCCCGACGCGGTGCGCCTCGCCATCGAGGCGGCCGATCAGGCGGCGGCCGAGCGTCTTTCGAGGATCACCGTGGCGGACCTGCTGGCGCACGCGACGGCCAAGGCCGCCTGACGCACCGCGCGGAACAGCGGGAACCGGTTTCCCGCGAGACCGATGCGATCCGCTGAAGTCAGAGCAGACCGCCGGCTTCCTTGAGCGCCGCGTTGGCGATGGTCAGCTTGGCGAAGGACCAGCCGCCGCCGCCGGCTTCGATATCGGAGATCACGGCCCTGGCCCGCTCCACGGCCGCCCGACGGGGGGCGATCCAGGCCTCCAGCGCCGCGTCCACGTCGGCGACGTCCTCCGCTTCGACCGTGGCCAGGCTGGCCGCGATGGCGCCGGCCCTCAGCAGCTGTTCGCCGAACAGCTCGACGATCAGGCCCCGCAGAGCCTGGCGCTCGTAAGGGTCGGACGGCTGGATCGCCGCCGCCGCGGCCCGCAGCCGGTCGAACCCGAACACGCCGCCCGCGGCGTGATAGAGGCGTCCGGCCGACACCGGCGCCAGCCCCGCGCTGGCGGCGAGGTCGGCGATGTTGATCGCCGCCGTCATCGGCCGCAGCGCCGCCACCGCGGCCGCCACCGCCGCCGGAACGCCGCTCTCGACGAACCGCCTGGCCCGTTCGTCCGCGCCCTCGCGCTCGAACGGCGAAAGGATCGCCGCGCCTTCGGCCTGAAGGGCGTCGGCGGCGGGCCGATAGGTGTCGATCAGGCCCTGGACCGTCGACGTCTGCACCGCCGCGCGGCGGGCCAGCCAGAAGGTCTGTCCGCGCAGGACATCGGCGATCTCGCGGTAGAGCATCAGTTGCGCCGCCGCGGAAGCCTTGAGGTCGAGGGCGCCGGCGGCGACCCAGGCCTCGTCGAGACGGAAGATCTGCCGGGCCGCCTCGAACGCCCGGACCAGGGCCGCGGCGTCGCAGGGAACCGCGCTCTTCAGCCGCGCGGCGAACGTCGGGCCGGTCATGTCGACGACGGTGTTGGCGACGACCGTGGCGATGATCTCGCGGCGCAGACGGTGGCTGCGCATCTCGGCGTCGAACCGGCCGAGCTGGGCGGGAAAATAGGCCGCCAGGGTCTTCTCGAAATAGGGATCGTCGGGGGCGTCGGAGGCCACGATCTCGGCGGACAGCTCGAGCTTGCCGTAGGCGGTCAGCACGGCGAGCTCCGGCCGGGTGAGACCCCGCCCGGCAGCCATCAGGTCGGCCATCGCCGCGGCGCGCGGAAGCCCCTCGACCTTGCGGTCGAGCCGGCCGCGGGCCTCGAGGTCGAGCATGAACCGGCCCTGGGCGTCGAGGTCGGCCACGGCCGAGACCTCCTGCAGCGACAGCCCCAGGGTCTGATTGTAGTTGTGGGCGAGCACGTGGGCCCCGACCGCGTCGGTCATCTCCACCAGCAGAGGGTCGCGGTCGGATGGGCTGAGGTCGCCGAGCGCCTCGGCCTGATTGGTCAGGATCTTGATGTTCACCTCGTGGTCCGAGGTGTCGACGCCGGCGGAGTTGTCTATGGCGTCGGTGTTGATCCGTCCCCCGCGGCCTTCCGGCCCGCCGGTGCGGGCGTAGGCGATCCGGCCGGCCTGGGTCAGGCCGAGGTTGGCGCCTTCGCCGACCACCTGCACCCGCAGTTCCGCGCCATCGATCCTTATGGCGTCGTTGGCCTTGTCGCCGACGTCGGCGTTGCTCTCGGTCGCCGCCTTCACATAGGTGCCGATGCCGCCGAGGTAGAGCAGCTCCACCCGCGCCTTGAGGATGGCGCGCATGACGTCGCTGGGCGCGGTCTCGCCGGGCGGAAGCTCCAGGAGCGCCGCCGCCTCGGGGCTCAGCACCAGCGTCTTGGCGGCGCGCGGGAACACCCCGCCGCCTTTGGAGATCAACGCCTTGTCGTAGTCGTCCCACGAGGAGCGCGGCAGGCCGAACAGCCGGTCGCGTTCCTTCCAGCTCGCCTCGGGCAGGGGATCGGGATCGATGAAGATATGCCGGTGGTCGAAGGCGGCGACGAGGCGGGCGGCCTTCGACAGCAGCATGCCGTTGCCGAACACGTCGCCCGACATGTCGCCGACGCCGACGACCGTGAACGGCTGGGTCTGGATGTCCTTGCCGAGCTCGCGGAAGTGCCGCTTGACCGCCTCCCAGGCGCCGCGGGCGGTGATGCCCATGGCCTTGTGGTCGTAGCCGTGGCTGCCGCCGGAGGCGAAGGCGTCGCCGAGCCAGAAGCCGTAGGTCTGGGCCACGCCGTTGGCGATGTCGGAAAACGTCGCCGTGCCCTTGTCGGCGGCGACCACCAGATAGGGATCGTCGCCCTCGTGGCTGACCACGTCGGCGGGTCGTACGACGCGGCCGTTGGCGTCGAGGTTGTCGGTGATGTCGAGAAGGCCGCACAGGAAGGTGGTGTAGGCTTCGACCGCCTCGGCGCGGATGGCCTCGGCGCCGCCGCCGCGGGGCAGGTGCTTCGGGAAGAAGCCGCCCTTGGCCCCCACGGGAACGATCACCGCATTCTTCACCTGCTGGGCCTTCACCAGGCCGAGCACTTCGGTGCGGAAGTCGTCGCGCCGGTCCGACCAGCGCAGCCCGCCGCGCGCGACCGGCCCGAAGCGCAGGTGCACGCCCTCCACCCGAGGCGACCAGACGAAGATCTCCCGGAACGGTTTGGGGGCGGGCAGGTCGTCGAGTTCGCGCGAGGCGATCTTGAACGAGATGTAGGGCTTGGGCGCCCCGTCCGGGCCGGTCTGGTAGAAGTTGGTCCGCTGCATGGCGCGCACCACCAGGGCCAGACGCCGCAAGGCCCGGTCGTGGTCGAGGCTCTCGACCTCCTGCAGGGCTTCGACGATGTCGGAGAAGATGGCGTCGGCCTGGGCCTGCCGCTGCTCGGCGTCGGCGGCGATGGCCGGGTCGAACCGGGTGCGGAACAGATCGAGGATCAGGCGGGCGATCCCGGGGAAGGCGCTCAGCGCCTGCTCCTGCACGCCTTGCGACGGATCGAGCCCCGACTGCTGGCGGTAGCGGGCGACGGCCCGCACGAGCGCCGCCTCGCGCCACGACACGCCCAGCTCCAGCACCAGCCGGTTGAAGCCGTCGCTCTCGGTGGCGCCGGTCCAGATCGCGAAGAAGGTGTCCTCGAACGGCGTCTTCACGTCGTCGAACACCAGGTGCTCGCCGCGCTCGTCCTGCAGTTCGAACTCGTGCACCCAGACCGTGGCCGCCGACCCGTCCGGCTCCTGGCGGCGGACCGGAAAGCCGTTCTCCGTCAGCGCCTTCAGGCCCATGCTTTCAAGGATCGGCACCACGTCGGCCAGGGTGACGAAGGCGCCGGCGCGGTAGAGCTTGATGCGGAACGACAGCTTGGAATCGTCGCCGTGACGATAGGCGCGGATGCGAAGCGCGCCGCCGTCGTCCTCCCGCAGGGTCTCGATCACGTGCAGGTCGGCGAGGGCGTCCTCGGCCGAGTTGCGGTCGCGATAGCCGGCGGGAAACGCCCCGGCGTAGCGGGACAGAAGCTCGCCCACCCGGCCCGGGGCCACGCCGCCGTCGCGGGCCGCGGCTTCGAACCGGTCCGACCAGGTGCGGACCTGTTCGGCGATCTCGGCCTCGAGCTGGCGAGGATCGGGCGAGGGATGCGCGCCCGGCGATACGCCGATGATGAAGTGGAGGCGCGCCAGCGGCTGGTCGGAGGAGGTCAGGTAGACCGCCGAGACCCGCCCGCCGAAGGCTTCGGCCAGGATCCTGCCGGCGCTCTGCCCACGTTCTGATCATAGCGGTCGCGGGGCACGAACAGGAGCACCGAGACGAAGCGGTCGAAGGGGTCGGGACGGGTGAACAGGCGCACCCGCGGGCGATCCGACAGATGCAGAATGCCGGTGGCGATGTCGAAGAGGTCGGCCTCCTCGATCTGGAAGAGCTCGTCGCGCGGGTAGGCCTCGAGAATGTTGCGCAGGCGTTTTCCGTTGTGCGCCGAGGGATTTTCGCCCGCCCGTCGCAGGACGCTGTCGATCTTGCGGCGGACCAGCGGCAGGTCGTGGGCGGGCTCGTCGTAGGCCTCGGCGGTGAACAGGCCGACGAAGCGGATCTCGCCATAGGCCCGGCCGTCGGCGTCGTACCGTTTGACGCCGATGTAATCCATGTAGGTGCGGCGGTGGACGCGCGCGCGCAGGTTCGACTTGGCCACCACAAGCGGGGCGGCGTCCTCGAGATAGGCGGCGAGGCCGGAGGCCAGCACGGCGGGCTCCGAGGCGCGCCGCAGCACCGAGCGGGTCACGTCGCGCAGGACGCCGAGGCCGTCCTCGGCGCGAAACTTCGGTTCTTCCGGGGCGTAGTCGCCGTCGGCCAGGCGCGGGTACTCATAGGTCCGCGCGCCGAGGAAGACGAAGCGATCGCCGGTCAGCCACCGCAGGAAGGCGGTGTATTCGGCCTTGCCGTAGGCGCCCTCCGGGGCGGTGGAGGACTCCAGCTCGGTCGCCGCGCTCGCCATCAGGGCCAGCATGGCCGGAAAGTCGGCGACCGACGCCGCCACATCGGCCAGGGTCGCCTGCATGCCCGCCGTCAGCGCCTCGCGGCGGTCCTCGCCGACCGGCTCCATCAGCACGACGATGATGGAGGTGTCGCGATCCGCCAGGCGGACCACCGGGTGGAACATCGCCTTGACCAGGTAGCCTTCGTCGCCAAGTTCGCCCATCACGCTGTCGACCAGGAAGGGCTTGTCGCTCTGGACGGCGAGCAGCAGGTCCATCGGCAGGCGCTCTCCCGCCGCGCCATGGGACGGCAGGATCTGCACCAGGGGCTCGCGGGTGGGCGCGGCGGCGGTCGCCGCGGTCCAGGCCGCGCCGAGGTTGGCGATCAGATCCTCGCTGGAAAGGTCCGGCGCCTCGTCGGGTCTCCAGTCCTCGATCGCCTGATCGAGAAAATCATGCGCGGCGGCGTCGAGGCGTTCGCGGCCCAGCGCTCGCGCGAAACTTCTTTGGAGAGAATCCCTCTCCGCCTCCCTGGGGTCTCGGGAGGTTTTGACGCCGCTCATGGTCGTTTCCGTCGTTTTCTCAGCCGTTATGGCCCGTTTTGGCGCAATTTGATGTCCAAACGCTAACGAACACCCCGCACGACGACGGCGAGGCGCGCCCCGCCCGAATATGAAAGCGCCGCCGACGGCGATTGCACGTCGGCGGCGCATGGCCTCGCCGCGGGGGAACGGCTCGACCTTACGACGACGCGGGGCTCGTGGGGGGACGGGGATCGCGTCGTCGGTCGGAGAGGGTATTCCGACCGCTCCAAGATAGGCGCCCGACTCCGGGGGCGCCATATCCCGCCACGAGAATCGTCCGTTCACGCTTCCGTTACGGGATGCCCCGACCTGGGGTGGCGGCCGGGTCGGGTCAGCACGGGCTCCTGCTCCGGCGCCCCGTCGCCCGACAGCAGGATGGCGATCCACCGCGATCCCTCGAACTGCGCCAGGACGATGATCCCCGTCACCGTCAGCGGCGTCGACAGGAACATGCCGGGGATGCCCCAGATCGCGCCCCAGAACGCCAGCGACAGCAGGACCACGACCGGGTCGATGTTCAGGCTGTCGCGCTGCATGCGGGGCTGGATCACATTGCCGACCACGAACATGATCAGCTCGAGCCCGATGAACAGGAACAGGGCGGGCCAGAAGGTCGGGAACTGCACCAGCGCGAACAGCGGCGGCAGTACGGTGCCGATCGCGCCGCCGATCACCGGCACATAGACCGCGACGAAGATCAGGAAGGCCCAGAAGGTGGCGTTGGGCAGGCCGATCATCGCCATCAGGCCCCAGGCCCCGGCGGCGATCGCCGCGCCCGTCACCGACTGGATCCACAGATAGCGCTCGAGGCCGTTGCGGATGCGGACGAAGACGGCGGTGGCGTGGGTGCGTTCGTGCGCGTCGGGGAACAGGGCGTCGACCTTCCGCTCGAAGCCCTGCCGCGAGGCGATCAGGAAGCCGAGGTAGATCAGCACCAGGGTCGCCCCGCCGCCGAAGGCCTGCAGGGCGCGCGCCACGTCGCCGATGTATTTCTGCGGGTCGATCTGGTTGATGATCTGCTGCACCGTCGGCGGCACGTGCACGCCGAGCGCCCCGCCGATCTGGGCGATGACGGCGTTGAGCCGCGGCAGGTCCTTGATCATCTCCTGGATGAACCCGGCTGTGTTGTTGACCACCACATAGACGGTCAGGCCGAACCCCAGGGCCGTCAGGACCAGCGCGACGGGCAGGGCGGCCCACTCGGGCAGGAACGGCGTGCGCGCCAGGAGCCGCGCGAAGCCGTCGACCATCACCATCAGGAACAGGGCCAGCACCAGCGGCGTCAGGATGGCGGCGCCCCACAGCAGCGCGCCCCCCGCCAGGATCACCGCCACCACGACGATGGCGTTGCGCGACACTCCCGAATTCGTCATTGCGCGCCGTTCCGAACCATCCGCCGACTGTCGTCGCGCCCGGCGCCCGGGTCAACGTCGGCGGCAAGCCCGGAACCACACTTGCAGACATAAAGATATCTTTATATGGTGTCCGCCGTTCATGGCCGGCCCGGGCGGAGCCCGGGCGCGGCGACCGGCTCGCGGAGAGTACTCTTGGCCCGTTCGTCCTACATCTTCACCTCGGAAAGCGTGTCCGAGGGGCACCCGGACAAGGTGGCCGACCGCATTTCCGACACCGTCGTCGACGCCTTCCTCAGCGAAGACGCCTATGCGCGGGTCGCCTGCGAAACCCTGGTCACCACCAACCGCATCGTCCTGGCGGGCGAGGTGCGCGCGCCGGACAACAAGATCGACGACATCATCGGCGGCCTCGAGGACAAGGTCCGCTCCGCCATCCGCGACATCGGCTACGCCCAGAAGGGCTTCCACTGGCGGCTCGCCGACTTCGCCTGCCACCTGCACGCCCAGTCGGCCGACATCGCCATGGGCGTCGACGCCGCCGGCAACAAGGACGAGGGCGCGGGCGACCAGGGCATCATGTTCGGCTACGCCACCAACGAGACGCCCGAGCTGATGCCGGCGACCCTGCAGTACTCGCACAACATCCTGAAGGTGCTGGCCGACGCCCGCCACTCGGGCGAGCGGCCCGAACTCGAGCCCGACGCCAAGAGCCAGGTGACCCTGCTGTACGAGAACGGCCGTCCCGTGCGGGCCACCTCGATCGTGCTGTCCACCCAGCACCGCGAAGGCCTCACGCCGGCCGACGTGTCCGAACTGGTCAAGCCCTATATCCTGCGGGTTCTTCCTGACGGCTTCGTCACCGACGAGACCGAGTGGCACATCAATCCCACCGGCAACTTCGTGATCGGCGGACCGGACGGCGACGCGGGCCTCACCGGCCGCAAGATCATCGTCGACACCTACGGCGGCGCGGCCCCGCACGGCGGCGGCGCCTTCTCCGGCAAGGACCCCACCAAGGTCGACCGCTCGGCCGCCTACGCCTGCCGCTATCTGGCCAAGAACGTCGTCGCCGCCGGCCTCGCCGACAAGTGCACCATCCAGATCGGCTATGCGATCGGCGTGTCCAAGCCCCTGTCGTTCTACGTCGACTTGGTGAACGGCCAGATCGATCCCGAGGCGCTGGAAAAGGCCTTGCCGGAGATGATGGGCGGCTGCACCCCGCGGGCCATCCGCGAACACCTCGGCCTCAACAAGCCGATCTACGCCCGCACCTCGGCGTACGGTCACTTCGGCCGCACGCCCGACGCGGACGGCGGGTTTTCCTGGGAGAAGACCGATCTGGTCGGCGAGCTCAAGGGACTGGCGTAAGCCGATCCTCAGGACGCCGATGGGATGACCCGGCGGGCGGGAGAGCCTATCTTCCGCCCATGACCGACACGATCGACCTCGAGCCTGCGGAAACGCCCACGCCGATCACCGTGGATACCGCCCCGCCCATGCGGCTCTATCTGGTCGACGGCTCGGGCTATATCTTCCGCGCCTTCCACGCCCTGCCGCAGTTCTCGCGCAAGTCGGACGGCCTGCCGACCGGCGCCGTGGCGGGCTTCTGCAACATGCTGTGGAAGTTCATCTGCGAGACCAAGGCCGATGGCGCCGTGGCCGGCGCTCCGACCCATCTGGCGGTGATCTTCGACGCGTCCGAGCGCACCTTCCGCAACGACCTCTATCCCGAATACAAGGCCCACCGGCCGCCGCCGCCGCCGGAACTGGTGCCGCAGTTCCCGCTGGTGCGCGAAGCCACCCGCGCCTTCGGCGTGCCGGCCATCGAACTCGCCGGGTTCGAGGCCGACGACATCATCGCCTCCTACGCCCGCGCGGTCGCCGACGCCGGCGGCGAGGTGGTGGTGGTGTCCTCCGACAAGGATCTGATGCAGCTGGTCAACGAGCAGATCTGCCTGCTCGACCCGGTCAAGAACATCAAGATCTGCCGCGCCGAGGTGATCGAGAAGTTCGGTCTCGGTCCCGAGCGGGTCGTCGAGATCCAGGCCCTCGCCGGCGACAGCGTCGACAATGTGCCGGGCGCGCCGGGCATCGGCGTCAAGACGGCGGTGCAGCTGCTCGGCGAATTCGGAGACCTCGACACCCTGCTCGAGCGGGCGCACGAGATCAAACAGCCCAAGAAGCGCGAAACCCTGATGAATTTCGCCGACCAGGTGCGGCTGTCGCGCGAGCTGGTGCGGCTGAAGGACGACGCCCCTCTGCCCCTGCCGGTCGAGGCGCTGACCGTGAAGGATCCGGACGCGCCGGTCCTGGCCGCCTTCCTCGAGTCGATGGAGTTCCGCACCCTGGCGCGACGGGTGTCCGAGCAGGTGTCGGGCGTTCCGACTCCCGCCGGCGGCGTGATCGCCCGCACCGGGGTCGCCAAGCCGGTGCTCGACGAAAGCGCCATCCAGATCATCGATCCGGACCGCTATCACTGCATTTCCGATCTCGACGCCCTGGACGCCTGGATCGCCCGCGCCCGCGCCGCCGGGATCGTGGCCTTCGATACCGAGACCGACGCCCTCGGCGCCGCGTCGGCGGGTCTTTGCGGCGTGTCGCTGGCTGTGGCCCCGGGCGAGGCGGCCTATATCCCGGTCGGCCACTGCGCGGCGGACCGGCCGGCGGGCGGCCTCGACTTCGGCGACGCGGCGGACGCGGTGGGCGGTGCGGACTGGAGTCAGGCGCCGCTCGACGAGGTGTTGGCGCGGCTGAAGCCGCTGCTGGAAGATCCGTCCGTGCTCAAGGTCGGGCACAACGCCAAGTACGACATTTCCGTTCTGGCCCGCTACGGGATCGCGGTCGCGCCGATCGACGACACCATGCTGATCTCCTACGTGCTCGACGGCGGCCTGCACGGCCACGGCATGGACGAGCTGTCCCAGCTCTACCTCGGCCACACGCCGATCCCGTTCAAGAAGGTGGCCGGCATCGGCCAGAAGCAGATCTCCTTCGCCCAGGTCGAGCTGAAGCCGGCCACCGCCTATGCGGCGGAAGACGCGGACGTGACGCTGCGGCTGTGGCGGACGCTGAAGCCGCGGCTGCGCGTCGAGGGGTTGCTCAACGTCTACGAGACGCTCGAGCGGGGCATGCCGGCGGTGCTGTCGGCCATGGAGCTCGAGGGCGTGAAGGTCGACGCCGAGCGCCTGCGCACCCTCGGCCACGAGTTCTCGCTGAAGATGGTGGATCTCGAGGCCCGGGCGCACGACCTCGCCGGCCGGCCGTTCAACCTCGGCAGCCCCAAGCAGATCGGCGACATATTGTTCGGCGAGATGGGTCTGGCGGGCGCCAAGAAGACCGCCACGGGCGCCTGGGCCACCGACGTCAAGGTGCTCGAGGACCTGGCCGAGCAGGGCCATCCCCTGCCGCGCACCATCGTCGACTGGCGCCAGGTGTCCAAGCTCAAGAACACCTATACCGACGCCCTTGTGGCGGCCGTGTCGAACACGACCCAGAGGGTGCACACCTCCTTTTCCCTGGCGGCCGCCTCCACCGGCCGGCTCGCCTCCAGCGATCCCAACCTGCAGAACATCCCGATCCGCACCGAAGAGGGCCGCAAGCTCCGTACCTGCTTCATCGCCGAACCCGGCAATGTGCTGATCTCGGCCGACTATTCGCAGATCGAGCTGCGGCTCCTGGCCCACATCGGCGATATTCCCCAGCTCAAGACCGCCTTCAGCCAGGGGCTCGACATCCACGCCATCACAGCCTCCGAGATCTTCGGCGTACCGGTGGAGGGCATGCCCAGCGACGTCCGCCGACGGGCCAAGGCGATCAACTTCGGCATCGTCTACGGCATCTCCGCCTTCGGCCTGTCCAACCAGCTCGGCATCGACCAGGGCGAGGCCGCCGCCTACATCAAGACCTATTTCGAGCGCTTCCCCGGCATCCGCGACTACATGGAGCGCACCCGCGCCTATGCGCGCGAGACCGGCTTCGTCACCACCCTGTTCGGCCGCAAGATCCACATCCCCGCCATCCGCGGCCGAACCCCCGCCGAGCGCAGCTTCGGCGACCGCGCCGCCATCAACGCCCCGATCCAGGGCGCGGCGGCGGACATCATCCGCCGGGCGATGATGCGCATGCCGGCGGCGCTGAAGGCCGAGGGGCTGAAGGCGCGCATGCTGCTGCAGGTGCACGACGAACTGGTGTTCGAGACCATCGAGGCCGAGGCGGAGGCGACCATGGCCGTCGCCCGGCGGGTGATGGAGCACGCCGCCGACCCGGCCGTCGCCATCTCGGTGCCGCTGGTGGTGGAGGCGCGCGCGGCGAAGAACTGGGACGAGGCGCACTGATGTACGTTCGAGCGGCGGATCGGGATCGCCGCCCGGACGGGGCGAGCGCCTCGGCAAGCCGGCTGGACTGACCCCCCCCTACGTCATGCCCGGCCTCCGCGCCGGGCGTCCAGGGAAACGCTGCCGCGGCAAGTCTGGGTCGCCGGGACAAGCCCGGCGAAGACGGCCTTGAGGTTGGGACCGATTAAACGAGTCTCGCTTCAAACCCGCCGCAGCACCAAGGAGCCATTGGTGCCGCCGAAGCCGAAGGAGTTGGACATCACCGTCTCCAGGCCGGCGTTGTCCCGGCGTTCCAACAGGATCGGCATGTCGGCGAAGGCCTCGTCGAGGTGGTCGATGTGGGCGCTCTTGGCGGCGAAGTCCGCCTGCATCATCAAAAGGCAATAGATCGCCTCCTGCGCCCCGGCCGCGCCGAGCGAATGGCCGGAGAGCGACTTGGTCGAGGAGATCAGCGGCGGGGTCTCGCCGAACACCTCGCGCACGGCGCCCATCTCCTTGAGATCGCCCACCGGCGTGCCGGTGCCGTGCGGGTTGAGGTAGTCGATCCGGCCGACGTCGCCCCGGCCGTCCATGCCGGCCATGGCCAGGCGCATGCAGCGGGCGGCGCCCTCGCCCGAGGGGGCGACCATGTCGTGGGCGTCGGCGTTGGCGGCGTAGCCGACGATCTCGGCGTAGATCTTCGCGCCGCGGGCCTTGGCGCGCTCGTAGTCCTCGACCACCACGATCCCGGCGCCGCCGGCGATGACGAAGCCGTCGCGGTCCCGGTCGTAGGCGCGCGAGGCCTCCGACGGCCGGTCGTTGAAGCCCGACGACATGGCCCCCATGGCGTCGAACAGCACGCTGAGGGTCCAGTCGAGCTCCTCGCAGCCGCCGGCGAACATCACGTCCTGCTTGCCGAGAATGATCTGCTCGGCCGCCGCGCCGATGCAGTGGGTCGACGTCGCACAGGCCGACGAGATCGAATAGTTGATCCCGCGCGTCTTGAACCAGGTGGACAGCACCGCCGAGGGGCCCGAGCACATGGCCTTGGGCACGGCGAACGGGCCCACGCGCTTGGGGCCCTTGGTCCGGGTGATCTCCGCGGCGTTGACGATGGCGCGGGTCGAGGGGCCGCCGTCGCCGACGATCAGGCCGGTGCGGTCGTTGTGGATCTCCGCCTCGGTCAGCCCGGAATCGGCGATCGCCTGCTCCATGGCGATGTGGGCGTAGGCCGTGCCGGGGGCGAGGAAGCGCGCGGCCCGGCGGTCGACCATCGCCTCCCAGTCGACCGAGCCGTTTCCCTTGCGCGGCGCCGCGTGCACCTGGCAGCGGAAGCCGAGTTCGGCGTATTCGGGCGCGGCGACCACGCCCGACCGCGCATCGCGGAGCGAAGCCGTCACTTCCGCCGCGTCGCTGCCGATGGACGACACGATGCCGATGCCGGTGATCACCACACGACGCATGCGCTAAGTCTACCTCCCGGTCTGTTTCTTGCCGGAAACCTAGATCAGGTCCTTGGCGTCGAACAGTCCGACCCGCAAATCGGTTGCGCTGTAGATCGGTTTTCCGTCCGCCTCCATCACCCCATCGGCGATGCCCATCACCAATTTCCGGATGATGACCCGTTTCATATCAATGAGATAGGTCACCTTCTTGACCGCCGGACTGACCTGACCGGTAAATTTCACCTCGCCGACGCCCAGCGCCCGGCCGCGGCCCGGCGCGCCGGACCAGCCGAGGAAGAAGCCGACCAGCTGCCACATGGCGTCGAGGCCGAGACAGCCGGGCATCACCGGGTCGCCGAAGAAGTGGCACAGGAAGAACCACTGCTCGGGCGTGACGTCGAGCTCGGCGCGCATGAAGCCCTTGCCGTGCTTGCCGCCGTCGGCCGAAATCTCCACGATCCGGTCCATCATCAGCATCGGTGGGGCCGGAAGCTGGGCGTTGCCGGGGCCGAACATCTCGCCGCGGGCGCAGGAGAGCAGATCCTCATAGTCGAACGAGGTCTTGGTCGAACGGGTGAGCGTGTCCGCCATGCGGGTCTGATCCTGATCGGCGCGGGCGGCGCCGCGAGTGGCTTGCGGGTTACACCACGCGCCGGTCCGCCTCAACCGCGACGGGGAAGCCGCCGGCGCAGCACGCTCACCGCGGGCGGCCCAGATCAGCGCGGTCGAGGTCCAGCTGGGCGGCCGGAATGATCACCGCGTCCGGGTAACGGGCCTTCAGCTTGTCGGCGAACAGCCTGGCGTCGCCGACGATGATCAGGCTGAGCCGCGCGGGATCGGTGAGCTTCGCCGCCGCCGCCTGGGCCTCCGCCGGCGTCACGGCCGCGGTCTTGGTGGTGAAGCGGCCGATCTCGTCCAGGGGCACGCCGTTGATGGCGTAATCGGTCAGCAGATTGGCCAGCCCCGCCGAGGTCTCGATCTCGCGGCCGAACCCTCCGATCAGCGCCGCCTTGCGCGTTTCGAGCTCGGCCGGCGCGATGGGCTCCGCCCCGAGGGCCTTGTCCTGGGCGATCAGCAGGTCCGCCACCTCGACGGCGCTTTCGTTCTTGGTCGACGCCGAGGCGGTGAACAGGCCGCCGAACCGACGCTCGTCCACCCGGCTGTTGGCCCCGTAGGACAGGCCGCGCTTGACGCGGATTTCGAGGTTCAGCCGCGAGGAATAGCCGCCGCCAAGCACGCCGTTGGCGACCTCGACCTTGTAGTAGTCGGGATCGGACCGCTCGATCGACCGTCCGGCGATCGCCACCGACGCCTGGCCCGCGCCCGGCAGGTCGATCACCACCACCCTGGGCTTTTCGGGCGCCAGCGTGGCCGGGGCCCGCGTCCCGGGGCCGCCGGCGGTCCAGCCGCCGAAGGCCTTTTCGGCCAGGGCGAAGGCCTGCTCCGGCGCAATGTCCCCCGTGATCACCAGGACGGCGCCCTCGGGCCGGAAGGCCGCCTTGTAGACCCCGACCAGGTCGTCGCGGGTCAGGCTCTTCACGGACGCCGCCGTGCCGCCGGCCACCGCCCCGTAGCGGCCGTCGCCGAACACCAGGCGCGGGGCGACCATGCCGACGACGGCGCCGGGCTGCTTCATCGCCACCTGCAGTTCGTTGAGCTTCTGGGCGCGCCTGCGCTCCAGCTCCGCGCCGGCCAGGGTCGGGCGTTGCACCACGTCGGCCATGATCGGCAGGGTGTGGGCGAACTCCTTGGACAGCACGGTCAGCACCACGCGGGACTGGTCATAGCCGGCCACGGCGCTGATAGAGCCGCCGGCCGCCTCGATCGTCGAGGCGATCTGATCGGCGGTGAGGCCGCCCGCCCCCTCGGTCAACAAAGCGGTCATCATGGCGCTGGTCCCGGGCTTGGCGTCGGCGGCCGCGCCCGACGGCACGGTCAGCTCGGCGCTTACCAGGGGCGCGGCGGCGGTGCGGGCCACGATCACCCGCAGGCCGTTGGCCAGCCGGCGTTCGGCCATGACCGGGGCCGCCACCGCCAGGGGGGCCGAAGGCCTGGGCTCCTCCCGCGGCAGGCTCGCCGGCGGCGGCGGGGCCGAAGCGCCGCCCGCCAGGGGCGCGCCGATGGCGTCGAGGACCGCGTCGGTGTCGGCGACCGGCGCGCCCTTGGGCCGGTCGCTCTCCGCCCGATAGCGCACCGTCACCCGCCGGTTCAGGGGCAGATAGGTGTTGGCCACCCGCATCACGTCCGCGGGCGTCACCGCCATGATCGCGGCGATGTCGGTGTTGGCGTGCGACGGGTCGCCCTCGAGGATGGCCGCCTCGCCAAGTTCGACGCCCCGTCCCAGCACGGTCTCGCGACCCTGCAGCTCGCTGGCGAGAAGCTGGTTCTTGGCCCGGGCCAGCTCGGCGGCGCCCACGGGCGCGGTTCTCAGCCGGGCGAGCGTGGCCAGGATCGCCGTCTCCCCCTCGTTCGGATCGTGCCCCGCGCTCATCACCGCGCCGACGTAGAACAGGCCGGGCTGCTGGTTCTGGCCGGGGTCGGAGAACACCTCCTGGGCGATCTGGCTCTTGTAGACCATCTCGCGATAGAGCCGCGACGACTTGCCGGTGGTCAGTATGCCGTCGAGCACCTTCAGCGGGGCCTGATCGGGGTCGCGGGCGTCGGGGATCAGCCAGGTCATCGCCACGGCCGGCAGGGGGACGGTCGGCCCATAGGTGTCCACGCTGCGGGCCCGGGTCCGCGCCGGCTCCTTGACGGCGACCCGCGGCAGAGGCGCGTTCGGGTTGCGGATCTGGCCGAAATCCTCGTCGATCAGCTGGTCGAGCGTGGCCTGGTCGAAGTTGCCGACCACCACCAGCGTGGCGTTGTCGGGCCGATAGTAGGTGTCGTGGAAGTTCCGGACGTCGCTGAGCGTCGCCGCGTCGAGGTCGGCGATCGAACCGATGCTCGGCCGCCTGTAGGGGTGGATGGTGTAGGAGTTGATCGGAATGCTCAGGCGAAAGAAACGGCCGTAGGGGTCGGCAAGCACCCGTTGCCGCAGCTCCTCCTTCACCACGTCGCGTTCGGCGGCGAAGTTGGCCTGATCGACCGCCAGAGAGCTCATCCGTTCAGCTTCGGCCCACAGCAGCACCTTCAGGTGGTTGGCGGGAATGAGTTCGTAATAGTCGGTGAAGTCGTCGGCGGTGGACGCGTTGTTCTCGCCCCCCACGTCCTCGGTGATCCGGTCCATGTGTTCGGCCGGCATGTCGCGCGTGGCCTTGAACATCATGTGCTCGAACAGGTGGGCGAAGCCCGAGCGGCCCCTGGGGTCGTCCTTGGCGCCGACGCCGTACCAGACCTGAACGGTGACGTTCGGCGTCGTCTTGTCGAGCGCCGTCAGCACGCGCAGTCCGTTCGCCAGCCGGCGCTCCTTGAAAGGGATCGGCGGCACGGGATTGCTCGCCGTCGCCGGAACGGCGCGATGGACCGGCGTCCCGGCGGCGGTGGCGGCCAGGGGCGCGAGACTCGCGCACGCCAGCAGAACCAGGAGGGCGGGGTTCGTCGGGCGAGGCATGGGCGACATTCCGAAACGCAGGGATCGGACTGTTAACACGGGCGATCCGCGCTCCGTTTCTAAACTTTCGGTCATGCGCCAGACCGGTCCTGGTCCCCCGCGCCTGGCCAGCGACTTCAGGCGGCGCTGGCTTCGGTGTCCTGATTCAGCAGGGCGTGGATGGCGTCGGCGTTGCGGGCCAGGCGGAGCTGCTGGCGCATCTCCTCGGACCGCAGCAGGCGCGAAACGCGCGCCAGGGCGCGCAGATGCTCGGAGCCGGCGTGCTCAGGCGCGAACAGGGCGAACAGCAGGTCCACCGGCTGATCGTCCACGGCGCCGAACGCCACCGGCGCGTCCAGGCGCACGAACACCGCCCGCATGCGGTCGAGGCCGGGCAGCCGGGCATGCGGCACGGCCACGCCGCGGCCGACGCCCGTCGATCCCTGCGCCTCGCGCTCCACCAGCGCGTCGAACACCTCCGACGCCTTGAACGGCGGCAGTCCGGGTCGGATGAAGGTGCGGGCGGCGATCTCGGCCACGGCGGCCAGCGCCTGACGCTTGCCGTCGGCGCTCGATCGGTGGGCGATTGCGGAGCGATCCAGCCAGTCGCCAATATCCATGAGGGTCTTGCTCCCAGGAGCTGCCAGAGCGCGGGCTATACCTGGCGAACGGATTCGCCAAGGATGCTTTCGACTCCGAAGATCACAATTAGTTTTATGAACGTCGAACGGGCGACGTCCTGCTCAGGCCTTGGCCAGACCGGCGTCGGGCCGATTAACGCGTGTGCGCGCCGGATCGATCCAGCCGATGTTGCCGTCCCCGCGGCGGTACACCACCGACAGGCCGCCGTGCGCGGCGTTGCGGAACAGCACCACCGGCGCGTCGGACAGGTCGAGCTCCATCACCGCCATGGCGACCGACTGGCTTTTGATCTCCGCCTCGGTCTCGGCGATCACCATCGAGGCGGGCGCCCCGTCGGGAACGGCTGCTTCCGGCCAGTCCGCGTCGAAGTCCCCTTCCTCGTCGGCGCGCAGAACCACCAGCGGCGCCGTCTCGGCCGGGCCGCGCGGGCCGCCGTGGTGCGGATGGTGGTTCTTCAGCCGGCGCTTGTAGCGGCGGATGCGGGTTTCGAGCTTCTCCAGCGCCGCCGAAAACGCCGAATGGGCGTCGCCGCCGTCGCCGCTGGCGGCGAGCTGCTGGCCCATGGCCAGCCGCACCAGGATGTCGACGCTGACCCCGAACCGGTCCTTGGCCACCACCACCTCGGCCTCGCCGCCCTTGTCGAAATACTTGCCGACGCCGGCGTTCAGATCATCGGTAATCCGCGTTCGGAGGGCCTCTCCCGTCTCCATCTGCTTGCCCGAAACCTGGACGTTCAGGGGGACGGAGGTTGATTTGGCCATGGATGCGCCCTCCAAGGGGCTGTTGATCGCGGTCGCCTTAGCCATTGCGTTCCACCTGAGGGTAAGTGTCAAGACTTTGAGTGCAGGGCGGTTTACGCCCCGCCCCTTCAGTCAACGCCGTGGCCATGGCGAGGTTCATCGCGCCACGCTTTGAGGTGGATCATGGCGCCGGTTCAGCAGGCCTGCTTGTAGGCCCGCTTGCGGTCGAGCGACGACGGAATGCGCAGCGCCTCGCGGTATTTGGCGACGGTGCGCCGGGCGATGTCGATCCCGGTCTCCTTGAGGATTTCGACGATCCGGTCGTCCGACAGCACGTCGCGCCCGCCGCGCTCGCTGTCGATCAGGGTCTTGATCTTGTGACGCACGGCCTCGGCCGAATGGGCGGCGCCGCCATCCGACGAGGCGATCGAGGAGGTGAAGAAGAACTTCAGCTCGAACACCCCCCGCGGGGTCGACATGTATTTGTTGGAGGTCACCCGGCTGACGGTGGATTCGTGCATGCCGATGGCGTCCGCCACCGTCTTCAGGTTCAGGGGACGCAGGTGTTCGACGCCGAACGCCAGGAAGCCGTCCTGCTGGCGCACGATCTCTGAGGATACCTTCAGGATGGTCTTGGCGCGCTGGTCGAGGCTCTTCACCAGCCAGTTGGCCGAGGCCAGGCAGTCGGCGACGAACACCTTCTCCTGATCCGAACGGGCCCCGCGCGACACGGTCGCGTGATAGCGCTGGTCGACCAGGACGCGCGGCAGGGTGTCGGTGTTGAGCTCCACCCGCCAGCCGGCGAGCTTGTCCTCGCGCACGTGCACGTCGGGGATCACCGAGGTAGTGGGCTCGCCCCCGAAGGCGGCGCCCGGCCGGGGGGTCAACGCGCGAAGTTCGCCGATCATCTCGCGCAGGTCTTCCTCGTCGACCCCGCAGGCGCGCTTCAGGCCGGCCATGTCGCGGCGGGCGAGGAGCTCCAGATTGCCCAGCAGGGCCTCCATGGCCGGATCGCAGCGATCGAGCTCCTGCAGCTGCAGGCGCAGGCATTCGGGGACGTCGCGGGCGAACACGCCGGTGGGTTCGAACCCCTGGCAGCGCTTCAGCACCGCCTCGACCAGGGTCACGGCGCAACCGAGGCGGTCGGCGACCTCGTCGGTGGAGGCGCGCAGATAGCCGCCCTCGTCCACCGCGCCGATCAGGGCGAAGGCCACGGCCCGTTCGGCCGGGCTGAAGCCGCACAGGGCCGTCTGGTCCTCGAGATGCTCGGCCAGGGTCTTTTCGCGGGTCAGCGCGCCTTCGAAACCTTCGCCGTCGGTGTCGAACGAGCCCGAGCGGCTGGCCTTTGACCAGTCCACCGCTCCGCCTCCGTCGCCGGCGGTGGAGCCCTGCGTGGCCGCCTGGGCCGCGTCGCCGGCGTCGCCGGTCGCCCGGTCGCCGGGCGCGGCGTCGGCATAGAGATCGTCGTGGCGGGCGTCGAGGTCGGCTTCGGCGGCGCCGCCCGGGGCTTCGTCGAACCGATCGGACACCAGAGCCTCTTCGGCCGCGCGCTCGGGCTGGCTGATCTCCTCGCGCTCGTCGCGCGCCAACAGGGGGTTCTTCTCGAGCTCGGCGTCCACGAAGGCGTCGAGCTCGAGGTTGGAGAGCTGCAACAGCTTGATCGCTTGCTGCAGTTGCGGCGTGATGACCAGCGACTGGCCCTGCCGAATCTCGAGACGTGCACCGAGCGCCACCTGCGCCCCCTTTGGCCTGTTTCTTGCGTCAGCCTAGACGCCAGTCCTCAGCGATCGGTTAATGGCGGGGTCAGGACAGGCCCTTGAGGCGGTAGAGCGCGTCGAGCGCTTCGCGGGGCGACAAGGTGTCGGGATCGATCTCCGCCAGCGCCGCCTCCATCCGCGACAGCCCGGCGGGCCCGGCGGCCGCCGCCTCCGCCTCCGCCGCGGCGGCGAACAGCGGCAGGTCGTCGAGCCGGCTCGGCGAGCCGGGCTCCTTCTCCAGCCGTTCGAGCACCGCCTTGGCGCGGGCCACCACCGCGGAGGGGACGCCGGCGAGTTTGGCCACCTGCACGCCGTAGGAGCGATCGGCCGCGCCCGGGCCGGCCTCGTGCAGGAACACCAGTTCGCCGTTCCACTCCCTGGCCTTCATCGACAGATTGCTGAGATGGGCCAGCCGGCCCTCGAGCTGGGCCAGCTCGTGGTAGTGAGTGGCGAACAGGGCCCGGCACCGATTGGCGTCGTGCAGGGCCTCGGCGCAGGCCCAGGCGATCGCCAGGCCGTCGTAGGTCGCGGTGCCGCGGCCGATCTCGTCGAGCACCACCAGCGAGCGGGGCGTGGCCTGGGTGAGGATGGCGGCGGTCTCCACCATCTCCATCATGAAGGTCGAACGCCCGCGCGACAGGTCGTCGCCGGCGCCGACGCGGCTGAACAGCCGGTCGACCACCCCCAGCTTCAGCCGGCGGGCCGGGACGTACGAGCCGGCCTGGGCGAGGACGGCCAGCAGGGCGTTCTGGCGCAGGAAGGTCGACTTGCCGGCCATGTTCGGGCCGGTCACCAGCGACAGCCGCGCCGCCGTGGCGCCCGAACCATCGAGCCGGCAATCGTTGGGCGTGTAGGGCAGGCCCGCGCGCTTCACCGCCGCTTCGACCGACGGGTGGCGCGCGCCCTCGGCGTGGAAGGCCAGGCTGTCGTCCACCTCGGGCCGGACCGCGCCCACCTCCACCGCCCATTCGGCGAGGGCCGCGGCCACGTCGAGCGCGGCCAGGGCGTCGGCCGCCGCCATCAGCGGCCCGGCGAGCGCGCAGGCCTCGCGGCGCAGCGCCTCGAAGGTCTCGACCTCCATGGCCAGAACCCGGTCGGCGGCCTGGGCGATCCTGGCGTCGAGCTCGGCCAGTTCGACGGTGGTGAAGCGCGCCTGGTTGGCCAGGGTCTGGCGATGGATGAAGGTGGCGTTCAGCGGCGGCTGGAGCAGGCCGTCGGCCTTGGCCGAGGCGATCTCGACGAAATAGCCGAGCACGGCGTTGTGACGGACCTTCAGCGGCAGGCCGCTGTCGGTCTGCAGCCGCTGTTCGAGCGCGGCGATCACCCGGCGGCTGTCGTCGCGCAGCTGGCGCACCTGATCGAGTTCGGGCCGGAAACCCTTGGCGACGAAGCCGCCGTCGCGCGCCAGGGCCGGAAGGTCGTGTTCGAGCCCATGGACCAGCTGTTCGAGCAGGCGCCCCGCGTCGGCCGTCGGGGTCAGGGCGTCGAGGGCGGCGGCGATGTCCGACGGCAGGGGATCGATCGGCGAGGCGGATCGGGCGTAGAGGGCGGCGACGGCCTGGCCGGCCAGCAGTCCGGCCCGCACGGCGCCGAGGTCGCGCGGCCCGCCGCGGCCCAGCGCCAGTCTCGACAGGGCGCGGGCCATGTCGGCCGCCTGGCGCAGGCGGTCACGCACATCGACTCTGAGGTCCGGGCGCTCCACATAGTGCGTTACCGCGTCCAGCCGCGCGCGGATGGCGTCGACCTTCAGCAACGGGCGGGCCAGCCGGTCGGCGAGCCGACGGGCGCCGGGCGCGGTGACCGTCCGGTCCACGCAGGCCAGCAGCGAGCCCTCGCGGCCGCCCGACTGGCTGCGCTCGATCTCCAGCGAGGCGCGCGTGGCCGGATCGATGGCCATGGTCTCCGCGCCTTCCGCCCGGCGCGGCGGGCGCAGCATCGGCAGCTTGCCGGCCTGAGTCGTCTCCAGGTGGGCCGCGATCAGGCCGAGGGCGGAGATCTCCGCCGGTTCGAAGGCGCCGAAGCCGTCGAGGGTCCTGACGCCGTAGAGGCGCTCGACCCGCGCCTGGGCGGCGCCCACTTCGGCCAGGGCCGCCGGAGCCGGCTGGACCAGGGCGCCGGAGGCCTGCAGGGCGGCGGCGACGACCTCGTCGGCGAACAGCCGGTCCGGGGCCAGGAGTTCCGAGGGCCGGAGCGAGGCCAGCGCCGCGCCAAGATCGCCGCGCTCCATCACCAGCGATTCCACCTCGCCGGTGGACAGCTCGACCGACGCCAGAGCCGCCCGGCCGCCGCGCACGGCCACGGCCGCCAGCCGGTTGGCGCCCCGGGCGTCGAGCAGGCTGTCCTCGGTCAGGGTGCCCGGCGTCACCACCCGCACGAGGTCGCGGCGGACGATCGACTTGGAGCCGCGTTTGCGGGCTTCGGCGGGATCCTCCATCTGTTCGCACAGGGCGACGCGGAAGCCGGCGCGGACCAGCTTGGCCAGATAGGCCTCGGCCGCATGCACGGGCACGCCGGCCATGGGAATATCCTCGCCGGCGTGCTTGCCCCGGTAGGTCAGGGCGATGCCGAGCGCTTCGGCGGCCTTCCTCGCATCGTCGAAGAACAGCTCGTAGAAGTCGCCCATGCGGAAGAACACCAGCGCCTCGGGCTGCTGGGCCTTGGCCGCGAAGAACTGCGCCATCACGGGCGTGGCGCCCGTCGGGTCGAGCGCGGGCGGCGAGGAGTCGAGCGGGCCGGTCGCGGCGTTCATTCGCCCTGGTTAACCTGCTGCGCGGGGTCGGCAAAGGCGGCGCCGCGCCGCTCCACAGGTTTGATGGCGTCGCCGCTTCGTTGCGATTTTGTTCTCTTGCCGTATGCTGCGAAGGTCAAGGGAGGACATCATGGCCGAAACGCTCACCTTCTACACCAACCCCATGTCGCGCGGGCAGATCGTCCGCTGGATGCTCGAGGAGGTCGGCCAGCCGTACGAGACCGAGGTGCTCGACTACGCCTCGACCATGAAGCAGCCCGCCTATCTGGCGATCAACCCGATGGGCAAGGTGCCGGCGATCCGGCATGGCGACGCGGTGGTGACCGAATGCGCCGCCATCTGCGCCTACCTCGCCGACGCCTTTCCCGAGGCCGGCCTGGCGCCGCCGCCGACCAGCAAGGCGCGGGCGCCCTACTATCGCTGGCTGTTCTTCGCGGCGGGCTGCGTCGAGCCGGCGGCGAGCAACAAGTCGGCCGGCTTTATCCCGACCGACCAGCAGCGGCGGATGTTCGGCTATGGCTCGTACGAGCAGACCCTCGACGCGCTCGAGGGCGCGGTGTCCGAGGTCGAGTACCTGGCCGGCGGCAGGTTCAGCGCGGCGGACGTCTATGTCGGCTCCCAGCTCGGCTTCGGCATGACCTTCGGCACGATCGAAAAGCGCCCGGCCTTCGAGACCTATCTCGGCCGGCTGACCGGACGTCCGGCCCACCAGAGGGCCAGGGAGATCGACGGCAAGCTGATCGCCGAGATGCAGAAGGCGTGATCGGCGGCGCGGGAGAGCCCTCGGCGGGCTGGTTCGAAGGGCGGGAGCACTTCCTGCCGGTGCGGGTCTATTACGAGGACACCGACTTCACCGGCGTGGTCTACCACGCCAACTATGTCCGCTATTTCGAGCGCGGCCGGTCGGATTTCCTGCGGCTGGCCGGCGTCGGCCACGCCGACCTGCTCGACCGAGAGGATCCCGCCGCCTTCGTCGTGACCCGGCTGGTGATCGATTTCAGGCGCCCCGGCCGGATCGACGACGCCCTTTTGGTGCGCACCACCTATGACGTGTTCAAGGGCGCGCGACTTGAGGTGAGCCAGTCCCTGCTGCGCGGCGACCAGCTGCTGGCCACGGCCGACGTGCACGCCGCCTGCATCCACCTCGACGGCCGCCCCCGCCGCCCCCCGGCGGTGCTGGGCGAGAAGCTGGGTCGGTTTTTGCTGGCCTAGGCTGGTGCGACGACCTCGTCCTTCGAGGCTTCGCTTCGCACCTCAGGACGAGGCCGAATTCGGGGCCGGCATCGATGAAGGTCGCCTCATCCTGAGGCGCCCGCGCCTGCCCTAGTGCTGGCTCTCGGGCGTGGTCACCACCAGGCCGTCGAGGGCGTCGGTCACCTTGATCTGGCACGAGAGGCGCGAGTTCGGCTTCACGCCCTCGGCGAAGTCGAGCATGGACTCCTCCATGGCCGAGGCCGCGCCGACCTTGTCCATCCAGGCCTCGTCCACATAGACATGGCAGGTGGCGCAGGCGCAGGCGCCGCCGCAGTCGGCGTCGATGCCGGGCACGTTGTTCTTCACCGCCCCCTCCATGACCGTCAGTCCCGCCTTCACCTCGAGGGTGCGCGAGGAGCCGTCGTGGGCGATATAGGTGATCTTGGCCATGGATGGGCTCTCTCGTTCGGGTCTGGCTCGGGCGGACCGCGGCTCAGGCCGCGACCTCCTTCATGGAAATCGACATATCGCGAAGTTTGTCCGGCGCAACGGCTTTCCGTTGGCCGATCAGGAGGCGCCCGGCCATGAACTCCGGCGGGGCGTTCACCGCCTCCACCGCCTGCAGGCGGTGTTCGGCGTCGAGATGGAAGACCGCGAACTTCGCCGCGGCGATGTCGCCGCGGATCACGGTCTGCACCGCGTCGAACGGCAGGCCGGCGATCTGCAGCTTCAGATCGTACTGGTCCGACCAGAACCAGGGTACTTCGCCGGCCGGCGCCGGGCGTCCGGTCAGGGCCGACGCCGCCTGCTTGGCCTGTTCGAGGGCGTTGGGCACGCTCTCCAGCCGGTGCATGCGCGCGCCGTAGAGCGGCATGGGCCGGCGCGTGCAGTCGCCGATGGCGAAGATCGCCGGGTCGGAGGTGCGCGCCTCCAGATCGACCACGATCCCGTCGCTGCAGTGCAGACCCGCGTCCACCGCCAGCTCCTGGTTGGGGACGGCGCCTACGCCGACCAGGAAGGCGTCCGCCTCCACGAGGTCGCCGCCCGCGAGCTTCACCGCCGCGGCGCGGCCGTCGCCGCCGACGATCCCCTCCACGCCCGCGTCGAGGATGAAGTGGACGCCGTGCTTGCGGTGGTAGTCCTGGAAGAAGGTCGACAGAGCCTCGCACGCCACTCGCGCCAGCACCCGCGGCTCGCGCTCGATCACCACCGCCTCGGCGCCGAGGGCCCGCGCCGAGGCCGCCGCCTCGAGCCCGATATAGCCGCCGCCGATCACCGCCAGCCGCCTGCCGGGCCCGAGCGCCGATTTCAGCTGGTCGGCGTCGGCGGCGGTGCGCAGGGCCAGCACGCCGCCGAGGTCAAGGCCCGGCAGGGGAATGCGCCGGGCGCGGGCGCCGGTGGCGAGGATCAACGTCGCATAGGGGACGGCCTCGCCGCCGCTCAGGATCACGGTCCGGGCGTCGCGGTCGATGCGTTCGGCGCGGACGCCCAGCCGCAGGACGATGTCGTTTTCGCTGTAGAAGCTGTCCGGCCGCAGCATCAGCGCCTCGGCGTCGGCCTCGCCCTTCAGCCAGGCCTTCGACAGCGGCGGCCGCTGGTAGGGCGCCAGGGGCTCCTCGCCGATCAGGCTGAGGGGCCCGGTGAAGCCGTACTGGCGCAGGAAGGCCGCGGCCGACCCGCCGGCGTGTCCCGCCCCCACGATCACCACGCCCGGTTCCGACACTCAGCGCCTCCGCGACCCTTGCCAGGCATTGAATGACGCAGGCGTCACCTTTGGGCAAGTCCTCTTCGCTCCAGCGCCTTAGCGCATAGGCGCCGCAATCGCCATGGCCTAAAGCGGGTGGATGAGCGTGCTGGTCCTGCCGGACGAAAAGGCCACCGAGGAGCTCGGCCGCGCCGTGGCCGGGCGGCTACGGGCGGGCGAGGCGGTCTGCCTGTACGGTCCGCTGGGCGCCGGCAAGTCGACGCTGGCCCGCGCGCTGGTTCGTGCGCTGACCCACGACGCCGAAGAGGTGCCGAGCCCGACCTTCACCCTGGTGCAGACCTACCCGGGCGCGAGGTTCCCGCTGGCGCATTTCGATCTCTACCGATTGAAGACGGCCGACGAGGCGGACGAACTCGGCCTGGACGAGGCGCTGGACGTCGGCGCCGCGGTGATCGAGTGGCCCGAACGGCTTGGGCAGGCCTTGCCTCGCGACCGGCTGGCGATCCACCTTGCCCAGGGCGAGTCGGATGGCGCACGGACGGCGCGGACCGAAGGGTTCGGCGCCTGGAGCGGAAGGGATCGGTTTGACGCGGGTTGAGGCCAAGACGGAGGCGCGGGAGACTGAGAGGGTCGCCTTCCTGCAGCGAAGCGGGGTCGGCGATGCGCGCCGCGCGCCGATGGGCGGGGACGCCTCCACCCGCGCCTATGAGCGGCTTTATCTGACCGACGGCTCGACGCGTGTGTTCATGGACCAGCCGCCGGCGTTCGAAACCGCCGTCGCTCCGCCCGAGGCGACGCCCGACGAGCGCCGGGCCATGGGCTACAACGCCCTCGCCCGGCTGGCCGGCGGTCGGGTCGACGCCTTCGTCGCCGTCGCCGCCTATCTTCGGTCGCGCGGGTTTTCGACGCCGCGGATCGACGCCTTCGACACCGAACAGGGCTTCGCCGTGCTCGAGGATCTCGGCGACGGCCTTTTCGCCCGGCTGATCGAGCAGGGCCAGGACCCCTCGCCGCTGTACGAGGCGGCGACCGATCTGCAGATCGCCCTGCATGCCGAACCTCCGCCCGCGGTGCTGGAGACCGACGGCGCGCGGTGGCCGCTGTCGACCTACGACGACCTGGCGCTGCGCACCTACACCGAGATGTTCCTCGAATGGTGGCCTCGCTACGCGGAGCGGGAGCCTCTTCCGGCTGAGGCCGCCGCCGACTGGGAGCGCCTGGCCGCGCCGATCCGCCAACGGGCCGAGGCGGGCGCGAGCGTGTTCGCCCATCGCGACTACCACGCCGAGAACCTGCTCTGGCTCCCAGAGCGGCAGGGCCTGGCCCGCGTCGGCCTGCTCGACTTCCAGGACGCGGTGAGGGCCCACCCGGCCTGGGACCTGCTGCACCTGCTGCAGGACGCGCGCCGCGATGTGGCCCCGGCGCTCGAGGCCGCCATGCTCGACCGGTACCTCGCCGCGCGTCCGGATCTCGACCGGGAGCAGTTCCTGTCCGACTACCGCGGTCTGGCCGCTCTGAACGCCGCGCGCATCCTCGGCCCGATCTTCGCGCGCCAGGTGGTCGCCTTCGGCAAGCGCCGCTACATCGACTTCATGCCGCGCACCTGGGGCTATCTGGAGCGCAACCTCGCGCATCCCGACCTGGCGCCGCTCAAGGCCTGGTTCGACCGGTGGATCCCGCCGGAGACCCGCCCGCGGTCCGGGCCGGCGTCCGGCGCGTGAGCGCGCCTCCCAAAACGGCCATGGTGCTGGCCGCCGGCCTCGGCACCCGTCTGCGCCCGCTCACCGACGACCGGCCCAAGGCCCTGGTCGAGGTCGGCGGCCGCGCCCTGATCGACCATATGCTCGACCGGCTGGCCGACGCGGGCGTGGAGCGGGCGGTGGTCAACGTGCACGCCTTCGCCGACCGGCTGGTGGACCATCTTGCGGCGCGGACGGCGCCGCGCATCGCCATCTCCGACGAACGCGATCACCCGGTCCCGCTGGAGACCGGGGGCGGGATCAAGCGGGCGCGCGACCTGCTCGGCGACGCGCCGATCCTGGTGGCGAACATCGACAGCGTGTGGATCGAGGACGGCGAGCCGCCCGCCGCGGCCATCCGAAGTCTCTGCGGCGGCTTCGATCCGGCCGTCGAGACGGCTCGGCTGATGCTGGCGCGGATGGAGCGCACCTTCGGCTTCGACGGACCCGGCGACTTCTTCATGGACGACGCCGCCCGTCTGGTCCCCCGCCGGGTCAGTGGCGCGCCGGCTGCGCCGCTCAACTACATGGGGGTCCACATCGTCGATCCACGCCCGATCTACGCCCACCCCGAGACCGCCTTCGGCCTGTTTCAGCTGTGGGTCGGCTGGGCCGCCGCCGGGCGGCTCGCCGGCCAGGTGATGGAAGGCGACTGGATGCACGTGGGCGATCCGGACGCCCTGGACGCCGCCGAACGACGCCTGTCGCGATGACGCCTGTCGCGATGACGTTCGGGCCGGCGAGGGATGATTCGGTGTACGCGGCTCCGCTGTTCGAAGGTCCGGGGCCCCGCTGGTTCTCGATCGACGCTCACCGGCCGTTCCTCGCCGACCTCGCCCGGGTGCTGTTCGGCGCGCTGGCGACCGAGGATCCGGCCGGCCTGTCCCGGGCGGTGGTCCTGGTCCCGACCCGCCGGGGCGCGCGATCCCTGGCCGAAGCCTTCGTGGGCGCCGCCGGCGGACGTCCGGTACTGCTGCCGCAGATCCTGGCGCTCGGCGACCTCGAGGAGGGCGAGCCGCCGTTCGAACCCGGCGACCTCGCGCTGGACCTTCCGCCCACGGTCGGCCCGATGCGGCGGCGCTTCGAACTCGCCCGGCTGATCCTCGACCATGCCGACGGCTTCGCCCCGACCCTCGGCGCGCAGGGGGCCCTGCACCTCGCCGACGCCCTGGCCGATTTCCTGGACTCCGCCGCCATCGAGGAGGTGGAGTTGCCGGAGGATCCGCAGGTGCTGCTCGACGGCGAATTCGCCGAGCACTGGAAGGTCTCGGCCGCCGCCCTGCGCGTCGCCACCGACCTCTGGCCGGCGCGGCTACGCTCGCTCGGGCTGATGGATGTGGCCGCCCGGCGCACGGCCCTGCTGCGGGGCCTCGCCGAACAATGGCGCGCCGCGCCGCCGGACCGGCCGCTGATCGCCGCCGGCTCGACCGGCTCGGCGCCGGCGACCGCGCGTCTTCTCAAGGTCATCGCCGAGGCGCCGCGGGGGCTCGTGGTCCTGCCGGGGCTCGATCGCGATCTCGCCGAAAGCGCCTGGACCGAGGTGCGGGACGACCATCCGCAGGGCGCGCTGCGGCGCCTGCTCGGGGAGGCCGGCGTTCAGCGCGCCGACGTGCGGCGCTGGCCCGTGTCGGAGACGGCCGCCGCCGCGGCGCACGGACGGGCGCGCCGCCGGGTGGTCAACGAGGCGCTGCGGCCGGCCGAGGCGACCCGGGACTGGCGGGCGCAGATCGACGCGTTGAGGGCCGAGGCCGGCGCCTCCGGGGCCGACCCGGTCGCCGACGGCCTTTCGGGGCTCACCGTGGTCGAGGCCCGCGCGGAGGAGGAGGCGGCGGCGGCGATCGCCCTGTTGATGCGCGAGGCCCTGGAGACGCCCGGGCGGACCGCGGCGCTCGTCACGCCCGACCAGGCCCTGGCGCGGCGCGTGTCGGCGCGGCTGGCGCGCTGGCGTATCGAGGCCGACACTTCCGCCGGACGGCCGCTCGCCGAAACCCCGGTGGGGACGCTGCTGGGCCTGGCGAGCGAAGCCGTCGCGCAGGGGTTCGATCCGCCGACCCTGCTCGCCGTGTTGAAACACCCGCTGGTCGCGCTGGACGGATCGTCGGAGTCGGCCCAGCGCATCCTCGAACGGCGGGGCCTGCGCGGCCCGCGGCCCCGGGGCTGGCCGGGCCTCCGCGCCCGGCTCGAGGGCGAGCGGGACCGGCGAGAGGTCGGCGAGCGCGGGCCGTTCGACGCGGCCATCGCTCTGGCCGACGCGCTGCAAGCGGCGCTCTCTCCGCTGTCGGCCGTCTTCCACAGCGGGCCGGCGTCGCCGTCGGAGGCGGCGGCCGGCCTGGCGCGCGCCGTGGAGGCGCTTTCGCCCACCGCATGGAACGGCCAGACCGGCGAGGCCGCCGCCGGCCTCATCGCGGGGCTGCTCGAAGACGCCGCCATCCTTCCACCACTGAGCGCCTCGGCCTTCCGCGACCTGATCGGCGAACTGCTGGCCGGCCAGCTGGTGCGCCCCGGCGGCGCCCTGCACCCCCGGCTCAGGATCCTCGGCGCCATCGAGGCGCGGCTGGTGCACGCCGACCTGCTGATCGTGGCCGGCCTCGAGGAAGGCGTCTGGCCGCGTCTTCCGCCGGTCGACCCGTTCTTCTCGCGGCCCATGCGCAAGACCCTCGGCCTGCCGCCGCCCGAGCGCAGGATCGGCCTCGCCGCGCACGACTTCGCCCAGGCGGCCTCGGCGCCCGAGGTGGTGCTGGTGGCGTGCGACCGGCGCGGCGGGCAGCCGGCGGTGCGATCGCGCTGGCTCTGGCGGCTGCAGACCCTGGCCCGGGGCGCCGGCCTGGACCTGCCGCGCCGAGCCGAACTGCTGGCCTGGGCGCGCGGCCTCGACGCCCCGCTGACGCCGATCCCGCCCGATCTCAAACCGGCGCCGCGCCCGGCGCCCAGGCCGCCGGCGGAGGTGCGGCCCGACCGCCTGCCGGTCACCCGCATCGAGACCTGGGTGCGCGACCCCTACGCCATCTACGCCCGCGAAATCCTCGGCCTGCGTCCGATCGATCCGCCCGACATGGCCATGGACGCGCGCGCCCGCGGCACGGCGATCCACCGGGCCTTCCAGAGTTTCGCCGAGGCTTACGCGCCCGGCCGGCCGGCCGACCCCGACCATCTGTTCGAGCGGCTGCTGGTCGAGGCGCTGGAAAGCGCGGGGGTCTCGGAGTCGGCCATGGCGCGCGAACGGGCGCTGGCGCGCCGGCTCGCCGGCTGGGCGGCGGCCTTCGAGGCCGACCGGCGACAGGACGGGCGCCGTTTCCTGATCGAGCGGGAGGGCCGGCTGGAGATCGACGTGCAGGGCCGTCCCTTTACGGTGACGGCCAAGGCCGACCGGATCGAGGTCGAGGGCGCTCTCGCCCATGTGCTCGACTTCAAGACCGGCGCGGCGCCCAGCCGCAAGCAGATCGAGCGTGGGTTCTCGCCCCAGCTCACCCTCACGGCGGCGATCCTGATGGGCGGCGGGTTCGAGGGTGTCGCCGGCGTCGATCCCGGCGAACTCGCCTACGTGCGGGTGACCGGGCGCCGTATCCCCGGCGAGGTGCAGCGCCCGCTGCCGGCCGCGGTGTCGCGCGAGGAGGCCGAGCGCGCCCTCGCGGGCCTCGTCGCCCGGGTGATCCGGTTTCGCGACGCGGACCAGGCCTACCGCTCGTGGGCCGCGCCCCAGTTCATCAGCGACCGCGGCGTCGGCGACTACGATCATCTCGCCCGCGTGTTCGAATGGCACGTGACCGGCGCCGGCGAAGACGGGGGTGACGCGTGACCGCGCCGCATCCCCGGACTCCCCACCCCCAGAGCATCGCCGCCGATCCCGGCACCTCGGCCTTCGTCACCGCCAACGCCGGATCGGGCAAGACCTCGACCCTCGTCAACCGGGTGGCCCGCCTCCTGATCCGCCGGGTCGATCCGCAGGCCATCCTCTGCGTCACCTACACCAAGGCCGCGGCGGCCGAGATGCAGCGCAGGCTGTTCGACAAGCTCGGCGACTGGGCCGTGGCCGACGACGCGGACCTGCGCCGGGCCCTCGATGAGCTCGGCGAGGCGCCGGACGACCTGTCCGACGCTCGCACCCTGTTCGCCAAGGCGCTGGAGACGCCGGGCGGGCTGAAGATTCAGACGCTGCACGCGTTCTGCGAGGCCCTGCTGCGGCGCTTTCCGCTCGAGGCCGGCGTGGCGCCCGGCTTCTCGGTGCTCGACGACGCCGAAGCGGCGGAGGTGTCGGCGCGGGCCCGCGCCAGCCTGGCCGAGATCACCCTGGCGCGGCCCGACCACCCGCTGGCCGCCGCCTACGACCATTTCGCGGTGGAGCTGGCGCTCGACGGTTTCGAGAGCCTGTTCAAGACCTTCGAGACCGAACGGCAGGCGATCCGGGACTACATAGACCGCTGCGGCGCGTTCGAGGACGCGATCGCCGACGTCTGGCGCACGTGCGGCTTCGACGGTCCCACCACGGTGGACGCGGTGAAGCAGGACGCGCTCGCCGGCTGCGACTGGCGCGCGTGGCGCGCCGCCGCCGAAGCCCTCGGCCAGGGCGGCAAGCAGGACCAGGCCGTGTCCGCCGCCCTGCTCGCCGCCATCGCCTGCGCCGAGGACCATCCTGAGCGATTCGACCAGTGCTGGGGCGTGTTCGCGAAGGCCGACGGCGAACCGCGCGCCGAACGGAGCCTGTTCACCCAAGGCACGCCCGCCGCGATCCAGGACTGGCTGCGGCGCGAGCAGGCGCGGCTGCACGACGCGCTCGGCCGCCTGCGATCGGCCCGCGTGGCGTCCGACACGGCGCACGCCCTGACCCTCGCCTACGCCTACGGCGAATTCTACGAAGGCGAGAAGGCCTCGCGCGCGGCGCTGGATTTCCCGGACCTCATCGCGCGCACCCGCGACCTGCTGACCGAGCGGGCCAGCGCCGCCTGGGTGCTCTACAAGCTGGACGGCGGCATCGACCACGTCCTGCTCGACGAGGCGCAGGACACCGCGCCCGAGCAGTGGGACATTCTCGAGGCGCTCACGGCGGACTTCTTCACCGGCGCCGGTCTGCCCAAGGACCGACCCTTGCCGCGCACGGTGTTCGCCGTCGGCGACGAGAAACAATCGATCTATTCGTTTCAGGGCGCCCGGCCCGAACAGCTGCGCGCGCAGACCGCCGCCTATGAGCGCCGCGCCGGCGGGGCCGACCGTCCGTTCGTCGAGCCGTCGCTGGTCGAAAGCTGGCGCTCGACGCCCGAGGTGCTCGGGTTCGTCGACGCCGTCTTCGCCGATCCGGTCCTGCGCACCGCCGTGCCCGCGCCGATCGGCCAGACCGACCTGGCGCACGTGGCGCGTCGACCCGCCGGCGCCGGGACCGTCGATCTGTGGCCGCTCGAGGCGGACGTGAAGACCGAGCCGCCCGACGCCTGGGATCCGGTCGACGCCGACCCGCCGGAGAGCGCCCGCAAGCGCCTCGCCCGCAAGGTGGCGGCCGAGGTGGCGCGCCTCGTCCGCGAGGACGCGGTGATGGGCCCCGGCGAGCGGCCCCGCGCCGCGGCCCCCGGCGACGTCCTGATCCTCGTCCGCAAACGCGACACCGTGTTCGAGGAGGTGATCCGCGCGCTGAAGCAGGCCGGGGTGCCCGTCGCCGGCGCCGACAAGCTCACCCTCTCGGACCACATCGTGTTTCAGGACGTGCTGGCCCTGATCCGGGTCTGCCTGTTCCCCAGCGACGACCTCCGGCTCGCGGCCCTTCTGCGCAGCCCGTTCTGCGGGGTCGACGAGCAGGCGCTGTTCGATCTGGCCCATGACCGGGACGGATCGCTATGGGCCGCCCTCGGCCGGCGGGCGGACGAGCGGCAGGAATGGCGCGAGGCGCTGGCCTTCCTGGGCTGGGCGCGGGACCAGGCCCGGGCGCGCATCCCGTTCGGCTTCCTCGGCCGCGTGCTGTCCTATCTCGACGCCGACGGCCGCTCCATGCGCCAGCGGATCCTGACCCGGCTCGGCCGCGAGGCGGAGGACGCGCTCGACGAACTGCTGGCCGAAGCCCTGAAGGCCGAACGGCGCGGACTGTACGACCTCGAGCGCTTCGCCGCGGCGCTCGAGCGCAGCGAGATCCAGGTGAAGCGCGAGCTCGAAGCCGGCGGCGGCGAGGTGCGGGTGATGACCGTTCACGGCGCCAAGGGTCTCGAGGCGCCGATCGTCATCCTCCCCGAGACCGCCGGAGCCCCCGCCAAACCCGGCGGCGCCCTGCTGCGGACCCGGTCGGCCGGCTTCCTGTTCGCGCCGCGCAAGGCCGACGACTGCGCCGCCTCCGCCGAAGCCCGCGCCTTCGAGGCCGAACGACAGGCGCACGAGGCGCTGCGCCTGCTCTATGTGGCGCTGACCCGCGCGCGGGACCGGGTGATCGTGGCCGGGCGCCTGCCGGGCAACGCCAAGGCGGGCGCGCCGGATCCGGCCTCCTGGTACGCCCGCATCGCGTCCGCCTTCGACCGGCCGGCGATCGCCGCCGCGACCCGGACGGTCGGCGCGGTGCGGCGCTTCGGCGCCGATCCCTTGCCGGCGCCGGGTGGCCGTCCGCCTGCGACCGTCGGCGCGCCCCCGGAATGGATCGATCGCGCGCCGCCGGCGGAGCCCGTCTCGGCCCGCTACGCCGCGCCCTCGACCCTGGCCGAGGCGGAGCGTGGACCGGCTCCCTCGCCCCTGGCGCGGACCCGCGGGATCGGCCGCTTCCGCCGGGGCGAGCTGATCCATCGCCTGCTCGAGGTGCTGCCCGACCTGCCGCCCGCCGCCTGGGAGGACGGCGCGCGCCGCCTGCTGGCCAAGGCGTCCGATCTCGACGAGGATCAGCGCGCCGAGATGGCCTCCGCCGCCCTGGCCGTGCTGCGCGACGCGCAGTTCGCCGAGGTGTTCGGGCCGGGCTCGGTGGCTGAGGCGGCCATCGCCGGCGGCGCGCCCGACCTGCCGCCCGACCTTCGGATCTCCGGCCGCATCGATCGGATGACCCTCGCCGCGGATCGTGTCCTGGTGGTCGACTTCAAGACCAACCGTCCCGCGCCGGAGCGGATCGAGGACGCCGACCGCGCCTATGTGGTGCAGATGGCGGTCTACGTCGCGGTGCTGCGGGCGCTCTACCCCGCGCGGCGGGTGGAGGCGGCGCTGGTGTGGACCGACGGCCCCAAACTGATGCCGGTCCCAGAAATCCTGATCGACCAGACCCTGGCCGCGCTCCGCGCCGAGCGTTGATCGCCGCGCGCGAGCGATTAGATTAGCGACCTGAATGGCGGTCCGTGCGATAGTCGCGCGATGGGCCGCATGGCCCGATGGGGCTTGGAGGAATGCGATGACGACCGTGAAGGTCACCGACGAAAGCTTCGAATCCGACGTGCTCAAGGCCTCGGGTCCGGTGCTGGTGGATTTCTGGGCCGAATGGTGCGGCCCGTGCAAGCAGATCGCCCCCGCGCTCGAACAGATCGCCGAAGAGCTCGGCGGCAAGGTCACCGTGGCCAAGATCAACATCGACGAGAACCAGATGACGCCCGGCCGCTACGGCGTGCGCGGCATCCCGACCATGATGCTGTTCAAGGACGGCCAGATGGCCTCGATGACCGTCGGCGCCATGCCCAAGTCCAAGATCCTGGAATGGCTCGGCGAAGCGGGCGTGAAGGGTAACGAGGCCGCCAAGAGGGCGTAGGCGCCGGCTCTCGGCTCCTGCTGATGGAAAACGGGCGCGGGCCGAGGTCCGCGCCTTTTTGCTGCGCCGTGCCGCGCGTCAGGGCGCCGCGGCGATGAAGGCCCGGATCACGTGCTCGGTCTCGAGCGGATCGCGCACCTCGATGCACTCCACCCCGGTGGTGCGGGCCGGATGGTCGTTGCCGCCGGGGAACAGGGCGTCGCCGACGAACAGCATCCGCGCGATCGGGATGTCGAGCTCGAGCTTCAGCTTGTGGATGCCGTAGGCCTTGTCGACCCCGGGGCGGGTGATGTCGATCGAGGTGGCGCCGCCGAGTGTGACCGAGAAGTCCGGCAGCAGGGGGTCGAGGATGGCCTTGATCTTCTTGCGCTTGGCGAAGTCGGGATCCCAGGCCTTCTTCTCGGTGAGCGGCGCCTCCTGGCCGAGGGCCGACAGGGTGATCTGGCTGCCGCGGTCCTCGATCAGCTCGCCCCAGTGTTTCGCGGGCCGGAAGCCCGACTGGTCGAAGGCCGTGTCGAGCGAGGTGACGATCTTCTTCTTCTCGGCGGCCGTGAAGTCCTCCGCATAGAGGACTCGCCACTGCCCGTCGTACTGCAGGAACCGCGTGCCGGTGGTCGGCAGCATCGACAGCCGTTTCAGCCGGTCGTCGGTCGGCAGGTACGGCAGGAGCTGCTTCTGGAACTGGGTCCAGGTGCCGCCCGAAATGATGGCGACGCGCGCCACCGACAGCAGCCGGCCGAGCAGCCGGCCCATGCCCACGCCAAGCGGCGCCTTGCTCTTGGCCAGCGTGCCGTCGAGATCGAAAACCATCAGCTGTTTCACGGGCGCTCCGGTATCGAGATGTCGAGCAGGGTGGTCTCGCCGTCCGGTCGGAACCGGCAGGGTCCGAGCGCCGCCGGCAACAGCATGACGCCGCCGCGCGCCAGGCCGTGCCGATCGCCCTGATGCTCCACGGCGCCCGAGCCCGCCACGCAGACGAGGATACGCGGCTCGCCCGCCGCGCCGACCTCGAGCGGCTGGTCGCCGGTGATGCGGTCGACGCGGAAATGGCAGTCGTCGAGCAGCCGCTCGCGCCCGCCGGCCTCGGGCCGCGGCGCGACCGGCCGCACCATCCCCTGGTCGAAGTCGACGCTCTTCAGGGCCTGCTCGACCTGCAGGTCGCGCGGCTTGTGCGTCTTGGGATCGACGTGGTTCCAGTCGTAGAGGCGGAAGGTGGTGTCGCTGTTTTCCTGGACTTCGAACACCATCACCCCGTCCCCGAGCGAATGCACCGTGCCGGCTTCGATCAGCACCGCCTGTCCGACCTCGGGCTGGAAGCTGGCCAGATGCTCATCCACGGTCTGCTGGTCGAGGCCCCGAAGCGCCTCTGCGTCGGTGTGCGGCTTCAGCCCGGCGTAGATGCGCCCGCCCGGGTCGGCCTGCAGCACCACCCAGGCCTCGGTCTTGCCGCTGTCGCCGTCGGGGATCAGGTCGGTCTGGTCGTCGCGCGGGTGCACCTGCACCGACAGCATCTGCTCCACGTCGAGGAATTTCAGCAGCAGGGGAAAGCGCTCGAACCGCCCGGCCAGGCGGCCGAGCAAGGCCTCGGGCGCCGACCGCATCAGATCGGTGAGGGAGGCGCCCTTGAGCGGGCCTTCGGCCACCAGGCTCGCGTGGTCCTGGCGGTCGCTGAGAATCCAGGCCTCGCCGATGGTGTTGGCCTCGTCGCCCGGCAGGGGCTTGTCCATCCAGCCGCCGAGCCGCCGCCCGCCCCACAGACGGTACTGGAAGATCGGCTCGAAGCTCAGAGGATAGAGGTCGGCCATGCGGGTCACAGTCCGGCCGCGGCGCTGTCGCAGAACACGACCAGGGAGCCGATCGGATTGATCCGCGCCGCCGGCAGGGCCTGATCGCCGGCGGTCAGCCGTTGCAGCATGTCCCGCTTGCCGGCGCCGGTGACCATGAAGACCGTGTGGCGGCTGCTCTCCAGGGCCGGATAGGTGAGGGTGATGCGGGGCTCGGCCTTGGCGCCGATCACCGCGGCGGCCCAGTGGCTCCGCTCCCGCAGCACCGCCGTGTCCGGGAACAAGGAGGCGGTATGGCCGTCGTCGCCGAGGCCGAGCAGGGTGACGTCGAACAGGGGCCGGCCGGGATCCAGCCGGTCCGATCCGTGAAACGCCTTCAGCGTCCGTTCGTAGGCCGCGGCGGCGGCGGCGGGATCGAGCCCTTCGGTGGGGACCGGATGCACGTTGGCGGCCGGTATGGGGATGTGGTCGATCAAGGCTTCGCGCACCATCCGATAGTTGCTGAGGGGGTCGCCCGGCGGCACGAACCGCTCGTCGCCGAAGAACAGGTGGGCGCTCCGCCAGGGAAAGCGGTCGCGATAGCGGGGTTCGGCGAGGCGCTGATAGAGGACCTTGGGCGTCGACCCGCCTGACAGGCACAGGCTGAAGGGGTCGCCCTTGATGAAGGCGAGCTCCATCAGCCAGTCGGCGAGGCGGTCCGCCATGGTGTCGGCGTCGCCCACCACCTGGACGTCGATCGACCTCTGAACCGTCATCGCCTGCAGCCCTCGCGAATGGCGGCGATGGCGGAGGCGTAGTCCGACGCGCCGAAGATGGCGCTGCCGGCGACGATGGCGCTCGCGCCGGCCTGAACGCTCTCGCGGGCGTGCCGGCCGTCCTGGCCGCCGTCGACCTCGATGACGGGAGCGAGCCCGCGGGCCTGGCAGAGCGCCCGCAGCCGGGCGATCTTGGGCAGCATTTCGGGCAGGAAGGCCTGGCCGCCGAAGCCGGGATTGACCGTCATCACCAGCACCACGTCGCACAGGTGCAGCACATATTCGACCTGATCGACCGGCGTGGCCGGATCCAGCACCACCCCGGCCTTCTTGCCGAGCTCGCGGATCCGGCTCAGCACCCGGTGCAGGTGGATGGTCGACCCCGGCTCGGCCTGCACCAGAAGGTGGTCTGCGCCGGCCTCGGCGAAATCGGTCAGATAGCGCTCGGGCTCGACGATCATCAGGTGCACGTTCAACGGCTTGCGCGTGGCTTTTCGCACCGCCGCGAGCACCACCGGACCGAAGCTGATGTTGGGCACGAAGCGGCCGTCCATCACGTCCACGTGGATCCAGTCCGCGCCGGCCGCATCCACCGCCCGCACCTCCTCCGCCAGACGGCCGAAATCGGCCGACAGGATCGACGGCGCGACGATGATGTCGGCCCCCGGAGCCATCAGGCCGCCTTGCCGGCGTGGATGTCCATGGCGGTCCGCAGCATCGTCAGCGCTTCCTCGCGCGGCCGCTGGAACGAGTTGCGGCCGATGATCGAGCCGAACCCGCCGCCGTCGTGGATGGCGCGGAATTCGTCGTAGAGGGCCTTGTCGTCGAAGATGGCCGATCCGCCCGAGAAGATCAGGATGCGCCGGCCGTCGAAGGCGCTCTGCACCACGTGCCGGACCCGTTCCGCCTGGGTGGCGATGGGGATCTTCTGCTCCTCGTAGACCTTGCGCGCGGCCTCTGTCTCGAGGTGGTCGGTGGGCAGCTTGACCTTGATGATATGGGCGCCGAGCTGGGCGGCGATCTGCGCCGCATAGGCCACCACGTCGATGGCCGTCTCGCCGGCCGTGCTGAGGCCCGACCCGCGCGGATAGGCCCAGATCACCATCACGAGGCCATAGCGCTTGGCCTCCTCGGCGATGGCGCGCGCCTGCTCGAACATCTGGTACTGGTGCGCCGAGCCCGGATAGATGGTGAAGCCCACGGCGCAGCAGCCGAGCCGCAGGGCGTCCTCCACCGTGCCGGTGGTGGCCTGGTCGGGGTCGGGCTCGTCGAGCAGGCTGTCGGCGTCGTTGGTCTTGAGGATCAGCGGGATCTCGCCCGCGAACTCCCGCGCGCCGGCCTCCAGGAACCCCAGCGGGGCCGCATAGGCGTTGCAGCCGGCGTCGATCGCCAGCCGGAAATGGTAGCGCGGGTCATAGGCGGCCGGATTGCGCGCGAACGAGCGGGCCGGACCGTGCTCGAAGCCCTGGTCCACCGGCAGGATCACCAGCTTCCCCGTGCCGGCCAGGCGGCCGTGGTTGAGCAGGCGCGCCAGGTTGGTCAGCGTGCCGGGGCTGTCGGCGCCGTACCAGCTCAGGATCTCCTTGACGCGGTCGGTCATGCGGGCGCTCCGGTCTTGGCGGGCAGAAGAAACCGCTCCACCGCCTTGGCGAAGCCGTCGTCCTCGTTGCTGTCGGTGACGGCGTTCGCCTGGGCCTTCACCGCATCCGAGGCGTTGCCCATGGCGATGGAGAACCCGCTCTGGCGGAACATCAAGACGTCGTTGGGCATGTCGCCGATGGTGGCGATCTGGCCGGGCGACAGGCCAAGCCGCCTCGCCAGGGTCTCGACCACATGGCCCTTGGTGGCCAGGGGGTTGGTGACGTCGAGGAAGTAGGTCGCCGAGCGCGTGGCGCTGACCGTGTCGCCGAGGGCGTCCGGCGCGGCCGCCTCGCAGGCCGCCATCACGGCCGGATCCTCGGAGACGCCGACGATCTTGATCGCGCCGTCGAGCTGGGCGTCCGAGAAGTCGGTCACCCCCTGCGGCCCGAACTTCAGGATCCAGGCCTCGCGCTCCACATGCGCCGCCTTGGGGTCGCGCACATACCAGGCGTCGGCGTCGTAGACCCAGACGTCGGCCCCGTGGCGCCTGAACATCTCCACCGTCTTGCGCGCCGCGGCCGGGTCGATGGCGTGGGTCTCGATCACCGTGAGGTCGGGCTGGGTCAGGAGGCCCCCGTTGAAGCCGGCCAAAGGTTCGGTCAGGCCGAGCGGCTCGACCAGCATGGATAGCCCGCGCGCCGGACGGGCGGAGGTCACGGCGAATCCCACGCCGGCCCGATGCAGGGCCCGGGCGGCGGCGATCGCCCGCGGCGTGAGCAGCTTGTCCCTGGTGACCAGGGTGCCGTCGACGTCGCTCAGCAGCAGCCGGATGTCCTGCGGGTGGGTCATGCCTTGGACCTCGTGGGTCGCACCTCGGTCGGAGGAAGGCGCACGGGGCGCCAGGATCGGCCTCCGTCGCGGGCGATCAGAGCGTCCGCGGCTTCGGGCCCTTCGCTTCCGCTGGCGTAATTGGGGAAGTCGGGCCGGCCCCGGCCCCAGGCGTCGAGCACCGGTTCGATGATCCGCCAGCCATGCTCGACCATGTCCGCGCGCATGAACAGGGTCGGGTCGCCGATCATCACGTCGTAGAGCAGGGTTTCGTAGCCCACGTTCGGCTCCTTGGGGAACCAGTCGTCGTAGCAGAACTCCATCTTCACCGGCGCGAGCTCCAGCACCGGCCCGCGCCGCTTGACCTCGAACTGCAGCGAAATGCCTTCGTCGGGGGCGATGCGGATCACCAGCCAGTTGGGCGGCAGCTGGTCCACGGGCGTGTCACGGAACACCGCATAGGGGGCCTGCTTGAAGCGGATCGCGATCTCGGTCATGCGCGCCGCCAGGTGTTTGCCGGTGCGCAGGTAGAAGGGAACGCCGGTCCAGCGCCAGTTGTCGATTTCGAGCTTCAGGGCGGCGTAGGTCTCGACCTTGGACTCCTTGTCCACGCCGGGCTCGTCGCGATAGGCGGGCTTATTGGCGTCGCCGATCCGCCCGGCGCCGTATTGCCCGCGCACCGCCCGCTTCGGGTCCACCGGTGGAATCGCCGCCAGCACCTCCGCCTTCTTCTCGCGCACCGCCGCCGCGTCGAAGCTCGCCGGCGGCTCCATCGCCACCAGCGACAGCAGGCTGAACAGATGGTTGGGCGTCATGTCCCGAAGCGCGCCGGTGTGCTCATAGAAGTCGCCCCGGCCCTCGACCCCCACCGTCTCCGCGGCGGTGATCTGCACGTGATCGATGCGGTCCCGGTTCCAGATCGGCTCGAACAGGCCGTTGGCGAAGCGGAAGGCCATGATGCTCTGCACCGTGTCCTTGCCGAGGAAATGGTCGATGCGGAAGATCTGCTCTTCGGTCAGCGCCTTCAGGATGTCGGCGTTCAGCGCCCGGGCCGAGGCGAGGTCGTGGCCGAACGGCTTCTCGATCACCACCCGACGCCAGTATTTCGGCTTTCCGTTCCGTCCCGCCGGCTGCGCCACCAGCCCCGCCGCGCCCAGCTGATCGACCACCGGTCCGAACAGTCGGTCGGCGACGGCGAGGTAGAAGATGGCGTTGCCCTTGGTTGCGTGGGTCTTTTCCGCGGTCGCCAGGGCGGTCTTCAGCTCGGCGTAGAGCTCGGGCTGGGTCAGATCGCCCTGCACGAAGGCCATCCGCTCGGCGAGGCCCGCCCAGGCCTTGGCGTCGATGTGGTCGGCGTTGAAGGTGCCGGACTTGCTGGCCACCAGGTCCTGCAGGGCGTCGTGCAGGGTCTTGCGCCAGGCCTCCACGTCGTCCTCGCCGCGGGCCACGCCGATCAGGCTGAAGTGCTCGGGCAGGACGCCCGAGACGGCGAGGTTGTAGAGCGCCGGGACGACCAGCCGGCGGGCCAGGTCGCCGGTGGCGCCGAACAGGACCATGGCGCACGGGTCGGCCGGCTTCAGCCGGTGGGGCGGCGCCGCGTCCTTGGCCTCCGGCCGGGCGACGGGACGCAGGGCGGTGTCGTCGGCCATGGCTATTCCGCCGCCTTGGGCGCGGCCGGTGCGGCGGCTGGGCTCTCATGGCTCTCCACATGGCCGCCGAAGCCGAAGCGCATGGCCGACAGCAGCTTTTCGCCGAAGGTGTGCTCCTGGCGCGAGCGGAAGCGGGTGTAGAGGGCGCTGGTCAGCACCTCCGCCGGGACGGCCTCCTCGATGGCCGCCTCCACCGTCCAGCGACCCTCGCCGCTGTCGTCGACGTAGCCGGAGAATTTCGACAGGTCGTGATCCTTGGCCAGGGCCATGGCCGAAAGGTCGAGCAGCCAGGACGACACCACGCTGCCGCGCCGCCAGACCTCGGCGATGTCGGGCACGTTGAGCGCGAACCGTTCGTCCTCGGGCAGGGCCTCGGAATTCTTGTTGCGCAGGATGTCGAAGCCCTCGGCGTAGGCCTGCATCAGGCCGTATTCGATGCCGTTGTGCACCATCTTGACGAAGTGGCCGGCGCCGGACGGGCCGGCATGGATATACCCCTGCTCGGCGCGCGGATCGAGGCCGTCACGGCCCTCGGTGCGGGGAATGTCGCCGGCGCCCGGGGCCAGGGCGGCGAAGATCGGATCCAGTCGTTGCACCGCGTCGACCGGACCGCCGATCATCATGCAGTAGCCGCGCTCCACGCCCCAGACGCCGCCCGAGGTGCCGCAGTCGATGTAGTTCAGCCCCTTTTGCGCCAGGGTTTTGGCGCGGCGGATGTCGTCCTTGTAGAAGGTGTTGCCGCCGTCGATGACGGTGTCGCCCTTGTCGAACAGTCCGGCGAGCGCCTCGACGGTCTCCTCGGTGATCTTGCCGGCGGGAAGCATGGACCAGACGGTGCGCGGGGCGTCCAGCGCCTTGACCAGCGCCTCCAGCGAGCTCACCGCCTGGGCGCCCTCCTTGGCCAGATCCTGACCCGGCTTGGGATTGGCGTCGTAGACGACGCAGCTGTGGCCGGCCTTCATCAGACGCCGGGCGATGTTGCCGCCCATCCGGCCGAGGCCGACGATACCGATCTGCATGGGACTGTTCCGATCTAGCTCAGGGCCTGCCGCACCGCGCGGACGAGGTCCGGCAGACCGGCGTCCACGTTCTTCAGATGCACCCGCAGGGTTCGCCTGCCGCGCTCGTTGAGCACTTCGAGGTCGCCCTGCGCCTGCGCCGCCTTGACCACGCCGAAGGTGTAGCCGTGGCCGGGGATGTCGAGGTCGTGGGCGTCGTCGCAGGTGATCTGCAGAAACACGCCCGTGTTGGGCCCGCCCTTGTAGGCCTGGCCGGTGGAGTGCTGGAAACGCGGCCCGAAGCCGACGCAGGTCGCCGCATGGGTCTGGTCACGCACGAAGCTGCGCATTTCGCCGATGCTGTCGATGTGGGCCGGATCGCGCTCCACATAGGCGAGGAAGGCGGCGTAGTCGCCGGCCTCGATGCGGCCGAAATGGCTCTTGAGATAGCCGTCCAGGGTGTTGTGGCGCCCGAGCTGTTCGGCGTTGCGCGGGTCGGCGTAGAGGGCGACGCCGTCTTCCTGAAAGACCGGCTCCTGTGTCGGCAGGCTGTGGGTCTTCTCATAGGCGTCGGTGAGGGCGTGCGCCTTCTTCTTGCTGGCCTCCACGTCCGGCTGGTCGAACGGGTTGATGCCGATGATGGCCCCGGCGACGGCGGTGGCGATCTCCCAGCGGAAGAACTCCTGGCCGATGTCCCAGATGTCCTTGACCGTGATGTAGGCGACCGGATGGCCGGCCTTGGCCAGGGCGTCCACTGCCTGGCGCTGGACCGGGTCGGCCTTACCCTCGAGCTCGAGGTAGGCGAAGAAGCGGTCGGCGCCGTAGCGATCGGGCGCGGCCAGGGGCTCGTCGGCCAGCGGGATCAGCCCCTTGCCCTGCTTGCCGGTGCTCTCGGCCATCAGCTGCTCGAGCCAGGCGCCGATGTCGGCGATGCCGGGCGAGGCGATGATGGTGATCTTGTCGCGGCCGAGCCGGGAGGCGGCGACGCCGAGCGCCACACCGAGCTCGACGCCTGGGTTCTCGCTGGGCGGCGTGTCGGCCGAGCAGGCGCGGACCATCGGCAGGGTGGCCTTCAGGAACCGTTCGACGTCGACGCCCATGGCCGCGGCGGGCACGAGGCCGAACTTGGACAGCACCGAATAGCGGCCGCCGATCGACGGAACCCCGTAAAAGATGTGGGCGAAGCCGGAGTCCCTGGCCCGCTTCTCCATCGAGGAGCCCGGATCGGTGACGGCGACGAAGTGCGCGCCCGCCTTGTCCGCGCCGAGCACGGCCGAGACGCGGCCGTAGAAGTAGTCGGCGAAGATGTTGGGCTCGAGGGTCGAGCCGGACTTGGACTGGACGATGAACAGGGTCGTCTCCAGCGTCACCGCGTCCTCGACCGCCTTCACCTGCGCCGGATCGGTGGCGTCCAGCATGTGGAAGCGCGGGGCGCCCGGGATCTGGCCGCCCGATTGGCCAAAGGTGTCGCTCAGCACTTCGGGACCGAGGCTGGAGCCCCCCATCCCCAGCAGGACGATGTCGGTGAACCCGTCCCGCTTCACCTCGTCGGCGAAGGCCTTCAGCGCGGCGACGTCGCCGAGTTCGTCCTCGACGATGCTCAGCCAGCCGCCCCACTTGTCCTCGTCGGCCGAGGTCCACAGGGTCTTGTCCCCGGCCCAGAGGCGCCGGATGCGGCCGTCCTTGCGCCAGGCTTCCATCTCCGCGTCGAAGGCGGCCTTGGCGAAGTCCGTACCCGGCTCGATCGTCTGCGTCCGCGCGCCGCCGCCCACCGCCTTGCGGCGGCTTTCGGCGACGGAGGTGTAGAGCTTGTCGAAGGCGTCGGCGAACTGCTGCACCCCGTCGAGCACCAGGGCCCGGGCGACGCCGTCGAGCGAAACGCCGAGGCCGTTCAGCGCCTCGAGCGCGGCGCGGGCGCCGTCCACATCCCTCTCGATCGCGTCCGCTTCGACCACGCCGTGGTCGCGGAAGGCGTCCATGGTCGCGGGCGGAATGGTGTCGACCGTGTCCCGGCCGATCATGGCCTCGACGTAGAGGGTGTCCTTGAGCGACTTGTCCTTGGTCGAGGTCGACGCCCACAAGAGCCGCTGGGTCTGCGCTCCGGCCTTGGCGAGGGTCTCCCAGCGCGGGCCGGAGAACAGCGCCTGGTAGCGGGTGTAGGCGATCTTGGCGTTGGCGATGGCGATCCTGCCGCGCAGGGGCTTGGCCGCCTCCTGGTCCGCGACCTTGTCCAGGTGCTTGTCCACGGCGCTGTCGATGCGGCTGACGAAAAAGCTGGCCACGCTGGCGACCTTCGACAGGTCGCCGCCCTTGGCCTTCAGCGCCTCGAGGCCCGAAAGATAGGCCTCCACCACCTGCTCATAGGCCTCGACGGCGAACAGCAGGGTGACGTTGATGTTGATCCCCTCGCCGATGAGCCTCTGGATGGCGGGAATGCCCGCGGGCGTGGCCGGGACCTTGACCATGAGGTTCGGCCGGTTCACCGCCTGCCAGAGGTGCAAGGCCTCCTTCACCGTCGCTTCGGTGTCGTTGGCGAGGTAGGGCGAACACTCCAGGCTGACATAGCCGTCGCGCGCATGGGTCTCCTCATAGACGGTGCGCAGCACATCGGCCGCCGCCTGGATGTCGGCGATGGCGAGGTGTTCGTAGATCTCCGTCAGGCTGTGGTCGCCGCCCGCCAGGAAGTCCTTGATGGCGTCGGCGTATTCGTCGCTCTCGCCGATCGCCTTCTGGAAGATCGACGGGTTGGAGGTGACGCCCTTCAGCCCGTCGTTCTCGATCATGCGCGAGAGGTCGCCGCTCTTCACCAGGCTGCGCATGAGGTAGTCGAGCCAGGGGGCTTGGCCGCAGGCCGCGAGCTGCTTCAGCGGATTCACTTGGCGCTCTCCGTAGCTTTCGAACCGTGCTTCTTGATCTGGTCGCGGGCGGCGGCCAGCACCTTGTCGGGCGAGAAGCCGAACTTCTTCATCAGATCCTTGATCGGCGCCGACGAGCCGAAGCTGTGCATGCCGATCACCGCGCCGTCCGCGCCGGTGTAGCGGTCCCAGCCCATGGCCGAGGCCATTTCGACCGAGACCCGCGCCTTCACCGCCGGCGGCAGCACGCTGTCGCGATAGGCCTGGTCCTGCTGTTCGAACAACTCCCACGACGGCATCGATACGACCCGTGCGGCGACGCCGTCGGCCTTGAGGGTCTCGAACACCTCGACGCAAAGCGACACCTCGCTGCCGGTGCCGATCAGGATGACCTCGGGCGTCGAACCGGGCTTGGCGTCGGCCAGGACGTAGGCCCCCTTGGCCACGCCGGACGCCGGGGCGTAGACCGCGCGGTCGAGGGTCGGGACGGCCTGCCGGGTCAGGACCAGCGAGGCCGGCTGATGCCTGAGGCCGCCGATCACGCGCCAGGCCTCGACCACTTCGTTGGCGTCCGCGGGTCTCAGGGTGATCATGCCGGGCACGCTGCGCAGCGACAGCAGCTGCTCGACCGGCTGGTGGGTGGGGCCGTCCTCGCCGAGGCCGATGCTGTCGTGGGTGAATACCCAGATCGCGGGGATCTCCATCAGCGCGCTGAGCCGCATCGGCGGCTTCATGTAGTCGGAGAAGATCAGGAAGGTGGATCCGTAGGCGCGAAGGCCCGACAGGGTCAGGCCGTTGCAGATCGAGCCCATGGCGTGCTCACGGATGCCGAAGTGCAGGTTGCGGCCTCCGTACTTCTCGGCCTCGAACGACCCCGCGCCGTCGAAGGTCAGGTTGGTCTTGGTCGACGGCGACAGGTCGGCGGCGCCGCCGACCATCCACGGATAGTTCCGGGCGACGGCGTTGATCGCCTTGGCGCCGCTCTCGCGCGTGGCGACGCCCTTGGCGTCGGCCGGGAAGCTCGGCAGGTCCTTGTCCCAACCCACAGGCAGTTCGCCCTTCAGCAGGCGCTCGAGCGTCTCGGCCTGGTCGGGGTGCTTCTCCGCGTAGGTCTTGAACAGGATGTCCCACTCGGCCTTCAGCGCCCGCCCGCGGGCGCCGACGCCGGCCTGGAAGTGCTCCGGCACGCCGTCGGGCACCAGGAAGTGGGCGTCCTCGGGCCAGCCGTAGGCGCGCTTGGCCAGCCGCACCTCCTCTTCGCCGAGGGCTTCGCCGTGAGCCGAGGCGGTGTCCTGCTTGTGCGGCGCGCCATAGCCGATCACGCTGTCGACGATGATCAGGGTCGGGACCTCGGCGCCCTTGAACGCCTTCAGGGCTTCGGCGAACCGGCCGGTGTCGTTGGCGTCGCCGACCCGCTCCACGTTCCAGCCGTAGGCCAGGAACCGCGCCGCCACATTGTCGCTGAAGGCCAGGTCGGTATGGCCCTCGATGGTGATCCGGTTGCTGTCGTAGATCCAGCACAGGTTGCCGAGCATCAGGTGGCCGGCCACCGAGGCGGCCTCGCTGGCCACGCCCTCCATCATGTCGCCGTCGCCGCAGAAGGTGTAGACGTCGTAGTCGAACAGCGTGGCGTCGGGCGTGTTGAAGTGGGCCGCCAGCCATTTGCCGGCCATGGCCAGGCCGACGCTGTTGCCGCACCCCTGGCCGAGCGGTCCGGTGGTGGTCTCCACCCCGGTGGTGATCCCATACTCGGGATGCCCGGGGCATTTGCTGTCGACCTGGCGGAAGGCCTTGATGTCGTCGAGGGTGACGGCGAGGCGCCGCTTGTCCTTGGCGTCCTTCACCCCGGCCAGGTGCAGCAGCGAATAGAGCAACATGGAGGCGTGCCCGTTGGACAGCACGAAACGGTCGCGGTTGGGCCAGTGCGCGTCGTCCGGATCGTATCGCAGCACGTCCCGCCACAGGGTATAGGCGACCGGCGCCAGGGCCATCGGCGCGCCGGGGTGCCCGGAATTGGCCTTCTGCACCGCGTCGATGGAGAGGGTGCGGATGGTGTCGATGCACAGCTGGTCGATATCGAGCGGCCGGGCCTGCGACGATGGCGGACCACCGCTTTGCGCCGCGCCGCCGGGCTGCGGCGGGGGGCTGCTCTCGCGCGCTTGGCTCTGGGCGTCCATAACAATACTCCGGAGTATGCGGCGCGCCGACGGCGCCCATGGCCAGCGCCGCCCCCGGGGCGGGGCGCCGCAGTCCTGCTTCGGAAATGAGATGGAGACGGTTTGGTTTCGCGGAAACCGGGCCGACCCGCTCTTTTGAACACCGGCGCCGATTTGGCGCGGGAAACGCCCATGCGCGGGCGTCACTCCGGCAACTGCACCGCGCTGTTCAGGCAGGCGGACACGCTCAGCAACGGCTCGCCGCGGCGGCGGGGGCCGGTCGATGCGCCGCTGACGCGCAGGCCCTTCGGTCCGTCGTGGAAGAACAGAAACAGGGCGCAGTGCGGCAATCGATAGGTCCAGAAGGCGCCGGCGCCCTCGGCGCGCGCCACGTCCGGATCGCCCAGCCGCTCACGCACCGCCGCGGGAGCGGCGTGCAGCAGGCGGCCAAGACCGGTCTCCTCGGGCGCGGGCTCGATCGCTTCGGCCGCCTCGCTCTTGCGGGGCGGGGGCTTCTCGCCGGCCAGGGCGGCGCCGCCCGTAAGGCCCAGGAGCACGGCGAACGAGAGCAGGGTGCGCATGAACCGAGCGCTAGCCGAGGGCGAACCGCCCATCAAGGGTACAGGCGGGTCGCGGCGCCGGCCGCGATTTGGCGAACCGGGTCCGATCCTGTATCGGGGCGCCGGGCGCGCCCGCCTGCAAGGATGACCGATGACCGCTTATGATGTCGTAGCGCTCGGCAACGCCATCGTCGATGTGATCGCCCAGGCCGACGACGCCTTCCTGGTTCGCGAGGGCCTGGCGAAGGGATCGATGGGCCTGATCGACGAATCGCGCGCGCACGAACTTTATGGCCTGATGGGTCAGGCGCTCGAAGCCTCGGGCGGCTCGGCGGGCAATACGGTGGCCGGCGTCGCCTCGTTCGGCGGCTCGGCGGCCTATATCGGCAAGGTGGCCGACGACCAGCTCGGCGAGGTGTTCGCTCACGACATGCGCGCCGGCGGCGTGCACTACGCCACCCCCCCGCTGGTGGGCGGCGCGGCCACCGCGCGCAGCCTGATCAATGTGACGCCCGACGGCGAGCGCACCATGTCGACCTTCCTCGGCGCCTCGATCGCCCTCACCGCCCGGGATGTCGATCCGGCCCTGATCCGCGCCGCCAAGCTGGTCTATCTCGAAGGCTATCTGTTCGATCCCGACGGTGGGCGGGCCGCCTTCGCCGCGGCGGCCGAGATCGCCCGCGACGCGGGCGTGCGCGTCTCCATGACCCTGTCCGACGCCTTCGTGGTCGACCGGCACCGCGCTGGCCTCCTGGCCTTCATGGAGGACGCCGTCGACGTGGTGTTCGCCAACGAGGCCGAGGTGAAGGCCCTGTTCGAGGTCGACGACTTCGACGCGGCCGCGGCCGCGCTCGCCTCCAAGGTCAAGATCGCCGCCGTCACCCGCGGCGCGGCCGGCTCGGTGGTGCTCTCGGGCGACGGCCGGCTGGCCGTGCCGGCCGAACCGGTGGAGCGGGTGGTCGACACCACCGGGGCCGGCGACCAGTATGCGGCCGGCTTCCTGTTCGGTCTGGCGCGGGGCCGTCCCTTCGCGGACTGCGCCCGGCTCGGCCACCTCGCCGCCGGGGAGGTGATCGGCCATTACGGTCCGCGTCCGCAGACCGCCCTGAAGGCGCTCGCCGAGGCCAAGGGCCTGTAAGGTGCTCCCATGAACCGCACTGCCGAAGTGGTCCGCGAGACCAAGGAGACGCGGATCCGCGTCTCGATCGACCTGGACGGAACCGGCGTGACGCAGGTCTCCACCGGCGTCGGCTTCTTCGACCACATGCTCGAGGCGTTCGGCCGCCACGGCGGGTTCGACCTGACCGTAGAGGCCAAGGGCGACCTGCACATCGACATGCACCACACGGTGGAGGATACCGGCATCGTGCTCGGTCAGGCCGTGGCCAAGGCCCTGCCGGGGTTCAAGGGCGTGCGCCGTTTCGGCCACGCCTACATTCCCATGGACGAAACCCTGAGCCGCTGCGCCCTCGACCTCTCCGGCCGGGCCTATCTGATCTGGAAGGTCGAATTTCCCACCGAAAAGATCGGCGTGTTCGACACCCAGCTGTTCAAGGAGTTCCATCAGGCCTTCGCCATGAACGCGGGCGCCTGCGTGCATCTCGAGACCCTCTACGGCGACAACAGTCACCATATCGCCGAGAGCGGATTCAAGGCGCTGGCCCGCGCCCTGCGCATGGCGGTGGAGATCGACGCCAAGGCGGGCGGGCAGCCCGTGTCGACCAAGGGCGTGCTGTAAGCGCGGATCTTCCATGCAGACCATCGCCCTCATCGACTACGGCTCGGGCAACCTCCGCTCGGCGGAGAAGGCCCTGTGGGAATCCGCGCGCCGGCTCGGCCTGGGCGGCGACATCCGCACCACCCGCGATCCCGACGTCATCGCCCGCGCCGACCGCGTGGTCCTGCCGGGCGTCGGCGCCTTCGCCGCCTGCATGCGCGCCCTGTCGGCCCGCGACGGCGTGGTGGAGGCCATGGGGGCGGCGGTGAGGCGCGGCGCCCCGTTCCTCGGCATCTGCGTCGGCATGCAGCTGCTCGCCACGCGCGGCCTGGAGTTCGGCGAGACGCGGGGGCTTGACTGGATCCCGGGCGACGTCGCCGTCATCAAACCTCGTCTTCCGACGCTTAAGGTCCCGCACATGGGCTGGAACGATATCGCCGCCGAAACCCCGCACCCCCTGTTCGCGGAGGCCGACGGCAAGGATTTCTACTTCACCCATTCCTTCGCCTTCACGCCTGCGGACGCTCACGCGGTGACCGCCTCGGTCGACCACGGCGGCCGGTTCGCCGCCGCCGTGGCCCGGGACAACATCGCCGGGGTTCAATTCCATCCGGAGAAGAGCCAGGCCACGGGGCTCGCCCTGATCGGCCGCTTCCTCGAATGGAGACCCTAGCCCCCGTCGCCCATCCAAGAGATCGAACCATGATCCTCTATCCCGCGATCGACCTGAAGGGCGGCCAGTGCGTCCGACTGCTGCATGGCGACATGTCCAAGGCGACGGTGTTCTCCGACAGCCCGGCCGACCAGGCCGCCGCCTTCGCCGCAGCCGGCTTCCCATGGCTGCACGTGGTCGATCTCGACGGGGCGATCGAGGGGCGGGCGGTCAACGCGCCGGCGGTCAAGGCCATTCTCAACCGCGTCTCCCTGCCGGTGCAGCTCGGCGGCGGCGTCCGCTCGCTCGAGGCCATCGAGGCCTGGCTGACGGCGGGGGTCAGCCGGGTCATCCTCGGCACCGTCGCGGTGTCCGATCCCAAGCTGGTGCGGACCGCCGCCGCCCGGTTCCCCGAACAGATCGCCGTCGGCCTCGACCTTCGCGAGGGCAAGGTGGCGGTGAAGGGCTGGGTGGAGACCTCGGACCTGACCGGGGTCGATCTCGCGCGGCGATTCGAGGACGCGGGCGTCGCCGCCCTGATCGTCACCGACATCGGGCGCGACGGGGCCATGACCGGCCCCAACGTGGAGGTGATCGGCGCGGTCGCCGACGCCGTGGCCATCCCCACCATCGCCTCCGGCGGCATGAGCTCGGTGGCCGATATCGCGGCCTTGCAGGCGCGGCCGGGAACCCGGATCGCCGGCGCCATCCTGGGCCGGGCCCTCTACGAGGGCGCGATCGATCCCTCAGAGGCCCTGTTCACCGCCCGGCGCAGGGCGGCCTGATGCTGAAGGCCTCCCCATGCTGAAAGTCCGCGTCATCCCCTGCCTCGACGTCAAGGACGGGCGTGTGGTCAAGGGCGTGCAGTTCGTCTCCCTGGTCGACGCCGGCGACCCGGTCGAGCAGGCCCAGGCCTACGACGCGGCGGGCGCCGACGAGCTGATGTTCCTCGACATCACCGCCAGCCACGAGGGCCGCCGGCCGATCCACGAGGTGATCGCCCGCACGGCCGAGGTCTGCTTCATGCCCCTGTCGGTGGGCGGCGGGGTGCGGAGCGTGGAGGATGCGCGCGCGCTGCTGCTGTCGGGCGCCGACAAGGTGGCGATCAACACCGCGGCGGTCGAGAACCCGGACCTGCTTTCGGCCTGCGCCGACGCCTTCGGCGCGCAGGCGGTGGTCGCCGCGGTGGACGCCAAACAGGCCGAGCCCGGACGCTGGCGCGTCTTCACCTACGGCGGTCGCAAGGACACGGGGATCGATGTGCTGGACTATGTGGCGACCGCCGTCGCCAAGGGCGCGGGAGAGATCCTGCTGACCTCCATGGACCGGGACGGCGCCAAGACCGGCTTCGACACGGCGCTGCTGCGCGCCGTGGGCGCGGCGGTCACGGTGCCGGTGATCGCCTCGGGCGGGGCCGGCGGAGCGCGGCACATGGTCGAAGCGGTGACCGAGGGCGGCGCCGACGCGGTGCTGGCCGCCTCCATCTTCCACTTCGGCGAGGTGTCGATCGGCGAGGTCAAGCGCGCCCTTGCCGAGGCTAACCTGCCGGTGAGGGCGCCATGAGCGCGGCGTTCTCAGAGGTTCTGGCCCGGTTGCAGGCGACCGTCGCCGCCCGCAAAGGCGCCGACCCGGCCGGGTCCTACACGGCTCAGCTGCTCGCCGACCCAGCGCGCGCCGCCAAGAAGTTCGGCGAGGAGGCGGTGGAGACCGTCATCGCCGCGCTCGGTCAGGACGCCGACGCCCTGGCCGGCGAGAGCGCCGACCTGATCTATCACTGGCTGGTGCTGCTCGCGGCCAAGGGCCTCGACCTCGACGCCGTCGCCGCGAAGCTCGCGGCGCGCGAAGGCCGCTCGGGACTGGACGAGAAGGCGTCGCGGGGGACCTAGCTTGCCTGTCAGGTGATCGACGCCTGGCGGAACGCGAGGTTCTTCCCCACGAGTCATCCTCGGGTCTAGGCTCCGCTGCGCCCCGAGGATGACTCCATTGGTCGCGCTGGCGCGTCGCTGTGCGTCTACTCCGCCGCGTGGCGGATCATCGCCTGGTTGACGACATTGTTCGCGGCGATGAACTGACGGATCCGCGGATAGATCTCCTGCTCGAACCGCTTGCCGTTGAACACGCCGTAGTGACCCACCTTCGGCTGGACATAGAGCTCCTTCATGGCCGCCGGGATGTTCGGGGTCAGGCCGTGCGCCGCCTGGGTCTGGCCGACGCCGGAGATGTCGTCGCGCTCCCCCTCCACCGTCATCAGGGCGATGTCGTGGATGGCCTTCAGCTCGACCTTGCGCCCGTGATGCTCCAGCAGGCCCAGCGGCAACAGGTGGCGCTGGAACACGAAGTCGATGGTCTGCAGGTAGAACTCCTCGGTGAGGTCCAGCACCGAGAGGTACTCGTCGTAGAATTCCAGGTGCTTCTCGGCGGCGTCGCCGTCGCCGCTGACCAGGTTGTCGAAATAGCGGTGGTGCGCCGCCTTGTGGCGGTCGGCGTTCATGCTCATGAAGCTGTAGAGCTGGACGAAGCCCGGATAGACCCGGCGCAGGGCGCCCGGATACGGCGCCGGCACCGTGTGGATCATGTTGGAGGCGAACCAGGCAAACGGCCGCTCTTCGGCCAGCTTGTTCGGCGCCTGGGGCGCGAACCGCGCGTCGATCGGCGAGCCCATGAAGGTCATCGAGGCCGGACGGCTCTCTTCCTTGTCCTCCGCCATCAGGGCGGCGGCGGCCAGCACCGGCGGTCCGGGCTGGCAGACGGCGACCACGTGCGGCCGGCCGCCGACCGCGCGGACCATCTCGCGGATGTGATCGACGTAGTCGTGGAAGTCGAAGCGGCCCTCCATCATCGGCACGTCGCGGGCGTTGGCCCAGTCGGTGACGAAGACGGCGTGGTCGGGCAGGAAGGCTTCGACCGTCCCGCGCAGCAGCGTGGCGTAGTGGCCCGACAGCGGCGCCACGATCAGGACGGCGGGATCGTACTCCATCCGGCCGGCGCGGCGCATGTCGCCCATGTCGCGGTCGAACTGCAGCAGCTTGCACCAGGGCGAGGACCAGACCGTGGTCTGGCGCACGCGCACCTCGGTCCCGTTGACGATCGTCTTGTCGATCCGCCATTCGGGCTTGCCGTAACGGCGCGTGACGTTGGCGAACAGGTCGGTGGCGGCGTAGAGCGTGCGGCCGACGGCGGTCTCCGCCGCCGGATTCAACGGCGAGCGCCAGAAGTTGCGGGCGGCCAGGGCGGCGGCGCGCATGGGGGTGGCGGCGACGTAGCCGTATTCGTTCATCGCATAGAGCATGGGGTCGTGCTCGAACCTTCTATTCGCAACGCAACATATCGTATTGCAGTTGCTAAATCCGCAACGGCTAAGTCGCGGTTCCCGCGCGGCCGTTAACTTTTCCTTCCCCCCTGCGCCCGGGTGATCTCCTGGGCGATCCGGTCGGGCGCCATGTCGTGGCTGAGCGGCGCGGCGAAACGGCCCTTGGGGTCCATCAGATAGACCACGGCCGTATGGTCCATGGTGTAGGTCCGGCCGGATCCGACCTTGGCGTAATAGACCCGATAGGCCTTGGCGATGGCGGCGACCTGGGCCAGCGACCCGGTCAGCCCGACGGTGCGAACCGGAATGGCTTGGGCGTCGACATAGGCCTTCAGCGTCTGCGGCGTGTCGCGCTCCGGATCGACGGTGACGAACACCACCTGGAGGTTCGCGGCCTTGGCGCCCAGGCGTCGGGCGGCCTGACCCAGCGCCTGCAGCGTCGCCGGGCAGACATCGGGACAATAGGTGTAGCCGAAGAACACCGCCGACCAGCGACCGTTCAGGATCGACTGATCCACCGGCCGGCCGTCCTGATCGATCATGTGGAAGTCGCCGCCGACGCCGGCTTCCGCCGATGGCCGAACGGCGCCCGCCTGCCACCACGTCACCCCGCCCAGCCCGGCCAGGGCGACGACGCCGGCGATCAGCAGGCCCAGCAGGGCGCCCGGAGCCGCCGCTTTCGTTTTGCCGTCAGCGGGCGCATGCTTCGCCACAGGTTCATCCTTCCGTTCACCATTCATCGGCGTACCCATGGCAAGGCCTTCGCTTTCGGTCCCGACGATCCGGCCCTGGTGGGGCGGATCGAAGGCCGAGGCCGACGATGGCGAGGCCGATAGGCCCAGCGGCCCCGGCTGGCAAGCGGGCCTTCGCAACGCCGACGACGTCGCCGCCCAGGCGGGCCAGCTGTGGGGCTGGGCCCTGGCCCGGCGCGGGCTCAGGCTGCGCCTGCTGGTCGTGCTGCGCTGGGTGTCGATCGTCGGCGAGACGTCGGCGGTTCTGTGGGTCAGTTTCGTCCTGCGCTTTCACCTGCCGATGCTCGCCTGCATGGCGGTGATCGCGGTGGCGGCCGGGATGAACACCCTGATCGCCCTGCGCTGGCCCGGCGGCCGGCTGGCCACCGGGCGCGAGGCCGTGCTGCAGCTCGGCTTCGATCTTCTGCAGTTGTCGGTCCTGCTGATGCTCACCGGGGGGCTCGGCAATCCCTTCTCGATCCTGCTCGTCGCGCCGGTGGTGGTGGCGGCGGCCACCCTGCACAGCCGCTACGCCGTGGCCGTGGGCGTTCTGGCCCTGTTTCTGGTCGGGGTGATGAGCATCTGGTCGATGCCCCTGCCGTGGGACGGCGCCCCCGTGCATCTGCCCAGGCTTTACGATCTCGCCAACGCCATCTCCCTGATCGTCGGCATCGTCTATACCTCCATCTACGCTTGGCAGGCCCAGGCCGAAGCCCAGCGGATGGAGGTGGCCCTGGCCGCCACCCAGGCAGTGCTGGCGCGCGAGCAGCGGCTGTCGGCGCTCGGCGGCCTGGCCGCGGCGGCGGCGCACGAGCTCGGCACGCCGCTCGCCACCATCCAGGTGGTGACCAAGGAGATGGCCCGCAGCGTCGAACCGGGAACCCAGACCGCGGAGGATGTGGATCTGTTGATCCAGCAGGCCGACCGCTGCCGCGAGATCCTGCGTCGCCTGTCGCGCTCCCCGGACGCCGCCGACGAGCGGCACTCGCGCATGGGCCTGTCGCAACTGCTGGAGGAGGTGTCCGAACCTTACCGGGACGCGGGCATGATGATCAACGTCGAGGTCACCTGTTCGGTGGGCGCGTCCATCCTGGAGGTCGGCCGCCGGGCCGAGGTGCTGCACGGCCTCAGCGCCTTCGTGGAGAACGCGGTCGACTTCGCCGAGGCGGTGGTCGAGGTTTCCGCCTACTACGACGAGCGCTCGCTCTCGATCACCGTTCAGGACGACGGCCCCGGCTTTTCTCCGGAGGTGATGGCCAAACTGGGCGAGCCCTACGTCACCACCCGCAGCCAGGGCGAGGGGTCCCGGTCGGGCCACCTCGGCATGGGCCTCGGTTTCTTCATCGCCAAGACGCTCCTGGAACGCTCCGGCGCGCGGATCGAGTTCAGAAACGCCCGCAACGGGGGCGCCCTCATCTGCGCGACCTGGCCGCGGTCCCGGGTCGAGGCGACGGAGGACGCATGAGCGGTCTCGCCGTCCGGCCGACGAACCTGCGCGCGTCGAAAGCGTTGGTATTCTTAGCAATTGATTGCCGAGGGCCCCTGCCTGCGACAATATGTCAATCCGGCTGCGTCGCCAGCCGCCACAAGGACACCCCGCCATGACCGATGTCGCCGCCGCCATCGCCGCGCTGCCGGAGAAGACCCTGCTCGTGCTGGATGACGATGGTCCCTTGCGGACCCGGCTCGGGCGGGCGCTGGAATCCCGCGGGTTCGAAGTCACCCTGGTCGGGTCGGTCGCCGAGGCGGTGCAGGCGGTGAAGCTGAAGGCGCCGGCTTTCGCCGTGCTCGACCTCCGCCTCGAGGACGGCAACGGCCTGCAGGTGGTCGAAGCCATCCAGGCCGAGCGGCCCGACGCCCGGGTGGTGATGCTGACCGGTTACGGCAACATCGCCACCGCCGTCGCCGCCGTGAAGGCCGGCGCGGTGGACTATCTCTCCAAGCCCGCCGACGCCGACGACGTGGCCCGCGCCCTGCTCGCGGCGAGCGGGCAGGCGCCGCCGCCGCCCGAGAACCCCATGTCGGCCGACCGGGTGCGCTGGGAGCACATCCAGCGGGTCTACGAGCTGTGCGGCCACAACATCTCCGAGACCGCCCGCCGGCTCAACATGCACCGCCGCACCCTCCAGCGCATCCTCGCCAAGCGCGCGCCGCGGTAGAGCGCCGCGCCGCTGGGCTACCCGGCCATCGCCCGCATGGCGGCCAGCCGGCCGAAGGCGAGGGTGAGCGCCTTGCGCCGCGCCGGGGCCAGGGCGATGTGCGGGCTTTCGGTCAGGACGGCGCCGCCGAAGCTGTCGGCGACGATCAGCCCCGGCCCCTCCGCCAGCACCTGACGCGGGAACTCCGGCGCCACGGCGAAATAGAACCGCTCGCAGAACGGGGCGTACTCGCCCCATTTGCGGTCGACGCGATAGTCCTCGATCGAGGACTTGACCTCGACGATGGCGATCTCTCCGCGCCGCCCGAGCGCCATCAGGTCGGCGCGGCGGCCGTTCGGCAGGGCCACCTCCGCCAGCGGCGCGAACCCCAGCCCGATCAGGAGCCGCGCCGCGCCGCGCGTGACCTCGAGCGTGACCTCCGGCCGGCGCAGGGTGGCGCGCGCAGAGTTCTCGAAAACGAGGGCTGTCTCTACGGATGACATAAGCCGCCAGTTTGTTCCGGCTCTGTTCGCGTCGTCAAGTCCGGGCTTCACCCCTGCTCGACGAACGCCGCCACCACCGACAGGGTGGCGGGGTCCTGCGCCAGACGCCGGTGGCCGAGATCATCCACCCACTGCAGGGCCGCGCCCGGCCAGTGGTCGGCGACCGTACGGCTGTTCTCGGGCGGACAGTCGTCGTCGTCGAGGGAATGCAGAAACAGGGCCCGGGCGCTCATCCGTCCGGCCAGGGCGAGGTAGTCGAAGGTGGGGAAGATCGCCTCGCGCTCAGCCAGCATCGCCTCCGCCCGGGCGATAGCCGCATCCGAGGCGCCGAGCGTGTCGCGCAAGCGCTCGCGGCGCGCGTCGGCGCGCTGTCCCGGCATCGGCGTGGCGATCAGCACGCAGCGGTCGATCGCCAGGCCGTCGGCCATGGCCTGGACCGAGACCGGGCAGCCGAACGAGTGGGCCACCAGGGTGTCGACCGGCCCCAGCGCCTCGGCGACCGCGCGCACGGCCGCCGCGGCGCGGCCGATCGAACAGGTCTCGGCGGGTGAGAAGCCGTGACCCGGCAGGTCGAGAACCACGACGGGCCGACCCAGGTGCAGCAGCGGGTCGATCAGCGCGCCCCACAGGGCGTTGTCATCCTCCCAGCCGTGCACCAGGAGGGTCGCCGGCGTCGCGCCCGACGAACCCCACGGATCGAGCCGCCAGGCCATGACCGGTCCGAAGGGGGTGTCGACCGTCTGGTCGCGCGCGTCGCGCAGCGGCTCGGCCAGGCGGGGCCGGGCGCGCCGCCGCGGCGCGAGCGCGTCGATCACCCGTTCCGCTTCAGCCTGAAGATCGCCGTCCTCGCTCACCGGACTACCAGATGTGCACCCGGTCCTGCGGCGCCAGATAGAGCTTGTCGCCCGGCTTGACGTCGAAGGCCGTGTACCAGGCGTCCACGTTGCGCACGACCTCGTTGACCCGGGCGCTGGCCGGCGAGTGCGGGTCGCTGTGCAGCTGCTGGATCAGGGCGTCGTTGCGGATCTTCTCCTTCCACACCTGGGCCCAGCCCAGGAACACGCGCTGGTCGCCGGTGAAGCCGTCGATCACCGGGGCCGGCTTGCCCTGCAGCGAGGCGTGATAGGCGTCCAGCGCGATGTTGATGCCGCCCATGTCGCCGATGTTCTCGCCCATGGTCAGCTGCCCCTGCACATGCTCGCCCGGCAGCGGCGTGTTCGCGTCGTACTGCTTGCCGAGCCGGTCGGTGCGCGCCTTGAACTTGGCCGCGTCCTCGGCGGTCCACCAGTCGGTCAGCCGGCCGGTCCCGTCGGACTTGCGGCCCTGGTCGTCGAAGCCGTGGCTGATCTCGTGCCCGATCACCCCGCCGATGCCGCCGTAGTTCACCGCCGGGTCGGCCTTGGGATCGAAGAACGGGGGCTGCAGGATGGCGGCCGGGAAGACGATCTCGTTCATGGTCGAGTTGTAGTAGGCGTTCACCGTCTGCGGGCTCATGCCCCACTCGCTGCGATCGACCGGCTTGCGGAAGCGGGCGACGTCGCGGTCCCATTCGAACCGTCGCGCGCGCCGTACGTCGCCGTAGAGGTCCGTGGGCGAGACCTGCAGCTTGCTGTAGTCGCGCCATTTGTCGGGATAGGCGATCTTGACTGTGAACTGGTCGAGCTTGGCCAGGGCCTTGGTCTTGGTCTCGGGGCTCATCCACTCGAGGGCCTCGATGCGGTGGCGCAGCGCGACCTTGATATTGCCCACCAGCTCCAGCATCTGCGCCTTGGCCGACGGCGGGAAGTAGCGCTTGACGTATTCCTCGCCCACCAGCTCGCCCAGCGCCCCGTTGGTGGCGCTGACCGCCCGCTTCCAGCGGGCCCGCTGTTCGGGCTGTCCGCCCAGGGTCTTGGAGCGGAACTCGAACACGGCGTCGACGTAGCGCTTGTCGAGCAGGGGCGCCGCGCTCTCGATGGTGTGGAACGCCTCCCAGGCCTTCAGCGTGCTGAGCGGCGTGGCGGCGAAGATTTTGGCCTTGGCCGGAAACGCCGTGTTGTCCTGAACGACGATCCGGTCGAGGCCCGGCACCTCGAGCGCGGCGAAGTACTGGCTCCAGTCGAACCCCGGAGCGTAGGCGGCCAGTTCCGCCGGCGACATCGCATTGTAGGTCTTGTCGCGGTCGCGGCGCTGGATGCGGGTCCAGCTGGCTTCGGCCAGCTTGGTCTCGAGGTCCATCACCGCCTGTGCGTTGGCCTGCGGCTCCGGCCATTTGGCCAGGGTGAACATCTGGGCGATGTAGGCGACGTATTTGGCGCGGACGTCCTTGAAGCGCGGATTGTCGACCAGGTAATAGTCGCGGTCGGGCAGGCCCAGCCCGCCGGACCCCATGTGGAAGGCGTATTTCTCGGGCGCCTTGGCGTCCTGGCCGACGCCGCCGTTGAAGATGGAGGCGTAGACGCCGCGGTGCGTGTCGCCCATCAGCCTGGCGAGGTCCTGGCGCGACCTGGCGGCGCGAACGGCGGCCAGGTCCTTCTGCAGCGGGGCGTCGCCGAGCTGTTCGATGCGCTTTTCGTCCATGAAGGCCGCGTAGAAGCCGCCGATCTTGGCCTCGGCCGAGCCCGGCGCGGCCTTGGCGGCCGCATCGTCCTCGAGGATGGCGTGGACCTGATTCTCGGACAGCACGCTCAGCACGTCGAAGTTGCCGAAGCGGGTGCGGTCGGGTGGAATATCCAACGCCTTGAGGGAATTGCCGTTGGCGTAGTCGTAGAAGTCGTCGCCGGGCCTGACGCTGGGATCGATGCCCTTGGTGTTGAACCCCCAGGTTCCGTAATGCGGGGTCGCAAGGTCGGTCTTCGGCGCATCGGCGGCCAGCGCCGGCAGGGTGAACAGATACGCGGCGGCGGCGCCGCCAAGCCAAACGGCCTTTTTCATGTAGGCTTGATCCTTGAACACGGGCATCGGCGCTCTCGGCCGAAGTTCAATCCCGTGTAGCACCGTGCGCGGCGGTGAAAAGTGGCAGATTCGTAATCTAAACGCGGCGTTGTGGCCTATCGGCCTATTCGGGGTTCTCCAGGCTGAAGGCCTGGCTCTGCTCGTCATAGGCGAACACCTCGGCATAGCGGCCCCAGGTGATCACCGCGCTCAGGGTCTCGTCGGCCGCATCCTCGCTCATGAAATCCTCGAGCTCCTCGGAGAACCGGCGATAGGGCGCCCGGTGGCTCGGGCGTTCGTCGAGCACCCGGCGGATCAGGGCGGCGATCGGCACCCGCGCCAAAAGCTGCTCGCCGAACAGGCGCTTGCGCTGGTCCACGTCGGATTCGACGAAGCGGCGGCCGATTTCGGTCAGGCGGATGTCGCCCGAGGCGATCTCGGCCAGGCCGAACAGCTGCAGGGTCTCGGCCAGGGGAAACAGCTCGTCCACCTCCATGCTGAGGTCGTCGGCCAGTTCGGGCAGGTCGGCCTTGCCGTCGAAGTCGCCGAACAGGGTCTCCATCAGGCCGGCCAGGTCATTGGTGGAGACGTCGGGCAGGATGATGCCCATGCCGCCGTGGGCCGCCGCCGCCGCCTGCTGGGCCGCGCGCGCCGCCGCTTCCAGGGGCTTGGTCATGCGCACGTAGATGTCGTCGACTAGGGCGCGGAAGGCCGGGTCGTCGCGATTTCGCGGATGCTTCAGATCGATCCGCACCTCGGCGGCGATGCGGCCCGGGTTGGCGGCGAAGATGATCACCCGGTCGCACATGAGGACGGCTTCCTCGATGTTGTGGGTGACGATCAGGATCGAGCGCAGCGGCAGCTTGCCCTCGGTCCACAGCTCGATCAGGTCGGTCCTGAGCGTCTCGGCGGTGAGAACGTCCAGGGCCGAGAACGGCTCGTCCATCAAGAGCAGCTCGGGATGCACCACCAGGGCGCGGGCGAAGCCGACCCTCTGGCGCATGCCGCCCGACAGCTCCTTGGGATAGGCGTTCTCGAAGCCGTCGAGGCCGATCAGGTCGATCGCCTCCAGGGAGCGGGTCCGCCGTTCGGCCGCCGGCACGCCTAGCGGCTCCAGCCCGATCTCCACGTTCTCGAGCACCGTCAGCCAGGGAAACAGGGCGAAGCTCTGGAACACCATGGCGATGCCGTCGGACGGTCCGACGAGGGGGCGGCCGCGCCAGGTCACCTTGCCGTCCACCGGCCGCGCCAGGCCGGCGATGATGCGGAGCAGGCTCGACTTGCCCGAGCCCGAGCGTCCGAGCAGGCCGACGATCTCGCCCGACTTCAGCTTCAGGCTGACGCCGTCGAGCACGAGCAAGGTGTTGGACGGCCCCCTGGGATAGGCCTGGCGCACCTGGTCGATGTCGAGCATCACCTCGCCGGTCTTCGGCGCTTCTCGCACGGCGGCGGCTGCGGGCATGGCGGTCTCCCTTAGTTGAGGGCGAGGCGGCGGGAGGCGAAGTCGAACAGGCGCCGCCAGACCAGCCGGTTCAGCAGCACCACGAACACCGACATGACGGCGACGCCGAGCACGACCCGTTGCGTGTCGCCCCGCGCCGTCGCGTCGGCGATGTAGGCTCCGAGGCCGTGCGCTTCCAGCCGGGTCTTGCCCCAGCTGACCACCTCGGCCACGATCGATGCGTTCCAGGCCCCGCCCGACGCGGTGATCGCCCCGGTGACGTAATAGGGAAAGATCCCCGGCAGGGCGACCTTGCTCCACCAGGCCCAGCCCTTGAGCTTGAAGCTGGCGGCCGCCTCCAGAAGGTCGTTCGGAAAGGCCGAAGCCCCGGCGATCACGTTGAACAGGATGTACCACTGGGTGCCGAGGATCATCAGCGGCGACAGCCAGACGTCCGGCAGGCCGTTGAAGCGCACGATGGTCACCACGGCCACGGGGAAGAACAGGTTGTTCGGGAAGGCGGCCAGGAACTGGGCCACAGGCTGGATACGCTCGGCCCATTTCGGCCGCAGCCCGACCCAGACGCCGATCGGCACCCAGATCAGGCTGGCCAGGGCGATCAGCACGAGGACCCGCACGAGGGTGATGAAGCCGTAGCCGACGGTGACCGCCACGTCCGTCAGGCCGATCTCGGTCCGCATGAAGCTTATCGCGAACCAGGCGGCCGCCAGGGACGAGGCCACGATCAGGCCGATCCAGACGTAGTCCATCCACCGGCTCGACCAGACTTCGGTGACGATCTGCGGGGTGGCGACCTTGTAGGGGGTCCGGAAACGCACGACGCGGTCGGCCAGGACCTGGAACGGCTTGAACAGATTCTGCGCCAGGCGCGCCCGCTGGATGAAGTCGAGCAGCCAGGACTGCGGCGGCGGTCCGGACGCGGCGGAGAGCTCCACCCGGAACTTCTCGGACCAGGCGACCAGCGGCCGGAACAGCAGCTGGTCGTAGATCAGGATCACCACCAGCATGACCAGGATGGCCCAGCCGATGGCGCCGAGATTCTTCTGGTCGATGGCCAGCGCCACATAGGAGCCGATGCCCGGCAGGGTGATGGTGGTCTTGCCGACCGAGATCGCCTCGGACACGACGACGAAGAACCAGGCGCCCGACATGGACATCATCGCATTCCAGATCAGGCCGGGCGCGGCGAACGGCGCCTCCAGCGTCCAGAACCGGCGCCAGCCCCCGAGCCGGAGGCTGTCGGAGACGTCCGATAGGTCGCGCGGCACGGTCTTCAGCGACTGATAGAAGCTGAAGGCCATGTTCCAGGCCTGGGCGCAGAACACCTCGAACACGGCGGCGAGTTCGGCGCCGATGACGTTGCCGGGAAACAGGTTGAGGAAGAAGGCCAGGGTGAAGGTGGCGAAGGCGATCACCGGCACCGACTGCAGGATGTCGAGCATCGGGATCAGGATCATCTCGGCGCGGCGGCTCTTCTGCGCCAGGGCCCCATAGATGAAGGTGAAGAGGAACGAGAACACCAGACCCGCCAGCATGCGCAGGGTGGTGCGCAGGGCGTAGTAGGGCAGGTTGACCGGGTTCAGCGATACGGGGCGGCGATTGGCGACCGCCAGGGGCTGCAGGGTCTCGTGGCCGCCGAAGGCGATCAGCGCCAGGAGGCCGATGACGAGGCCGAAGACCAGGACGTCCCAGACCGACGGCAGCAGGCGACGGGACCGGAGGATGGCCAGGGAGGGCTGAAGACCGGCCATTCTGCCCCTCCTTTTTATCCTTGCGCGCCTGCGCGATGTGTCTGGTGCGATGGGTTCGTCGCCGCCGCCTTAGCCTCGAAAAACCGGGCGGGCAACCTTCCTATTGCGACGGTTGGGCGACGGTCCCGCGCGACCGTCAGAAGTCTACGGCCAGGCCCTTGCGCTCCCAGTCGCCAAAGCGGGTCGGCTCCGGCCCGGCCGGACCGCCGTCTTCTTGCGGGAGGGCGGCCACGGCGGTCGCCGCCCGTCGCGCCGCGGCTTCCTCGAGCGCGCGTCGGGCCGCCGGACTGAGCGCCTTGTCGGGCGCGGCGTGGGGCGGCAGGGGGACCGGGTCGGTCGCCGGCGGGGCGTGCGGGTCGTCCATCGGCCGGCTCATAGCATCGGAGCGCCGGCCGGCGCTACTCGTCCGGAACGATCCGATCGGGCGCCTCGGGCAGGCGAACCTCGAACAGGCCGATGTCCAGCGGCCGCTGGGGTTCGACGGCGCGCATGGGCTGTCGCGCCAGGGCCTGCAGGGCGCGCGTGTCCAGGCCCTGGGCCTCGGGGTCGCGCCGCAGCCGGCGGGCCGCGGCGCCCGGGATCGCGTCGGCCCCGTCGCGCACGATCCGCCAATAGCTGACCGACAATCGCCAGAGGGCGTGCGGGGCCGCGGCGGCCGGCTTGGGCCAGCGGCGGCCGTCCAGATTCACCGGCCTGATCGTCGGCGCGGGCCTGCCCTCGATCACCGGTCGAAGCGTCCGCCACTCGCCCGGGGGAAAGCCCGCGGTGCGATAGGCCTCTTCGGCGGCCGCCTCGCTGACGAAGGTCGGCCCGACCGATTCGGAGACGAACTCCACCGCGCCGCCCGCGGCGTGGACCGCCTCGCGGGCGCGCTCGGCGAAGGCCAGCGGAGCGTTCAGCGCCTGGTCGGCGGTTTCGGCGACAGGATAGGAAATGGCGGTCATCGCCCTCATTCCGCCTCGCCCTTGCGGAGTCTACAAGGCCGAACGATATTTTGTGCTAGACCACTATGGTCTTACGAAAGGGATCTTATCGCCATGAGCGATTTCAACCGCGGAGTATGGGGCCAGGCCCCGGCGCGCGCCGACATGTCGGTCGACGCCGGACTGCGCGCCTTCATGCTGGGCGTCTACAACAAGATGGCGCTCGGCCTCGCCCTGTCGGCCGTCCTGGCGTGGGTGACCTCCCACATGCCGGTCGTCCAGTACCTGTTCGTGCAGGACCAGCTCGGGCGGGTCGTCCCCACCGTGGCCGGGACCGCGCTGATGTGGGCCCCCCTGGTGGTGGTGCTGGCCGGCAGCTTCCTCGCGCGCGGGATCACCGTCCGCAACTCCGGCGCCTATTACTGGATCGTCGTCAGCCTGCTCGGCGCCGGCCTCGGCGTGGACGCCCTGATCTACACGACGTCCTCGATCGCCACCGCCTTCCTGGTGACGTCGACCGCCTTCGGCGCCCTCAGCCTGTTCGGCTACACGACCAAGCGCGACATGTCGGGCATCGGCTCCTTCCTGATCATGGGTCTGTGGGGGATGGTGGCGCTGTCGCTGCTCAACATCTTCCTGCTGCACGCCTCGGGCCTGCAGGTTCTGATCCAGATCGTGATGCTCGGCATCTTCGCCGGCCTGACCGCCTTCCAGACCCAGCAGCTCAAGATGACCTATTACCAGGTCAAGGGCGACGCGCAGGGCCTGGCGGCGGCCACCAACTTCGGCGCCCTGACCCTCTATCTGGACTTCATCAACATGTTCCAGATCCTGCTGTCGCTGTTCGGCGGTCGCCGCTAAGGCCGGACCGAACCCCGCAATAGAGAAAGGCCCCGGAGCGATCCGGGGCCTTTTTTCTGGCCATCGCCTTTTCGGGCCGTGCTCGAAAACTTCAGAATCTCGGCTAGTCGACCACGCGGAAGCGGCGGGCGTCGAACACGCGCAGCACCTGGGCGAGGTCGTGGCCGCGCCGCAGCACCACATTGCCGGGCGCGATGACCGCCCACTGGCCCTGGCGGCGGGCGAGGGCCGGCCGCTTCTCGATCCGATAGAGGGGCGCCTCCGAAGCCCGGCGGAAGACGCAGACCGCGGCCTGGTCCTTGTCGCTGTCGATGGCGTAGTCGCGCCAGTCGCCCTGGGCCACCATACGCCCGTAGAGCTGCAGGATCTGGTTGAGCTCCCGGCGTTCGAAGAACACCGGCCCTCCGCGGGGGTCGGGCCCCGGCGTGTGTGGCGTGAACTGGTCGATACTCATGCGTCACAAATCTAGCGCGCGAACGGCGCGTGGGAAGGGGCCCCTGCGCGCCCGGCCGGATCGGGGGACAGGCGGCGCGCCGCTCGCCGTCGCAAAAGTCGCGAAATGGCCCCATTCCGGTCCCGGACGCGCCGCATCCCCCCCCGATAAAGTGAGGGTCGGTCGATCGGGACATCTGCTGGTCCTGGATCCTGAACAGCCCCCCCAGCCCCCCGGATCGGTGGCCGGTCGGCCGACACCCCCCGCCTTTCAGCCGGACTCTGGTCGAACGCATCCGTGCCCCGCCGCCGCGCCCCCGCGCGTAGAAGGTCGGTCAGTTGCGTGCGATCGCCAGGACCGGCCCGCCCCGCGGCGCCTGCACCAGCACGACGCTTTTCAGCCCGTCCGCCGACGGATCGGGCAGGTCGAACCGCTTGGCCTTGCCGCGCCATGCGCCGATCTTGACGAGTTCACGCACGGCGTTGGTGACGACGATGGTCTTGCCCTTGTTGTCGCCGGCCTTGACCCTGACCTCGTGTGGTTTCGGGTCGTAGCGGATAAGCCAGACGTCGTCGGCCCTGGCCGGCGCGCGCGCCGCGCCCACCGACGCATGATCCGCCGTCAGCCGGATCGAAGGGCCGTGCGCGTCGGTCTTGCCGGCCTTGGCGATGACGCCGGCCAGGGCCTCGCTGTCGAGCCCGGCGGCTTCCCCGGCCCCGTCGACCACCACCTCGGGCGTGTAGATCTCCCGCAGCTTCAGGCGCTTCACATAGGCTCTCTGACGCTCGGTGAACTCGGGCTGGGCGAGGGTGTCGGTCCAGCCGGTATAGTCCCAGATGTCCACCGAGAAGCTCAGGGCGACGACGCCCTTCTTCTTCGCCAGATCGCCGAGGGCGAGGTCCGCCTGCGGACAGCCTTCGCAGCCCTGGGCGGTGAACAACTCCACCAGCACGGGCCGGGCCGGCGGGCGATGGCGCGCGCGCGCGGGCGCGCTCGCCGGCGCCGCCGCGAGGGCGGCGCAGGCCAGGGCCAGGGGTAGGCAGAACCATTTCATCCGCCGCAACTTATCCCGGCCCTCCCGCCTTTCGCCTCACCGTTTCGTGAGCTACTCGGCCGCCATCGCCGGTTGATCGGCCCGCGCCAGGTTCCGCAGCACGAACGGCATCACGCCGCCCGCGTTGTAGTACTCGAGTTCGGTCTTGTTATCGATACGGCAGCGCACGTGGAAGCGGGCCACCCGGTGATCCGACGGGCGGAACATCTCGATCAACAGCTCCTGGCGCGGCTGCAGCTGCTCGAGCCCGCGGATGGTGATCAGCTCCTCGCCGGTCAGCCCCAGGCGCTGCCAGCCGTCGTGGATGAACTGCAGCGGCAGGACGCCCATGCCGACCAGGTTCGAGCGGTGGATGCGTTCGAAGCTCTCGGCGATCACCGCCCGCACCCCCAGAAGGCGCGTGCCCTTGGCCGCCCAGTCGCGCGAGGAGCCGGTGCCGTATTCCTTGCCGGCGAAGATCACCAGCGGGCGCCCTTCGGCCTCGTACTGCATGGCGGCGTCGTAGATCGCCATCACCTTGCCGGAGGGGAAGTGCTTGGTCACCCCGCCCTCGATCTCCGGCGTGATCCGGTTGCGGATGCGGATGTTGGCGAAGGTGCCGCGCATCATCACTTCGTGATTGCCGCGGCGCGCGCCATAGGAGTTGAAGTCGTCCTGGCGCACCTGGTGCTCCAGCAGATACCGGCCGGCCGGCGAGGTCGCCTTGATGTTGCCCGCGGGCGAGATGTGGTCGGTGGTGATCGAGTCGCCGAAGATCGCCAGCACCCGCGCCTCCTGGACGTCCGTCACCGGGTCCGGGGTCATCTTCATGTCCTTGAAGTAGGGCGGGTTCTGCACATAGGTCGAACCGATGTCCCAGGCGTAGGTCTGGCCGCCGGCCACCTTGATCGACTGCCAGTGCTCGTCGCCGTCGAACACGTCGGCGTAGCGCTTGGTGAACAGGGCGTTGGTGACCGCTTCGCGCTGGATCTTGGCGATCTCCTCGTTGCTCGGCCAGATATCGCGCAGCATCACCGGCAGGCCTTCGGCGTCGTGGCCGAGCGGCTCGGCCATCAGGTCCTTCTGCATCGAGCCGGCCAGGGCGTAGGCGACCACCAGGGGCGGCGAGGCCAGATAGTTGGCGCGCACGTCCGGGTTCACCCGACCCTCGAAGTTGCGGTTGCCCGACAGCACGCTCACGGCCACCAGGTCGTCGGCGTTGATGGTGTCGGAGATCGGCTGCGGCAGCGGCCCGGAATTGCCGATGCAGGTGGTGCAGCCGTAGCCCACCAGATTGAAGCCGAGGGCGTCGAGGTCGGCCTGCAGGCCGGCGTTGGTCAGATAGTCGGTGACCACCTTGGAGCCGGGGGCCAGGGAGGTCTTGACCCAGGGCTTCACCGTGAGGCCCTTTTCGCGCGCCTTGCGGGCCAAAAGGCCGGCGGCGATCAGCACCGAGGGGTTGGAGGTGTTGGTGCAGGAGGTGATGGCGGCGATCACCACGTCGCCATGGCCGAGATCGAAGGTCTCGCCCTTCACCGCCACGCGCGCGCTTTCATGACCGGCCTTGCCGAAGTCGGTGGCCAGCGCCGCCTTGAACGAGGCCGCGGCGTCGGTCATCAGCACGCGGTCCTGCGGGCGCTTGGGGCCGGCGATCGACGGCAGCACGCCCGAGAGGTCGAGCTCGAGGGTGTCGGTGAACACCGGCTCGGCGTCCGGATCGAGCCACAGGCCCTGTTCCTTGGCGTAGGCCTCGACCAGGGCGACGCGTTCGGGCGTGCGGCCGGTCTCGGCCAGATAGTTCAGCGTCGACTGGCTGATCGGGAAGAAGCCGCAGGTGGCGCCGTATTCGGGGGCCATGTTGGCGATGGTCGCCTGGTCTTCCAGGGTGAGGTGCGGCACACCCTCGCCGAAGAACTCGACGAACTTGCCGACCACGCCCTTCTTGCGCAGCATCTGGGTGACGGTCAGCACCAGGTCGGTAGCCGTGGCGCCCTCGGGCAGCCGGCCGCTCAGGCGGAAGCCGATCACTTCGGGGATCAGCATGGGGATCGGATGGCAGAGCATGGCCGCCTCGGCTTCGATGCCGCCGACGCCCCAGCCCA
>CAILTK010000052.1 GCA_903837135.1 uncultured Caulobacterales bacterium
AGATCTCGGTCAGACGGTCGACCAGGGCCTGGCGCTGACCGCCGCGCTGCCATTCCTCCATCAGCTTGGTGATCTGCCGGACGAGGCCCGCGGAGGCCCAGCCGAGGTGGGTTTCGAAGATCTGGCCGACGTTCATCCGCGACGGCACGCCGAGCGGATTGAGCACCAGGTCGACGGGCGTGCCGTCCTCGAGGTGCGGCATGTCTTCGAGCGGCAGGATGCGCGAGATGACGCCCTTGTTGCCGTGGCGGCCGGCCATCTTGTCGCCGGGCTGCAGCTTGCGCTTCACCGCGACGAACACCTTGACCATCTTCATCACGCCGGGAGGCAGTTCGTCGCCGCGCTGCAGCTTGTCGACCTTGTCCTCGAACCGGCGATCGAGACGCTTGCGCGCGTCGTCGAACTGGCGGCGCAGGGCCTCGAGTTCGCCCATCGCCTTCTCGTCGTCGAGGGCGATCTGCCACCACAGGCCGGGGGAGATCTCGGTGAGCTTTTCGGCAGTGACCTCGCCGCGGCCGAGCCCCTTGGGTCCCGAGACGGCGTTCTTGCCGGTGAGCAGTTCGCGAAGACGGCCGGTCATGTTGCGGTTCAGGATGGCGAATTCGTCGTCGCGGTCCTTGCCGAGGCGTTCGATTTCCTCGCGTTCGATCGCCAGGGCGCGTTCGTCCTTGTCGACGCCATGCCGGTTGAACACCCGCACCTCGACGATCGTCCCGGCCACGCCGGGCGGCAGGCGCAGGGAGGTGTCGCGGACGTCCGAAGCCTTTTCGCCGAAGATGGCGCGCAGCAGCTTCTCTTCCGGGGTCATCGGGCTTTCGCCCTTGGGCGTGACCTTGCCGACCAGGATGTCGCCGGGCTGCACTTCCGCGCCGATGGCCACGATGCCGGCCTCGTCGAGGTTGCGCAGGGCCTCTTCACCCACGTTGGGGATGTCGCGGGTGATTTCCTCGGGGCCCAGCTTGGTGTCGCGGGCCATCACTTCGAACTCCTCGATGTGGATCGAGGTGAAGACGTCGTCCGACACGATCCGTTCGGAGATCAGGATCGAGTCCTCGAAGTTGTAGCCGTTCCACGGCATGAAGGCGACGAGGGCGTTGCGGCCCAGCGCCAGTTCGCCGAGATCGGTCGAGGGGCCGTCGGCGATGATGTCGCCGGCCTTGATCCGGTCGCCCACCCGCACCAGCGGACGCTGGTTGATGCAGGTGTTCTGGTTGGAGCGCTGGAACTTGGACAGCCGGTAGATGTCGACGCCCGGCTTGTTGGGGTCGGTCTCGGCGGTGGCCCGGATGACGATCCGGGTGCCGTCGATCTGCTCCACCACGCCCTCGCGGCGGGCGACCACGGTGGCGCCGCTATCGCGGGCCACCACGGCCTCCATGCCGGTGCCGACCAACGGCGCGTCGGTGCGCACCAGGGGCACGGCCTGCCGCTGCATGTTGGCGCCCATCAGCGCGCGGTTGGCGTCGTCGTTTTCCAGGAAAGGGATCAGGGCCGCGGCCACCGACACCACCTGCTTGGGCGAGACGTCCATCATGTCGACGGTGGACGACAGCTGCAGGCCCGGCTCGCCGTTGACCCGGCCGGGGACGATGTCCTCGGCGATGCGGCCGTCGATCAGCTTGATGTTGGCCTGGGCGATGACGTGCTTGGCCTCTTCCATCGCCGACAGATAGACCACCTCTTCGGAGGCCTTGCCGTCGATGAAACGGCGGTACGGGCTCTCGATGAAGCCGTACTTGTTGACCCGCGCGTGGGTGGCCAGCGAGTTGATCAGGCCGATGTTCGGGCCTTCCGGGGTTTCGATCGGGCAGATCCGGCCGTAATGGGTCGGGTGCACGTCGCGGACTTCGAAGCCGGCGCGCTCGCGGGTCAGACCGCCCGGGCCGAGCGCCGACAGGCGGCGCTTGTGGGTGATCTCCGACAGCGGGTTGGTCTGGTCCATGAACTGGCTGAGCTGGGACGAGCCGAAGAACTCGCGCACCGCCGCCGCCGCCGGCTTGGCGTTGATCAGGTCGTGCGGCATGACCGTGTCGATGTCGACCGAGCTCATCCGCTCCTTGATCGCCCGCTCCATGCGCAGCAGGCCGACGCGGTACTGGTTCTCGAGCAGTTCGCCCACCGAACGGACCCGGCGGTTGCCGAGGTTGTCGATGTCGTCGATCTCGCCGCGGCCGTCGCGCAGGCCGACCAGCACCTTGAGGACTTCCAGCACGTCTTCCTTGCGAAGGACGCGGATGTCGTCTGCGGTGTCCTGCTCCAGGCGCATGTTCATCTTCACGCGGCCGACCGAGGACAGGTCGTAGCGCTCGGAGTCGAAGAACAGGCTGCGGAACATGGCCTCGGCGGCCTCCACCGTCGGCGGCTCGCCCGGACGCATGACCCGGTAGATGTCGAACAGGGCGTCCTCGCGCATCGAGTTCTTGTCGACGCGCAGGGTGTTGCGCATGTAGGCGCCGACCGTGACGTGGTCGATGTCGAGCACTTCGATGGTGGTGAAGCCCTGCTCCTCCAGCACGGCGATCGAGGTGGCGTCGAGCTCGTCCCCGGCCTCGGCGTAGATCTCGCCGGTCTCCATGTTGACCGCGTCGCGGGCCAGGAAGCGGCCGATCAGGGCGTCGGGGGCCAACAGCAGGGTCTTCAGGCCCGCGTCGGCGAGCCTTTTGGCGGTGCGGGCGGCGATCTTCTCGCCGGCCTTGGCCACTTCCTCGCCGGTGTCGGCGTCGATCAGCGGGAATTCAGGCTTCACCCCGCGCCAGCGGTCGGGACGGTATTCGGTGGCCCAGCCCGCTTCGCCGCCGGTCTGGCGCTTCTCGTAGCCGGTGGTGTCGTAGAAGGTGGTGAGGATGCTCTCGCCGTCCATGCCGAGGGCGTAGAGGAAGGTGGTCGCCGGCAGCTTGCGGCGACGGTCGATCCGCACATAGACGATGTCCTTGGCGTCGAACTCGAAGTCGAGCCAGGAGCCGCGATAGGGGATCACCCGGGCGGCGAACAAAAGCTTGCCCGAGGCGTGGGTCTTGCCCTTGTCGTGGTCGAAGAACACGCCCGGCGAGCGGTGCATCTGCGAGACGATGACCCGTTCGGTGCCGTTGACGATGAAGGTGCCCTTCTCCGTCATCAGGGGGATGTCCCCCATGTAGACGTCCTGCTCCTTGATGTCCTTGACCGAGCGGGCGCCGGTCTCCTCGTCGTTCTCGAACACGATCAGGCGCAGCTTGACCTTCAGCGGCGCGGCGTAGGTCATGTCGCGCTGGATGCATTCCTCGACGTCGTACTTCGGGTCCTCGAACTCGTAGGAGACGTATTCGAGCACGGCGCGCTCGTTGAAGTCCTTGATCGGGAACACCGACTTGAACACCGCCTCGATGCCCTCCTCGCGGCGGTCGCCCGAGCGCGTCTCGCGCTGCAGGAACTGCTCGTAGGAGGAGCGCTGAACCTCGATCAGGTTCGGCATCTGCACGGCTTCGGGGATGCGGCCGAACGACTTGCGGATCCGCTTCTTGCCGGTGAAGGACTGAGCCATCTATGTTTCCCTGCGCGCCGGCGGACCTGAGGGCCGCGCCGGACCCGGATGCTCTCCGGGCGTTGATCGGTCCTGCGTCACCCTTCGCCGCTCTGGTGAGCGGCGGACGCCGGTGCCCCCGCTGACGTGGGGGGCGCTTCCTCGCAGGGCCTAAGGGCTATGGCCAAGCCTCGAAGCATGAACGCACGGAAAGCCGACCACCTCGAGAATCGCCTCGGGGGAGAATCGGCTTTTTTGTGGAACGCGGGATATAGGCGAACGCCGCGGAGTTGGGAAGAGGGTATGCGGAGGAAAATGGCGGCGCGAACGTATCCCTCCCCTTTTTGGGGAGATACGCCCCCTACACCTCCTCTAGGTGCATCACCCCCGGCGCGGACTTCAGGGCGCCCCTTAGCGCCGCGTCGAGATTGAAACGGCCGGGGAGACGAACCTCGACCTCGCGGCCGCCGGTGAGGCTGGCGACCACCGTGACCTCGCCGCCCTTGTCGCCCCTATCTTTCTGAAGCTGGCCCCGCGCCAGACGGCTGGCGAAGGCGCCGACGTCGTCAGGCCCCCCGGCCAGGTGCACGCGCAGGCTGGAGGTGATGGCCTCGAGACCGCGGTCGACCGGCTCGGCGTCGTCGCCGAAGAAGCGGACCTCGCCATCCTTGCCCTTGGCGCGGGCCTTGATCATCACCGCCTTGCCGGGCTCCAGCACCTCGCGGCAGCGGCGCAGGGCGTCGCCGGAGAACAGCACCTCGTACTCGCCGGTGGGGTCGCTGAGGGTGACGAAGGCGAACTTGTCGCCCGACTGGGAGTTGCGCTCCTGCCGCCGGCGGACGACGCCGGCCATGCGCATCATCTCGTCGCCCTCCTGCGCCCGCTGCAGGGCCTCGAGATAGAGCACCGTGCGGCGCTTGCGCAGGGCCGGCAGCATGTCCTCGAGCGGATGGCCCGACAAGTAGAACCCCACCGCGGACAGCTCCTCGTCGAGCTGGTCGGCGCCGCTCCAGCGCTCCACCGTCGGCAGCTTGGGCCGGCCGGCCGAGGCGTCGCCGAACAGGCTGGCCTGGCCGCCGTCGCGGTCGGCGGCCTGCGACTGGGCGTAGGCCATCAGGGTGTCCGCGGCGGCGACGATCTGCGCCCGGTTCGGATGCAGGGTGTCGAAGGCGCCGGCGCGGGCCAGGTTCTCCAGCGCCCGCTTGTTCACCGTCTTGGGATCGATCCGTTCGAGGAAATCGAACAGGTCGAAGAAGGCCCCGCCCGCGCGGCGCACCTCCACCACATGCTCCATCGCCTGCAGGCCGACGTTGCGCACCGCGCCCAGCGCATAGAGCACCTCCCCGTCGGCCACGTCGAAGTCGGCGGAGGAGCGGTTGATGTCCGGCGGCAGGATCTTCACCCCGAACCGCTTGGCGTCCTGGTAGAATACCGACAGTTTGTCGGTGTTGGCGATGTCGAGGCTCATCGAGGCGGCGAAGAACTCGACCGGAGCGTTCGCCTTCAGCCAGCCGGTCTGATAGCTGACCACCGCATAGGCGGCGGCGTGGGACTTGTTGAAGCCGTAGCCGGCGAACTTGTCGACGAGGTCGAAGATCGCCCCCGACTGGCCGGCGGGAATGCCGTTCTTCTCGGCCCCGGAGATGAAGCGCGCCCGCTGCTGCTCCATCTCCTCCTTCTTCTTCTTGCCCATGGCCCGGCGCAGGAGGTCGGCTTCGCCAAGGCTGTACCCGGCCAGGATCTGGGCGATCTGCATCACCTGCTCCTGGTAGACGATGATGCCGTAGGTCTCGTTCAGCACCGGGGCCAGGGTCGGGTGCAGGGTGTCGATCGGCTTGCGGCCGAACTTGCAGTCGATGAAGGCCGGGATGTTGTCCATCGGCCCCGGCCGGTAGAGGGCGCCGATGGCGGTGACGTCCTCGATGCAGTTGGGCTTGAGCTGGCGCAGGGTGTCGCGCATGCCCTGGCCTTCAAACTGGAAGACCCCGACGGTCAGGGCGTTGCCCATCAGCTCATAGGTCTTGGCGTCGTCGAGCGGCAGCGAGGCCATGTCGACCCCAGCGCCGCGCTTGACCAGATGCTTCAGCGCCCGGTCGATCACCGTCAGGGTCTTCAGGCCGAGGAAGTCGAACTTCACCAGGCCGGCGTTCTCGACCCACTTCATGTTGAACTGGGTGGCCGGCAGCTCGGAGCGCGGGTCGCGGTAGAGCGGCGTCAGCTGGGTCAGCGGCCGGTCGCCGATCACCACGCCGGCGGCGTGAGTCGAGGCGTTGCGGAACAGCCCCTCGAGCCTAAGCGCGATCTCCAGCAGTTCGGCCACCGAATTGTCCTCGTCGCGGGCGGCCTGCAGCCGCGGCTCGGTGGCGATGGCCTGGGCCAGGGTGACGGGATTGGCCGGATTGGCCGGCACCATCTTGGCCAGCCGGTCGACCAGACCCAGCGGCAGCTGCATCACCCGGCCGACGTCGCGCAGCACCGCGCGCGCCTGCAGGGTGCCGAAGGTGATGATCTGCGCCACGCGGTCGCGCCCATAGCGCTGCTGGACGTAGTTGATCACCTCCTCGCGCCGCTCCTGGCAGAAGTCGATGTCGAAGTCGGGCATCGACACCCGCTCGGGATTCAGGAAGCGCTCGAACAGCAGGCCGTACTGCAGCGGATCGAGGTTGGTGATGGTGAGGGCATAGGCCACCAGCGAACCCGCGCCCGAGCCGCGGCCGGGCCCCACCGGAATGTCGTGCGCCTTGGACCATTTGATGAAGTCGGAAACGATCAGGAAATAGCCGGGAAAGCCCATCTGGGCGATGATGCCGAGTTCGAGCTCGAGCCGCGCCTCGTAGGCCTCCACCGGCGCGGTGTTGGCCTGCCCCTTGCTCATCCGCATCTTCAGGCCGAGGCGCGCCTGGTGCGCGAGTTCGTCCGCCTCCGAGCGGCCGCCCTCGGTGGGGAAGCTCGGCAGCAAAGGCGCGCGCTTGGGCACGAGGAAGGCGCAGCGGCGGGCGATCTCCAGGGTGGCGTCGCAGGCCTCCGGCAGGTCGGAGAAGGTCCGGCGCATGGCCGCCGCGGACTTGAACGAATGCTCCGGCGTGACCCGGCGCCGGTCGTCCTGGCCGAGATAGCTGCCGTCGGCGATGCACAGCAGGGCCTCGTGCGCCCGGTGCATGTCCTCGGTGGCGAAATAGGCGTCGTTGGTGGCGACCAGCGGGACGTCCATCTCGTAGGCGTAGGCGACCAGACCGGGCTCGGCCCGGCCTTCCACCGTCAGGCCGTGACGCTGCAGCTCGACATAGAAGCGGTCGCCGAAGGTCGCGCGCATGGTCTCCAGCGCCGCCCTGCCCTCGTCCGCCTTGCCCGCGGCGAACAAGGGATCGACCGGACCGTCCGGGCCGCCGGACAGCAGGATCAGGCCGTCGCTGAGCTCCGCCACCCGCGACCAGGGCACGCTGGGATCGTCGCCCTCGGCCGCGAGATAGGCCTCTGACGACAGGTCCATCAGATTGAGCCAGCCCTGCTCGTTCTGGGCGAACAGGGCCACGGTGGCGGCGCGCGACCAGCGGCCGCCGGCCACGCCGCCGATCCCGGTCACCGGCAGGGCGCAGCCGACGATCGGCTGCACGCCCGCATCCTTGGTGTACTGGGAGAACTCCAGCGCCCCGAACAGGTTGGCGCGGTCGCAGATGCCCACCGCCGGCATGCCGGCCTTGGCGGCCAGGGCCGAAATCTCGCCGGCGCGGATCGCGCCTTCGAGCAGCGAATAGGCCGAGCGCACCCTAAGATGGACGAAGGCCTCGTCGAGCCTCAGGTCGCCGTCGCCCATTGCGGCCTCCGCGCCGAATCGTCAGCCCACCAGTTGGGCCGCCATCGCCACCATCCAGACCAACCCGCCCACCGACGCAAGCGCCATCGAGTCGCGCACCATCCGGAACATGTCAGAGCCCTCCGTTGCCCGTTTGTTCCTCTACGTATATTCCCTATTTGTTCCGGGTCAATCCCCCCCGTTCGCGGCGGACGCAACCGGCCCGGATGGTGGTTACCGTCGGCGCGCGGCGTGATAAGACCAAGGCCCCAACCCAGAGAAGACATCGATGAAACGCCTCCTCGCCGGCCTCACCCTCGCCAGCCTCCTCGCCGCGCCGGCCTTCGCCGCCCTCGCGCCCGGAGCCGTCGCGCCCGACTTCACCCTGCCCGCCGCCCTCGGCGGCAAGGACTTCACCTACGACCTGGCCTTGGCGCTGAAGAAGGGCCCGGCGGTGGTCTACTTCTACCCCAAGGCCTTCACCTCGGGCTGCTCGGCCGAGGCCCACGAGTTCGCCGAGAACATCGACAACTTCAAGGCCCTGGGGGCCACGGTGATCGGCGTCTCCGGCGACAACATCAAGGTGCTGGAGGACTTCTCCACCAAGGACTGCGCGTCGAAGTTTCCGGTGGCCGCCGACCCCAAGGGCGAGGTGATCGCCAAATACGACGTGGCCCTGGGCGTGCCGGGCGCCTCGGTGATGATGAAGATGGACCACCCGTCCAACCGCACCTCCTTCCTGGTGGGGCCGGACGGCAAGGTGATCGCCACCTATTCGGCCCTCGACGCCTCCAAGCACGTCGCCACCATGCTGGGCGCGCTTAAGGCCTGGCGCGAGGGGCACAAGGGGTAGGACTCGCGTACTTGCCCCCTACCGCTGCTCGATGAGCTGGCCGTCCTTGAGGGCGAAGACGCGGTCCATGTAGCCGGCCAGCTCCATGTTGTGGGTGGCGATCAGGGCGGCGACACCCTGGTGGCGGACGAGGTCGAACAGGCTGCGGAACACCTGGGCCGAGGTCGAGGGGTCGAGGTTGCCGGTGGGCTCGTCGGCCAGGATCAGTCGCGGCCGGTTGGCCAGGGCGCGGGCGATCGCCACCCGCTGCTGCTCGCCGCCCGACAGTTGGCCCGGCTGGTGCTCGAGCCGCTCGGCGAGGCCGAGCTGGGTCAGCAGCCCGCTGGCCCGCTCGCGCGCCTCGCCCTTGCCGACGCCGGCGATCCGCAGCGGAAGGGCCACATTGTCCACCGCCGAGAACTCCGGCAGCAGATGGTGGAACTGGTAGACGAAGCCGATCAGGCCGAGCCGGAGGTTGGTGCGTCCCGCCTCGTTGACCGTGGCGCCGTCGACCCCGTCGAGGATGACCCGCCCGGTGGTCGGCTTCTCGAGCAGGCCGGCCGCGTGCAGCAGCGACGACTTGCCCGAGCCGGACGGTCCGATCAGGCCGACGATCTCGCCGGGCCGGACATCGAGATCGACGTCCCGCAGCACCTGCAGGTGGCCGCCGTCGCCGAGGGTGTAGGTGCGCCCGACGCCCCGCAGGGACAGCACCGGCGCGGCGAGCGGCTCACTCATAGGCGGCTCACTCATAGCGGAGCGCCTCCACCGGATCGAGCCGCGAGGCGTGCAGGGCCGGGAACAGGGCCCAGAGCAGGCTCATCACCACCGAGAAGATCACGATCACCGTCACCTCGGGCCAGTCGATCTTGGCCGGGATGCGCGACAGCAGATAGACGTCGGAATTGAAGGTGTTGACGCCGGTCAGCCGGTTCAGCGCCTGCTGGATCGGCTCGATGAAGGTGCAGAACAGCAGGGCCGCGGCGACGCCGAGCGCGGTGCCGACCAGGCCGAGGGTGGCGCCGACCATCAGGAAGATGCGCAGAATGGCCGGCCGGCCCGCGCCCATGGTGCGCAGGATGGCGATGTCGCGCCCCTTGTTCTTCACCAGCATGACGAGGCCCGAGATGATGTTGAGCGCGGCGATGGCCACCACGATCATCAGGATCAGCCGCATGGCGGTGCGCTCGACCTGCAGGGCGTTGAAATAGGATTTGTTGCGGCCACGCCAGTCGCTGACGATGGTCCCCGGGCCGGCGGCCTGTTCGATCGCCGGCAGTAGGTGGTCGATGGTGTCGGGATCCTCGGTCTTGATCTCCACCTCGTCGATGGCGCCCTGGCGGCCGAAGAACTGCTGGGCCTGCGCCAGCGGCATGTAGATGAAGGCCTGGTCGTATTCGGAGACGCCGACCGAGAAGGTGGCGGCGATGGTATAGGCCTTGCTGCGTGGAGCGGAGCCGAAGGCGGTGACCTGGCCGGACGGCGAGACCAGGGTGATGTCGTCCCCGGCGGTGACCCCAAGATTGTCGGCCAGCTTGGAGCCGATCAGGATCATGTCGCCGCCGTAGTCGCCCTCGCCGAACCCCTTCATCGAGCCCGACTTGAGGTTCTGCGACACCAGCCGGGTGGCGCGCACGTCTTCGGGACGCAGACCGCGCACGATGGCGAATCCCACCGGGCCGTGCGCCATGGCCACGGTCTGCGCCTCGACCTTGGGCACCGCCTGGGTCACGCCCGGCACGGCGCGGATGCGTGAGATCAGCGCGTCGCGGCCGGGCCCGTTGATCGCCGGCCCCTGCACATAGATGTGCCCGTTGAAGCCCAGCATGTGGCCGAGCAGGTCGGAGCGGAAGCCGTTCATGATGCTCATGATCGACACCAGGCCGAACACGGTCAGGGCGATCCCGGCCACGGCGATGATGGCGATCAGCGTCACCCCGCCCTGCTTCCGCCGCGCGCGCAGATAACGCATGGCCAGCGCCCGCTCCCAGGCGCTGAACGGTCCGGCGTGAGGGATGGGAGTCATTCGAGCCCCCCGCTGCTCCCCCCTTGGGGGAGCTGTCGGCGTAGCCGACTGGGGGAGCAGCGCCACCCCGAGCTGCCGGCGCGCCGTAGATCGGGCACGCGCCGAGCGCGCGGCCTCGCGCAGCGCCGCCCCGTCAGTCGCTTCGCGACAGCGCCCCCAGAGGGGGAGCAGCTAAGATTCGCGCGAGCCCTACTCACAGCCGGGTCAGCTCCGCCAGGGCCTCGGCCATCGGCAGGGTTCGCTTCTCGCCGGTGGCGCGACGCTTGAGTTCGACCACGCCGTCCTTGAGCCCCTTGGGGCCGATGATCAGCTGCCAGGGCAGGCCGATCAGGTCCATGGTGGCGAACTTGCCGCCGGGGCGCTCGTCGGTGTCGTCGTAGAGGGGATCGAGGCCCGCCGCCTGCAGCTGGGCGTAGGCGGTCTCGCAGGCCAGGTCCACGTCGGCGTCGCCGGCGCGAAGGTTGATGATCCCGACGCCGAAGGGCGCCACCGCGTCGGGCCAGATGATGCCGGCGTCGTCGTGGCTGGCCTCGATGATGGCCCCGAGCAGGCGCGACACGCCGACGCCATAGCTGCCGCCGTGGATCGGTCGCTCCACGCCGTCCGGGCCGGTCACCGTCGCCTTCATCGGCACGGCGTATTTGTCGCCGAAGTAGAACACCTGGCCGACCTCGATGCCGCGCGTCTGCAGCCGCTGGTCCTCGGGCGTCCGCTCGAACAGGCTGGGGTCGTGCACGTCCTCGGTGGCGGCGTAATAGCGACCGCCCCATTCCTCGACGATCGGCGTGAGGTCGCCGGCGTAGTCCACCGTCTCGTCCGGAATCGGCAGATCCAGCACCCGCTTGTCGCAATAGACCACGCTCTCGCCGGTGTCGGCGAGGACGATGAACTCGTGGCTGAGATCGCCGCCGATCGGGCCGGTCTCAGCCCGCATGGGGATGGCGGTCAGGCCCATGCGGGCGAAGGTGCGCAGATAGGCGACGAACATGCGCTGGTAGGAACGCCGCGCCCCGGCCTCGTCGAGGTCGAAGGAATAGGCGTCCTTCATCAGGAATTCGCGGCCGCGCATGACGCCGAAGCGCGGACGCTGCTCGTCGCGGAACTTCCACTGGATGTGATAGAGATTCAGCGGCAAGGCCTTGTAGCTCTTCACATAGGCCCTGAAGATCTCGGTGATCATCTCCTCGTTGGTCGGCCCGTAAAGCAACTCGCGCTCGTGCCGGTCGGTGAGGCGCAGCATCTCCGGGCCATAGGCGTCGTAGCGGCCGGATTCCCGCCACAGGTCGGCGAGCTGCAGGGTCGGCATCAGCATCTCCACCGCGCCGGCCCGGTCCATCTCCTCGCGGACGATCTGCTCGATCTTCTTCAGCACGCGAAAGCCCAGCGGCAGCCAGGCGTAGATGCCGGCCGCCTCCTGGCGGATCATGCCGGCGCGCAGCATAAGCCGGTGGGAGGCGATCTGCGCCTCCGACGGGGTTTCCTTCAGCACGGGGAGCAGAAAGCGCGACAGGCGCATCAGAAGGGATTCCTTTGGCCACGAAACGTCCGGCGGGCGCCCGCTCTTAGCCCGCGCCGGTCCGGCATGGCAACGAAGCCGGGCGAAACCGTGGCCTCAGTAGGTCGGCAGCTTGATCAGGTGGAAGGTGAAGCAGACCCACACCACGGCGAAGATCAGCACCGAAACCCAGGTGGTGGTGAAGAATTTGCGCTTCAGGTTCGGGTTGATCGGGGACGCCGGATCGCCCCCGCCCGGGACCTCGATCCCCGCCTCGTGATGGCTCTTCACCCCGAGCGGCAGGACGGCGAACAGCACGGTCCACCAGATGACCAGGAAGACGGAGGCGGAGAACAGGAGGTCCATGGGTGGGTTCTACGCCGCAATGGGTCCCGGCTGAACCCCGGATTTCCGGCGTCGCCGCCCGCGATCGCTGAAGATTGTTCACAATTGATGGGGTGGCCGATCAACCAAAGGTAAGGCACGATCCGCGGGCGGACGGGGGTTGGCGAAAAAAGAGACGGGGCCGGTCGGCGGACCGCGGAACACTTCGGTCTCGGCCGGACGCAGGCCGGCGACTCTTCCCGGCCACTCTTCAAAGCATCGCCTCCAACCTATCGCCCGCGCTCCACGCGGCCGGATCCGTCGCGTCAGGTCCAAGACGTCGTCCAGAACACATTGTGTTTGTAACGATTTTCCCATGCACCGAGCCCTCCGCTCACGCCGGAGGACGCAAATGAAGCAAAAGGATCGAACAAGATGACTGTTTCAGCACCGACGCCTACGTTGAACGGCCCCTTCTATGGGCTCTGTTACCTGAGTCTGGCGTGGCTGGCCTATGCGCCGGAAGTCTCCGGCATCATAGACGCCGTCGAAGACATGCCGGTCCCGGACGGCGTTTCGGGAACGTGGAGCTGTCCCTGGGGGCCGGTGAGCGACGCGGCCAACCCCAACAACCTCAGCGGCGCCAACCTCTGCTATGTGGCCGTGCTCAGCGATGCGAACAAAGCGCCGCTCTTCGCCGTCGTCGTCCTGCGCGGCACGGATCTCGCGTTAAGCGTGAATATGAACGCGCAGCAGGTGATGCAGGACCTCGACGTGGCGGTCGAAGTGGACTGGAGCTTCCCGAGCAACCGGTCGGCGACCGGCGCCAAGATCGCGCTGGGGACCTCCACCGCCCTGCAACGGATCACCGCTCAGGCGTACGACAGCCAGACCCTTGGCGACTTCATCTCGACCTTCGTGCAGACTACCGGCGCGCCGGTGGTGGTCACCGGACATAGCCTCGGCGGCTGCCTGACGCAGGTGATGACAGTGTATCTGGCGGGGGTCCTTTCCCAGAACGCCAACATCACCTCCTACGCGGTGCTCGGAAATCCGTTCGCGCCGACGACGGCCGGCAACCCGGCCTTCGTCGCGCTCTACAACGACGCCGCCTGCGCGCCCGGGGATACGCCCGCCTATCCGCTGGGCGTCAACATGTGGGTCAACACCAACGATGTCGTTCCTTACGCCTGGGCGGACCTCGGCGGAATCAAGAACCTCTGGGGCGCCGCCGTGCCGACGCCCAACGACTGCGTCGACGCCTTCATCGCCCTGACCGCGGCCACGAGCTACCAGCAGCCCGGCTACAACGTGATCCCGGCTTTCACCACGCCCGTCGCGACGATGATCTACGACAAGGCGAGCAACACCGATCAGCCGGCGACCTGGCAGACCGAACTCGTCTACCAGCACTATCCGGATACCGGCTACTGGCCTTACCTGAGCGCCAACGCCGCGGCGCTGGGGATAGGGATGATCGCGCCCCCGACACCTCTCCCCTCGGCCCAGGCTTAGCGGCGGGAGGCGCCGAAGCGGCCTCAGTGCGCGCCCTTCGGCGTCTCCATCAGCTCCACCAGAACGCCGCCCATGTCCTTGGGGTGCAGGAAGATGATCGGCACGCCGTGGGCGCCGATGCGGGGCTCGCCGGTGCCGAGGACGCGCGCGCCCTTGGCCTTCATCTCGTCGCGGGTCTTGAGGATGTCCTCGACCTCGAAGCAGACGTGGTGCTGGCCGCCCGCCGGATTGGTCTTGAGGAAGTTCTTGATCGGCGAGGCGTCGTCATAGGGCTCGATCAGTTCGATCTGCGCATTGGGCAGGTTGACGAAACAGACCCACACCCCCTGGTCGGGCATGGAGAACTTCTCGCCGATGTCGGTGGCGCCCAGCATGTCGCGATAGAGCCTGACGCTGTCCTCGATCGAAGGCGTCGCCACGCCCACGTGGTTCAGTTTGCCGATCATGAGAGTCTCCTGGCCACACCCAGGGCCACACCTACCAACCAACCACAAGCGTCGTCACCCCGGAAAGTCCGAAGGGCTGTAGGCGCGCCACCGACCGCTGGAGCCTCGCCCGGTTGAAGGGGTTGGTATCCGCCTGAGTGAAGCCGTTCCCGCAGGCTTGAGGTGTGATCTCGTCGAGGCTTGGCCCCTGTTCGGATCGACGGTGCGGCCGCCCCAACGCCCGGGTGGGGGCTGTCCAGGCGTGGGGCGGCCGCGGGTCTCACGCTCAATCAGTGGGGGACGTAAACCGCTCCGCCGGCGTGGACCGTCTGGCCGGTCGGGGACGTAACCGCGACCGTGCCGCCGGCGACGCCATGGGCATAGCCGGACTTCGTCGTCATCGACGTGCCGTTGTTGGTGGTGACCGTGGTCGTGCCGGCCCGCGCGCCATAGGCGTTGACGCCGCCCGTGTGGCTGACGGTGGCGCCGTAGCCGCCGTTGGTCTGAACGCTGCCGGTCGTGGTGTTGCCGGTCTTGGTGGCGCTGTAGTTATAGCCGCGCCCGCTGGGGGCCTCACGGCCTCCGGAGACGGTCTGGGCGGACGCGTCGGCGGCGATGAGGCCCACGGCCAGGGTCAGCCCGAGGGCGAGGGCGGTCTTGAAGACGTTCATTTTTGGCTCCTGTTTGGTCTCGACGGCTTGGTCGATGTCGCCAGGTTGGAGCTTGACCGTAAGCACGCGTTTGCCCGCTCACGACGTTTTGCATCAAAGTGTAACGGGCCGGCCTGGACGCTTCGTTCCTGCGAGCGGATCGGGCAAGCTTGCGACATGACAGAAGACACCTTGATCGCCGTCACCGAGGACGATGTTGAAATTCGCGCCCTGGTCGTGGACCTTCTGAAGCGCGAGGGTTTCGAAGCGGCGCCCTGTCCCACGGCCGCCGATCTCGATCGACTGATCGCCCGCCGACGCGTGGACCTTGTCGTGCTCGACGTGATGATGCCGGGCGAGGACGGCCTTTCGGTCTGCCGACGGCTGCGCGCGCGCGGCGATATCCCGGTGCTGATGGTCACCGCCAAGGGGGACGATATCGATCGTATCGTCGGACTTGAGGTCGGCGCCGACGACTATCTGCCCAAACCCTTCAATCCCCGCGAACTGGTGGCGCGGGTGAAGGCGATACTCCGTCGCACACGGGGCGGGCCGCCTGCCGCCCACACGGAGGGTCGCGAGATCTATCGGTTCGCCGGATGGACGCTCGACGCCGGCAGTCGCGACCTCACCGGACCAGATGGCGAGCCCGCCGTTCTCACCGGCGGAGAGTTTGATCTGCTGCTGGTCCTTCTGCAGCATCCGCAGCGCGTGCTGAATCGCGATCAGTTGCTGGACTGGACCCGCGGTCGCAGCGCGACCCCGTTTGACCGCGCGGTGGATGTCCAGCTCAGCCGTTTGCGCCGCAAGCTCGGCGACGACAGCGCCGACCCTTCGATGATCAAGACGGTGCGGGGCGGCGGTTATCTGTTCGCGCCCGTGGTGCAGCGCGAAGTCGGTTGACGTCATGCTCGCCCTGCCGCTCGTCACCGACAACCTGGTCTCCAGGATCACGGCGGTGCTTTTGGGCAGCTTCGTATTGGCGACCCTGGCCTTCGGCGCCGTCATGTTGTGGCCGCGTCCTGGGGATTCCCAGGCGGGCCTCTTCACGCTCCCGGTGCCCCAGGAAACCATCGCCATCGTCGAGGCGCTGGAAGCATCGCCGCCCTCCGCCAGGCCCAAGGTCCTTCAGGCCCTGAACACCAGCACCGTCTCGGTTCGGCTGCAGCCGGATTTTCCGGCCGTCCCCCCGGAACTGGCTCGGGCGCCCAAGCTCGAAGGTCTGTTCAAGCGCTATGGGGACGCTCTACAGGATCGGCCGTTCCGGGTCGATTTGCACAAGGGATGGCTTCCAGCCTTTCTGGCCATTCGTGCGGTGAACTCCCCCGCCGCCTCCGTAGAGATGTCCATCCGCCTTCGTGACGGCGCCGTCCTGGTGATCGAACGGCGGCCGCCCGCCCTGGTGCGCAGCTATGTGGCGCGGGTCATGGCGGCGGCCAGCCTGGTGGCTCTGGTCCTGCTTTGCGCCCTCGCCATCACCGTTCGCCAGACCGCCCGCCCGGTCAATCAGTTGGCGCTCGCCGTCAGAGATTTCTCGCTGGATGGTCAGACGCCCGAGCTTCCCGCCAAGGGGCCGCGGGAATTGCGTGAACTCTCCAAGGCCTTCAACGAGATGCAGCACCGCATCCGCAGCCTTGTGGAAGATCGCACCCGCGTCCTTGGCGCCATCGCCCATGACCTGCGCACCTATCTGACCCGTTTGCGCCTGCGCGTCGATTTCATATCCGACGTCGAGCAGCGGGTGCGCGCCGAGCGTGATCTCGTGGAGATGTCGCAACTCCTCGACGATATCCTGCTGTTCGCGGAGAACGCCACACGTGCGGCCGATGAGACCAACCTTGCCGATCTGCGTGAAGAGACCGCGGAGTTTGTGGCTCTGAGGGTGGACATGGGCGAAGCGGTGACGCTGTGCGGGTCCCTCCCGGACGGCGCGGTGATCGCCCAGTGCGCGCCCCTCGCCTATCGTCGCATGCTGTCGAACCTGGTCGACAATGCTCTGCGCTACGGCGGCGTCGCGCGCGTGAGCCTTGAATCGACCGAGGGGCGGATCAGCGTGTCTGTGGAGGACGACGGTCCCGGCGTACCGGACGCGGCCTTGCAACAGATCACCCGCCCGTTCGAGCGGCTGGAGGTCTCGCGGGCCCGCTCGACCGGCGGCGCGGGCTTGGGCCTGGCGATCGTGAAGGGGCTGGTGGAGAGCGTCTCAGGAGAGCTTCGCCTCGCCAACATACCTTCGGGCGGCTTGCGCGCGACACTGTGCTTTCGACGAAGGATTCCAGCCTGACAGGCGGTGGACCGAGGGCGCGCCCACGCTGGCTTACACACTGTTACACGCCATTGACCAGACGATACTCATCTTTACCCACCGCTCAAACCGCGGTGGCGCTGCGGCGCCATTCTTCTCCCGTGGCCTCACCCTGGAGGCTTTAACGAATGGAGAAAACGCCATGACCAAGTCCTTCGCTCTTCTGGCCCTCGCCGCCACCGCCCTGTCCCTGAGCGCCACCGCGCCCGCCGACGCCGGCCCCTTCTCCCGTCAGGCCGCCGTCACGGGCCCGCGCGGCGGGACTTATAACCGCAGCACCCAATGCGCCAACGGCGCCTGCACCTGGCAGCGCGGCGGCACGAACCCGTACGGCCAGAGCTTCAGCCGCGGCGGATCGGCGTCGTGCGCCAACGGCTCCTGCTCTTCTCAGAGCAGCGGGACAGGACTGCTTGGTCGCACGTGGAGCCGGCAGGGCTCGTCCACCTGCGCCAACGGGGCCTGCTCGTCGAGCGCCACCGGCACGGGACCGAACGGCGGCAGCTATTCGCGAAGCGGGTCGGCTTCGGTCACCCCGCCTCAATAACCCGCTCCTGATGGGCCGGGCGGCTCCCCGCCGCCCGGCCCCCCACTTCCGGACACCTCCATGCACAACCTCGCTTCAATCCTTGGACCGCAAGCGCGATTCATCGTCCTTGGAATCGCGCTCGGCCTCATGGCCTTGGAATATGGAGCCAGCCGGCTCGCCCAGCGGGACAATTATGACCTGAAGGAAAGCGGGGCCTCCCTCGGCGTCGCTCTGGGTCAGAACCTGTTGCGCGGCGCGGAAGCGCTCCTGGTCGCGGTTCCCTTCACCTTCGTCTACGCCCATCGCCTCCTGACCTTCGATCAGGCGGCCCCGCTCGCCCTGGTCGGTCTCTTTGTCGGCGCTGAATTCTTCTACTACTGGCAGCATCGCGCCTCGCACCGCATCCGCTGGTTCTGGGCCACCCATTCGGTGCACCACTCCGCTACCCGGCTGAACTTCACCGCGGCGATCCGGCTCGGCTGGACCGGCGCCATCACCGGCAACTTCCTCTTCTTCCTGCCCCTGGCCTGGATCGGCTTTCATCCACTCGCCATCACCGCCATGCTGGGGCTCAATCTCCTCTACCAGTTCTTCATCCACACTGAGCTGGTGCGTCGCCTGGGCGTGCTGGAATGGGTGCTGAACACGCCGGCCCACCACCGGGTGCACCACGCCTCCAACGCGGATTGCCTCGACAAGAACTACGGCGGCGTCCTCATCGTGTTCGACCGCCTGTTCGGCACCTTCACCGAGGGGCCGCATGGCGAGCCGCTGCGCTATGGTCTGGTGGGCGGCGTCCCGACGCTCAATCCCTTCCGGATCGCCCTCGGCGAATGGAGGGCGATCTACACCGAACTCCGCAAGGCGAAGAGCGCGCGCCGCGTCCTCGCCATCCTGTTCTCGCCGCCGAGCGCCTTCGAGGCGACGCCCCGCGCCAGGGCGCCGACATCCTTGCTCGCCTGAACCCCCACGCCAGACTGAAAGGCTTCACAATGTCCCGGTTCGTCCGTCTCAGCCGCCCTCTTCTCATCGCTTGCGCCGTCCTCGTGATCCCGATGATGGCGGCGGCCCAGGTCACCCCCGATATGCGCGCCCAGGGGATGGCGCTCGCCAAGATCTGCCGCGCCGATTTCAACCACCTGTGCAACGGCGTCATACCCGGCGGCGGGCGCGTGCTGGCCTGTCTGCAGAGCCATGCCGCCGCCCTTTCCCAGCCCTGCCGAGACGCCTTGCCGCAGGCTCAGTCGCTCAGGACCAAGGCCGATCAGGCGGGCGTGTTACCCAAATGAGCTGGCGCGAACGATCGCCCGCCATCGACCTCGCAGCGCAGTTGGCGGCGGAGCCAAACCGCCGTCTTCGGGGGAAGTCGATCCCGCCCGTGCGGCCGGCGGCCCCGGTTCCGCCCGAACGTCCACTCGGATGGCTCGCCGCGCTGAAGGCGCTCCGCCAAAATCCGATCACCGCCTTTCCCGAGGGCGCCTACGAAGCCCGGACCCTCGAGATCGGTCGCAGCGGACGCAGACTCCTGCTGGTCAACGATCCGGCCGCCATCCAGCACATCCTGGTCGACAACGCGACCAACTATCGAAAGAGCGTTCAGCAACGCCGACTGCTCCAGCCCGCGCTCGGGGACGGCCTCCTGACCGCCGAGGGGGAAGCCTGGCGAAGCGCTCGCCGGATCGCCGCGCCTCTGTTCAGCCCCCGCGCCATCGGCGCGCTGTTCGACGACATGAGTTCGGCGGCCAACGCCATGACCGATCGTTGGCGGACCCGCGGAGATACCTCGACGCCTCTGGACCTTGTCGCGGAGTTCCAGCGGCTGACCTATGAGATCGTCTCCAGGACAGTGTTCTCCGGCGCGCTCGACGAGGACAGGATCCGGGTCCACGCCCATATGGCGATTTATTTCGAGACATTGGGACGCCTCGATCTCGCCGGTCTGCTCAACCTTCCGCCTTGGCTTCCCACGCCGGCGCGCCTGCGGGCGCGGCCGGCCTTGCAGGCGTTTCGCAGCGTCGTCGATCGGGTGGTCGGCGAACGCGAACAGGAGTCGGATCGAGAAATCGTCGATCTGCTCGATCGCCTGATGGCCGCTCCGGATCCGACCAACGGACGATCCCTTCCGCCCGAGGCGGTGTCCGACAACGTGCTGACCTTTCTCGCGGCGGGACACGAGACCACCGGCAACGCCCTGGCCTGGACGCTGTACCTGCTGGCCCTGTTCCCGGAGGCTGCGGAGCGGGCGCGGGAAGAGGTGCGAAGCGTCTTCAAGGGGGGATCGGTGACTCGCAGCGATCTCGACCGTCTCGTCTTTACCCGCGCGGTCATAAACGAGACTCTGCGCCTCTATCCACCCGCACCGTTCATGGGCCGCGAAGCCCTTGGCCCGGATCGGGCCGGCGAACGCGAGATTCCAGCGGGCGCGCAGATCGTGATCTCGCCTTGGATCGTGCATCGCCATCGCGGGCTCTGGCCCCAGCCGGATTCGTTCTGTCCTGAACGTTTCCTACTGCCCGGAGCCGAATTGTTTCCCCGGGGCAGCTTCATCCCGTTCGGTCTGGGCCCTCGCATCTGCATCGGCCAGGGGTTCGCGGTTCAGGAGATTCTGACTGTCCTCGCGACGATCCTGCCGGGATTTCGCTTCACGCTGGCGGACGCACCGTCCGTCTTTCCCCAAGCGCGGATCACCCTTCAGCCGCGGCAGGCATTGGCGATGCGGGTCGAACCCTATTGAGCCGTCGAGGCAGGCCTGGCGGCGCCGGAGGCCCGGTCTAGACCCTCACCACCAGGGTCTCGACCACCGGACGACGGTTCCAGAGGCGCTGGCTGAGCTTCTTGAGGGCGCGGGCGACGGCCTGCTCGACGCGCTCGTCGTCGTCGCGGGCCTCCTTGTCGAGCCGCTTCAGCGCGTCCTCCGCCGCATCGGCCAGCCGGTCGAGCAGATCCTCCAGCGGCGCGTCGTCGTCGCCGGGCAGGCCGATCGAGCGCACTTCGATGTCGGATGAGAGCCGCCCCTTGCCGTCGATGGCCACCGCCACCATCAGCACGCCGTTGGCGGCGGCGTGGCGGCGCTCCTTCAGGGGCTCGTCGTCCGAGCCGGTCAGCTTGCCGCCGTCGAGGTAGAGCCGGCCGGCCGGCACCTCGTCGATGATCGTGGCGCGGCCGGGGGCGAGGCGCACCATGTCGCCGTTGCGCGGGCTGACCTGTTCGGGCACCTGCAGGTCGGCGGCGAAGGCCGCGTGCTCGAGCAGATGGCGGCGCTCGCCGTGGGTCGGCACGGCGATGCGCGGCCGCGCCCACTGGTACATCTCCTTGAGTTCGTCCCGACAGGGATGGCCGGAGACGTGGATGCCCGGATGATCCCGCTCGGTGTAGAGGCGCACGCCGCGGTCGGCGAGCTTGTTCTGCATATTGCGGATGCCGACCTCGTTGCCGGGGATCACCCGCGAGGAGAAGATGCAGTGGTCGCCCTTGCCAAGACTGACATGGCTGTGATCGCCCGAGGCGATCCGGGACAGGGCCGCCCTCGCCTCGCCCTGGCTGCCGGTGCACAGATAGAGCACCGAGTCGCTGGGGAAGAAGCCCGCCTCCGCGTCGGAGATGAAGGGCTGCACGCCCTCGAACAGGCCGACCGAGCGCGCCGCCGCCGCCATCCTGTGCATGGAGCGGCCGACCAGGCAAACCCGGCGACCCGCAGCCTCTGCGGCCCGGATGGTGGTGTCCATCCGCGCCACGTTGGAGGCGAAGCAGGCGACGGCGATCTTGCCCTTCAGGGAGCCGATCAGGGCGCCCAGATGCTCACGCACCTCGGCCTCAGAGCCGGCGCGGCCGTCGACGAAGACGTTGGTGGAATCGCACACCATGGCCAGCACGCCCTCGTCGCCGAGCCGGCGGATGGCGTCCATGTCGGTGGGGGCGCCGAGCAAGGGATCCGGGTCGATCTTCCAGTCGCCGGTGTGCAGAATGGTGCCGAGCGGGGTCTTGATCGACAGGCCGTTGGGCTCGGGGATCGAGTGGGTGAGCGTGATCAGCTCCATCTCGAACGGGCCGAGCTCGATCTTGCCGCCGAGCGGCACCACGGTCAGGTCGACCTCGTCGAGAATGCCGGCGTCCCGCAGCTTTTCACGCAGCAGGAAGGCGGTGAAGGGCGTGGCGTAGAGCGGCGCGGGAATCCGCTCCCACAGCCAGCCGACGGCGCCGATATGATCCTCGTGCGCGTGGGTGAGCACGATGCCGAGGATGTCGTCGGCATAGTCCTCGATATAGCGCGGATCAGGCATGATGATCTCCACGCCCGGCGTGGTCAGGTCGCCGAAGGTGACGCCGAGATCGACCACCACCCATTTGCGCGCGTGCGGCGGACCGTAGCCATAGAGGTTGAAGTTCATGCCGATCTCGTTCGACCCGCCGAGCGGCAGGAAGACGAGTTCGTCGTCGGGGGCGGGAGTCATGATGAGTTACCGATCTCCCTTCCCCTCGAGGGGGGAAGGGCCGGGGTTGGGGGTGGGTGCACCGAGCTTTGGATATAGGGAGCGGGAGGCGCCTTACGCGCTCTACCGTGAAACGGGGTGCACCCACCCCCACTCCCAGCCTCTCCCCCCTCGAGGGGGAGAGGAGCAATAAGCGACCTCATCCGCTTCGTCCGCCGTTCCGCCGCCACACTTCGAGCATGCCGCGGATGGTGAGATCCGGATCGAACTTGTCGATCTTGTCGGTCGCCCCCTCGAACAGGGAGACGACGCCGCCGGTGGCGACCACGGTCATGGGCCTATCCCATTCGGCCTTGATACGCATCACCAGGCCTTCGATCAGGCCGACATACCCCCAGAACACGCCCGATTGCATGGCGTTGACCGTGTCGCGGCCGATCACGTGGTTGCCCTCGGGCCGGCGGATGGCCACGCGCGGCAGCTTGGCGGCGGCCTCGTGCAGGGCCTGCATCGACAGATTGATGCCGGGCGAGATGATGCCGCCCTCGAAGCCCCCATCTCCGGAGATGATGTCGAAGGTGGTGGCCGTGCCGCTGTCGATGACGATCAGGTCGCCGGGATACATCACGTGCGCGCCGATGGCGTTGACCAGCCGGTCGGCCCCCGCCTCCGACGGCTTGTCGATGCGGATGGGGACGCCGAGCTCGGCGTTCTCGCCGATCACCAGGGGCTCGACCTTCAGATAGCGGCGGGCGAGATTGCGCAGGTTGAAGATCGACTGCGGCACCACGCTGGAGACGATGCAGCCGGTCAGGGCGCCCAGCGCCAGGCCCTGCATGGTCAGAAGCTGGCTCAGCCAGACGGCGTATTCGTCGGCGGTCCGGGTCGACTCGGTGGCCGAACGCCACTGCGCCACCCACTCATGGCCGTCGTGAACGGCGAAGAGGGTGTTGGTGTTGCCCTGCTCGATGGCCAGCAGCATCTAGGCCGCTCCGATTGTCTGTGCGGCGCCCCAGCCCCGCTCATCCAGGCGAACGCCGGGATCCGGATCATATGGCGATTTCGGTAGGTGATTGGCAGATCGCCGTTCAACGGACGCGCTCGACGATCCGGGTTCCGGCATTCGCCGGGATGAGCGGAAATTTCGGGCGCTCAGGCTTGCCATCACGCCACCCCAAGCGAGTGTAGGGCCGGAAAGAACACGTCGCCCGCCGAGATCCGCCGCAACGACCGGTCGGGCAGCCGCAACAAGAGCGCGCCGTCGCCGTCCATGCCCTCGGCCACGCCCTCGACCGTCTCCCGGTCGAGCCTAGCCACGCAAGGCTGGCCGATGCCGCCGGCGCCCTTCAGCCATTCGTCCCGCAGCGGCGCGAAACCGGCGCGGGTCCAGACGGCCGCGTGGCTGACGAAGGCCTGCGACAGGATCGTCAGCGCCTCGGCCGGCCCGGGCGGCGCCGGGACGTCGGCCTTGAGGTGCGCCGCCAGCGAGGTCGCCGGCCGGTCGACATCCTGCGGCGCGTGGGCGAGGTTCACCCCCATGCCGATCGCCAGCCAGAGCATCCCTGCGGCGTTGCGGCCGGACTCGATCAATATGCCCGACAGCTTGCCGCCGTCGACCATCACGTCGTTCGGCCACTTGAAGCGGACCAGGCTGGCCGGCGCATAGTGCTCGGCCAGGGCGCGGATGGCGAAGGCGGCCACGAACGACAGCTGGGCCGCCTCGGCCGGGCCGGCGTCGGTGGCGATCAGCAGGGTGGCGGCGAGGTTGCCGCGCGAGGTGTCCCAGCGGCGTCCGCGCCGGCCCCGCCCAGCGGTCTGCACGCCGGCGGAGATCCACAGGGGCCCGGTCTCTCCGGCCTCGGCCCGGCGGCGGGCTTCGGCGTTGGTGCTGTCGATCTCGTCGAAGGCGAGGACCGGGACGGTCTCCAGGCCGGTCTCGATCCCATAAAGGATCACTGGAGGCCGAACGCCTTCGCCGCCGTCTGCGCCAGGGGATCGAGCGCGGCGAGGCCGAGCAGGACCAGGGGCAGAGCCCACACCGCCGAGGCCACGGCCACGGCCTGGGCGTCGGGCGCCGGGGCGTCGGTGCGGCCGGCGCCGGGGTCGAACCACATGGTCTTGATGATGCGCAGGTAATAGAAGGCGGCCGGCACGCTGGCCACGAGGCCGAACACGGCGATCTGCCAGTGGCCCGACGCCAGAGCCGCCTTGAACACGTAGAACTTGGCCCAGAAGCCCGACAGCGGCGGCAGGCCGAGCAACGACAGCGACAGGACGGTGATGACGATGGCCAGGCCCGGCCGCTCCTGCGACAGGCCGGCGAAGTCCTCGATCTTCTCCATCGGCCGCCCGTCGCGCGACAGGGCCGCCAGCGCCGAGAAGAAGCCGGTCACGTCGATCATGTAGAGCACCATGAAGACGAACATGGCCTGCAGCCCAAGGGCGGTGCCCGTGGACAGGGCCATCAGCGCGTAGCCGATGTTGAGGATCGAGGAATAGGCCAGAAGGCGCTTGAGGTTGCGCTGCACCAGTCCGGCCAGGGCGCCCACGGCCATGGAGATGGCGGCGATGGCCACCAGCACCTGGCTCCACTGGTCGACGGCGTCCGGGAAGCCCTGCAGCAGGGCGCGGGCGAACACCAGGAGGGCCGCCAGCTTGGGCGCCGCGGCGATGAAGGCCACCACCGGCGTCGGCGCGCCCTCGTAGACGTCGGGCGTCCACATGTGGAAGGGCGCGGCGGAGACCTTGAAGGCCAGGCCGCAGGCCAGGAACACCACGCCGAAGATCACGCCGGTTCCGGCCGCGCCATGTCCGGCGCGGGCGATCTCGAGAAAATGCGTCGAGCCGGCGAAGCCGTAGATCAGCGAGGCGCCGTAGAGCAATATGCCCGAGGCCAGCGAGCCCAGCACGAAGTACTTCAGCGCGGCTTCGGACGCCTTGCCGTCGTCGCGGCGGAAGGCGCACAGCACATAGGCGGCCAGCGACTGCAGCTCGACGCCGATGTAGAGCGAGATCAGGTCGCCGGCGGAGACCATGATCCCCATGCCGAGGGCCGACAGCAGGATCAGCACCGGATATTCGAACCGGCTGGACTTCAGGCGGCTGAGCCAGCGCTCGCCGAGGAAGATGGCGACGGCGCTGAGCAGATACATGGCCACCTTGGCGAAGGCGGTGGCCTGGTCGGCGACGAAGGCGCCGTGGAACAGGGTTCCCATCGGCGCGGCCACGGCGGCGGCCGCGGCGCCCAGCAGGACCAGGCCGGCCAGGGCCGAGACCAGGCCGGTGGAGCGGTCGCCGCGGAACGCGCCGAAGACCAGGAGCGCGAGGGCGCCGAGGGCGAGGATGACCTCGGGGCCCGCGATCTGAAGCATGTGGGACGGAGTCATAAGAACATCAGCCTCCGGCCGCCGCGCGCCAGGCGTCGACCAGCCGCTCGGCCGCGGCCTGGGTCACGCCGAGCACCAGGTGCGGGTAGATGCCGAGGACCAGGGTGCCGATGATCAACGGAACGAAGATCCAAACCTCGCGCCAGTCGAGGTCGGTGATGCCGGCGAGCTTGGGATTGACGATCTCGCCGAACACCACGCGCCGGTAGAGGCTGAGGGCGTAGACGGCGGAGAGGATCACGCCGGTGGCGGCGAACAGGGCGGTCCAGGTGCCCGATCCCCAGCTCGCGCCGTACACCCCGGTCATGGTCAGGATCTCGCCGACGAAGCCGGAGGTGGCCGGCAGGCCGACATTGCCCATGGTGAACAGCATGAACACCGCCGCGTACCAGGGCATGCGGTTCACCAGTCCGCCGTAGAAGGCGATCTCGCGGGTGTGCATGCGGTCGTAGACCACGCCGACGCAGAGGAAGAGCGCGCCGGAGACCAGCCCGTGGCTGATCATCTGGAACACCGCCCCCTGCACGCCGAGCAGGTTGCCGGAGAAGATGCCCATGGTGACGAAGCCCATGTGCGCCACCGACGAATAGGCGATCAGCTTCTTGATGTCGGTCTGCCGGAAGGCGACCAGCGAGGTGTAGATGATGGCGATGACGCTGAGGCCGAACACCATCGGCGCGAACACGCTCGACGCATGCGGGAACATCGGCAGCGAGAAGCGCAGGAAGCCGTAGCCCCCCATCTTCAAGAGGATCCCGGCCAGGATGACCGAGCCGGCGGTCGGCGCCTCCACGTGGGCGTCGGGCAGCCAGGTGTGCACCGGCCACATCGGCATCTTCACCGCGAACGAGGCGAAGAAGGCCAGGAACAGCCAGATCTGCACCCCGGGCGCGAACTTGTAGGCCATCAGCTCGGGGATCGAGGTCGTGCCCGCCACCGCCGCCATGTAGAGGATGGCGGCCAGCATGAGCACGGAGCCCAGCAGGGTGTAGAGGAAGAACTTGTAGGCCGCGTAGACCTTGTTCTTGCCGCCCCAGATGCCGATGATCAGGAACATCGGGATCAGGCCGAATTCGAAGAAGATGTAGAACTGGATCAGGTCGAGGGTGCAGAACACCCCGATCATGGTCACTTCCAGCACCAGGAAGGCGATCATGTACTCGGCCACCCGGTCCTCGATCGACTTCCACGAGGCGGCGATGCACAGCGGCATCAGGAAGGCGGTGAGCAGGACGAAGAGCACGCTGATGCCGTCCACGCCCATCCGGTAGCTGGCCCCGGCGAACCAGGGCAGGCTTTCGGTGAACTGGAAGCCCGGGTTCGAACTGTCGAAGCCCGCTACCATCAATATGCTGAGCGCCAGGGTGGCCAGCGTGGTCCAGAGCGCGATCCAGCGCGAATTGCGCTTCACCGCGTCTTCGTCGCCCGGGCGCGCGAAGATGCGCAGCACCAGGATGGCCAGGACGCCGATCAGCGGCGCGAAGGTGATGGCCGAAAGGATGGGGATGCCGGTCATGACGCGCCCCTACCGGTTCAAAGTCATCAGGGCGAAGGTCAGAAGACCCGCGACGCCGATCAGCATGACGAAGGCGTAGGTGTAGATGTAGCCGCTCTGCAGCCAGCCCAGCCCCTTGCCGAACTGCGCCGCCAGCCAGGACACCCCGTTGGGGCCGAGGCCGTCGATCACCTTCTGGTCGCCGCCCTTCCAGAACAGGTCGCCCAGCGCCTTGGCGCCCTTGACGAAGGTGGCCTGGTAGAGCTCGTCGAAGAACCACTTGTTGTAGAAGAAGGTGTAGAGCGGCCCGCCGCGGGCGGCGAGGCGCGCGCCCAGCCCCTCGCGCAGAATGTACATGTAGAAGGCGACCAGCAGGCCGACGATGGCGGCGATCAGCGGCGACAGCCCGGCCCACATCGGCGCGTGCTCGGCGGCTTCCAGCACATGGTTGTGCGCGCCGTTGAAGATGGCGCCCTTCCAGAACGCCTCCTGCCCCTCGCCGACGAAATAGCGGAAGAAGAACCAGCCGGCGAACACCGCGCCGAAGGCCAGCACCACCAGCGGGACCAGCATCACCGGCGGGCTTTCGTGGGGCTTATGGTCGCCGTGGCCGTGGTCCGCATGGGTGTCGGGCTCGGAGTGGGTCTCGAGCTGGGCGGCGCTCGCGTGGTCGTCGTGCGCATGGTCGTGGCCGTGCCCGTGGGCGTCATGACCCCAGCGGGCGTGGCCGTTGAAGGTGAAGAAGGCCAGCCGCCAGGAGTAGAACGAAGTCAGGCCGGCGACGAACACGCCGACCACCCAGGCGAAATAGCCGAGCGGCTGGCCGGCGACGCCCGAGGCGAAGGCCGCGCCGAGGATGGAGTCCTTGGAGTAGAAGCCGGCGAAGCCGAGCTCGACGCCCGGAATGCCGAGGCCGGTGATGGCGATGGTGCCGATGGTCATCACCGCGAAGGTGACCGGGATCAGCTTCATCAGGCCGCCCATCTTCCGCATGTCCTGCTCGTGGTGCATGGCGTGGATCACGCTGCCGGCGCCGAGGAACAGCAGGGCCTTGAAGAAGGCGTGGGTGAACAGGTGGAACATGGCGCTCTGATAGGCGCCGACGCCGGCGGCGAAGAACATGTAGCCGAGCTGCGAACAGGTCGAATAGGCGATCACCCGCTTGATGTCGTTCTGGGTCAGGGCGACCGTGGCGGCGAACAGCGAGGTCACCGCGCCGATCACGATCACCAGGCCGCGGGCGCCCGGCGCGTACTCGTAGAGCGGCGACAGGAGGCAGACCATGTAGACGCCCGCGGTGACCATGGTAGCGGCGTGGATCAGGGCCGAGACGGGGGTCGGGCCCTCCATGGCGTCCGGCAGCCAGGTGTGCAGGAAGAACTGGGCCGACTTGCCCATGGCGCCGATGAACAGGAAGACCCCGGCCAGATCGAGGGCGGAGAAATCCCAGGCGGCGAAATGCCAGGTGGTCCCGGCCTTGGCGGCGATCAGCGGGAAGAACTCGGCGAAGCGGATGGTGTGGAACATCCAGTAGACGGTCATGATGCCGAGGGCGAAGCCGAAGTCGCCGACCCGGTTGACCACGAAGGCCTTGATCGCCGCCGCGCTGGCGGTGGGCTTCTTGAACCAGAAGCCGATCAGAAGGTAGCTCGCCAGACCCACCCCTTCCCAGCCGAAGAACAGCTGCATGAAGTCGGCGGCGTTCACCAGCATCAGCATGGCGAAGGTGAACAGCGACAGGTAGGCGAAGAACCGGGGCTTGTCCGGATCGTCGGCCATATAGCCCCAGGAATAGAGGTGCACGAGGGCCGAGACAGTGGTCACCACCACCCCCATCACCGCCGACAGGGTATCGACCCGGATCGCCCAGTCGGACTGGAAGTCGCCGACGGTGATGAAGGGGAACAGTTCGACGATGAAGTGCTGGGTCCAGCCGCCCCAGGTCACCTGGTAGAAGGTGAACCAGGCGATGGCGCAGGACAGGAACAGAAAGCCCGTGGTGACGGCCATCGACGCCTTGTCGCCGATCCGCCGTCCCGACAGGCCGGCGATCAGCGCGCCGAGCAGGGGTCCGGCGATGAAGGTGATGAGGAGAAGCCTGGCCACGCGCTCAGCCCTTCATCACATTGGCTTGGTCGACGGCGATGTCGCCCTTGTTGCGGAAGAAGGTGACCAGGATGGCCAGCCCCACGGCCGCCTCGGCCGCCGCCACGGTCAGCACGAACATGGCGAAGATCTGCCCGGTGACCTCGTGCAGATAGCTCGAGAAGGCCACCAGGTTGATGTTCACCGCGAGCAGGATCAGCTCGATCGCCATCAGGACGATGATGATGTTGCGCCGGTTCACGAAGATGCCGAACACGCCGATGGTGAACAGCATGGCCGCCACCACCAGGTAGTGCGGCAGGCCGATGGCGCTGGGTAGGCCGGTCATTCGGAAAGTCCCATCACTCGACGACGCCCATCACTCGACAATGCCCTGTCCGGTCGCCGGCGTGACCACCCGCATGCCGCTCTTTTCGGTGCGCGCGGTCTGGGCGGCGATGTCCTGGCGCTTGACGCCCGGCTTGTGGCGCAGGGTCAGCACGATGGCCCCGATCATGGCCACCAGCAGCACCAGCCCCGCCGCCTGGAAGTAGTAGAAATAGTCGGTGTAGAGCACCCGGCCGATCTGCTCGGTATTGGAGACGCCCGCCGGCGCCGCCGCCAGGGGCTTGGCGCCCCGGGCCGCCACCGCCGCGGCGGTCAGCCCCATCTCGATGGCCAGGATCAGGGCGACCACGGCGCCGAAGGGCAGATAGCGCACGAAGCCCTGCCGCAGGCTGCTGAAGTCCACGTCCAGCATCATCACCACGAACAGGAACAGCACCGCGACCGCGCCGACGTAGACCACGACCAAAAGCATGGCCAGGAACTCCGCGCCCAGGAGCACGAACAGGCCCGCCGACGAGAAGAAGGTCAGGATCAGGAACAGCACGCTGTGCACGGGGTTGCGCGCCGAAACCACCATCAGCGCGGACAGCACCGCGATGGCCGAGAGCACGTAAAAAGCGAGGGCCAGAAGGTCCATCTACTGCGTCAAACCTCCCTGGCCTAAAAGCCCTTCCCCCTCGATGGGGGAAGGGTTGGGGACGGGGGTGAGTGCACTCCAGCCGAAGCGAACAGCGCGGGAGGCGCCTCGCGCGCCCTTCCCCAGCTGTCGTGCACTCACCCCCACTCCCGGCCTCTCCCCCATCGAGGGGGAGAGGAGCAGGAGCGAATCCGCGCTCGTCTTAGCGATAGGGGGCATCGAGTTCCAGCGCCTTCGCGATCTCGCGCTCCCACCGGTCGCCGTTCGCCAGCAGCCGGGCCTTGTCGTAGTAGAGCTCCTCGCGGGTCTCGGTGGCGAACTCGAAGTTCGGCCCCTCGACGATGGCGTCCACCGGGCAGGCCTCCTGGCACAGGCCGCAGTAGATGCACTTCACCATGTCGATGTCGTAGCGCGTGGTGCGGCGCGAACCGTCGTCGCGCGGCTCGGCCTCGATGGTGATGGCCTGGGCCGGGCAGATCGCCTCGCAGAGCTTGCAGGCGATGCAACGCTCCTCGCCGTTGGGATAGCGGCGCAGCACGTGCTCGCCCCGGAAGCGCGGCGACAGCGGCCCCTTCTCGAACGGATAGTTGATGGTCGCCTTCGGCCGGCCCATCTGGCGCAGGGCCAGGAAGAAGGCGCCGGTGAAGTCGGACAGCATGGCCCCCTTGGCGGCCTGGCTGACGCGGGTCATGAGGCTCATCGGATCAGGCTCCTTGCCCCGTCAACGGGCCGAACACGCGCCAGGCGGCGACGGCGGCCACCGCCACCAGGCTGGTCGGCAGGAAGATCTTCCAGCCGAGCCGCATCAGCTGGTCATAGCGGTAGCGCGGCACGATGGCCTTCACCATGGCGAACATGAAGAACCAGAACAGGATCTTGACGGCCATGAGGACAAAGCCATGGGCGCTGACCCAGAACGGCCACCAGTGGGCGAGGTAGGGGGTCGGCCAGGGCGCCTGCCATCCGCCGAAGAACAGGATGGAGATCATCGCGCACATCAGGACGATGTTCACGTACTCGGCGAGGAAGAACAGCAGGAAGGGGGTCGAGGAGTACTCCACCTGATAGCCGGCCACGAGCTCGCTTTCGGCCTCGGGCAGATCGAACGGCGGCCGGTTGGTCTCGGCCAGGGCCGAGATGAAGAACACCACCATCATCGGGAACATGACGACGGTGGCCACGAGATGCCACCAGCCCCCCTCCCCGCCGCCGAACACGTTCCAGTTCCAGAAGCCCCCGGCCTGCTTCTCGACGATGGTCGCCAGGTTCATCGACCCGGACAAGAGGATGACGGTGATGATGACGAAGCCGATCGAGACCTCGTAGCTGACCATCTGCGCCGCCGAGCGCAGGCCGCCCAGGAACGGGTACTTCGAGTTCGAGGCCCAGCCGCCCATGATGATGCCGTAGACGCCGAGCGAGGACACCGCGAACAGGTAGAGGATGCCGACGTTGATGTTGGAGATCACCCAGCCCGGCGCGAACGGGATCACCGCCCAGCCGCCCATGGCCAGAACGGTGGAGATCAAGGGGGCCAGGATGAAGACGAATTTGTCGGCGCCGGCCGGGACGACGATCTCCTTGAACACGAACTTCATCAGGTCGGCGAAGGTCTGCAGCGTGCCGAACGGCCCGACCACATTGGGCCCTTTGCGCAGCTGCGCGCTCGCCCAGATCTTGCGGTCGGCCAGGAGGATGAAGGCGATGCAGATCAGGAGCACCACCGAGATCAAGAGCACGTGGATCACGGTCAGCACAGTCCAGCCGAGCGGCGTCGGCCAGAAAGCGTCGAACGGCGCGGCGATGGCGGAGAGAATGCTCATCATCACTCCGCCGCCATCGGCGCGCGGCCGGCCGTGGCGTGCAGGGCGGAGCACTCCGCCATGGTGCGGCTGGCGCGCGCGATCGGGTTGGTGAGGTAGTAGTCCGCCACCGGGCTGGCGAACGGCGTCTCGGCGGTCTCGCCCTTCTCGCCGACGCCGGCGAGGCTGAACGACCCGGCGGTCGAATGGCCCGGCGCGTAGTCGACCTGGCCGAAGGTCGGATGGTCGGTGATCAGCGCCTGTCGCAGCTGCTCGAGGCTGTCGTACGGCAGGCGCACGCCGAGATGGTCGGACAGGGCCCGCAGGATGGTCCAGTCCTCGCGGGCCTCGCCCTTGGGGAAGATCGCCCGTTCGGCGAGCTGAGCCCGGCCTTCGGTGTTGACGTAGACGCCGGGCTTTTCGGTGTAGGCCGCGCCCGGCAGGACCACGTCGGCCCGGTGGGCGCCGGCGTCGCCATGGCTGCCGATGTAGACGACGAAGGCGCCGGTCGCCGACAGGTCGATTTCGTCGGCGCCGAGCAGGACCAGCACGTCGGCTCCGCCCTTCTCCACCAGCTGCAGCGCGGTCTTGCCGCCCTCGCCAGGGACGAAGCCCAGGTCGAGGCCGCCGACCCGGCTCGCGGCCGTGTGCAGGACATTGAAGCCGTTCCACTCGCCGCCGGACTTGGCGAGGCCGGCCGCCAGCTGCAGCACCGCCGCACCGTCGGCGCGCGCCAGGGCGCCCGAGCCGACGATCACCACCGGCCTCTCCGCGGCCGCGAAGGCCTTGGCGAAGTCGGAGTCCGACTGGCCGAGCGCCGCGATCGAGGCCGCGCCGGCGCCGAGGTAGTCGTAGGGATAGGTCAGGTCGGCCTGCTCGCCGATCACGCCGATCGGCAGTTCGCCGCGAATCCAGCGCTTGCGGATGCGGGCGTTGACCAGGGGCGCCTCGGTGCGCGGGTTGGTCCCGATCATCAGGATCGCGTCGGCGTCCTCGATCCCCTGGATGGTCGAGTTGAACAGATAGCTCTCGCGGCCCCACTTCGGGTGCGCGGCCGAGCCGTCCTGCCGGCAGTCGAGGCTCTTGACCCCGAGGGCGGCGAAGAGGTCCAGCGCCGCCTTCATCTCCTCGGCGGCCGAGAGATCCCCGGCGATCACGCCGATCCGGTCGGGCGCCGTGGCCTTGAGCTTGCCGGCCACCGCGGCGAAGGCCTGGCTCCAGGTCGCCTCAACGAGCTTGCCGCCGATCCGCACATAGGGCCGGTCAAGCCGCTGGCGCATCAGGCCGTCGACCGCGTAGCGGGCCTTGTCGGCCAGCCATTCCTCGTTGATCGCCTCGTTGACGCGCGGCAGCACGCGCATCACCTCGGGGCCGCGCACGTCGACGCGGATGGCCGAGCCGACCGCGTCCATCACATCCACGCTTTCGGTTTTCTTCAGCTCCCACGAACGGTAGTTGAAGGCCCACGGCTTGTGGGTCAGGGCGCCGACCGGGCAGATGTCGGCGAGGTTGCCGGACAGCTCCGAGGCGACGGCCTTCTCGAGATAGGTGGTGATCTCCGCATCCTCGCCGCGGCCGATCAGGCCGAGGTCGGACACGCCGGCGATCTCGGTGGCGAAGCGGACGCAGCGGGTGCACTGGATGCAGCGCGTCATCACCGTCTTGATCAGCGGCCCCATGAACTTCTCTTCGACGGCGCGCTTGTTCTCCGAATAGCGGCTGTCGTCTCGGCCATAGCCCATGGCCTCGTCCTGCAGGTCGCACTCGCCGCCCTGGTCGCAGATCGGGCAGTCGAGCGGATGGTTGATGAGCAGGAACTCCATCACGCCCTCGCGGGCCTTCTTCACCATCGGCGTGTTGGTGAAGATCTCCTGCTTGTCGGCGGCCGGCAGGGCGCAGCTGGCCTGCGGCTTGGGCGGACCGGGCTTCACCTCGACCAGGCACATGCGGCAGTTGCCGGCGATCGACAGCCGCTCATGATAGCAGAAGCGCGGGATCTCCTCCCCGGCCAGCTCCGCCACCTGCAGCACCGTCATGCCGGGCTCGAACTCGACCTCGACGCCGTTGACCTTGGCGATGGGCATCAGCGCGCCCTCTCAATCTGGTTAGTCATCCTCGGGCGGAGCGTAGCGGAGACCCGAGGACCGAGCCGCGCAACAGCGAAGGTCCGCGCCGTGGCGGCGTCGCGCTCCGGACGGCTGGGTGCTCGGGTCAAGCCCGAGCATGACAAATCTGGGGAGGCTAAAATGATCATGCCCCTACTCCGCCGCCACGAGGGTTGCGCCCTGCACGTGCGGCCGGCCCGACCGGTAGCTGGCGATCCGCGCCTCCACCTCGGGGCGGAAGTGGCGGAACAGGCCCTGGATCGGCCAGGCGGCCGCGTCGCCGAGGGCGCAGATGGTGTGGCCCTCGACCTGGGTGGTGACCTCGAGCAGCATGTCGATCTCTTTGGGATCGGCGTCGCCCCTGGCCATCCGCTCCATCACCCGCCACATCCAGCCGGTGCCCTCGCGGCACGGCGTACACTGGCCGCAGCTCTCGTGCTTGTAGAAGTAGGCGATGCGGGCGATGGCGCGCACCAGGTCGGTGGACTGGTCCATGACGATCACCGCCGCCGTGCCGAGGCCCGAGCGCAGTTCGCGCAGACTGTCGAAGTCCATCAGCGCGGTCTCGCACTGCTCGGCCGGGATCATCGGTACCGACGATCCGCCGGGAATGATGGCCTTGAGGTTGCCCCAGCCGCCCCGCACGCCGCCGCAGTGCTCTTCCAGCAGCTGCTTCAACGGGATGCTCATCGCTTCCTCGACGTTGCAGGGGGTGTTCACATGGCCCGAAATGCACATCAGCTTGGTGCCGGTGTTGTTGGGCCGGCCGAAACCCGCGAACCAGTCCGCGCCACGGCGCAGGATCGTGCCGACGACGGCGATCGATTCGACGTTGTTGACCGTGGTCGGGCAGCCGTAGACGCCCGCCCCGGCCGGGAACGGCGGCTTCAGTCGCGGCTGGCCCTTCTTGCCCTCGAGGCTTTCCAGGAGCGCGGTCTCTTCGCCGCAAATGTAGGCCCCGGCGCCGTGGTGCACCACGAGGTCGAAGTCCCAGCCGTGAATATTGTCCTTGCCGATCAGCTTGGCCGCATAGGCCTCCTTGACCGCGGCCTCCAGCACCTCGCGTTCGCGCACGTACTCGCCGCGGATGTAGACGAAGCAGGTATGGGCCTGCATGGCGAAGGAGGCCAGAAGGCAGCCTTCGATCAGCAGGTGCGGATCGTGCCGCATGATCTCCCGGTCCTTGCAGGTGCCGGGCTCGGATTCGTCGGCGTTGACCACGAGGTAGTGGGGTTTGCCCTCCTTCACCTCCTTGGGCATGAAGGTCCACTTCAGCCCGGTGCCGAAGCCGGCGCCGCCCCGGCCCCGAAGGCCCGAGTTCTTGATCTGGGCGGTGATCCAGTCGCGGCCCAGCGCGATCATGTCGGGTGTGGCGTTCCACGCGCCGCGCTTCTTGGCCGCCTCCAGGCTCCAGTCCTGGAAGCCATACAGATTGAGGAAGATGCGGTCCTTGTCTTCGAGGATGCCGACCATATCAGCGAGGCCCCTTGTACGGATTGGCTTTGGCCCACTGGGTGCGCTGCCAGATGGCGTAGCCGTAGACGCCCCAGCCGAGGCCGATCAGGGCGAAGCCCGGAACCATCAGCCACGCCAACTGGGCGTAGCGAAAACCGACCAGGAAACCGCAGCCGGTCATGATCGCTAGCAGACCGCCGACCCTGAGGGGCCAGGCGACCATGCGCATCTGATCGCGGTAGGCGAGATATTCGGGTGTCATGCGCGGCCCCGGCGCCGCAGGCGGCCCTGCTTCCACATCGAAGTCAGCAGCATGGCGAACCCCAGGCCGACGACAAAGCCGATGCAGAGATCGCGGACGTCGATCACGCCGATCCACAGCGCCGGCGCGAACATGTTGGCCAGGAGGCCGAGGGACAGGAACAGCAGGCCGAGGGAGTACCACGGCTGGCCGGCCTCGATCCTGGCGTGGGCGCGGGCGGGACTCACGAGGCGGCGCCCTCTTGAGCCTTCTCGGGCGCGGGCGTGTTGGGCAGGCTCTTGATCGGCTCGCCGAGCGAGCCGTCGTAGAGGGCCGGATCGCCGAGGGTCTTGGCCCCGCCGGCGGGCTCTGAGGTATGGCGTCCGGCGTAGGATCCGGGCTTGGGGGCCTTGCCGGCGGCGAAGTCGTCGATGATCTGCGTCATCGTCTCGGCGGTCAGGTCCTCGTAATAGTAGTCGTTGATCTGGGCCATCGGCGCGTTCACGCAGGCGCCCAGGCACTCGACCTCCTGCCAGGTGAAGTTCCCGTCCGCCGACAGATGGTCCTTGTCGCCGATCTTCTTCTTGCAGACGTCCATCAGCTCGCCCGCGCCGCGCAGCATGCAGGGAGTGGTGCCGCAGACCTGGATCAGGGCCTTGGTCCCGACCGGCTCGAGCTGGAACATGGTGTAGAAGGTCGCCACCTCGAACACCCGGATCACCGGCATGCCGAGCAGGGCGGCGATGGTGCGGATGGCGGGTTCGGACACCCAGCCCTCCTGCTTCTGCACCAGCCACAGGATCGGGATCACCGCCGAGGCCTGACGGCCCTCCGGATATTTGGCGATCCACCAGTCGGCAAGCGACCGGGTCTCCGCCGAGAAGGCGAAGCTATCGGGTTGCACCTGGGCCAGGCGGCGGACGGACATCTAATCGACTCTCGGTCTGAAGGCGCGCCTGAGAAGCGAGGCCTCCCGGTGGGCGCGCCGCCACTCCTTAAGCAGCCACGCGCTCGGAGGGAAGAGCATCGAAGCGATCCGGGCGAGGAGAATGAACATCAGGCCCGCCACAAGGCCGATCACCTGCGCCAGAACCCCGTTCATGCCCCGCTCCTGCAGGGCCAACGCATAGCCGCCGCGCACGCAGATGGCTCCAAACAGGGCCGGACCGGCGATCAGCACCCAGGCCGCGAGGTAGCGGACGCCGCCGATGATTCGCCGCCTTCGCGGCGATCCCATCGCCGCGAAGGCCGTGGACACGAGCAGGCTGACGCCGAACCAGGCGTAGTGCGCGCCGACGATGTCGGGGAGGATCAAACCCTTGCCCGCTGACGCGGGCATAACCCCCTACTCCGCTCATCCCGGCGACCCGAAGGGCGGCGAAGCCGCCTGGGACCCAGATCGTAAAGCGCCGTCCTGGAAAGGTCGGTCGCCGCCCGATGAACCACCGACAGGTCCTTATGATCTGGGTCCCGGCGTTCGCCGGGATGAGCGGAATTTTTTCACAGCCCACTCCCCAAGAGGCCGCTACCGATCGACTTCCCCGAACACGATGTCGAGGGAGCCGAGGATGGCGGCGACGTCGGCGACCATGTGGCCGCGGTTCATGCGGTCCATCGCCTGCAGGTGGGCGAAGCCTGGGGCGCGGATGCGGCAGCGGTAGGGCTTGTTGCCGCCGTCGGACACCAGATAGACGCCGAACTCGCCCTTGGGGGCCTCGACGTGGCTGTAGACCTCGCCGGCCGGCACGTGCAGGCCCTCGGTGTAGAGCTTGAAGTGGTGGATCAGCGCCTCCATCGAGCGCTTCATCTCGGCGCGGCGCGGCGGGGCGACCTTATTGTCCTCGGTCAGCACCGGTCCCGGGGTCTTGCCCAGGCGCTCCAGGCACTGGTTCATGATCTTCAGCGACTGCTTCATCTCCTCGACGCGGCAGAGGTAGCGATCGTAGCAGTCGCCGTGCACGCCCACGGGCACGTCGAACTCCATCTCGTCATAGAGTTCGTAGGGCTGGCTCTTGCGAAGGTCCCAGGCCACGCCCGAGCCGCGCAGCATCACCCCGGTGAAGCCCCAGGCGAAGGCCTCGTCCTTGGACACCACGCCGATGTCGACGTTGCGCTGCTTGAAGATGCGGTTGCCGGTGACCAGCCGCTCGACGTCGTTGAGCCGCTTGGGGAATTCGGCGCACCAGGTCTTCATGTCCTCGATCAGGGCCGGCGGCAGGTCCTGGTGCACGCCGCCCGGGCGGAAGTAGTTGGCGTGCAGCCGCGCCCCGCAGGCGCGCTCGTAGAACACCATCAGCTTCTCGCGCTCCTCGAAGCCCCACAAGGGCGGGGTCAGCGCGCCCACGTCCATGGCCTGGGTGGTGACGTTGAGAAGGTGATTGAGAAGCCGGCCGATCTCGGAATAAAGCACGCGGATATATTGGCCGCGTTTGGGCACGTCCAGGCCCAGCAACTTCTCGATCACCAGGCAGAAGGCATGCTCCTGATTCATCGGCGCGACATAGTCGAGCCGGTCGAAATAGGGAATCGCTTGCAGATAGGTCTTGTGCTCGATCAGCTTTTCGGTGCCCCGGTGCAAGAGCCCGATATGCGGATCGAC
>CAILTK010000053.1 GCA_903837135.1 uncultured Caulobacterales bacterium
CCGGGGCCGGGGCCGGGGCCGGAACAGGAACCGGGCCTGCGGAGACCGGCGGCGGGGTGAGCGCCAACGGCGCGACGGCCGTCGCCGGCGGCGCCTGCGCGCCCCCGTTGGCCACGGCGAGCAGGGCGCTGGCGGTCGAGCCGCTGACCGGGCCGCCGATGGGGCCGCCGATAGGGCCGCCGATAGGGCCGATCGACTGCATCTGCACGGCGCTGGTGGGAGCGGGATTGGACGGCGGCGGCGCAACGGGATCGGGTGCGACCAGCGTGGCGTCGGGCTGAGCCGTCGGCGGGCTCTGGTCGGCCGACCTCCTGGCGGGTGCGCCAAAGGCGACGCCAGCGACGCAAACGGCCAGGACCAGGGCGAGGAGAGGCGGAAGGGTGCGCATGACCCTTCCACGGCGCCTCAACCCGGGTCCGTCTGCAAGCAGAGCAGGAGCGCGCGCGGCGCTCCGCCGCAGGCTGTTCTCCGCTAAGCCGCGGCGCGGACCGCCTTGACGATCTTGTCGGCCGCGTCGGCGAGGTCGTTGGCGGCGATCACCGCCAGGCCCGAGTTGTTGAGGATGTCCTTGCCCTGCTGCACGTTGGTGCCTTCTAGGCGCACCACCAGCGGCACCTTCAGCCCGACTTCCTTCACCGCGGCGATCACGCCCTCGGCGATGATGTCGCAGCGCATGATGCCGCCGAAGATGTTGACGAGAATTCCCTTCACCGACGGATCGGAGGTGATGATCTTGAACGCCGCCGTCACCTTCTCCTTCGAGGCGCCGCCGCCCACGTCGAGGAAGTTGGCCGGTTCGGAGCCGTAGAGCTTGATGATGTCCATCGTCGCCATGGCCAGGCCCGCGCCGTTGACCATGCAGCCGATCTCGCCGTCGAGGGTGATGTAGGACAGGTCGTACTTGGAGGCTTCGATCTCCTTCTCGTCCTCCTCGCTGATGTCGCGAAGTTCGACGATGTCCTTGTGACGGTAGAGGGCGTTGGAATCGAAGCTGACCTTGGCGTCGAGCACGCGCAGCTGCTGCGCTTCGCCTTCCTTGGCCTCGGTGATGATCAGCGGGTTGATCTCCAGCATGGCCATGTCGGTGTCGACGAAGGCCTTGTAGAGCTGGCCGAGCAGGACGGCCGCCTGTTTGGCCAGGTCGCCCTTGAGGTTCAGCGCCTGCGCCAGGGCCCGGCCGTGGTGCGGGAAGACGCCGGTGGCCGGGTCGATCTGGATGGTGTGGATCTTCTCGGGCGTGGAGTGGGCCACTTCCTCGATGTCCATGCCGCCTTCGGTGGAGGCGACCACGGCCACGCGCGAGGTTTCGCGGTCGACCAGCAGGGAGATGTAGAGCTCCTTCTCGATGTCGGACGCGTCCTCGATGTAGAGCCGGTTCACCTGCTTGCCGTGGGGACCCGTCTGCGCCGTCACCAGCACCCGGCCGAGCATCTCCTTGGCGTTGGCGTAGACCTCGTCGGCGCTCTTGGCGAGGCGGACGCCGCCCTTGGCGTCGGGTCCCAGGCCCTCGAACTTGCCCTTGCCGCGGCCGCCGGCGTGGATCTGGCTCTTCACCACGAACAGCTTGGAGCCCAGATCCTCGGCCGCCTTCTTGGCCTCGTCGGCGGTGAACACCGGCACGCCGCGCGACACCGGGACGCCGAAGGACTTCAGCACGGCCTTGGCCTGATACTCGTGGATGTTCATGCGGCGCGCCTTCGGGTCGGGTTTCGATGCGATCCCGGCTTATAGAGAGGGGGCTCGAAAGCCGCAACGCTCACCAGACCCCGCCAAGGAAAGACTCAGCCGAAGAACATCTGGAACATCAGCCGGCCGGGAATGAAGGTGAAGGCGCCGGCCACCAGCAGGCCGAACAGGAACAGGCCGGTCATCATCCGCCGGTGCGCGGCCACCTGATGCCGGCGCGCCAGGTAGAGGCCGAACGGGGCGGCGACCACCACCCAGGCGGACAGGGCGTGGATCGGGCTGAAGCCGTGCGGATTGAAGCCGTGGATGAAGAACGAGGCGGCGGCGGTCGACGTCATCAGGATCACCCAGCTCCAGCCGAGCGCCCGGTGCAGGGCGTCGCCCTTGATCCCCACCATCAGCACGCCCCCGATGGCGAAGGCGGCCAGCACGGTGACGAGGTGGAACTTGACGGCGAACGGCTGGGCGGCCAGCAGGGCCGTATTCGGCGCATGCACGTGCAGGCCCGCGCGCAGCAGGCCCATCAGCCAGATCAGGCCAGCGACGCCGATCAGGGCCAGGGCGATGCGCAAGGCCAGCGGTCCCGCGATCGGTCCGGTCTGCGGCTGCGCCTTCGGCGTGATTGACAGGCTGTCTTCGGTGGTCATTTTCGAACTCCCGCCGGTCCCCTCGACCAGCCCCTCCGCCCTACCCCCGTCCGCCGGAGCCCGCCTGCGCCGATGCACCAACCGACGGCTCCTCTTCGTGACCGGACGGGCGGCGCCGTTCGCGCTTCGTGGACGGCGGCCTGGCAGGCCTTCCGCGCGGAACTCTCCGCGACGCTGCGGCCCACCCCCTTCGTGCTCGGCGGGGTCGCCGGCCTGCTGCTCGCCTACCTGTCTCCCTTCGGGTCCGACCGGGCGGATGTCTTCCAGCGATACGTCTATTGGCCGGGCGTGATCGTCGGCGGAACGCTGATCGGCGTCCTCATCTCTGCCGCGGTCGACGCGGCGTTCGATCGCGAGCAACGCCGTCCGATCTTCAGCGCGACGCTGACGTCCGTGCTCATGACGCCGCCCGCCGCCCTGTTCGTGCTGGTCGCGACCCGGGCGGTCTACGGGGCCCAGCTCATGCCGTATCTCCAGTTGCTGCAGCCGGTCTTCCTGCTCTCCCTGGCCATGAGCGGACTGAACCAGCTGGCGGCCCATCGCCGGCGCCTGTCTTCCGCGCAAGCGGCCGGGGCGGCGCCGGAGACCCGATCGCCAGAGATCAAGCAAGGGCCGATCGAGCAAGGGCCGGTCGAGCGAGGTCCGGGGGTCCGGTTCCTCGAGCGCTTGCCGCCGAGACTTCGCGGCGCGGACATCCACGCGGTGGAGGCCGAGGACCACTATCTGCGCATCCACACCGCGCGCGGGTCGGATCTCATCCTGCTCCGGCTGGCCGACGCGATCGCCGAGCTCGACGGCCTGGAGGGGGCGCAGACCCACCGTTCCTGGTGGGTGGCGAAGGCCGCCGTGCAGGGCGTCCGCCGCGGCGATGGACGCGCCGTCCTGATCCTGCCGGGCGGCGTGGAAGCCCCCGTCAGCCGCAGCTTCGCCCCGGCGCTGCGCGCCCAGGGCTGGTACTGAACGCGGTCAGTAGGGAGACAGCGGCGGCTCCGGCGGCAAGGCCGGGAGGGGCGGCGTCCGGAGGGCCAAGGGCGGGAACGGCGGAAGCGGCGGCCGAGGCGGCGTCGGGCCTTCGCCCATGCCCATGGGCATCATCATGCGCCCGCCATGCCCAGGGCCCATGCCGCCGCCCACCATTCCGTCATGCAGGGCGTCGAAAGCCTTCTGCTGGGCGGGCGTCAGCGCCGCGTAGAACTGCTTGATGGCCGCGACGTGCGCCTCCACCTCGGCCTGGCGCCTGGCCATGTGATCGGCCATCGCCTTGACCATCCGGTCGAGCCGCTGCGGCGTGGTGAGGGCGGCCTCTTCGGCGCGCGTCTTCTCCCTCTCGGCGATGCGGGCCTTCATCTCGCCCATCCGCTTGTCCATCTCCGCCCGGCGGGCGGCCGGATCGGACGGCGGCGGGCCATGCTCGCCCGACCGTTCGCCGCCGGGAGCATGGCGATCCGCGCCGTCATGCGGCGGATGCATGGCGGAAAGAAAGGCCTGCAGGGCCGGCTCCTGGGCCGGGGTAAGCTGCAGCAGATCGCGAAGCCGCGTCGCCCTGCGTTCGGGATCGCCGCCGCGGTGGAGCAGGCCCGGCCCGTGCTCGCCACGGCCCTCGCCTCCGTCGCGGACGACCATGATCCGCTGAACCTCGGCGCCGTCTGAGGCGGCGGCCGACGTCTCGGCGGCGGCGGAAACCGAGGCGGCGCCCAGAGCGAGGACGGTCGCGCCGCCCAGAACCGCGCTGAGATAGACGGCGTTGAGACAGACCGCGCTGCGGAATAGGTTGATGCGAAGCGGGCTCGTCATGGCCGCGTCCCTCCTGCGTTCGATCCGGGAAGCTTGACCAGGGTTTGTGTCCGCCGGATGTCGCGAACGCAGCCGGTTTTCGCCCCGCGTCCCACCCGCGCGCAACAATCGACCGTTCGGGATCCACGACTTGAGCCCGGGCCGGGCTGGGGGCAGAGTGCCGCGATGAACGCCATGCCGCTCCTGCTCGCCCTCGCCGCCGTCTCGATCGCTTCTGTGGCCCACGCCTCGCCGGCCACGGTCGCGGTGACCGGCGAGGACGGCAGGACCTTGACGCTGAGCGCCCACGACCTCGACGCCCTGCCGCAGGCCAGCGCCACGATCAGCCATGAAGGAAAGACCTTCGGCTTCAAGGGGGCCTTGCTCTATGATCTGCTCAGCAAGGCCGGCGCCCCGCTCGACAAGGCGATGCGCGGGCCGGCCCTGGCGGACGTGGTGCTGGTGACCGCGGCGGACGGTTACCGGGTGGCGCTGGCGTTGTCCGACCTCGAACCGTCGATCCGGCCCGGCAAGATCATCCTCGCCGACGCCACCGCCGAGGGCGCGCCGCTGGGCAAGGACGGGCCGTTCCGGCTGGTGGTCGACGGCGACCTGAAACCAGCCCGGTCCGCGCGAAACGTCGTTTCGATCGAAGTGCGCCGGCTGTCCGCAGCGCATTGACGGGGGGGACCCCCTCCAGTATACCGCCCGCTCTTCAAATTCCGGCGCTGGTGTCTCTTCGATGCGCGCCCACCATTACGGGTTGTGAATATCCATGGCCAATACGCCCGGCGCAAAGAAAGCGATCCGCAAGATCGAGCGCCGCACCACCGTCAACACCGCGCGCCGCTCGCGAATGCGCACCTTTCTGCGGAAATTCGAGGAGGCCGTGGCCACCGGCGACGCCGCGAAGGCTGAGGTTGCGTTCATCGAGGCTCAGTCCGAGCTGATGCGCGCCGTGTCCAAGGGCGTTGTCCACAAGAATACGGGTTCACGGAAGGTTTCGCGCCTCCATGCCCGGCTGCGGAAACTGTCCGCCGCCTAAGGTTTCGCCCCTAGGGGCGACCACGGATAACTCAGTATTTTCAAGGCCGTAGGCGCAGACAGCGCCTGCGGCCTGTCTTGTTTCCGGGCGGCCTTTTTAGCCTGTGCGATCTGTCGCACTAGATCGTGAAGAACGAAAAACCGTTAACTTTCTTGGCCTGAAACGCCCGTTGGGATTGTCAACTTATCTTTGCCTGGACAAGGCCGCGAATCGCGATTGACGGCGAAAGCCGTGCGACTATCGTAGTGCTCCTGACTGACTTTTCCTTCTGATTGCGGACGGAAAACGGCGAGCCTACGCTCGCCGCACGGGGGCGGCTGTGCCTTGTGAAGCTTAACCGGCGGGAGTCGCACGACTCGCGCATCGGGAGAGCTTTGTCCGGCGCAGCCCCTGGCGTTCGCAGAAAAAGACGAGCGCGGTCGGGGTTGAGGACGTCTGACTTAGGAGGGCTACGTGATCGGTAGCGCGGTGTCGAATGGTTCGGAGGGGATTCCGGCGCGTGGCGGGGCCGCCCCGCAGACGGCCGCCGTCGCGGCGACCGAGAGCGTCTGGTCCGCTGTCTCCGCCGGCCTGCGCATCGAGCTTGGCCCCGACCTGTTCGCGTCCTGGATCGCGCCCGCTCGCCTGTATGAGAGCAACGTCGCGGTGATCCTCGCCGCGCATACCGAGACGGCGCGCGACTGGATAAAGCGCAACGCCTGGCGGCGCATGATCGAACTGTGGGCCGCGCACGACCGCAGTCACCGTCCGCTGGTTCTCCGCTCTCGGGCTGAGGCGGCCGGTCTCGCCGGCCCTTCGCCCGCGGCCGCCCCGGCGGCGCTCCAGCCCATGCCCCATGTCGCGCCCTCGACAGGACAAACGCCGATGCAGACGACGACGACCGGCGCGGTTACGCCGATCCGGGCTGAAGCCGGTCGGCCGTTCGGTCTCCAGGACCGTTTTACCTTCGACACCTTCGTCGGCTCCGCCTCCAACGAATTCGCCCTCACCGTCGCGCGCAAGGTCGGCGCCTGGGCCGACGGCTGCTTCAACGCCGTCATGCTGCACGGCCCCTACGGGTTCGGCAAAACCCACCTGCTGCATGCGATCGGCTGGGCGGCGCACCGGGCCCGACCGGACCGCAAGGTGGTCTACCTGACCTCCGAGCAGTTCCTGTCGACCTTCGTCAACGCCGTCCGCACGGGGGCCGGGGCCAGCTTCAAGGGCGACATCCGCTCGGCCGACCTGTTGCTGATCGACGACGTGCAGTTCATCGGCGGCAAGACCAAGTCCCAGGATGAGCTCTACCACTCGCTGGTGTCCCTGATGGGCGAGGGCCGCCGGGTGGTGTTCACCGCCGACCGCCCGCCCTCAGCCCTGACGGAAGTGGACGCCCGGTTGCGCTCGCATCTCGGCGCGGGCCTGGTGTGCGGCATCGAACGCGCCGACCGCGGCATGCGGATGGAGGTGCTGGAACGCAAGCTCGCGATCCTGTCCGAGCAACTCGGCGTTCAGAACCATGCCCGGGCCGAGGTGATGGCCATGCTTGCCGACCGCTTCCCGGACTCGATCCGCGAGCTCGAGGGCGGGCTCAACACCCTCGCCGTCCGGGCGGGCGAGCGTCTGTCCACCCTGAGCGTGGAGGAGGCCGAAAACTTCCTCAGGGCTCACCTTCAACGCGGAGGAGACCGCAAGGTGACTGTCGACGAAATCCAGAAGGCGGTGGCGGAGCACTATCTCCTGAAGCAGGCCGACCTCTTGTCCGAGCGGCGCACCCGGTCCGTGGCGCGTCCGCGCCAGCTGGCCATGTATCTGGCCAAGAACCTGACCACACGCTCCTACCCCGACATCGGCCGGCGGTTCGGCAACCGCGACCACACCACGGTTCTGCATGCGGTCCGCCGGATCGAGCAGCTGAAGGGCGAGGACGCCTCCATCGCCGCCGACGTGGAGGCGATCACCCGCAAGCTGCGGGGATAACGGTCTGGGGTGGGAGCAAGCCCGGCCTGGCCCGCGGCCAGACCGGCCCTATCCCCGATAGCTCTCGGGCGCCTCGAACGGGACCCCGAGCAGCTGGGCCAGGCCGAGGGCGGTGTCGTCCTCCCAGGCCAGAGCCTGGACCGACAGCGGCAGGCCCTCGTGCAGGCCTGTGGGAAAGGCGGTCGCCGGCAGTCCGAGCACATTGGCGAGCGGCGTCAGCAGGGCGACACTGGCCGCGGCGGCGGTCTCGAACGGTTCGGGCGGCCCCGGCGTCGTCGGCAGCAGCAGGCCGGCGTAGGGCGTCAACGCCTCGCGCGCGCTCTCCGCCGCCCGCGCCAGGTCCCGATAAGCCTTGGCCAGCGCCGGCGCGCTGGCCTGTTCTCCGATCGCCAGCGTCCGCCGGTACGCCTCGGAGAACCCCTCCGGCCGCGCGGCCAGGGCCGCCTCGTGCTCGACCAGGCTCTCCGCCGCGGAGATCAGCACGCCGTCGCGGATCACCTGCAGGAAGTCGAAATCCAAGACCAGCGGCTCGATGTCCAGTCCCGCCGCCCGCCCGCGGGCGACGATGGCGTCGAGCGCCCCGCGCACCGCCGGCGACACGCCCTCGAGCTCGGACAGGTCGAGCACCGCCAGCGGCGCGGACGCCAGCGCGTCGAGCTCCGCCGGCCGGGTGATCTCCTCCGCGAGGTCGACATCGGCGGATACGGCGGCGGCGAGAAGGTGGGCGCAGTCGCGCGCTGAACGGCCATGCACGCCCACGTGGTCGAGGGTCCAGGACATGGCGATCACGCCTTCGAGCGAGATCAGGCCCTGGGTCGGTTTGTGCCCATAGGTTCCGGTGAAGCTGGCCGGTATCCGCACCGAGCCCAGGGTGTCGGATCCCAGGGCGGCGGCGCAGAGCCCCGCCGCGACCGCGGCGCCGGAGCCGCCCGACGAGCCGCCCGCGGTGTTTCCGTGCCGCCAGGGATTGTGGGTGCGGCCGAACCAGGGGTTGTCGGTGACCGCTCCGAAGGCGCCCTCGTGCATGTTGGTGAGACCGAGGATCACGGCCCCGGCGCTGCGGAGCTGAGCCACGCAGGCCGCGTCCTGCTCGGCCACCCGGTCGCGATAGGCCCCGACGCCGCCGTGCCAGGGCATGCCTTCCACGGCGATGTTGGCCTTGATGGCGATGGGCGCCCCGTCGATCGGCGACAGCGCCTTGCCCTTTCGCCAGCGCTCGCTGGAGGCGTGGGCCGCCGTCCGGGCGCCGGCCTCGTCGACGTGGACGAAGGCGCCCAGCGCCCCGTCCAGGCCGCGGATGCGCGACAGATAGGCGTCCACCGCCTCCACGGGGGTCACCGCGCGATCGGCGTAGAGCGCCTGCAGGCCCGAAACGCCGGCGGCGATGATGGGGTTGGTGAAGCTGGCGCTGGTCATGGCGCGAGCCTAACCCCTGGCGGCGGAGCATGACAAAGGCTTAATCCAGCGAACCGCTTACCGTCGGCCTCCATCATTGCTACGTTATGCGCTGCGTCCGCTCGACGGATGCGTCATTCGGGGACCTCCCTTGCAACGCTCGATCTATAGCGCCCTCCGCCTGCTGCCCGTGGCGGCCCTGGCCCTCGGCCTTTCCGGCTGCGGCGTCAACGCCATCCCCACCAAGGAGGAGACCGCCAAGGCCAAGTGGGCCGACGTGCAGAACTATTACCAGCGGCGGGCCGATCTGATCCCCAACCTGGTCTCCACCGTACAGGGCTACGCCAAGCAGGAGCGGGCGGTTCTGGACGAGGTGACCCAGGCGCGCGCGAGCGCCACCGCGATCAAGGTCGACGCCTCCCAGCTCGGCGACGCGGCCAAGGTGCAGCAGTTCGCCAACGCCCAGGGCGCCCTGTCGTCGGCGCTTAGCCGGCTCATGGTCGCGAACGAGCGCTATCCGGAGCTGAAGTCGAATGCCAACTTCCTGGCTTTACAGTCGCAGCTCGAGGGCACCGAGAACCGCATCGCCGTCGCCCGCAACGACTACAACGAAGCGGTGCGCGACTATAACACGACGCTGCACACCTTCCCGGGCGTGCTGTGGGCGTCCACCCTCTATCACTCGGAAAAGCCGATGACGCCGTTCCAGGCCGCTGAATCCTCCCAGGCGGCGCCCAAGGTGAACTTCGACATCGCCCCGCCCGCCGGCCAGCCCCCGACGACCAGCAACGCCACCACGAAGTAAGCCCGTGCGCCCGCTCATCAGCGCCTCCCCGTCATGGGGAGGCGGATCATCCGACCGCCGGCGATGGGCGAGCCTTTGGATCGTGCTGGTGGCGGGCCTGGCCCTATCCTTCGCCGGCCTGGCGCCGGTCCACGCGGCGGACCTGAAATTCCCCGCGCTCACCGGCCGGGTGGTCGACGACGCGCACGTCCTGTCGGACGTGCAGAAGGCCACGCTCACCGACAAGCTGAAGGCGCTGGAGGACAAGACCAGCCGTCAGCTGGTGGTGGTCACCGTGCCGTCGCTGCAGGGCGACGAGATCGAGGACTATGGCTACAAGCTCGGCCGCGCCTGGGGCATCGGCCAGAAGGCCGAGAACAACGGGACCCTGTTCCTGATCGCCCCCAGCGAACACAAGGTGCGGATCGAGGTCGGCTACGGCCTGGAGGGCATCCTCACCGACGCCCTGACCAGCGTCATCCTGCAGACCCAGGTGCTGCCGAAGTTCAAGGCCGGCGACGTCCCCGGCGGCATCGAGGCGGGGACCGACGCCCTGATCCAGCAGATGTCGGCCGATCCTTCCGAAGCCGAGCAGAAGGTCGCGGCGGCGAAGGCGCAGCAGGACGCAGCCGCCGACACCGGCGGCTATCACTACGTGCGCCACCGGTCCAATCCGCTCTCGCTGATCTTCACCGTCCTGTTCGTGCTGTTCGTGTTCGGCGGCGTCTTCGGCCGGCGCGGCGGCCTCGGCGCCCTGCTGCCCTTGATGTTCCTGGGCGGTCTCGGCGGGGGTCGCGGCCGCGACGACGACTGGGGCGGCGGCGGCGGCGGGGGCGGCGGCGGTTTCTCCGGCGGCGGCGGCGGCTTCGGCGGCGGCGGCTCCTCGGGCAGCTGGTAGGGGCGACGCATGATGCTTTCCAAGGCCGACCACGCGCGCATCGACCAGGCCATCAAGGCAGCGGAGAACCGCACGTCGGGCGAGATTTCCTGCGTCGTCACCGGCGAGGTCAGCCAGTACCGCGAGATCCCGCTGGCCTACGCGGCGGCGGCGGCGCTGATCCTGCCGCCCCTGCTGCTGGTGTTCGGCCTGCAGCCGTGGACGCTGATCGACCGCTATATGCCGTCAGGTGCGGACACGACCTGGTCGGTCGGCGGCGGCCGTCTGGCCACCCAGACGGTGGTCTCCGGCGCCATCGCCGCCTACGCCATGGCGCAGGCGGCGCTGTTCGCCCTGGTGGCCCTGATCGTCGCCATCCCGGCCGTGCGCCGGCCGCTGACCCCGCGGTTTCTGAAGCGGCACCGCGTGCGACGGATGGCTTACGGCCATTTCGCCTCCACCGGCCTGATCCACGCGCCGGGGCGCACGGGCGTCCTGATCTTCGCCTCGCTGAAGGACCGGCAGGTGGAGATCATCGCCGAGAAGGCGATCCACGACGCCGTCGGCGACAGGGTGTGGGACGCGGCGACGCACGCCCTGGCGCTCGGCATGCGGCGCAGGGACCCCGGTCAGGGCTTCATGGATGCGATCACCCTGTGCGGCGAAGCGCTGGCGGAGCATTTCCCCGCCAGCGGTCCGCACGCCCACCGCTCGACCGACGAACTGGTCGAGATCTAGACGTTCGTCCCCCCATCGCCGATGGGGGGAGAGTGCGGGCGGATCAGCCCTCGGACGGCTCCGCCGAGGGGCGCTCTTCGCGATTGGTATTCTGGCGCTCGGCGATCCGGGCCGACTTTCCGCGGCGGTCGCGCAGATAGTAGAGCTTGGCGCGGCGCACGACGCCGCGACGCTTCACTTCGATCGACTCGATGTTGGGCGACAGCACCGGGAACACCCGCTCGACGCCTTCGCCGAACGAGATCTTGCGGACGGTGAAGTTCTCGTGGTGACCGGAACCGGCGCGGGCGATGCAGACGCCCTCGTAGGCCTGGACCCGTTCGCGCTCGCCTTCCTTGATCCGCACGTTCACGCGCACGGTGTCGCCGGGCTGGAACACGGGGGTGGGACGCTTGGCCGACAGACGGTCGGCCTCTTCCTTCTCGAGCTGCTCGAGGATGTTCATCGCTGTATCTCCTTGGCCTGACCGCTAGTCCTTGCGGCCGGCTTTTGCCTGTTGATTGGCGAGATGCAGCGCCCAGAGATCCGGCCGCCGCTCCCGCGTGACGTCTTCCCTTTGCCGCCGCCGCCAGTCCGCCACGTGGCCGTGGTGACCGGAGAGCAGCACCTCCGGGATGTCGAGCCCCTCGAACGTCCTTGGCCGCGTAAACTGCGGGTGTTCCAGGAGGCCGTCCTCGAAACTCTCCTCGCCCGTCGAGACCGCATTGCCGAGCACTCCCGGAATCAGCCTGACGCACGCCTCGATCACGACCATCGCCGCCGCCTCGCCACCGGCGAGCACCGCGTCTCCGACCGAGACCTCCTCGAACCCGCGGGCGTCGAGCACCCGCTGATCCACCCCCTCGAACCGGCCGCAGAGGACGATGATCCCCGGCGTCCCGGCCCAGTCCTTGACGCGCGCCTGGGTCAGGGGCCGGCCCCGGGCGCTCATGCACAAAAGCGGCCGTGAGCGCCGCTCCACGCTGTCGAGCGCAGAGGCGATCACGTCCGCCCGCATCACCTGTCCCGGGCCGCCCCCCGCGGGGGTGTCGTCCAGGAAGCCGCGCTTATCGTTGGAAAAGCCGCGAATGTCCACTGTTTCAAGCCGCCACAGGTCCTGCTCGCGCCAGGCCGTCCCGATCAGCGAAACGCCGAGCGGGCCGGGAAAGGCGTCGGGAAACATGGTCAGAACGGTGGCGGTGAACGGCATGGTCTCGCTATATGCTTTCGCATGAGCGAAATCAGCCCCGCCCCCGATCTCCCGCAACCTGGCGACCAGCAACCGAACCACCAGGAACACGGCGTCGCCGTGGACCCGATCGACCTGATCCGCATGCTGGCCCTCGAGCGGATCGAGGTGAACCTGTTCCGCGGGCATGGCCCCAAGGACAACGGCGACCACTTCTTCGGCGGGCATGTGATCGCCCAGGCCCTGCTGGCGGCCTATGAAACGGTCCCGGACCGGGTGTGCCACTCGCTGCACGCCTACTTCATCCGGCCGGGCAATGTGCACATCCCGGTGCTGTACGAGGTGGATCGGGCCCGCGACGGCGGCAGCTTCACCACCCGGCGCGTCACCGCGATCCAGAACGGCGAGCAGATCTTCAACCTGGCCGCCTCCTTCCAGGTGGCGCGGGAGGGGCTGGAGCACCAGTTCACCATGCCCGACGTCCCGCCGCCGGACAGCGTTCCCGACGAACTGACGGAAATGATGGCCCGGGCCGACAAGGTCCCGCCCCGCGCGCTCGAGCATATGAAGCGGCCGCGCCCGATCGAGATCCGTTGGGTGCAGGGCAGCCCGTTCAGCCCCCGCCGGGTCAAGGCCGACCGCAAGCAGACCTGGATGCGCGCCAAGGCCCCGATCGGGCCCGACATCCACCTGCAGCAGGCCCTGCTGGCCTACGCCTCGGACATGGCCTTCATGGAGACGGCCCTGCGCGCCCACGGCATCAACTGGCAGACCAAGGGGCTGCAGTCGGCCAGCCTGGACCACGCCATGTGGTTCCACCAGCCGTTCGACTTCAACGACTGGATTCTGTTCGACCAGGACAGCCCGTCCACCTCGCAGGGGCGCGGCCTGGTGCGCGGCCAGATGTACACCGCGTCCGGCGTGCTGGCGGCCTCGGTGGCGCAGGAGTGCCTGATGTATATCCGCCCCCCCAAGCCGGAGGCCTGAGATGCGCGCCGCCGTCCTCGCCCTGTCGACCTTGGCGGCCCTGGCGGCGTCGGGCGCCGCTCAGGCCGCGCCGTCGCTGAGCATCACGGCGGTCTATGAGGCGCGACTGCTGATCAAGGTGGCGGACCTCAGGACCGACCAGGTGGTGAGCCCGGACGGCTACAAGGCGGGCGCGCGGCTGACTACCCTCGGCGCCCTCGGGGTGATCAAGCCCTCGAGCATATTGGCCCAGGCCGACGGGGGCGCGGCCGATGGCGCCCCGGCGCCGGTGATCTATCTGCAGACCGAGAAGACCAAGCGCCGGACGACCCGCTACGCCGCCGGCGGCGGCCCGCGCTCGGTGGCCGACCCTCTGACCCAGCTTTTGCGCGCGGCCCTGCAGCCGGGCGGCGGCTCACCGTGCGTCGGCGCGGTCCCGGTCTACGACGGCCGCCAGCGCTACGACCTGACGCTGAGCCCGGCCGGCGCGGGGGTTTTGACCGGCCCGCCCGCGCACTTCGGCCTGACCCGTCCCCTGGCCTGCCGGCTGGGCTTCCACCCAATCTCGGGCTTCTCCGGCGGCCCGCCCAAGAAGAACCCCTTCGTCCGCGCCGACCCGTTCGCCACCTTCGCCTTCGAGCCCCGCGCCAACGTCTGGGTGATGACCGACGTGGCCGTTCCCACCCTCGTCGGGACCGGCCACATCGCGCTGACGTCGGTGCACATCGACGGGGTGAAGCCGGTGTTCGGCAAGCCGGCTCCGGCCGCCCCGCCGCCCCGCAGGCCCAGGCGGCGGGCTTAGGGTAACGGCGGGCTCATCGCCGAGAGGTGTCCTTGCGAACCTTCGAATTCAGGATTTCTGCGCATAAGCGGCGCTGCGCCAGGTCGGCCGCCAACAAGCGGGCCGCGCGAATTTCAGAGACGGCGGTCGTTTACTGCCGGAGCATATGTGGGCAAAGTTCCCTCGCCCGTGAGGGTTAAAGGCTCTGCAAATGAAGCGACCGTGGGACGCAGTTCGATGGTGGGAAATCCGCCGGGCGGCATTCAACCTTGTCGTTGCCATGCTAGGCGTGGTGACCATCGTCGTCGTCGAGGCTATCGGATCAACTTTGGTAAAGCCGGGTGAGGACGTCATCGAACCCGCGCTGTTGGTGGCTGGCGTAGTCCTTTATGGCGTCACCGCGAACGTCGCTTACACGCTTGGCTGGATAACCGAGTTGTTTTGGTCTGCAGGCGACACGTCGAAGACCGAGGCTCTACGTGATCGGATCTTTTTTCTTGGTCTATTAGTCGCTTCGATGCTGACCCTGTTTCCAACCATTTTGGTATCACTAATATGGGTCGCCGCACAGTTTACCCGCCGTTGAGGCGGTGACGTCAGTTGTTGGGTCGACGCTCATTGTGACTTCCGTCGAACTAGGTCCGCTCGACTAAGTGTGAGGAGACTCCGTGCTGACGGTCAACATCCATAACGCCAAAACCAACCTCTCCAAGCTGGTCAAGCAAGCAGTGTCGCGCGGCGAAGGCTTCATTATCGCGCGCTCGGGGAAGCCGTTGGTCAAGGTCATTCCGCTTGGACACGACGACCAGCCGAAGCGACGGATCGGCTTTCTGAAGGGCTGCTTTACTGTTCCCGATGACTTCAAGGCGATCGATCGAGGGGAAATCTCCGCGACGTTCGAAGGGAAGGAATGAGGCTGGGCGCCATGGCCGGCAGAACGAGCTCCGGCGCCCCCGGGCAAGATTGAGTGCGTCGGTTACAGCGAGTTCCTAAATCGTACCCCTCCTTCCGCTCATCCCGGCGAATGCCGGGACCCAGATCGTATGGTGCAGTGGGCTAAAGTCTTAGCGCCACGTTCCTTTGATCTGCAGTGCTTTATGATCTGGGTCCCGGCATTCGCCGGGATGAGCGGAGTGTTTTTACAGTCACCAAGCAAGGAATGCGCCGATCAGAGCCCGTTCCTCAGCGGCAGCAGGTCCGGATACACCGGGTCGCGCTTCTCCTGCTTGGCCTTGAAGGCCTCCTGCATGTGCGGCGGGGCGAACATGCTGGTGTTCCACAGGCCGATGTAGTCGAGGCCGTCCTTGATGGTGTGGTCGCGGGCGTAGTTGATCATCACCTTGGAGCCGGTCACCGCCAGCGGCGGCTTGGCGGCGATCTCCCGCGCGGTCTCCATGACATGGGCCAGCATGGCCTCGTGGGTGTCGAACACCGCGTTGACCAGGCCGATCTGCTCGGCCTTGGCGGCGGGCAGGCGCCGGCCGGTGTAGGCGAGTTCCCGCACCCAGCCCTCGGGGATCAGCTTGCAGAGGCGCGGGAAGGTGCCGACGTCGGCGGTCATGCCGATGTTGATCTCCTGGATGCAGAAGAAGGCGTCCTTGGTGGCGTAGCGGATGTCGCAGGCCGAGGTCATGTCCACCGCCCCGCCGATGCAGCCGCCCTGGATGGCGACCAGCACCGGCATGCGGGCCTCGTCGAGGCAGGAGAAGCTGTCCTGCAGGTGCTTGACGTTGAAGCGGAAGCTCTCGGCGGCGGTCTGCGGGTCGGCCTGGCGGGCGCCGCCGACGGCGCTGTTCCCGCCGAAGACGGCCAGGTCCATCCCCGCCGAGAAGTGCTTGCCGGTCGAGGAGATGACGATGCAGCGGGCGCGGGCGTTGACGTCGATGTCCCGCACGATCGCCGGCAGCTCGCTCCAGAAGCCGCGGATCATGGTGTTGAGCGCCTCGGGCCGCTTCAGCCGGATGTGGGCGACATTATCGGCGATCTCGACGTCGAAGCACTCGTAGGTGACGGCTGTGGCCTGCGCGTTCATGGCGGTTCTCCCTTGGCTCAAGGTTAGGCCGCCGCCCCTGGGATAGGGAAGCCCTAAGGCAGATCCGGCGCGGGGTGCAGGTGCACGACCTCCGCGCCCGTGCGCTGGCGCATCAGGTCGGCGACGATGGCGCGGTGGCAGCAGCGCCAGTCGGCCTCGAAGCACATCAGGCAGGCGCGCCGCTCGCGGCTGGTCTCGATCGCCTGGTCCAGCGCCGCCCGCGCCGCGTCGGTCTGCATGTGGGCGTGGAAGATGGCGCGCATCTCGTCGGTGCGGCCCGCGCGCGCCGCCTGCCGCCCGGCCTTGGGCGTGCCGAGGTCGCGCAGGTGCCGGTAGCCGATCCCCTCCGCCTCGAGGGTCGCGCCGAGCAGGGTCTTGGAGAAGCCGGCCTTGCGCGAGCTGGCCACCGCGCGGACGTCGAGCAGGAGATCGACCCCTCCCGCCTTCAGCGCGGCGATCACCCGCGGCAGGGTGGAGGCCTCGTAGCCGATGGTGGCGAGGGGGGACGTCATTTCAACCGTTCGATCAGGGCGTGCGTCGAGGGATCATGCGCCTGCGGCGGGCCGCCTTCCAGTTCCGCCAGCACCCGGCTGGCCAGGGACTTGCCGAGCTCCACGCCCCACTGGTCGAAACTGTTGATCTCCCACAGCACGCCCTCCACCAGAACCTTGTGCTCATAGAGGGCGATCAGGGCGCCGAGGCTTTCGGGGGTCAGCCGCTCCAGCACGAGGGTGGTGGAGGGCCGGTCGCCCGGGAAGGCGCGCTGCGGCGCCAGGGTGTCGATCTCGGCGGCCGGCATGCCCTTGGCCTCGAGCTCCGCCCGGACCTCCGTCTCGCTGCGCCCGACCAGCAGGGCTTCGGCCTGGGCGATGACGTTGGAGAGCAGCTTGCGGTGCAGGCCGGGCGGGCCCTCGTCCTGACGGGCCACGGCGATGAATTCGAGCGGAACCACGTCGGTCCCCTGGTGCAGCATCTGGAAGAAGGCGTGCTGGCCGTTGGTGCCGGCGTCGCCGAACACCACCGGCGCGGTGGCGCGCAGCGCCGCATGGCCATCGGGGCGCACCCGCTTGCCGTTCGACTCCATCTCGAGTTGCTGCAGGAAGGCCGGCAGCAGGGTCAGCCGCCGGGCGTAGGGCACGACCGCGCGCGCGCCGCGGCCGAGCCCGTCGCGGTTCATCACCTGGGCCAGGGCCAGCAGCACGGGCGCATTACGGTCGAGCGGCGCCGCGAGAAAGTGGGCGTCCATGGCCGCCGCGCCGTCGAGAAAACCCTCGAACGCGGTCCAGCCCAGGGCGATGGCGCAGGACAGCCCCACCGCCGACCAGACCGAGAACCGGCCGCCGACCCAGTCCCAGAAGGCGAACACCCGCTCGCGATCGATGCCGAAGGCTTCGGCCCGCTCCGGCGCCGCGGACACGGCGGCGAAGTGCGCCCGCGCCCCCGCCTCTCCGAGCGCGGCGCGGAGCCAGTCGCGCGCCACGGTGGCGTTGGCCAAGGTCTCCTGGGTGGTGAAGGTCTTGGAGACGCAGACCACCAGGGTGGTCGCCGGATCGAGGCCGTGCAGGGCGGCGGCGATCTCGGCCCCGTCGACGTTGGCGGCGAAGCGCAGGGCGATCGGCGCGTCCAGCGGCCGCAAGGCCTCCCACACCAGCCTGGGCCCAAGGTCGGAGCCGCCGATGCCGATGTGGACGATGGCCTTGAACGGCAGGCCCGTCGCGCCCAGGGCGGCGCGCGAGCGGATGTCGTCGGCGAGCCGGCGCATGCGGCCGAGGGTGGAGCGCACCTCGCCGGACACCGGCTCCCCCAGCGCCTGGAAGTCGGCGCCCGGCGATCGCAGCGCCGGGTGCAGCACCGCGCGGTGTTCCGAAGCATTGACCTCGTCGCCGCCGAACAGGGCCGCTCGCCGCGCCTCCACGCCCGAGGCGCGGACCAGGGCGAGGCCCGCCGCCAGCCCCTCGGCCGACAGCGGCTGTTTGGAGAGGTCGAGGTGCAGCCCGGCCGCGTCCAGCGTCAGCCGGTCCAGCCGGTCCGGCTCGGCCTCGAACAGCGACAGGATCGGAACGTGGGCCGCGGCTTCGGCGGCGCGGTCGAATCGCGCCCAGGCGGCGGTGACGGCTTCGGATTCAATCGCGCTCATCGCCGCCCCGTTGAGACTGGTGAGGGTTTGTTTACCGAACGCGGATCGAATCGCCAGCCTCAGTCGGACCGATGTTGCCGGTCCGCGAAGCGCGAGGAAAGCCCATGTCCTGCGACATCGCCGCCGCCCTGACCCTCTGGCTCGCCGCGGTCAACGCCGACCCGCGCGCGGAGGCCGCGCGGCTGCTGCACCCGGTCGCGGCCGTGACGGAGCCGACCGCCCTGGCGCCCGTTCCGCTTTCCCACGAGCCGCTCTACGCCGACATCGTCGCCCGCGCCAAGTCCCTGAAGAAACAGGTCCAGCGCTATGAGGCGGCGGGCGGCGCCACGCCCGACTTCGACAGCTTCAAAACCCGTGTGCAAGCGCTCGCGGCCCTGGATATGAAGGGCCACCTCGACCTCGCCCAACGCGGCACGGACGGCGACCTGAAGTGCATCCTGAAGGGAATCTCGCAGGACCTGCCGAAGAAGCTCGACGAGATGGCCGCCGCGACCGGCCCGGCCCGCCTCAAGGCCCTGACCGACATGGCCTATCTGCTCAACGACAACGTCGAGGTGATCACCGCGCCGCCCAGGCCGCCGGTCTGACGCGGACGTCCGCGCCGAGGTCAGAACTTCCAGCTCATCCGGCCGGTGATCTGGGTGACCGTATCGGCGCTCCGGTCCGCATCGGTCTTGAGGTCGAGGCTGAAGATCATCGTCTCGCGGCGAAGGTCCGTCCCGACGCCGACCATCAGGTGGTCCCTGCCGAGGTTGTCGAGGGCGCCATTGTAGATCGGCCCCGCGAGCCAGTCGGCGTACTGCAAGCGAAAACCGCCCTGCCCCTCGAACTCGTGCGCGTACTCCAGCCGCAGGCGCGGCAGCCACAGGCCCACCGACGAGGGATAGAGATAGTCGCCGCGGACGCCCAAGGTCGACTTCAACGAGCTCACCGACTGGGTGCCGATGGCCAGGGCGCCGGGGCCGCCGAGCTCCGTGTAGGCGCCGAGGGTTCCCGAAACCCCGTCGACCCGGCCATAGGGCGAAATCAACAGGCGATCGCGCCTGAACACCCAGGCGGCCGTCAGCGAACCGAACCATTCGTCGCCTGATCGCTTGCCGAACTCGAACTCCGGCTCGGCGGCGTCGTACCGGCGCGTCTGGAACCGCATGCGGGCGTAGCCGATCACGCCGTCGACGTAGGCCTTGTCCGACGGGTGGAAGGAGCCGTAGACGGCGCCGGCGATGTTGGTCGCCTTGTCCTGTGTCCCATCCGAGCCGACGTTGGTCGTGTCCTGTCCGTAGCCGACTCCGCCGCCCACGATCAGCAGCCGGTTGATCCGGTAGTCGGCTCCGATCGAGATCCCCGAGGTGGCGAACTTCAGCTTCGACTGACCCGGCTGCTGATGGTGCATGCCGAAGTCGATCGACCCCCCGGTCCAGACCGACAGGTTATCGCCGTCCGGGTTGGCGGCGTCGCCCCCGGCCGGTCCGCCGTTGGCGTCCGACGCCGCGCCGCTGCTCCGGCTCCCCTTCAGGCGAGGCGACAGCTCGCCCGACCTGATCACCCCACCGTCGGGCGATCCCGCGCCGCCCTGGCCCGCGCCGCCCTGGCCCGCACCGCCCTGGCCCGCACCGGAGGCCAGAAGCCGCGCCAGGAACGGCTGGTCCCAGGTCCGGCTCGGGCTCTGTTCGGGTCCGGGCTGCTCGGGACCGTCGCCGAGCTGAAAGGTGAAGCCGTTGGCGTTCCGGCCGGATCCCGCGCCATGCAGGGTTTCGAGCCGCTGGTTGAAGTTGGAAAGCTGGGCGTCGGCGAAATGGAGCGCGGTCTCCGTCTGCGCCTGGACCACACCGCGTACGGAGGGGTCCTGGGTCGGGTCGGGGCGCGCGGCCACCTGGAAGGTCACGGCGCCCGGCGGCGAGGTGCCGAAGCTGTTGGTCAAGGTATAGGTCGCCACGGCGGCGCCGGCGAAATGCGGCGCCGGCGTGAACTTGACGGCGAAGCTGGCGTTGGCCCCGACCGTCCCGGACGTCTGCACGACCTGCGCCGTTCCCGCGCCCGCGGGCGTCAGGCTGACGATGGCGGCGGCGCTGAACGGTCCGCCGGACGCGGCGCCGGTCACATCCGCCTGGCCGCTCTTGCCTGCGGCCAGCTGCACCGTGATCGGTCCGGGCGTGAGCGGCATGGGATTGACCGCCACGGTGGCGACTCCGGGCAGGGAGGCGCCGAACGGGTTCGAAACGACGAAGGTGAAGACGGCTTTGCCGGAGAAGGTCGTCGGGGCCGTGTAGACGATATCGGTTCCGGAGACCGTCGCGCTTCCCGTCGCCGGCGCGGTGGTGATGGCGACCGCCGTGAAGGGAGCGCCGGTCGCCCCGTTGGTCGGGTGCAGGGTCACCGACTGCCCCGCGAGCACCGTCGCGCTCTGGGCGATCACCGTCGGGACGGCCAGGGGAGTCACGGTCACGCTGACCTTGGCCGGCGCGGACACGCCGCCCGGGCCGGTGTCGGCATAAGAGAAGCTGTCCGGGCCGAAGTAGTTGGCCGCGGGGGTATAGGTCGCCGTCAGGCCCGACACCGTCGCCGTACCGTGCGCCGGTCCGCTGGTGATCGCCACGCTGGTGATCGATCCGCTGTCGCCGGTGGTGAGCGCGATGGCGACCGCCGTGTTCGCAGGGGTGGCCGTCGACTTGGCGGTCGCTACCGGGGCCGCGACATAGGTGTATCGGTCGGCCGCCGAAGGAGGGCTGGCGCCGCTGGTCGTCGTCACCGTAACGTCCACCGTGCCGGTCCCGGCGGGCGCTGTCGCCGTGATCTGTGTCGGACTGTTGACGACGAAGCTCGAGGCGCTGACGCCGCCGAACTGCACGCCGGTGACGCCGGTGAATCCCGTCCCGGTGATGACGACATTCGTCGCCCCACCAGGGCCGCTGGCGGTCGTGACCCCGCTGACCGTCGGCGTGCTCCCGCCGCGGGTCACCGTGACCGTGTAGGTGGCCGTGGCGACGCCGTCCTGGGCGGTGACCACGATGGTGAGGGTGTTCGGCCCGACCGTGAGGCCGACCGGCGCCGAAGCCGATCCGGACGCCGTCGCCGCGCCATTGACCCTCACGGTGGCTGCGGGATCGGTGGCGGTCGGCGTGACGGCGAGGGCCGCGACTCCGTTGGGCACGCTGTCGGTGTAGCCGGTCACGCCGCTGGCGAAGGTCGGCGTCAAGCTCCCCGCGCTGGGAACCAGGTTGGCGAGGGTCGCGGTCGAGGCGGGGCCGGCGACGTTGACGGTGACCAGGGCCGGGGCGGAATTCGCGCCGTTCGAGGCGATCACGTAGAAGCTGTCTGACCCGTGGAAGGTCGACTTCGGCGTATACGCGGCGACGCCCGACGCATTGATCGTCACCGCGCCGCCCTGCGCCGTGGCCGCCGAAGATCCGTAGACCCCGGCGGAGGTCGTGGCGACCGTCCAGGCGGTCGGGCCTCCGGTGATGGTCGTTTCGCCCGGGATGTTGATGCTCGTCGCCGCCGTCGTCCCGTAGGCAATCGCGCCCGGATGGGTGAAGGGCGCCACGGTGGGCGCCGCCACGTAGGTGTAGAGGGCGTTGGCCCCGTTGGTCCCCCCAGGCGTCGTCACCACCACGCTCGCCGTTCCCGCCGCGCCGGCCGGAGTGACCGCTGTGATGGTGGTGGCGTTGACGACCGTTACGCTGCTCGCGGCGGCGCCGCCCACGGTGACGCCTGTCGCGCCCGTGAAACCCGAGCCGCTGATCGTCACCGCCGCGCCGCCGAGGGTTGGCCCGCTGTTCGGGCTTATCGCCGTCACCATGGGCGCGCCTGGAGGCGGGGATGCGCCGACGTAGGTGAAGAGGGCGTTGGCGCCGTTGGCCCCGCCGGGCGTGGTCACCAGCACGCTGGCCGTCCCGGCCGATCCGGCCGGGGTGGCGGCGGTGATGGTGGTGGCGTTGACGACGGTCACGCCGGTCGCCGCGGCGCCGCCGACGGTGACGGCCGTGGCGCCCGTGAACCCCGTGCCGGTGAGGGTGACGACCGTGCCGCCGGCGGTCGGACCGCTCGAGGGCGTGATCGCCGTCACCGTCGGCGGCGCCAGGTATGTGTAGAGGGTGTTGGCGCTATTGGTCCCGCCGGGCGTGGTCACCACCACGCTGGCCGTCCCGGCCGCGCCCGCCGGGGTCACCGCCGCGATCGAGGTCGACGACACCACACCGAAGCTCGCCGCCGGCGCGCCGCCGATGGTGACGCCCGTCGCTCCCGTGAAGTCGGCGCCGGTGATGGTCACCGCCGTGCCGCCGGTGGTCGGACCGCTGGACGGACTGATGGCGGTCACCGTGGGCGTGATCACGACGGGGGGAGCGCCGACGTAGGTGAAGAGCGCATTGGCCCCGTTGGCCCCGCCAGGGGTGGTGACGCGGACGCTGGCGGGTCCGGCCGCGCCGGCCGGCGTCACCGCGGTGATCGTGGTGGCGTTGACGACGGTCACGCTGGTCGCGGCGCCGCCACCGACGGTGACGCTGGTCGCCCCGGTGAAGCCCGTGCCGGTGATGGTCACCGCCGTCCCCCCGGCCGCGGGACCGTTGGCCGGTGTGATCGCCGTCACTGTCGGCGGCGCCACATAGGTGTAGAGGGTATTGGCGCCGTTGGTCCCGCCGGGCGTGGTCACCAGCACGCTGGCCGTCCCTGCCGCGCCCGCCGGCGTCACCGCCGTGATCGAGGTCGACGACACCACCGCCACGCTGGTCGCCGCCGCGCCGCCGATGGTGACGCCGGTCGCCCCGGTGAAGCCCGTCCCGGTGAGGGTCACCGCCGTCCCCCCGGCCGTGGAGCCGCTCGAGGGCGTGATCGCCGTCACCGTGGGGGCGGCGGCGTAGGTATAGAGGGTGTTGGCGCCGTTGGTCCCGCCGGGCGTGGTCACCAGCACGCTGGC
>CAILTK010000054.1 GCA_903837135.1 uncultured Caulobacterales bacterium
CTTCTCGCTGCATGCACCGGCGTTGGTGATCGACCTCAGCACGGCGCGTACCGCGGACGCGGCGACCGCCGATCCCAACCCTCCCCCCGCCCCGGCCTCCGGCTCAGCCGAGGCGCGGTTCGACGCCGGGGCCGCCTCCGGCGGGATCGAGCCCCCCAGCGCCGGGGCGCCGTCCGACCTGCCCCACACCGCGCCTCCGGGGGAGACGAGCCCGGCCGTGGTCGACACCGCGATGGCCTCCGATCTGCCGGGATCCGTCCGCGCGCCCCTGCAGGGCGGCAGCCTGGCGTCGGCGGCGCGCCAGCCTGCCGTCCTTGCGGCCCCCCTCAGGAGCGAACAGGGGACGCCGCTGCGGGTGTTCCTGGTCCGCGACCTCGACCCCAATCTCGACCTCGGCGACGGAGGCGCGCCACCGCGCCGGTGAGGCGGCCGCGGGGATCGAGGCGCGCGGTCAGGGGGTGCGCTTCGCGATGGACGCCTGGAGCATGGCCAGGGTTTCCGCGTCCGTCTGGACCTCGCACCTCCTGTGGGCGGAGCGCTTGCTCAGGGTGGCGACCGGCGTCCCCGCAGGCCTGAGGCGCGCCTCGGCGCGCGTGCGCCGGAGGCGAAGACGCTTGGGATGCGCCTTGGCCAGGGCCTTGTCGAGCAGGCGCAGGCCGCTCGCCCGGGCTTCGGGCGAACAGGCGCCCGCGGACGCGGCCGCCCCGTCGCGGACCACGACGGGGCGCTCCTGGTGTGCTGACGCCGCCCGCAGGAGTCCCTTGCCCGGGAACGGGGGAGCGGACGCGCGATCGGTCGCCCGGGCGAGGCGCCAAGGCTCGCCGCCGACGGAAGACCGGCCACGCGGCGGGGCGCCCGCGCGGTTGGCCGCCCGGGCCACCGGGCTCGCCGCCGCGACCTGCAGCGCCAGGCTGGGAACGCGCACGTCGGCGTCCCTCAGCCGGGCGGCCAACCGCGCTGCTTCGAGCCCGCGCGGCGTGATCTGGTCCAGCGCGATGGACAGGCCCGCGGCCGTCGGCCGAGACCGGCTGTCCCGGCGGTCGGCCTCGGCCAGCCGCGTCCCGGCGACGGCCGCCGGCGGCGCCACCAGATTGACCCAGTGATAGGGATCGTCCGCCGCCTGACGCTCGACATAGAGATAGTCCACCCTGCGCCAGGGAACGACGGTCGGCTCGCGGCTGTCCATCGCATAATCGCCCGTGTTCAGCCGAACCATCAAAAGGGCGTGCAGACCGATGTCCTGGCGAAAGACCACGGCGTAGAACAAGCGCTCGGGCGGAAAGCCCGCGGCCAGCAGCCGGCGGCGTTTCTCGGCCGCGAAACTCTTGCAGTCGCCGATCAGACCTTCGGAGGTCTCCACCGCCGGCGCCCAGTCGTCGTCGAGATTGATCAGCAGGCTCGCGGGCGCCATGGCGCTGTTGACGTCGACATTGACCTTCTGCACCAGCTGCAAGGCCTGCGCGTCGGTGAAGCGCTCGCCCGGCGTCGCCGGCGCCCCGGCGGCGGCCGACGGACACAGCACGGGCTGGTGCGCGCAGGTCGCCGAAAAGCTTGCCGGCGCCAGGTCGGACACTCCCTGCGTCGTCATGTGGTCGCCTGCGGCGGACAATCGCGCCGGCGCGCTCGCGCACGCGGTCAGGCCGACGCAGGCCGCCAGACTCGACAGACCGATCAGGAGACGCCTCGGCCTCCGGGACGTTCCGCTCGGAAAGCCCGCGCGTCTCATCCGTACGTTGCAGCCGGCCAGCCGCGCGGCCGCACCCGCCGCCCGTCCCGTAAGCTTCATTCGTCGCGGCTCCCCCACAACCATCCCGTCGAAGAAACGCCGCCGACGAGCACCACCCGCAATTGCATCCTCAGTAAACGGTGCTTCGGGACAATGGCATTCGCCTATTCGGGTGTGCGGCGTTTGGCCCGATCCGCCAGGACGCGAAGAACCCTGCCCTTTGATCGGCGGCTTGTGCGTGATCGCGATCGCGGGCGCCTTGACCTGAGCGCGCCCTTGCGGGACGCGCCGATCCGACCCAGCATGCGGTCCGGACGGAGGGGCGAGATGCGGTATCGGACAGGGATCGGCGCGGCGGCGGTCGCGTTGCTGGCGTGGGCGGGAGCCGCCTCAGGCCAGACGGCGCCGCCCAAGCCCGACGCGGACTACCTGCCCTACCTCAAACCGCAGATCCTGGCGGAGGTGGCGCCGGGGCGGAAGATCCACCTGATCTGCATGGGCGAGGGCTCGCCCACCGTGATCCTCACCGCCGGGCTTGGCAATTGGGCTGAGATCTGGCGCAAGGTGCAGCCGGCCATCGCCCGCAAGACCCGCGTCTGCGGCTGGGACCGGCCCGGCTACGGCTTCTCGAGCCCCAGTCCGGAGCCGCAGGACACCGCCCACACCACCGCCGACCTCGAGGCCGCGCTGAAGGTCGCCGGGATTCGCGGCCCCTACATCCTGGTCGGCCATTCGCTGGGCGGCTACGAAAGCCTGTGGTTCGCCGACCGACATCCGCGCGAGGTCGTCGGCATGGTCCTGGTGGACCCGAGCTTTCCGGATCAGCACCGGGCGATGGAGGGCGTCAGCCCGGAGGCGTCCAAGTTCGAGGACAGCTTCATGGCGGCCGGTGTGATCGGTCTGAAGGGGTGCGCCAGCGCCCTTCGCGCCGGAACGTTGAAGGCCGGCGATCCGGTCATGACCCGGTGTCTTCAGGGCGACCCCGCATTTCCTCCCGCGTTGACGGAGAGCCTCCACGCCGTCGATCTGGAGCCGGCGCGCTACGAGACCCAGGCCTCCCTGGTCGACCGGTTCGCCGCCGACAGCGCCATGGTCGTCGATCCCCACCGCAACTATGGGCAAATGCCGCTGATCGTGCTGACCGCCGGCCAGGTGCAGGCCCTGCCCCCCGAGATGCACGTCCCGCCGGTCATGGTGGCGGCGCTGGCGGAATTCCAGCACACCACCTGGCCGCGGGCGCACGACGCCCTGGCCGCCCTGTCGACCCACGGCCGCAACGTGATGGTCCCGGACTCCAGCCACTACATCCAGACCCTGAAGCCGCAGCTGGTGATCGAGTCCGTCGACTCGGTGATCGACGCGGCGCGGGGGTCCGGGCGGTAAGGGCTCACTTCTCCGGCGTGAAATCCCGCATCCGCGCCACCGTCGCCGCGTCGAGCTTCTGCAGCATGGCCACCACGAGGTCGACCATGCCGTCGAAGTCGGCCCGGTCGATGATCCCGTTGTGGGCGTGGGTGTAGCGGGCCGGCACGACCAGGTTCACCGTCGGCGCGCCGCCGGTGGACTTCTGGATCTCCGAGGAGTCGTCGCCATAGCCCTGCACCAGATCGAGCTGCAGCGGGATGCCCTTGGCGCGCGCGGTGTCGCGGGTCAGGGCCGCCAGCCGCCGGTTCGGCAGGGCGCTGGAGTCGTAGAGGAAGATGCCCGGGCCGGCGCCCAGCACGCCTTGCGTCTCCTCCGGATTGCGGCCGGGGCTGTCGCCGGTGATCCCGCCCTCGATGGCGACGCCGATATCCGGCTTGATCACGTCGGCCGCCGAATGGGCGCCGCGCAGGCCGACCTCCTCCTGGGTGGTGGCGGCGAAGAAGATCTGGTTCGGATGGCCCGACGCCTTCAGCCGGCGCATGGCCTCGATCAGCACGGCGCAGCCGACCCGGTCGTCCCAGGCCTTGCCGAGATAGCGCTGCGTTCCGTTCAGCACCTCGAACGGCGAATCCGGCACCACCGGGTCGCCAGGGCCGATGCCCATGGCCGCGACCTCGGCGTCCGAATGAGCCCCCACGTCGAGATAGAGGCTGTCGCGCGGGAACACCTTGGTGCGCTCCTCGGCCGGGACCACGTGGATGTCGCGGATGCCGGTGACCGCCCGCACCGGGCCCTTGGAGCCGATGATGATCCAGCGCTGATCCGGCAGGGCCTGGTCGAGCCAGCCGCCGAGCATCTGCATCGACAGGAAGCCCGCCTTGGTGGTGCGCCGGACCACCCCGCCGAGCTCGTCCATGTGCGCGTCGAGCATGATGCGCGGACCGCTCGATCCCTGCCGCGCGATCACCGAGCCCATGCCGTCGTAGCTGAGCTGGTCGGCCAGGGGTTTCATCTCGCGCACCATGATCCGGCGCACGTCCTCCTCGAACCCCGGCGGCCCCGGCGCGTCCGAAAGCTCGCGCAGCAGGGCCTCGGTCCGGTCGCCGGGCGCGGCGCGCGCCGGCGCGACGGATGCGGCCGTCACGGCGGCGAGCAGGGCGAGGAGGTGGGACGATTTCATGCGCGGACTCCTGGAACTTGGATGGAGTTGAGCGACCGAGGCGCACGCGCGCAACCCCCCGGTCGGGCGGATTGCGGCGTGAGGATCCGCCGCTGAGATTTTCAGCCTCCCCCGCGAAGCGGGGTGAGGGGACCATCGGCCGAAGAGCCGATGGTGGAGGGGGCGGGCGGCGCGCACGACGTCCGACCGCTCCCAAGCAGGCAAACGAATTTTTTCGCAACGGAACGGTCCTGCTGTCGCCCGCCCCCTCCACCATCGGCTCTACGCCCGGCTGCGCCGGGCTCGGCCGACGGTCCCCCTCCCGCCGCTTCGCGGGGGAGGTTGTTACCTACTTCCCCTTCACCGCTATGCCCATCACCTCGTAATGGGCGCCGCCGAGCAGGTGATCCACGCCGAGGAAGGCGCGGGCCGGCAGGGGGCCTTTGAAGTAGGTGCGGTAGGCGTCGTTGAAGGAGCCATAGAGCGACAGGTCGGAGCAGAAGATCTGCACCCAGACGAGGTCGTCCATGCTGTAGCCGGCGCCCTCGACCGTCCGCTTGATCGAGTCCATCACCAGTCTGGCGCCGTCCTTGGGGTCCACCGGCGGCTTGCCGGTGGCGCGGTCGACATCGGTCGTACCGGCGACGTAGAGGGTGGCGCCCGCCTGCACCGCGCCGCTGAAGGCAGGACCGGCGGCGCTCACCGCGCCCGGCGGCAGGCCGGCGCCGCCGGCCGGGAAGTGCTTGATCGCCGGCTCCGCGGCCAGGGCCGGCAGGGCGGACAGGGCGAGGGCGAGCACGCCCGGTGCGAAAGATTTCATCTTGGGTCCTTCCGCATCAGGCGGCTCCGTCAAGCTAGGCCGACGGCGCCGCCCCGCGCAAGAACCTAGCCTTCCAGCATCGGCTTGCCTTGGTGCGCGACCAAAAGGTCGTGCATGTCGTCGGCGTGTTCCTCCTCGACCACCAATATGCCCTCGATCATGATGCGGGTGCCGGGGTCGTCGTCGCCGAAATAGCGGATCAGTTCGCGGTAGTGATCGACGGCGATGCGCTCGGCGATCAGGTTCTCCTCGATCATCTCGATCAAATTTCCCGCCTTGCCGTACTCGGACGCCGAGCGCGACAGGATCCCTTCGGGATTGAAGTTGGGCGTGCCGCCGAGCTGGGTGATCCGCTCGGCCACGGCCATCATGTGCGCGCGCTCCTCGTCGGCGTGCTCGGCGAACTCGGCCTTGACGCCTTCGCTGGAGATGCCGGCCGCGGCGACCGAGTGCATCGAATAGCGCAGGACGCAGACGATCTCGGTCGCCAGCACGCTCTGCAGGATGTCGATGGTCTTCTGCACATCGCCCCGGTAGGTCGAGGTCACCGCGCCCCCGTTGAGGTTCTCCCGCGCCCGCGCGCGCAGCGTCAGGACATCGGTGAGGAAGGGCTTGTCGACCCCCGGGTCGCGGGTCGTTTGCTCGGGCTGGGCCATGACATCTCCTGGGGTCTCGGCGGACACATGCGCACGCCGCCTCGTCGCCGTCGGTGACGGGTCCGGGCGCGCCGCCGCCTTACAACGCAGCCGCTGAGGTTTCGGTCCACGGTGCGAGGCCGCGATCTGGGCCTCGTGCAAATTTCCCCTACGCGGCGGTGGAAACCTCGGCTTTCGCCTGTGATAATTAGATTGCCAAAGGTGGCCTGACATCCGCGGCATGATCCGCTATGTGGCGATGACCACCTGTCTATAATTACGACCCTATCTCTATAAGCGAGCCGCCAGATGCCAACGGGCACAGTCAAGTTTTTCAATCCCAACAAGGGTTTCGGATTCATCAGCCCGTCGGACGGCGGAAGCGACGTCTTCGTGCACATCTCCGCCGTCGAGCGGGCCGGCCTGTCCGGCCTGAACGAGGGCGACGAGGTCGGCTTCGAACTCGAGCAGGACCGCCGCACGGGCAAGCAGAGCGCGGGCGATCTGCAGCTGCTCAGCGCCGGCGCGCCGTCCGCCGGCCGGGGCGGTCCGCCGCGCCAGTCGTTCCGCGAGGACCGCGGCGGCTACGACCGCGGTCCCCCGCCGCGCCGCGACGAGCCGCGCGGGGCGGTGTCGGGCTCGGGGTCGGGCGCCGTCAAATGGTTCAACCAGACCAAGGGCTTCGGCTTCATCCAGCCGGACCAGGGCGGGGGCGACATCTTCGTCCACATCTCCGCCGTGGAGCGCGCCGGCCTCAGCGGGCTGAACGAAGGCCAGCGGGTGTCCTACGAGCTGGAAGTCGATCGCCGCAGCGGCAAGAGCTCGGCGGTCAACCTGCGCGTCGAGCGCTAGGCGGGCTTGGCGCGGCGCCCGTTCGCCGCGCCCGAGCCTGATTTTCTATGCAGCGCATAACGTCGACCGGAAACCGGCGGGTTTCCGGTCGACAGCGCATGTCTGTCGCCTTCAATGGCGGCGTGCCGCGAGTCAGCGGCGGGGGGCGCCATGAGTTCGATTGCTAAAGCTGCATCCGCTACAGCCGCGTCGGCCCTCGCTGTCCTTCTCCTGGCCGGCGCCTCCCCGGCCCCGGCCGCGCCCGCCGAACCGGCGCCGACCACGTCCAAACCCAGCCTCGCTCACGCCACCGAGGGCCTGCAGGCCATGAAGGGACTCCTGCCGGTCTACCTCGACCGGCGCGGCGGACGGGTGCTGCTGCTGCTGAAGCCGGGCCCGGACGGCGACTGCGGCCAGTTCCTCTATCAGGTCGACATGCGGGCGGGCCTCGGCTCCACCCCGGTGGGGATCGACCGGTCGCAGCCCGGCGAGACCCAGCTGGTCGCCTTCAAGCGCGCGGGCAAGCGGATCGTCGCCGAACTGCAGAACAATCATTTCCGCGCCGGCGACGGCCGGGCCGACGAGGTGCAGGCGGTGCGGGAATCCTTCCCGCCCTCCACCGTCTGGTCGGGCGAGATCCTGGCCGAGGCCGACGACGGCGGCCTCCTGATCGACATCTCGAGTTTTCTCACCCGCGACGCCTTCGGCGTGGCCGAGGCGCTGAAGCGGTCCAAACAGGGCGCCTACAAGCTGGCCGCCGAGCTCAGCTATCCCGACGTCGACGGGGTGCAGGCCTTTCCCGAGAACCTGGAGTTCGACGCCCACCAGACCTTCGTCAGCGACGAACCCGGGCCTGAGGTCCGCGGCATCGCGCCCGATCCGCGCAGCGTCACCGTCATCGCGCACCACACGCTGGTGAAGCTGCCCGAGCCCGGCTACGTCCCGCGCGAGGCCGATCAGCGCACCGGCGGGTTCAGCGAGCTCGTGGCCGACTACGGCACCCCGCTCGGGGGCTCGACCGTGGTCCGGCTGGCCCACCGGTTCCGGCTGGAGAAGACCGACCCCGCGGCCGCGCGCTCGACCGTCAAGAAGCCGATCGTCTTCTACGTGGATCGCGCGGCGCCCGAACCGGTGCGCTCGGCCCTGGTCGATGGCGCGCGCTGGTGGGCCCAGGCCTTCGACGCCGCCGGCTTCATCGACGCCTTCAAGGTCGACGTCCTGCCCGAGGGGGTGAGCCCGCTCGACGTCCGCTACAACGTGATCAACTGGGTGCACCGGCAGACGCGCGGCTGGTCGTACGGCGCCACCATCGTCGACCCGCGCACCGGCGAGATCGTCAAGGGATCGGTGCTGCTGGGTTCGCTGCGCGTGCGCCAGGACCGGATGATCTTCGAGGGCCTGGTCGGCGCCGACAAGACCGGGAGCGGCGGCCCGGACGACCCGATCGCCATCTCCCTCGCCCGCCTCCGCCAGCTGGCAGTGCACGAGACCGGCCACTCGCTCGGCCTGGCGCACAATTTCGCCGGCAGCACCTTCGACGACCGCGCCTCGGTGATGGACTATCCGCCGCCGCGGGTAACCATCGCCCACGGCGCGCTGAGCTTCAAGGACGCCTACCAGGTGGGCGTCGGCAGCTGGGACCGGTTCGCCATCCAATGGCTCTACAGCCCGGTGGCGCCGGGCGCGGCGGGCCGGGCCCAGCTCGACGGCATGGTGCGCGACGGCTACGCCCACGGCCTGCGCTATGTCAGCGATCCGGACAGCCGGCCGATCGGCTCGGCCCAGCCGCACGGCTCCCTGTGGGACGATGGCCCCGACCCCGTGGCCGGGCTGAAGCACGTGCTCGAGGTGCGCCGGATCGCGCTCGACCAGTTCGGCGTGCGCAACCTGCCCAAGGACGCGCCGGTGTCGGACCTGCGGCGCGTGATCGTGCCGGTCTATCTGTTCCACCGCTACGAGGTCGACGCAGCCGCCAAGCTGGTCGGCGGGATCGACTTCGACTACGCCGTGCGCGGCGACGCTCGTGAGACCTCGACCATCGTCGCCCCCGCCGACCAGCGGCGGGGCCTCGAGGCCGTTTTGGCCAGCATCGATCCCGCGGTGCTCGACCTGCCCGAACCCCTGCTGAACCTGCTGGCCCAGGGCCGTGACAGTCCACGCGACAAGGCCTTCGACATCGAGGTGTTCGGCCACCCGCACGCGCCGGGCTTCGACCTCGGGACGGCGGCCGACGCGGCGGTGGACATCAGCCTCGGCGACCTGTTCGATCCGGACCGGCTGAACCGCGTCGCCGACCAGGGCGGGCGCGACGCGACCCAGCTGCAGATCGGCGAGCTTTTGGACCGCACCCTGGCCACGGTCTACCGCGAGGGACCCGCCGGCGGGCCGCACACGGCGGAACTTCGCCGCCGGATTCAAGCGCGCGCCATCATCCGCCTGGCCAGCGCCCTGCGCGAGCCGTCCCTCAATCCCACCGCCGCCGCCGCCATCCACGCGGCGCTCGAGAGCCTGGCCCGCCGGCTCGAGGCGACGAAGACCGGCGCGCCGGCCGACCTCGCCCAGGCCCGCTACTACGCCCGCCTGATCCTCAATCCGAGCCAGGACGGCCTCGCCGCCATCGCCGCGTCCGACACCCGCCGCGGGCTCGAGCCGCCCCCCGGCATGCCGATCGGCCAACAGGACGACGGCTGCTGGTTCTGCGAAGCGGTGTCGTTCGAACGGTAACGAACGGCCGACCCTGCAACCGATCGACGACGAGAGGCCCATGCTGATGAAGACCCGCCTGTCCTGCATTGCCGCGCTCGGCGCCGCCGCGATCGCCGTGGCGCACCCCTGCGCCGCCGCCGAGCCGCAATTCAAGGATGCCGACACGCGCGCCTGGTGGGCGCTCACGTCACAGCTGTCCGGCGACGCCATGGAGGGCCGCGACACAGGCTCGCCCGCCTACGCCCGCGCGGCGAGGATCGTCGCCGGCCGCTTCGCCGCGGCCGGGCTGAAGCCGGCGGGCGAGCACGGCGGCTTCTTCCAGTCCGTGCCGCTGCACGAGGTTCGCGTCGACGCGGCCGGCGCCCGCATCGCCGTCGTGCGGGAGACCGGCGCGAGGGTCGAGCTTGAATTCCTGCACCAGATCACGGTCCGTCCGACGGACCAACTGGCGCAGACGCTCGACGCGCCCCTGGTCTTTCGCGGCTACTGCTCCGCGGCCGAGGTCGGCGAGGCGCGCGGCAAGGTGGTGGTCTGCTTCGGCACGCGCCGCCAGGGCCTGCCCTCCGGCGCGGAGCGGCTGCGCGCTGCCGCCGCCGCGGGCGCGGCCGGCCTGATCAACGTGGATGATCCCGGCTTCACCATCGAGCCGCCGCGCTGGCCTGCCGCCTATGCCCGCTCGGTCGGCTTTCGCGACGCCCCGCCGGCCCCGGACGCCGCCCTGCCGGTGATGACCCTGAGCGCCGAGGCCTTCCCGGCCCTGATCGCCGGCTCGGGGGAAGACGCGGCGAAGATCCTGGCCGACGGCGCGGCCAAGCGTCCCCTGCCGAGCTTCTCCATCCCGGCGCGGCTCGAAGCGCGCTTTCCGACGGCGACGTCGGACTACGCCTCGGACAATGTGCTCGCGGTCCTGCCGGGAACCGACCCGGCGCTGAAGCGGGAGGTGGTGGCGATCTCCGCCCACCTCGACGGCTACGGCTACGGCGAGCCGGTCGGGGGCGTGCGCATCTACCACGGCGCCTTCGACGACGCGGCCTATGTCTCCACCCTGGTCCGCTTCGCCGACCGCCGTCGCGGCCACGGCTTGCGCCGCACGGTGCTGTTCGCCGTCTTCACCGGCGAGGAGAAGGGCCTCCTCGGCGCGACCTGGTTCACCCGCCATCCGACAGTGGAGAAAAGCGATCTCGTGGCCGACGTGAACCTCGATCAGCTTCGGCCGCTGTTCCCGCTGAAGATCCTGACCGTCGAGGGGCTCGGCGAAACCACGCTCGGCGAAACCGCGCGCCGGGTGGCGAGCGGGATGGGCGTGGAGACCCGGCCCGACCTCGAGCCCGAGCGCAATCTGGTGCGCCGGGCCGATCACTGGCCGTTCATGCAGATCGGCGTGCCCGCCGTCGGCTTCGTCTTCGGCTACGACCCGGGCACGGAGGCGGAACGTCGCTACCGCGACTGGTACACGCTGCGCTATCATCGCCCGCAGGACGACCTCGGCACGCCGATCGACCCCAGGGCGGCGGCCGACTTCAACCACTTTTTCTATACGCTCACCGAGACGATCGCGGACGCCGCGGAACGGCCGGCCTGGCTCCCGGGCGCGACGCTGAGGCCCGCGGCCGCCCGGTGATCGTCGATCGGAGCACGACCCATGGAGACGATCGGCGCTGATCTGCGCGTGATGCAGCGAATTCCGCTGGCGGCGGCGCATGTGGAGGCGCTTCGCGCCGCGGGGGCGCGGGCGACCTACCCGGCCGGGGCCTTCCTGGCCCGGCCAGGCGATCCCGCCGATCGCTTCACCTATGTCGAGGCGGGGGAGATCGAAGTGGTCAACCCCTACACCGACGCGCGGCATCTGGAGTCCACCATCGGCCCGACCCAGTTCATGGGCGAGATCGCCTTCCTCGACGGCGGCGTCTGGTCGATGGGGATGCGGGCGGTGAGCGAGACCCGCGTGATCGAGGTCCCGCGCGCGGCCATGCTGACGCTGATGGGCCAGATCCCCGAGATGTCGGATATCGTCATCACGGTCCTGGCCGCCCGCCGGAGGCGACAGCTCGACGCCGGAGACAGCGCGCTCCGACTGATCGGCGAGGACGAGGACCGCAACGTCCGCCGCATCGCCGAGTTCGCCAGCCGCAACCGCATTCCCTACACCTCCCTGGCGCTGTCCAGTCCGGAGGCGGCGCAGACCGCGCAGAGCTGTTCGATCGCGCCGCTGGAGCCGGCGGTGGTGTTCGGCCGCAACGTGGTGGTGCACGATCCCACGCCGGAGAAGGTCGCGCGGCTGCTGGGTCTGAACCGCGACCTGCGGAACGATGAGAGCTTCGACGTCCTGATCGTCGGCGGCGGTCCGGCGGGCGTGGCGGCGGGCGTCTACGCCGGCGCGGAAGGACTGCGCGCCCTGGTCATCGAGGATGTGGCGATCGGCGGGCAGGCCGGGACCTCGAGCCGGATCGAGAACTACATGGGCTTTCCCACCGGCATTTCGGGCGGCGACCTCGTCTGGCGGGGCGAGGTCCAGGCGATGAAGTTCGGCACGCGCTTCGCCATGCCCCGCCGCGTGAAGACCCTGGAATCGCTCGCGGACGGCGGCTTCTGCGCCACCTTCGACAACGGCGACCGGGTGCGCGGCGGCGCCGTCATCGTCGCCACAGGCGTGCAGTACCGCCGCCTGCCGATCGATCGCCTCGCCGAGTTCGAAGGCGTGGGGGTCTATTACGCGGCGACCGAGATGGAGGCCCGTTTCTGCAAGGGCACGCAGGCGGTGGTGGTCGGCGGCGGGAACTCGGCGGGCCAGGCCGCCATGTACCTCAGCCGCGCGGCGCAGTGCGTGCACGTGATGGTGCGCGGCCCCTCGCTCGCCGCATCCATGTCGAGCTATCTGTCGAGCCGGCTCGAGGCCGACTCCGCGATCGACATCCGCTACGGCGCCGAAGTGACGGCTCTGCACGGCGACGCCCACCTGGAAGCCGTCACCGTCCGCGACATCGGCGGCGGCGAGGCGCGGACGATCGACACGCGGGCCCTGTTCATCATGGCCGGCGCGGCGCCCAACACCGACTGGCTGTCGGGTCTCGTCGAGCTTGACCCCAAGGGCTTCGTGCGCACGGGTCCGGACGTCGGCGCGGACTCCCCCTACGCCACCTCCCGCCCGGGCGTGTTCGCCGTCGGCGACGTCCGCTCGGGCTCGGTCAAGCGGGTCGCCTCGGCGGTCGGCGAAGGCTCGGTGGTGGTCTCGAACGTCTGGGCGTTCCTCAACGTCGGAGGCTGAAGCCGCCGCCGGCGCGCTACCGCACCAGCAGCCTCGCGCCGATGGCCAGGATCAGGGCCGGCGGCATGACCAGGGCGCCGATCTTCAGAAAGGTCAGGAAACCCACCGCCTCGCCTTCGCGGCGGATGGCGTTGAGCCACAGGATGGTGGCCAGCGAGCCGGTGATCGACAGGTTCGGGCCGAGATCGACGCCGATCAGCAGGGCGTCGACCACCTTTTGCGGCGGGTGCGCCTGCGCGATCGCCGTGCTGACGATCAGGCCGGCCGGCAGATTGTTCATCAGGTTGGAGATCACCGCCAGGGCCGCGCCGCTGACCGCCGCCGTCGCCTCGACCGACCCGTCGGCCGCCTGTCCCATCGCCTCGGCCAGGGCGCGGGTCAGCCCGCTCCGGTCCAGGGCCTCGACCATCACGAACAGCCCCGCCACCAGGGGCAGGACCGACCAGGAGACGCCGCGCAGGATCGGCAGGGGCGAGGCGCGCTGGCGCGCCAGCACCGCGGCGGTGGTCAGCACGCCCATGACACAGGTCGGCGCGCCGAGCGGCATGTCGAGCGCCGATACGGCCAGCAGCGCCACGGCGGTAAGGGCGACTCCGATCAGCGCGATCCAGGCGCCGGGCGACAGTCTGGGCTCCTCGACCGCCGCGTCGCACTCGCCCGCCAGCGCCCTGCGCTGCGACCAGCGCAGCACCGCATAGGTGGCGCCGATCGACATCAGCGACGGCAGGGCGAAGCTCGCCAGCCAGCGGCCGAGCGGCGGGGTGTGATCGCCGTAGAGAACGAGGTTGGCGGGATTGGAGATCGGCAGCACGAAGCTGGCCGCGTTGGCGATGAAGGCGCAGACGAACAGGTAAGGCAGAGGCTCGGCCCGGGCCTTCTTCGCGGCGGCGAACACCGCTGGCGTCAGCACCACCGCCGCCGCGTCGTTGGACAACAGGGCGGTCACCACCATCCCCACGCCATAGACCAGCAGGAACAGCCGCCGCGGCGAGCCGCCGGCGTGGTTGACGGCGATGGCGGCGACCCAGTCGAACAGACCCTCCTGCCGGGCGGTCTCCGACAGCAGCATCATGCCGATCAGGAACAGGTAGACGTCGAGCCCCTTGCCGACCGCACGCCATCCGTCGGCGAGCGGCAAGAGGCCGAGCAGCACGAGCGCGGCCGCGCCCAGCGCCGCCCACACCGCCTCGGGCCATCCGAACGGCCGGATCAACACGCCGGCGGTGGCCAGGGCGCAGATCCCCCAGATCGCGAGGTGGGCCGCCGTCATGCCGCAGGACACCGGCGAAGACATCCGGGGTAGAAGATCATGCCGCCTCGCCCTTGGGCGCGGCGCCGGCCGCCCGCAGCGAATCGCGAAAGGCGAGCCAGAGGAGGAGCGAGCCCACGGCGACGCCGCCGAGGCAGACGAAAGCGATCCGATAGCCGACCAACTCGGCGATGGCGCCGCCGAGCGCGGGGCTCAACGCCGCGCCCACCCCCTGCACCGTCATGACCGCGCCCTGGCCGACATTCACCCGTCCCGTCCCGCTGAGGATTCGCGCCACCAGGCCCGGCACGGCCACGCTCTGCAGGCCGGCTCCGACCCCGTCAAGCACCTGGACCGGATAGACTCCCCAGCCCTGGATCACCGACGCGGCGACCAGGCCCCGGACCGGCAGGGCGATGAAGGTGATCAGCATCACCAGCCAATAGCCGCGATTCTCCGCCACCCGCATGGCGACGAGCGAGGCCAGCACCATCACCGACTGCGCCACCACGATGGTCAGGGCCACGGTGCTGGCCGCCTCGCCCTTGTGCGCGGCCACCACCGCCAATCCGTAGAGCGGCAGCATGGCGGCGTTGCCGAGGTGAAACAGGCCGAGACTGGCGGCCAGGACCAGCAGCGGCCTGCATTCGAACAGCACCGCCCAGCCCTCGGCCTCGCCGTCCTGCTCGCCATCCTCGAGCCCGCGGGCGGCCTCGTCGTCGACGGCTTCGCGCGGGATCATCAGTACCGAAACGATCGACAGCACGCCGAACGCCGCCGCCAGCCAGAAGATGGCGGCGAAGCCGAATTTCCAGCCGAGGAAACCCGACAGGGCCGCGCCGGCGACGTTGCCCGCGTGGTTGAACGCCTGGTTTCGTCCGTTCTGGCGATTGAATCCGCGCTGGCGGGCGATGCCGAGGGTGACGCCGGCGACCGCGGGGCCGATGGCGGCCCCGGCGATGGCGGTGGCGATCTGCGACCCGGCGACGACCCAGAATCCCTGCGACAGCCAGATCAGCGAGGACGCCAGCACGGTGAACAGGCCCGAGAGGATGACGTACAGGCGCTTGCGATGGGTGGCGTCGACCAGCGCCCCGGCGGGGGCGGTCACCAGCATGCCGGCCACTCCGCCCAGGGTCATCACCACGCCGATCGCGCCGGTGGCCCAGCCGCGCTGCTGCAGGAACACGCCGAGGAAGGGGCCGATCCCCGCCTGCATGTCGGCCATGAAGAAGTTCAGCGCTTCCAGCGCCGTGCGGGCGCGCGCGTCGGGACGCCTCCCGGGCGGCGGTCTTCCCCAGGCCAGCATGGCGTCGGCGCTCCTCAATCGTTACGGCTGCGCACCCCGGTGCGGGCCGTAAAGCGTCGTGAATCGACGAGGTTCCCCCGGGGGCCCGCGTCGATCGTGAAGAGACCGCGCCGCCCCGGCGGCGCGGGGCGGCGCCGACCTTAGCGAGCGGGCGGCGGCGGCGGGCCATCCGGGCCACCGTCCGGCGGCCCCGGAGGTCCGTTTCGCGACATGGGCCGTGGGCCGCCCGGGGGCCTCGGCGGACGCGGACAACCGGCCATCGCCAGGTCATCGGGACGCGGTGGAGCGGCGCGGGGGCCGCGGGGCGCGGGACCGGACCGGGCGCCGGGACCGGCCGTTTCGAGCCCGGGGGGCGGCGGAGGCGGCGGCGCGGGGGGTCCCTCAGAAGGCGGCGGAGGCGGTGGCGGTGTGACCTGAGCCGCTGCGGGAAGCGCCGCTGCGGTAAGGGTGGCGATCGCAAGGCCCGCCAAGGCCTGGCTGAGAACCGCGGTTTTTGTCGACATGGCGATCAATCCTGTGGGCGACGGCGCCGGTATTGGCGTCGATCCACCGTCGAGGAACCCCGAGGCGCGGCCGCGGCGTTTTGGTATCGTCCTGTATTCGGGGCGGGAGAGTTGTAACCAAGTCCGCACTCTCTCAGGACCTGACACAACTCGATACATGCCGGCCCCACTGATGGCCGGTGTCAGAAGCATGGATCTGAAATGGAGCCCCGACCCACCATTTTGCCTCGACCCATCATTTTGATCGTGGACGACGACCGTGACATACGCTCCCTTCTGGCAGAGCAGCTGGAGCGCTACGGCTTCACCAGCTTCACCGCGGAGGATGGTCGGGCGATGCGCCGCATCCTTGATCGGGAGGCGGTCGACCTCGTCGTGCTGGACCTCAACCTGCCGCACGAAGACGGCCTCACGCTGTGCCGCGACCTCCGCGCCAAATCCACCCTGCCGGTGATCATGCTGACCGCGCGCGGCGAGGCGATCGACCGGATCGTCGGCCTGGAAATGGGCGCCGACGATTACATGGCCAAGCCGTTCGAACCGCGTGAACTGGTCGCCCGGATCAAGAACGTCCTCAAACGGGGCGCCGAGGGTCTCGGTCCCTGGGCCGGCGGCGAGGTCGTCAATGCGCTGTGCTTCGCCGACCGGGTGCTCGACCTGCAGCGCAGGCATCTGCTGAATGAAAAGGGCCAGGTGGTCATGCTCTCCGGCGCGGAGTTCCGCCTGTTGAAGGCGTTTGCCGAACAGCCCAACCGCGTCTTCTCTCGCGAGCAATTGGCGCGGGTCGGCGCGGGGAGGCAGGTGGAGGCTACGGACCGTGCGGTGGACCTGCAGATCAGTCGACTGCGCGGCAAACTCGGCGACGACGCCCGGGCGCCGATCCTGATCAAGACCGTGCGCAGCGAAGGCTATGTCCTCGCCGTGCCGGTGGATCGCCGACCGTGAGCCCGAGGGCATGGCTCCGCTCGATGGCCAGCCAGGTGTTCCTGATCCTGCTCGTCGGGATCGTCCTGTCCGCCGCCCTGGCGCTCGCGGCCGCCGGCCTGGAGCAGCGGCAGGCGGAGCAGCGGCTGCGCTTTCAGAGACTGGCCGACCGCGTGGTCGATCTGACGGCCCTGCTGGAGGCGCAGCCCTCGTTCCCGCCCCCGGGCCCTCTGGCCGCGGGACCGGAGTCGCCGCGTCTGGTCGGCGCGGATCTTCCCGCCGGGGCGCCCGACCCGGCGCTCACCGAGCGCCTCGGCCGGCGCCTGGGCTCCCGCTACGCGGTGGAGGCTTTCCTTCCGGATGACCGCGCATGCCGCGACCGCCCCCCGCCCCCGCCCCCCGAACACGATCGATCGGCGCCGCCCCCACCTCCGCCGCCGCCTCTGGTCTCGCCGCCTCGTCCTCCCGCGCCCGACTGCCGGCTGGTACGGGTCACTCTGACGGGCGGGCGGCGGGTCGCTCTCGTGTTTCCGCTCGGGCCCAAGGCGCAGGCGAACGATCACGCCCCGCTGACGCCGATCTATCTGCTGATCCTCTCGCTCGCGGCCGCCATCCTGGCCTATCTGGTCGCCCGAATGGCGACCGCGCCGCTGCGCCGTCTGTCGAACGCCGCGACCGCGCTTGGGCGCGATCTCGATCGGACGCCGCTCGTCGTCGAGGGTCCGCTGGAGGTCCGCCACGCGGCCGCGGCCTTCAACCTCATGCAGGCGCGGCTGAAATCCCACGTGATTGAGCGAACCCAGATGCTGGCCGCCATCACCCATGACCTGCAGACGCCGATGACGCGGCTGCGGCTTCGCCTGGAACGGGTGAAGGACCGGGCTCTGCGCGACCAGTTGCTCGCCGATCACGCCGACATGCAGGCGCTGATCCGCGACGGTCTCGACCTCGCCCGACTGTCCGACGAGGGCGAAGCCCTCGCGGACCTAGACGTCGATTCCCTGCTGCAGACGCTTCGTGACGACGCGGTCGCCGACGGTCGTTCAGTATCGATTGGCGGACAGTCAGGACTCGTCATCCGCACACGCCCGCAGACGCTGCGGCGCTGCCTCGGCAACCTGCTCGACAACGCCCTGAAGTACGCGGGCTCCGCGGAACTCTCGGCGAGCGACGAGGGCGCGCCGACCCTCGCCGTCAGCGACTCCGGCCCGGGCATTCCGCCCGACAAGCTCGATGCGGTGTTGCAGCCCTTCCGGCGCCTGGAGGAGTCGCGGTCACGCGACACGGGCGGCGTCGGCCTAGGCTTGACCATCGCCAAGAGCATGGCCGAGCGCGCGGGCGCGGAACTCAGGATCGAGAACCGGTCGGAGGGCGGTCTACGGTGCTCGCTCGTCTTCCCCGTCGGCCGATAGGGGACGACTTGCCTCCCTATCGGCAACGGGACGGCGTCGGCGCCCGGGGGCGGCCTGCCGATCGACCGAAGAGTCAGAACACTCCTATTTGGCGCACTCGGCCAGCTGGGCTTCGGTCAGCACCACGTCGCCGGTAGCGTAGGCGGTGAACTTGCCGAGCGTGCGGGCCGCATGCTGGCACTCGGTCAGCGGCTTGCGGCGGACGTCGGAGTCATTCGGCAGGGCGACGCAGGCCGTTCCGTCGCAGCGCCAGATCCGGCTGTCGATCACGAGTTCGGTCCCCTTGTCGGCCGGCGACGCCAGCACGGCGTGGGTTTCGCCCGGAGGATAACCCCCGGCGAGAGCGGCGGGCGCGAGCGCAACGGCGGCCAGGCAGGCGGCCAGTCCAAGTCGTAACATGTGATCCCCTCAGGTCAGGCCTGTCGCGCCCCCGGAGTGGAGCGGCGATCTAGACATCGTTCAGATAATGACCTACGACGGCCTCGCAAGGCTTGACCATGGCGTTCTGCAAAATTTTTTGCACCTGCACAATGAACGCAGATAAGTTCAACCGCGGCGCCCGTCCGTCAGGTGGACGCGGACGGTCTTCCTGTTAGCATGATCGCCTCGAGGGGCGCCGACTTGGACCTGCATAGCGTAAACATCGGCGCGCACGTGACCGCGGGCGGCGCGGCCCTGGCGATCGGACTGTTCGCTTTGTTCAGCCGCAAGGGCGGCTGGCTGCACCGGCGCGCCGGCTGGGCCGCGGCGGGTCTGGGCGGCCTGGCCCTGCTGACCGCCGTCGCGGCCGTCCTTCTGTTTCACCCGCCCGCCCCGCTGGTGGCGGCGACGCTGTCGGCCGGCTATCAATATCTGAGCGGCTTGCGATCGGCCCGGCTGCGGCAGGGCGGTCCCGGCTGGCCCGACGTCGCCCTGGCGCTCACCGGCCTCGGACTGGTCGGCCTGCTGCTCCACCTGATGACCGCCGGAACCCGGTCGTGGAACCCGGCGATCGGCTATTCCACCATGGGGTTCCTTACGCTCGTCGCGCTTTACGATCTAAGCCGACCGGCCTGGTTCAGAACCTGGCGGGCGCATGTTCGGGCGCTCGATCACGGGGTGAAGATGATCGGCTTCTACTTCGCCATGATGTCGGCGGGCGCGGGAAACCTTCTGGCGCAATGGCAACCCCTGAGCCAGGTGCTGCCGTCGATGCTCGGCTTGATGACCATGATCGCCTTCGTCATTTTCTACAACCTGAAGCCGATCCGCGTGCCGGCCGGTTTCGCCTGAGCCGGCCGAAACGGTCCATTGCTGTATGTCTGGATGAGGCGCGCCGAAAATTCGACGCGGAGGCCGCGGAGGCGCGCGCGGAGCGGGGACTCGCAAACTTGGTTGCGCTGATGCCGGCTGTCTCTCTATGGGCTCCGCGTCCTCAGCGTTGCTCCTGCCCGCCAAAGCCCTACTGCCCCGGCGCCGAGACGCGCCAGACGGTATTGCCCACATCGTCGGCGATCAGGAGGCCGCCTTTGCCGTCGACCGCGAGGCCCACCGGACGCCCGCGCGCCTTGTCGTCCGGGGTGAGGAAGCCCGTCACCACGTCCTGCGCCATGCCGCTCGGGCGGCCGTTGGCGAAGGGGACGTAGACCACCTTGTAGCCGTTGAGCACGCTGCGGTCCCAGCTGCCGTGCTCGCCGACGAAGGCGCCGCCGCGATAGGCCGGCGGCAGGTTGGTCCCGGTGTAGAACACCATCCCCAGCGGGGCCACATGCGAACTCAGCGCATAGTCCGGCGGGATGGCCTTGGCGACGAGGTCCGGCCGCTGCGGCATGACGCGCGGATCCACGTGCTGGCCGTAATAGCTGTAGGGCCAGCCGTAGAAGGCGCCGTCCTTCACCGAGGTCAGGTAGTCGGGCACGAGGTCGGGGCCGAGTTCGTCGCGCTCGTTGACCACCGCCCACAGCACGTGGCTCTGCGGTTCGAACTGCAGGCCGTTGGGATTGCGCAGACCGGTGGCGTACTCGCGGTGCGCGCCGGTCGCCCGGTCGATCTCCCACACGGCGGCCCGGCCGACCTCCGCCTGGATCCCATTCTCGGTGATGTTGCTGTTGGAGCCGACACCGGCGTAGAGCTTGGTCCCGTCGGGGCTGGCGGTCAGGCTCTTGGTCCAGTGGTGGTCGATCGGGCCGCCCGGCAGGTCGGTCAGCTTTATCCCCGGATCGGTGATGGTGGTCTGTCCGGTCTGGTAGGGAAACCGCATCACCGCGTCGGTGTTGGCGACGTAGAGGTCGTCGCCCACCAAAACGACGCCGAACGGCGACTTCAGATGGTCGATAAAGACCGTCTGCAGCACTGGCGGCCCGTCGCCCGGCCCCGGCCGGATCAGCAGGATGCGGTTGCCGGCCTTGGTGGCGGAGTGGGCCTTCTTCTCGACCCAGCCCATGACGAACTCCTTGGGCCGGTTGATCGGCGCCTTGGGGCCGTCGGCCTCCACCACCAGCACGTCGCCGTTCGGAAGCACATAGAGCGAGCGCGGGTTCTTGAGGCCCGTGGCCAGCGCCTTGATCTCGAGACCCGCCGGGACCGTCGGCGTGGCCGAGCCCCAGCCGACGATCCTGGCCACATGCATGGGCGGCATCAGGTACTGGTGGATCTCGGGCAGGTAGGGATTGGCGCCGATCTGGCGCTTGGGATCGCCGGGCGCGGGGCCGCAGGCGGCGACGCCCAGCAGAAGCGCGGCCGTGAGCCCGATCCGAACCGGGGTCTTGGGCGGGCTCATCGACGGTCTCCCGATCCGAGGGGCCGAACACCGACGCCGTGCCGGTAGACCATCTCCCAGCCGTTCCAGCCGGTGACCGCGAGGATCAGCACCACCAGCGTCGAAAGGAGCAGACCGCTCGGGACCACCGAGGTATAGGCGTCGCGGCTGTGCACGAAGGCGTTGACGATCGACAGGATCAGCACAAAGCCGTTGCCGAGGCCGTGGATCCAGGCCGGCCGCAGGGCGCGGATGCGCCGCTCGCCGAAGAAGTCGATCACCCCGGTCAGGGCGACGAAGATCGACACGATCAGCCCGACCGTGAGCATCCAGGCCGAAAAATTGGCCCACTGCATGGCCGCCGTCTTCCAGTAGACGAGGTCGCTGAGCCAGGTCCCGACGAAGCAGGCGATCGGGATCGGCACCAGCATGGGATGGATCGGATGGCCGGCGATGCGGGCGGTCGATCTTGGAGTGTCGCTGGGCATGGAGGCGTTCCTGCCGCGGCCGGTCGAGGCGCCGCCAGCCGTATACGGCTTGCCCCGCCCCGGGTTCCGCTACAGCGCCGCGCTCTCCACCAGGTCGGCCAGGCGCTCGGCGGCGTCGGGGCGGGCCACCGCGCGGGCGGCGGCGGCGCGCAGGCCGAGCTCGTGCGGATCGGTCAAGAGGCGGTTCAGCACCTCGGCCAGGCGGTCGGGGGTGAAGTCCTTTTCCGGAATGGCCTCGGCGGCGCCCGCGTCCACCAGCAGGCGGGCGTTGAAGGTCTGGTGGTCGTCCATGGCGATGCCGAGGGGCACCAGCACCGACGGCAGGCCGGCCACCGCCAGCTCGCACACGGTGGACGCCCCCGCCCGGCCGATCACCAGGTGGGCGGTGGCCAGCCGCTGGGCCATGTTGCGGAAGAAGGGCGACAGCTCCGCCTCCACCAGGGCGTTGGCGTAGACCCGCCGCGCGTCCTCCATGGCTTCGGGCCGGGTCTGCTGGGTCACGTGCAGCCGATAGCGCGTATCCTCCGGCAGCATGGCCACCGCCAAGGGGGTGACGTCCGACAACAGGCGCGCGCCCTGGCTGCCGCCGGTGACCAGTATGCGCACATTGCCCGAACCCGGGTCGGGGAACGGCCGGTCGGCGAGGGCGCGGATCTCGGGACGCACCGGATTGCCGACCACCGCGACCTTGGCCTTCACCTTGGCCGAGGCCTTCTCCAGGGTCGGGAAGGCGCAGGCGACCACCGCCGCGCGCGGGGCGAGAAAGCGGTTCACCCGCCCGAGCACCGCGTTCTGTTCGTGGATCACCGTCGGAACCTTCACCGCCGGCGCGGCGAGCAGGGCCGGCAGGGAGGGATAGCCGCCGAAGCCCACCACCACCCTGGGCTTCAGTCGTTTGAACGCCACCCGCGCGCGGGTGACCCCGCCGAAGATCTTGAGGCCGCCGCGGGCCATGCCGATCGGATCGCCCATGCGGAAGGTGGCGGCGTCGAGGGCCAGCCGCTCCTCGGCCGGGAAGTCCTCGGCGTAGGCCGCGCCGCGCGTGTCGGTGGCCAGCACGATCCGCCAGCCCCGCTCGGTCAATTCCCGCGCCAGGGCTTCGGCCGGGAACAGGTGCCCGCCGGTGCCGCCGGCGGCCACCACCGCTAGCTTGCCGCTCACGGTTCGGCGCGGGTCGCCGCGAAGCCGGGCGCGAGCGGGCGCGGACGGCGGCGCGTCAGCGCCAGCGCCATACCCATCGTCAGTCCCATGGCCAGCATCGAGGACCCTCCGTAAGAGATGAACGGAAGGGTCATGCCCTTGGTCGGGATGATGTTCAAGTTCACCGCCACATTGATCAGCGCCTGCAGGCCGACCAGCACGAACAGGCCCGCCGCCGCCACCTGTTCATAGGCGTCGTCGAGCTTCATCGCCCGATACAGGCCGCGGATCACCAGAAAGCCGAACAGGGCGATCAGGGCGAGGCAGAACAGGAGGCCGTACTCCTCGGCCGCCACCGAATAGATGAAGTCGGTGTGCGCCTCGGGCACGCCGCGCTTGAACACTCCCTCCCCCGGTCCGACCCCGAACAGGGCCCCGTGGTGGATGGCTTCGGCGGCGCGGTCGACCTGGCGGCCGGTCTGCCCGTCGGCGTTGAAGAAGGTCTTCAGCCGCTTTTCCGAGTGGCCGTGCGTCAGGAGCATGAGGGTGAAGGCCACGCCGGCCGACCCGGTCATGGCCGCCATCCACAGCATCGGCACCCCGGCGACGAAGAAGGCGGCTCCGAAGGCGCAGGTGATCAGCAGGGTCTGGCCGAAATCGGGCTGACGGATCAGCAGGAAGGCCGGAACGGCGTAAAGCAGGAAGGCGATGAAGATGCCGGGCACGCCCTGGCCCTTCTGGCTCTCTGAGAACATCCAGCCGGCCAGCACGATCAGCGCCGGCTTCATGAACTCGGACGGCTGCAGCGAAAAGCCGCCGAACGAGATCCAGCGGTCGCCCCCCTTGGCCGCGTGGCCGATCAGCGGCAGGGCCAGCATGATCAGCACCGACACCAGATAGACCACGGCCGACAGCCGCCGGATCCCGCGCGGGGACAGCACCGACACCGACACCAGGATGGCTGCGCCGAGCGCGCCGAACAGGCACTGGCGGACGGCGAAATAGAACGGGCTGTGGATATGCAGCCGCGCCGCCGCCCCGGGGCTGGCCGCGAACGACAGCATGACCCCAAGCCCGATCAGCGCGGCCACGGCGCCGAGCAGCAGCCGGTCGGTGGTCCACCACCAGACGCCGAGCGGCGTCCGGTCGGTGCGCGCGAACGGGTGCGGCTGGGCCTGGCGTCCCTGAAGATGCTCGAACACGGTCATGGTCGGCCTCCAGCATCCGCGAACGTGGTGAACGAAGGGTTTCGTTTTCCACGCGCGGCGCGCTCCCTTCCCCCTCGACGGGCGAACGGCTATCTGCGGCCCATGCTGCGTCTGACGGAATTGAAGCTGCCGCTGGGGCATCCGCCCGAGGCGTTGCGGGCGGCGGTGCTCGAGCGGCTGGGGGTGGACGCGGCGGCGCTGGCGGGGTTCACCGTGGCGCGGCGGGCGCACGACGCGCGCAAGAAGTCCGCCATCCTGATGGTCTATTCGGTCGACGCGGAGGTTCAGGGCGAGGCGGCGGTGCTGGCGCGCGGCCTGCGCGGCGTCGGCCCGACACCCGACACCGGCTACCGCTTCGTCGCCCGCGCGCCGGCGGATCTGCGGGACCGGCCGGTGGTGATCGGCGCCGGACCGTGCGGCCTGTTCGCCGGCTTGATCCTGGCCCAGATGGGCTTTCGCCCGATCATCCTCGACCGGGGCAAGGTGGTGCGCGAGCGCACCAAGGACACCTGGGGCCTCTGGCGGCGCGGCGTGCTGGACCCGGAGTCCAACGTCCAGTTCGGCGAGGGCGGGGCCGGCACCTTCTCCGACGGCAAGCTCTACAGTCAGATCAAGGATCCGCGCCATCTCGGCCGCAAGGTGCTGAGCGAGTTCGTCGCCGCCGGCGCGCCGCCGGAGATCCTCACCGAGGCGCATCCGCACATCGGCACCTTTCGCCTCGTCACCATGGTCGAGAGTCTGCGCCGCCAGATCGAGGCGCTCGGCGGCGAATACCGCTTCCAGAGCCGGGTCGAGGACTTCGAGGTCGAGACCGGACCCCATGGCGCGCGGCGGCTGACCGGCCTTGTGCTGCACACCGGCGAGCGGATCGCCGCCAGCCGGGTGGTGCTGGCCATCGGCCACAGCGCGCGCGACACCTTCGAGCACCTGCACGCGCGCGGCGTGCACGTGGAGGCCAAGCCGTTCTCGATCGGCGTGCGCATCGAGCACCCGCAGTCGCTGATCGACCGGGCCCGGTTCGGCCCATGCGCCGGCCATCCGGACCTCGGCGCCGCCGACTACGCCCTGTCGCACCACGCCGACAACGGCCGCACCGCCTACAGCTTCTGCATGTGTCCGGGCGGCACGGTGGTGGCCGCCGCCTCCGAGATCGGCCAGGTGGTGACCAACGGCATGAGCCAGTATTCGCGCAACGAGCGCAACGCCAACTCCGGCGTCGTCGTCGGCGTCACGCCCGAAGACTATCCGGGCGATCCCCTCGCCGGCGTCGCCTTCCAGCGGCATTGGGAGAAGCAGGCGTTCCGGGCCGGCGGCGGCGACTATTTCGCCCCGGCGCAGCGGCTCGGCGACTTTCTCGCCGGCCGGCCCTCGACAGAACTCGGCGCGGTGATCCCATCCTATCGGCCCGGCGTGCGGCCGGCGGATCTGTCCACCTGCCTGCCGGACTTCGCCGTCGCCGCCCTCCGCGAGGCCCTGCCGGTGTTCGGGCGGCAGATACCCGGCTACGATCATCCCGACGCGGTGCTGACCGGCGTGGAGACGCGCACCTCCTCGCCGATCCGCATCCGCCGGGACGCCGCCTACCAGAGCGTCAACACACGCGGCCTCTACCCCGCCGGCGAGGGCGCGGGCTACGCTGGCGGCATCCTTTCGGCGGCCGTCGACGGCATCAAGGTGGCCGAAGCCGTGGCGCTCGACCTGCTGGCGGCGCAGGAGCGTGACGAGGCTCGAACGATCACAGTTCCGTAAACGTCACCCTAGTCTAGGCGGACCCCGACACTTTGCCGCAGCCGCCAGACGGCTGTCGGCTACAGCCCCGCTGGACGTCTGCGGCTCTCTCGTGCTTAACGGCGGGAGAGGGCCGATATGGATACTGCACCTATCCTTTCGATCTATCGCAGCATGACCGCGCCGATATCGATCGCAGCGGTCGTGGCGGCCTTGCGCGCCCTGGGCGGCGCCGCCCACCAGGACGCCATCGTCGACCTTCTGGCCTCCCCCTGGGCCAAGGCCGAGGTCGCCCGGGAGGTCGAGTCCCTGCTGCAGAGCCACCCGGAACGGCCCCGCCTGCTCGAACGCGCCTTCGGCCCCGACTCCCGCCGCTGGCGGCTGACCGGCCAGGCCTGGGACTATCCGCTGCACGCGCTAGCGTGAGCTAACCCGCCCTGGGCCAGTTGAATCGGATATAGGCTCAGGCGATGCCGCTCGGCGGGGGACCTATGGATCTGGGCGCAACGGCAGCCACCGACCCGGAACCGGTCCGTCCGGAAACCGAGCTTCCCGTCCCCCGCGGCGTCAGCCGCAATTTCTTCCTCCTGATCGCCGCCTGCGTCGGCCTCGGCGCAGCGCTGGCGCTGGCGCCGCTGGCGGCGGGCGTGCTGACCTTCCTGTTCATCGCCGCCGGCTGGATCCTCAGCGTGGTGATCCACGAGTTCGGCCACGCCATCGTCGCCTACCGGGCCGGAGACACCTCGGTCTTGCGCAAGGGCTACCTGACTCTGGACCCGTTGAAGTACACCGACCTCGGCGTGACCCTCCTGCTGCCGCTGGTGGCGCTGGCCATGGGCGGGATCGGCTTTCCCGGCGCGGCGGTCTATCTGCGCCCCGACCTGATGCGCTCGCGGATCGGCCGGTCGCTGGCCTCCCTGGCGGGGCCGGTGATGACCGGCGTGGTGCTGGTGGTCCTGTCGCTCGGGCTGAGGGCGCTCCAGCCGGACTCCGCGCCGGCCCTCTACTGCGCCCTGTCCCTCCTGGCCTTCCTGCAGGCCACGGCCCTGATCCTGAACCTCCTGCCGGTCCCGGGCCTCGACGGCTATGGCGTGCTGCGCCCGTTCATACCGAACGCGATCCGGACGCGGATGAAGCCGCTCGAGAGGGCCTCCATGCTGCTGCTGCTGGCCGCCCTGTTCTTCATCCCGGGCGCCTCGGACCTCCTGTTCGCCGCCGCCTTCGCCGTCACTGACGCCCTCGGTGTTCCGCGCGGCGCGGTCGGCTCGGGCTTTCACCTGTTCCAGTTCTGGAGATCGGTCGGGGTCTAACGCCTGCAGCGAGCGGGCCCGAAAATCTCGGCGCTTGGCGCAGGCCGCCGCCTTTGGCTACGGTCGGGCCGACGCGCGCGAATCCACCGCGCGGTCTCCAGGTGATTCATGCTCGACCGTCGCCAACTGCTCGCCTCCGCCGCCGCTTCGGCCGCGTCCTCGACCGCTCTGGCGGCGACGGAGCCGGGCGGGACGGGCCAGGGCCGCAAACTCACCGACCTGCTCGACGCCTTCTGGGCCGAGGAGCTGCAGCGCCATCCCGAGCGCGCAACCGATCTCGGGCTCGACACCGGCGCCAACGCGGCCTTGAAACACCGGCTCAAGGACGTGAGCCGCGCCGGCATCGCGGGCGACCGGGCCGAGGCGGCGGAACAGGCCCGGCGCCTCGCCGCCATCGACCGCAAGGCGCTCGTCGGCATGGACGCGGTCAACTACGACACGGTCGCCTACATGATCGAATCCCGCCGCCGGGTGCTGGCGCTCGACATGGGCGGGACGGACGGGTTTTCGCCCTCCTGCTATGTGCTGAGCCCGATCACCGGGGCCTATCACGGCGTGCCGGACTTCCTCGAGAACAAGCACAAGGTCGACTACGCGGCGGGCGCCGACGCCTATCTCGACCGGATGAAGGCTTTCGCCGGCGCCCTCGACGACAATACCGAACGCTTCCGCCACGACGTGGCCAAGGGCGTCCTGCCGCCGGACTTCATCATCGACATCACCCTGACGCAGATGAAGCAGATCCGCGTCCCCGCCGCGGACTCCCGCGTGGTGAAGAGCCTGGCCCGGCGGGCGGCGGACAAGGGGCTGCCGGCGCGCTATGGCGAACAGGCGGCGCAACTGCACGAGACCCTGATCCTGCCGGCGCTGGACCGGCAGATCGCGGCGGTGACGGCGGCGCGGGCGGGCGCCGGGCATGCGCCGGGCATCTCCCGCTTCAAGGACGGCGAGGCCTTCTACGCCGCCAATTTGCGCTACACGACCACCACCGCCATGACGCCCAAGGAAGTGCACGAGCTCGGTCTCGACGAGGCCAGGGCGATCGGCGCGCGGCTCGACGTCCTGTTGAAGGCGCAGGGCCTGACCCAGGGCTCGCTCGGCGCCCGCATCCAGTCCCTGTTCAAGGACCCGGCCCAATTCTTCCCCAATACGCCCGAGGGCAAGGCCCAGCTCCTGGCCTATCTGCAGGGAAAGCTGGAGGCGGTGAAGGCGCGGCTGCCGAGCGTGTTCGACCGGCTGCCGCCCTATCGGGTCGAGGCGCGCGCGGTGCCCGAGGCGATCGATTCCGGCGCGCCCGGGGCCTATTCCGAGCCGCCCTCGCTCGACGGGTCGCGGCCGGGTTATATCCGCTTCAACCTGCACGACACGGCCGAATGGCCGCGCTGGAACCTCGACACCACCCTCTATCACGAGGGCCTGCCCGGCCATCAGCTGCAGATGGGCCTCGCCCTGCAGTCTACCGAGATCCCGATCCTGCGCCGCAACATGTACCTTTCGGCCTATGGCGAGGGCTGGGCCCTCTACGCCGAGCAGCTGGCCAACGAGATCGGCATGTATGACGACAACCCGCTCGGCCGGATCGGCTGGCTGAAGGGGCAGATGTTCCGCGCCGGGCGCTGCATCGTCGACACCGGCATGCACACCATGGGCTGGAGCCAGGAGAAGGCGGTGGCGACGCTGGGCGAGCTCACCGGCGACGCGGTCGGCTTCACCACCCGCGAGGTCAACCGCTACTGCGCCATCCCGGCCCAGGCCTGCAGCTACAAGATCGGCCATACCTACTGGGTGGCGCAGCGCGAACGGGCCAAGGCGGCCCTGGGCGCGCGGTTCGACCTCAAGGCCTTCCATGACGCGGGCCTGCTGGCCGGCGCCATGCCGCTCGACGTGCTCCGCCGCCGCGTCGACGACTATATCGCGACGGCCAAGACTTAGAACGCGCCACGAGAACTCAAATCAGGAGTCCTGAACGACAGGAGACACCTGATCTGAACATCCTAGACGACGCCGGCCCACCCAGTATTTTGGTCCCTCCCCGCTCATCCAGGCGATAGATTGGAAGGCCGAGCAGTGGGCTTGCGGAAAGTACGGCGTTACCAAGAGTGCGCCAGCAAGAATGTCGGCCACGAGCGCAATCAGCGAAAGTGCGCGTATCGCATCCTCAGCGGCAATATACCGATACGAAGATCCTTGTTTCAAAATAGCGCAATACACACGTAATGGACTTTTTGAAATGACCCGTCCACGCATAAACCGAGCGCGAACATCGGCGATCTTGTCTTGGTGTGTCCCGCTATTTTTGCTTGCGGCCGGCGCCTGTATTCTCGTCTATGGTTTGGCCCAGGTGGCGGGATCTTCGATTCCCTACCCAGATCCGAGACCAGACCTGCTTGTATATCAACGCGGTCAAATCCACGCCGCATCATTCACGGCGTTTGCCGGCGCCGGGCTTCTGGCGGCCGCCGCACTCTGGCTTGGATGGCGATTGTTTCGCCGAAGACAAACGCGTGGCGTGAACCGACATCCTTGACGCGGGGGCTTCGCACTAACGCGGGCCGGTCGGGCGAGCGGAAAAAATCCCAAAGGGCTTCGATGCTGACGTCGGCCGCCGACGTCGCCCGTTCGACGCCGTATGCTCCGCGCAACGGATCGGCGCGGCCCGCGCCTGATCTCCACACGCCGCCCGCCGCGTCTTCCCGCGCCAACAGGCCCGCGAGCGCGCCAGCCGGTCTGGGTCGTTCCAAGGGCGGTGAGTGGACCTTCGCAGGACTGGCCTTGTCGGGCGGTCGGCGGGTAGAGCCGCCAGAGTAATATTCCCGGACGTGAGATTTAATCATCGGCGTTACGGACGCGGTCCCGGTGCACCGGCGCCGGTGTTGCGAGCCTCGACTGCCCCCGGTTCCCGGCCTTCACGCATTTCCAGCTGCAGACGCGCCACCTCCCGTTCGAGGCGCTCGATCCGATCGAGCGAATAGTCGAAGCTGGTGGACTCCATCGCCTGCAGGAAGGCGCCGAAGGCCGCGAGGGCGCGGCGAAGTCTCCCCTGCGCTGGGACCGAAGGGCTGGCTGCTTTCGTCACCGGAATGTCCTCATTGGCGAAGAAGAACCTGGGCCCCCGCCGCGCGCGCTTGCGGCCTGAGCGGCGGACGACACGGCGACGCCTAGAATCGCTCTGTCCACGGACGAAGGTCGATTTCGTGCGACCAGGCGTTTCTCGGCTGGGCCAGGACGTCGATATAGGTCTGGGCGATGGCGTCGGGATCGAGCGTGCTGTCGGGCTGATCGCTCGGATCCGGCCGGCGCGACGAGCGGACGCCCCCGTCGATGTTGAAGTGGGCGACGTGTATCCCCTTCGGGCCCAGCTCTCTGGCAGCGCTCTGAGCGAGCCCCCGAAGGCCGAACTTGCCCATGGCGAAAGCCGCCGATTGGGCGAAGCCCTTCATGCCGGCGCTCGCGCCGGTAAAGAAGATCGCCCCACGCCCTTTTGGCTCCATTCGTTTGGCGGCCTGCTGAGCGGCCAGGAAGGCGCCGAACGCGGTTATGGCGATCGCCTGCTCGACCGCGGCGGGATCGACGCTCGACAGCGGACCTGCGACGCGCGCGCTGGCGTTGTAGATCACGACGTCCGGCTCGGCGACCTGGCGCTCCATATCCACGAACAGCTGAGCCACGGCGTCCGGCTGGGCGGCGTCCACGGCGAAGACGGCGGCGTCGGTCTCCTCCGCAAGCGGCCCCAGCTTTTCCACGTCGCGAGCGGCGAGGCCGACGTGCAGGCCGATCTTGGACAGGCGCCGCGCCAGCGAGGCGCTGACGCCCGGTCCGGCGCCGATGATCAGCGCGCAGCGATAGGGGAAGTCGGCCATTGGGTCTTCCTTGTTGTCTCAAATCTACGGAGCCGGGTGGCTGGAAGCATGCGCGACCAGGCGGAAAGCGTAGGCGTCGCCAGCCGGGATGACCGAAACTGTCGTTGCGGTCGATCAAAATGCGAGACGCCCATCGATTTGAGGGGCGACGTCGCGCGGACCTCAGAGTTGCGACCAACCTCCGTCGACCGGGAGTTCGAGGCCGGTCGTGAAGGTCGCGTCGAAGGCGAGGAAGAGCACGGCCTTGGCGACTTCCTCCGGCTTTCCGAAGCGCTTCATCGGAACGGCTTCGGTCATCTGCGCCATGAGCTGGTCGGCGGTCGCTTTATCGGGAAACGCCTTGCCGATGATCGGCGTCTCGGTGGGGCCGGGCGACACGGCGTTGACGCGGATCCCCCGCGGGAGCAGCTCAGCGGCGAACGTCCGCGCGAAGGATCGCAGCGCAGCCTTGGCCCCTCCATAGGCGGCGATCAGCGGCATCCCCTTGATGTTCGCGGTCGAGGTGGTGAGGACGATAGACCCTCCCTGGCTCAGCAGCGGCGAAAGCTTCTGAACCGCGAAGAATGGTCCCTTGGCGTTCAGGTTGAACATCTCGTCGAAGGCCGCCTCGGTCGTGTTCTCGAGAGGGGCGAAGACGCTGAACCCGGCGTTGACGAAGAGCAGGTCGAAGGTGTCGAACTCGGCCTTCACCCGGGAGGCGAGGGCGTCGATGTCCGTCAACGAGCGCGCGTCGCTCGAAACCACGACACCGCCCTCCCCCAGCTCTGTTCGCGCCGACTCCAGGCCGGCCTGCGAGCGACCCGTCACCAGAACGCGCGCGCCCCCACCGACGAGCATCTTCGCCGTCGCCAGCCCTATGCCGCTCGTGCCGCCGATGATCACCGCCCGCTTCGCTTCGTACCGCTGCATGCCATTCTCCTCGCGACGTCCGGGTCGCTTCGCTATTTTTGAACTATTTGGTACGATATTTGGTCGGGCGGCTGCGGTCAAGGATTTTAGAACTATCCGTTTCGGAATAGCGTGCAGACCTGCCGGCGGGGGCCTGCTGGTGGGCGCGATCCTGAAAACGCTTGGCGCATCGGCTCCATTGGGCCGGTGAAGTTCTCGTGCGCCGGGGTGAAGACTTCCCCGAGGCCGGAGGCCGGGCCGCAAACAGGGCCCGGTTGCTAATTTAGAACTATTCAGTTATATATTGACCCGAAGGTTACGGTCAAGGAACTTCGAACTTAATGACCCAGAGCACCGCGAGGACTCGTGGCCGACCGCGCAGCTTCGATGAGGGGCAGGCGTTGGAGAAGGCGACCCTGGTGTTCCGGTCGAAGGGGTATGACGGCGCGACGATCGACGATCTCGTCGCCGGGATGGGCGTGGGTCGGCCGAGCCTCTATGCGATCTTCGGGGACAAGCGGACGATATTCCTGCGCGCCCTTAGGGCGTATGCGGAGGCGAAGGGCGCTCTGGCCACGACGGCGCTCCTTGAACCGCGGTCTCTTCGCGACTCGCTCGCCGGCTTCCTGAGGCACGCCGTGGTGACCGCCACCGAGGAGGGATCCGCCCCGGGATGTCTCATCATATGCGTGGCGCCGCTCGTGGACGACGCCGAGGTCCGACAGTTCCTGCAGGACGTCTCGGCGTCCACCGCGGCGCTGGTGGAGCGCCGCTTTCGCGACGGGATCAGCGCGGGCGAGCTTCCGTCGGACTTTCCCGTGGCCACGCGCGCGAGCCAGCTCGTCGACCTTGGCCGCGGTCTGACCATGCGGGCGCAAATGGGCGCGCCGCGCGAAACGCTGCTCAAAGACGCGGAGGAAGCGGCGGACCTGGTTCTCCTGCCGCAGCGTGGAGACGCGACGTCAGAAGGTTGATGCGGCCAGATCAATCTGGCGGACCGGCAGCAGGCCGACTCCACCACCTCAGCCGGCCTCCTTGCGACCTCCCGAGCGCGTCAGGTGAAAGCCGGTGAACAGGAGCGCGATCGCCAAGGCGAGCAGTCCTAGCGGCGGCATGGTCGGGACCGGCGCGGGGCTAAAGCACACGCTGACCTGGCCGTCCGCCGCGGTTCCGGCCACGCTGGCCGAAAAGCCGGTGGCCGTCGCCGCCACGAAGGAGCCGCCGCCACCGCCGCCGCCGCCTTGGTCACCGCCGCCGCCGCCGCTGTAGCCGCCGCCGCCGCCGCCGCCGTTGGAGCC
>CAILTK010000055.1 GCA_903837135.1 uncultured Caulobacterales bacterium
ACACCGTCGAGCGCCTGTGGGCCAGGCTCAAGGACTTCCGACGCGTCGCCACACGCTACGACAAACTCGCCGCCAACTTCCTGGCCGGCGTCCAGATCGCAGCCATCGTCGCCTTCTGGATCAAATGAGTCCGGACCCTAGTGATCGAGCCCCTCGGGCTCATGCACCAGGCGCGACACGGCCAGCTTTCCGGCGGCGTCGTAGCGCAGCACCACCACCCAGCTGTAGACGCTCGACGGCCAGGTCGGGGCGCCGATCAGCGCGGCCGGATCGGCGCCGAGCGCGGCGAGGAGATTGGGGATCTGGCCGTGATGCCAGGCGATCAGGGTGGTGCGGCCGGGCGGCTGCGCAGCCAGCCACGCCGCCAGCTCGCCCACCTGCCTGTCGGCGAAGGGCTGCTGGAGCTGAAGGCCCGAGGCCTTGGCGAAGGGCTCCACGGTCAGGCGCGGGCGGGCGCTCTTGGGCGTATCGAGGGTCGCCACCAGGGCGTCCACATGCACGGGCTTTCCGTCGAATTCGAAGTGCTGGAAATAGCCGGCGTAGGCGTTGGCGCGATGCTCGCCGGCGACGGTGAGTCCGTTGCCGTCTTCGGGCTTTTCGGCGTGGCGCACGATCAGCAGGGTGGCGTTGGCCAGACCGCCGCCGGACGCCGGGGCGTCGAACGGCGCCCTCGCCGTCGCGGGGACGCCGATCGCCAGGCACAGGCCGAACAGGGCCCCGATCAGGGTCCGTCTCGTGGAGACCAAGGTCATCGGCTCATCCTTCGCGGGTCTGTTTCTTCCAAAGCGCCGCGTATTCACCGCCGGCCGAGACCAGTTCGGCGTGGGCGCCGCGTTCGACGATACGCCCGTTCTTCAACACCAATATCTCATCGGCGTCGGCCACGGTGGACAGCCGGTGGGCCACCACCAGGGTTGTGCGGCCGGCCTTGGCCCGGCGCAGGGTCGCCTGGATCGCCGCCTCGGTGCGGCTGTCGAGCGAGGAGGTGGCCTCGTCGAGGATCAGGATGCGCGGATTGGCGATCAGCGCCCGCGCCAGCCCCACCCTCTGCCGTTCGCCGCCGGACAGCTTGAGCCCGCGCTCGCCGACCTTGGTCTCCATGCCCTCGGGCAGGTTGCGGATGAAGCCGCCGAGCTCGGCCGCCTCGGCCGCGGCCCAGACGTCGACCTCGGACGCGCCCGGACGGCCGAAGGCGATGTTGGCGCCGAGGGTCTCGTTGAACAGGGCCACGTCCTGCGGCACCAGGGCGATGACGCGCCTCAGCGAGGCCTGGGTCACCGCGCGGGCGTCGAACCCGTCGATCAGCACCGCGCCGGTCTGCGGGTCGAGCAGGCGCAGGGCGAGCTTGACCAGGGTGGACTTGCCGGCGCCGGAGGGACCGACGATGGCCACGGTCGATCCCGGCGGGGCGGTGAAGGAGACGTCGAGCAGGCCCTCGACCCGCGCCGAATGGCGGAACGACACCCCGTCGAAACGTACCGAGCCGCCGCGGCTGTCGCCGCTGAGCGGCAGATCGACCGCGTCCGGCGCGTCGGCGATGCCGGGGGCCTGCTGGCGCAGCGCCAGCATGGCCTCCATGTCGATGGTCGACTGGCGGATCTCGCGGTAGGCGAAGCCGAGGATGTTGAGCGGCTGGTAGAGCGAGGTCAGGATCAGGATCGAGGCGGTGATGTCGCCGGGGCCCATGCGCCCGGCCGCCACCTCGACCCCGGCCAGGAGGGTCATGACCAGAAGGCCCGCGCTCATGACCACAGCCTGGATGATGTTGAGCAGGGCCAGCGAGACGTTGGCGGTCTCGGATGCCCGGGCGTAGGTCTTCAGCGCAGTCTCGTAATCGTCGGCCGCGCGGGCCTCCGCCCCGAAGGCCTTGACCGTCTCGTAGTTCAGGAGGGCGTCGACCGCCCGGGCCGACACCGCGGCGTCCGCCTCGTTCAGCACCCGCCGATGGCCGATCCGCCAGTCGGAGATGGCGAAGGTCAGGACGCCGTAGATGACCACGGTGAAGACCGCGGTGGCCCCGAAGCGCCAGTCGTAGGCCTTGGCCAGCACGGCCGCCGCGAACACCAGGGCGAGCGCCGTGGGCGCCAGGTTGAACACCAGGATGCGCAGCAGGAAGTCCACCGCCCGTGCGCCGCGATCGACCGTGCGGGCCAGGGCGCCCGTGCGCTTGGTCTGGTGAAAGTCGAGCGACAGGGACAGGGCATGGGCGAAGGTCTCGGCCGCCGCGCGGCGCTGGGCCGCCTGCCCGACCGGACCGAACACGATGTCGCGCAGCTGCGGCGCGATGGCCGAGCCCAGCCGCATCACCGACCACCCCACCGCCAGGCCGGCGAAGCTCCAGCCGAGCCCCGACACCAGGGCCGTCTGCGCCGCATGCGCCGCCGACGCGTTCGCCCCCGCCCCCGTCGAGGCCAGGGCGCCCGCGGCATGCCGGCCGATCCGCCCGGCCTGCGATCCCGCCAGGCGGTTGACCGCCACGCCGAGAAACAGCGGCGCCAGGACGTCGGTGAGCTTGGAGCCGAAGGTCAATACCAGCGACAAGGTCAGTCGCCAGCCAAGCCCCGGGGCTCTCGATCGCAGCACCAGCTTCGACAGGTCGGCCATGGTCCGCAGCAGACCGAGACGCTCGGGCGGCGGCGCCTCCAGAAGCGTCGGGTCGCCGCGCGAGGGCGCCGAAGCGTGAACGTTCATCGTCCCGGGATCCTCGGCGCGGCCCCGCCGGCGGCCGAGGCGACCGCATCCTCGAACACCAGGCTTGACTGGGCGCCGCCGCCCGGCAGCTGCCAGCTGATCCGCCAGCCGCCCGGCGCGCGCGCAGCGGCGAAGGCCTGGTCGGCGGGCAAGACCGCGTCGGCGACCTCCACCGTCTGTTCGATGCTGAGCCCCTGGGGCGTATCCACCCGGATCCGATGCGGACCCGCCGCCACGTTGCGGACCACGGCGAGCACCGCGAACCGCCCCTCGGCGTCCGCGTTGGTGACCCCGACCGTACCGCCGTCCACGCTGAGCCTCACGCGCGCCCGCGGCGGAGCGAATCCGCCCACGGCGGCCCCGCCCCCGTCGAAGTCGAAGGTGACGAGCCGCAGCCGGCCCGGCTGGCCCTGACCGGCGGGCGCGCCGGCGAACCCGGCGCGCAGGGTCAGCGCCGGAACGGCCGGGGGCGGCAGGACGGCGATCGCCCCCTCGCCGCGCACCACCCGCCCGGGGAGTTCGGCCTGGAGGGCGTAGAGGCGCGGGGCGTCCGACGCGGGAAGCGTCAGCGTCCAGCGGCCATCGCCGCCGGCCAGGGCGGTGGCCCCGCCGCCGTCGGGCGACCGCAGCCGCACCAGCGCGTCCGCCGGGCCGTGGCCCGCCAGCCGGACCGCGCCGTCGCCGGTGCGCTCGGCGCCCGACACGGTCGGCGGCGGCAGGTAGACTCCCGCCTGTTCGGGGGGAGGATGGTCGGGACGGCCCTGGCCGCCACAGGCGCACAGCGCCAGGGCGCCCGCGAGGGCGTAGACGGCGGACCTGCGACTTGACCCCGACTCGTTCATCCGCTGTTAGATCGGCGCAATCACGGTAGGCCGCAAGGCGGCTCGGTTTTTCAAAGGAAACAACGGATGACGAGCGGTGCAGCGGCCGAACGGCCGGGCCTGTCGGTCTGTCTCTTCTGCGGATCGTCCAATTCGGCGCGTCCCGCCTTCCTCGAGGCGGCGGACGACTTCGGCAAACGCCTGGCGGCCGAGGACGTCCGCCTGGTCTACGGCGGCGGCGGAATCGGCCTGATGGGCGCCGCCGCGCGTGCGGCGCATGCGGCCGGCGGCCGGGTGCTGGGCGTCATGCCCGGCTTTCTGCGCCGCCACGAAGTGATCTTCGACACGGTGGAGACGGTGGTCGTCTCCAACATGCACGAGCGCAAGATGCGCATGTTCGAGGAATCGGATGGGTTCGCCATCTTCCCGGGCGGGATCGGCACGCTCGAGGAGGTGATCGAGCTGATGTCGTGGCGTCGGCTGGACCTGCACCGTAAGCCGATCGTCTTCCTCAACCTGGACGGGTTCTGGGAGCCGCTCTTCGGGGTGATGCGTCACCTGATCGCCGAACGGGTGATGCCCGGCTGGCTGCCCGACACCTGGGTGTCGGTGGACACGGTCGCGGAGGTTCTCCCCGCGTTGAAACGGCTGAGGGATGAAGCGGCCTCAGGGCCCGGGTTCTTCGGCTACCCGGACGCCGAGGTGACCGAAAAGGGGTGAGCTTCGCCCAGAGGAGCCCCCCTCAAAAGGCCGTCATCCCGACAAGCCGAAGGTCTTGTCCGGGGCCTATGGCGCGGCGCTTTCCGGGGTGGCGAGCTTTCGAACGCGCGGGACCACGTTCTCCGCCGCTCTCAGTCGTCCCGATGCACCCGTTCGCGCCGTTCGTGCCGTTCCTGCGCCTCGAGGCTCAGGGTGGCGATCGGCCGGGCCTCGAGGCGGGCGAGACTGATCGGTTCGCCGGTATCCTCGCAATAGCCGTAGGAGCCGTCTTCGACCCGCCGCAGCGCCGATTCGATCTTGGAGATCAACTTGCGCTGGCGATCCCGCGTGCGAAGTTCAAGAGCCCGATCGGTCTCCGACGAGGCGCGATCGGCCAGATCGGGGTGATTCTCGGTCTCGGCCTGAAGATGGCCCAGCGTCTCTCGGGACTCGCGAAGGATATCTTCCTTCCAACTCACAAGCTTACGCCG
>CAILTK010000056.1 GCA_903837135.1 uncultured Caulobacterales bacterium
ACGTCCGCGAGGCAGATGAGGCTCGATCCGAGCCCAGGCCTCATCATCTAGCCAGTAAAGCTTGCGACCCATCTCAAGGCTCCCTTCCAGAAGCCTTGAATCAAAACTCCAGCCGAGCCGCCAGACCCTTATTGAGTACGGCCCCTAGGAGCCGGATTTCGGATCAAACGGAGGGTCACGAACGGAGGGTCGCCAACCGGACCTAGGAGGACAGCTACGGTGTCCCTGAAACCCCTGCCCCCCGCTGCCGCCGCTGCGAAGGGGCCGGGCGCAGCGTGCGACTGGCGTTCTCCCCGCCCGCACGCTAGCAGACCGCCCCATGATCCGCCTCGACAACATCTCCAAGCAGAACGGCCCCCAGATCCTGTTCATCGACGCCTCGATGGGCGTCCAGAAGGGCGAGAAGGTCGGGCTGGTCGGCCCGAACGGCGCCGGCAAGACCACCCTGTTCCGCATGATCACTGGCCAGGAGCAGGCCGACGACGGCCTGGTGGTGATCGACCCCGGGATGACGATCGGCTATTTCAGCCAGGACGTCGGCGAGATGTCGGGCCAGAGCGCGGTCGCCGCCGTGATGGATGGCGTCGGGCCCGTCAGCGCCCTGGCCAGCGAAATGGCCGCCCTCGAGGCGGCCATGGTCGATCCGGACCAGGCCGGCGACCTCGACGCCCTCATCGAACGCTATGGCGAGGCGCAGGGACGCTTCGAGGAGCTGGACGGCTACGCCCTGGACGCGCGGGCGCGCGAGGTGCTGGCCGGCCTGAGCTTCAGCCAGGCGCGCATGGACGGCGATGTCGGCCTGTTGTCCGGCGGGTGGAAGATGCGGGTGGCTCTGGCGCGCATTCTGCTCATGAAGCCTGACGCCATGCTGCTGGACGAACCCAGCAACCACCTCGACCTGGAGAGCCTGATCTGGCTCGAGGCCTTCCTAAAGGCCTACGACGGCGCCCTCCTGATCACCTCGCACGACCGCGCCTTCATGAACCGCATCATCGGCAAGGTGGTGGAGATCGACGCCGGCGCGCTGTTCACCTATTCCGGCGATCTCGACTTCTACGACCAGCAGCGCGCGCTCGGTGAACAACAGCGCCAGGCGCAATACGAGCGCCAGCAGGCCATGCTGGCCAAGGAAATCAAGTTCATCGAAAGGTTCAAGGCGCGCGCCTCGCACGCGGCTCAGGTTCAGAGCCGGGTGAAGAAGCTCGACAAGATCGAACGCGTCGAGGCGCCGCGCCGCCGCCAGTCGGTCCAGTTCGAGTTCAAGAGCCCGCCACGGTCGGGCGACGACGTCGTGAACCTGCGGAACATCCACAAGGGCTACGGCGACCGGCCGATCTATCAAGGGCTCGATTTTCTGGTGCGCCGCAAGGAGCGCTGGTGCGTGCTGGGCGCCAACGGGGCCGGAAAATCCACCCTGTTGAAGCTCGTCGCCGGCGCAACGGCGCCCGACGGGGGGGCGGTCAGCATCGGCGCCAGCGTCAGGATGGGCTACTTCGCCCAGCACTCCATGGACCTCCTGGACGGCGAAGAGACGGTCTTCGAGGCGTTGGACGGGGCTTTTCCGCATGCGGGCCAGGGCGCGCTGCGCACCCTGGCGGGATGCTTCGGCTTCTCGGGCGACGACGTCGAGAAGCCGTGTCGCGTCCTGTCCGGCGGCGAGAAGGCGCGGCTGGTCATGGCCAAGATGCTGTTCGAGCCGCCGAACTTTTTGGTGCTCGACGAGCCGACCAACCACCTCGACATGACCACCAAGGACATGCTGGTCGCGGCCCTGGCGGACTTCGAGGGGACCATGCTGTTCGTCTCGCACGACCGCCATTTCCTGGCCGCCCTGTCGAACCGCGTCCTGGAGCTGACACCCGACGGCGTCCATCAGTACGGCGGCGGCTATACGGAATATGTCGCCCGCACGGGCCAGGAAGCGCCGGGCCTGCATCCCGGCGTGTAGACTAGCCGCAGCGCTTTCGGCGCGGCGCGACTTGGATCATCCCAGCCTTAAGCTGTTAAAGCCGAAGGCTTGATTTCTGCAGCGGTCATGGACCGAGACTTATTTGGACGTCCCTCTCTCCAACTCTTCTCCCGCTCATCCCGGCGAATGCCGGGACCCAGATCGTATGGTGCATCGGTCAGGAGGCTTGGAGCCAAGGTGTTTGAAACGAAGCGCTTTATGATCTGGGTCCCGGCATTCGCCGGGATGAGCGGAATAGAGTGAGGTGGATCATTCCTTGCGACGACTGGAATTAGACAGCGCCGCTCCACGTCGCCTTCTTCGCGCTCATCCCGGCGAACCAGACTTCGCCGCCATAGCGCCGCCTACTCCGGCATCCCCGTCAGCCCGCTCGCCTTGCGGAGCGCATCCCCATTCAGCCGGTAGCCGTCCAGGAACACCGTGTCCACGTGGCGGAGGTTGGCGAGGTCCTTGGAGACGTCGCCGTCCACCAGGATCATGTCCGCGGTCTTGCCGGGGGCGATCGATCCCGTGCGGTCGTCCATGCCGGTCATCCGGGCCGGGACAATGGTGGCGGTCTGCAGCGCCTGGGCGTTGGTGAGGCCCGCCTGCTGGTAGAGCTGAAGCTCGCGCACCAGCTCCAGGCCCGAGCCGTCGGTGCCGGCGACGATCCGGACCCCCGATGTGTAGAGGCGGCCGGTCAGGGCGACCATTTTGGCGAAGCTCTTGCGATAGTCCTCGCGCGTCAGGCCCGCCGACAGGGGATAGCCGCCGATCCGCCAGCCCCGGGCGACCGACGCCGGCGCGACCCCGGCGAACGGCGCATATTCGGGCGAGATCGCGCTGCCGTCGGAGGTCATCAAGGGCTCCCACACCGTCAGGGTCGGATCGATGATCGTCCCCCGCCGCGACAGCTCGGCGTAGAAGGCTTTCATGGCCGGCGAGTCGAGATCGACGTCCTTGCCGTACCGGGCCGGACCTTCCAGCCGGGCCGCCGTGTTGGACTTGTCGACCACCTCCTGCGGCATGGCCTGCATCAGGATGAAGTTGATGTGGGTCACCTCGTCATAGCCGGCCCGCACCGCGTCGAGCGGGCGCATGCCCGCCGGCACGTGGCCGTGAACGTGAAGACCGAGCTTGTGCGCCTCCGCGGCGCCCGGGGCGATCCAGGCGGGATTCATCGAGGTGTAGAACTTCACGCCCCACAGGCCCGCCGCGTTGATCTTGTCGACGGCGGCGATGGTCTCCGCCGCCGAGGAGACGGTCAGGGCCCCCTGCGCGGCCAGAGGATCCTTGCGGTCGATGATCACCGAAATCTTGCCGTCCGGGGCCAAAAGGTCGCCTGAGGCCCTGCGCGTGTAGATGCTCAAGGCGTCTTCGATCGACGATCCCGGGCTCCGGTAATTGGTCATGCCCGTGGCGACGTTCTGCAGCAGGTTCCAGTCGTCGCCCACGTGCTGGTGCGAATCCCACAGGCCAGGCGTCAGCGTCTTTCCCCGGCCGTCGACGACGACGGCGCCGGGGGGAGCCTTGATCGCACCGCCCGGAGCGACCCGAACGATCTTCCCATCGGCGACCAGCACCGCTCGGTCGGCCAAATAGCGTCCCTCGACGGAGTCGAACATCAGCACATGGTCGACCAGCGTCGGGGTGTGGTTGGCGGGGCTCAGGAACCGGTGGGCCACGTCGCGAACCATGGCGGCGGTCGCCCTGTCCTGGATGTCCTTCAGCTTCGGGCCGGCCGCCTCATAGCCTTCGGGGAGCAGGGAGATCACGCCGGCCTGGCCGAAGAAATGGTTGTCGCCGTCGAGCCACACGGCCATGGGGGCGAAGCCGTAGCCCTGCAGGAACGCCAGCCTGACGGTCTTGGGGCCGTGAGGACCATCGATCCGGACGGGCTCGCCGATGAGGATGCTGGCATGCCCGGTGGGCAAGAGGTCCACGCCCTTGTCGCCCGCGGCCACCAGGGCGTCGATATCGATTTCGTTGGCGAGCCAGGGACCGCCGTAGGTGTTGTAGCGTCTGGCCCCGAACGGGGCGGCGCCGGTATCGACCACGGTCTTCCAGTGCGCGACGCCGGCGCCGTCGACGGTGAAGTCCTCGGTGGCGTCGCCCTGATCGGTGTAGCCGCGGATGGCGATGGCCGTCGGCCGGCGATCGCTTCCCAGCGTCACGCGCTCGTCGTCCTCGGTGACCCAGCCGCGCAAGGACATCGACATGCGATAGACGACCTGACCGTCGGGCGTCGTCCACGACCAGATGTCCCCATGCTTTCCGGCCGTCGAACTGATGGTGTAGTGCCGCGCGCCGGCCGGCGGCGTGGCCAGCGCCTCCTTGGGCGTCGGCGCGGCGGGCGTCGGCGCGGCGTTGGCGACCGACGCGATGGCGACGAACAGCGACGAGAACAGCAACCGGCGCATGGCGCCCCCCTTTGTTGGCTTGGCGCAGACTGACCAGCCGGACGCGGAAGCGCAACAACCGTTCGAGTTGTGGCCTCAAGAACGTCGGGAGGCGCGGCCGGCGACGATCCCGCCTAGAGCGCCGTGCGAAAAGTGGGAACCGGTTTTCGCTCCAGCGGCGCTCTAAACTTTAGACTCTGGAGCAAATTGTCCGCCCTTAAACGATTCCGTTTAAGGGCGGTTTGCTCTAGCGGAGCTGTCTCGGCCCCGCGGCGTCGGCTGCTTCCGCGCAGTGTCCCACTCCGGCCTTGTCGCCGTCGGGCATACGGCAGAGCAGGACGTGTCTCCCGCGTAGGAGGAGCCCGGAGGTTCCGCCGCATCCATCGACCAGGAAATGGTCCGAATAGGAACCCAGGTGCGAGACCGCGATCCTGGCGATGAAGTCATTGCCGGCGCCGCATTGCGCATTGCTGATGCTGTGGGTCAGCCTCGTCGTCATCGTCAGGAGACCCGCGGGCGTCCGGCACCGATAGAGCTTGCTGATGTAGTCGCCGACCCGGTGCCGTTCGAACCGGATCGGCTGCGGCTTTCCACCGACCTCCAGGGTCGATGGTGATTCACCGGCCCAGAACACGAAATCCGGCGAATCCGCGCCGCATGAGGTCGACAGGCCGCCCTCGCTGGTCGCCTTCTCGTACGCGCGCCTGGCCTGGCCCCTGAGCACCTCGGCCGGGACGTACAACGGGACGGCGGACAGCAATACACTGATCACGATCATAACGCGGGGCCGGCGCATCGCAGGTCTTTCATCTGTTCAGGAGCGGGCGCTCGCACGGCGCGGGGGTGCGATCAAGGGGAGCCGGCAGCAATCCGAGAACGATTCCATTTCAGAGTCGCGCCGCGCGGTCGCCCTCCTCGCGCCTCCGCCCTCCTCGCAACGGGAAGTTACGGGAAACTGCACGAATGGGGGGGCTAACGGGAACGGCCAGTCTTTTGGATGGTTGGCATTAACTGTTGTGTACGGCGCCGCGCGCCGACCATAATCGGCGATGCGCATCCTTCGCCCATTGTTCGCGACCGCGATCCTCTCATTGTGCTTCCCGGCCCTGTCCCTGGCCGAGCCTTCGCGGGCGGAGCTCGACGTCGTCGCCAGACGAGCGTTCGAGCAGTCGAACGTGGTCGGGGCCTCCGTCCTGGTGGCGAAGGGCGACCGGATCCTTCTTCTGGAGGGCTACGGCCTGTCCGACATCGGGCTCGAGGCGCCGGCCGGACCTGGCTCGGTCTACCATGTGGTCGGCCCCATGCTCCCGCTCACCGGCGTTGCGATCATGCAGCAGGTCGAACGCGGCAAGCTCTCGCTCGACGACGACATCGCCAAGTATATCCCCGAGTTTCCCACCCAGGGGCGCCACGTCACCGTCCGTCAGCTGATCAGCGACACCTCCGGCGTCGTCGACTACCACTACCGCGGCGACCCGCTCGAATCGACCTACCGCCAGCCCAAGGCGATGGACGAGGTCATCGCCCTGTTCGCCGACGGCCAGTGGGTGCACGAGCCCGGAACCCAGTGGGACTGGTCGATCTCCAATTTTCAGCTGCTCGGTGAAATCCTCGAGCGTGTCACCGGCGAGCCCTACGCCGACTACATGCGGCGGAGCCTGTTCGTTCCCGCCGGCGCCGCCGAGACGACGACCTGCGACAGCTCCTCCGTCATTCACGGCCTGTCGCACAGTTACCAGAGGGTCGGCGGGCGCTACGAGGCCGCCACCGAAGACAGCGCCGCCGTCAGCTATGACCTACGCTTCTGCAGCACCGTCTCCGATCTCTTCCGCCTCTGGCGCGCGATTCAGACGGGCAAGATTCTCAAGCCCGAAACCCTCGCGCGCATGACCATCGCCGAAGGGCCGGGCCTCAAGATGACGGCCAACGACCCCGACCAGCACTTCGGCCTGGGCTTCACCCTCGGCCACGAAGGAGACCACCGCGACGTCGGCCAGAACGGCTCCCTGCTCGGCTACAGCGGCAGCCTGTATCACTTCCCCGCGGACGACCTGACCGTGGTTGTTCTCACCAACACCGCCGGCCAGAACGCCAAGGCCATCGGCAGCGCCCTGGCCCGGACCGTCCTTGGCCTTCCTCCCAATCCGCCGCCGCCCGCGCCGGCGCCGGCGCTGATCCTGGCCGACGAGCCCGTCTCCGCCGACGGGCGAAGCCAGGTCATGGGAACCTATGTGCTGAAGGTGGTGGACGGCGGCTATCACGACTCCTTCGCGCAATACCGCCGGACCTACCGCGTCTTCGACGAGAACGGGCGGCTGATGATCGAAGCCCTGGGCGGGATCCCCGAGCGCCTCCTGAAGCAGAAGAACGGAAGCTTCGCGATACGCTCCTGGCCGCAGGCGCCCGTCACCTTCACCGCCGGCGACCGGAACGACCTCACCCTGCGCCTGACCAACTCCGGCCTCACCCTGGCCGGAGAGCGCGTCGGCCCTGCCGATGCGCGAACCTTCCACGCCATCCGGTGACCGGAGCCGTATTCCCCGTTGTTCCGGATCCGCGGGCTTGGCGTTACGGCTCCTGCGTTCCGGTGGGGGACGGATCAGTCTTTCCGATGGTTGGTATTCGGCGCTGTCTCCGATAGACGGGCGGCCTGGAGCATCGACCGCATCCAGTAGTTGCCCTCATGGCAGGCGTATTCGTAGATCCTGCCCTTTGCGGGATGCAGGGTCATCTCGCCGCTCCAGGGCCGCGTATAGAGCGACGGATCCGAAACCTTGAATTCATAGAGCAGTTCGGACTTTCCAAGGCGCGTGAATCGCTCCGTGACCGTGGTTTGCCCGCTCACGACGAGGTTGAACTGACGCACGAAGTCACGATCGGGGAAGCCCGACGTCTCCACCACCAGAGCGTCTCCCTCCCAGTGGCCGACCGAACTGCCGAGCGGACCCGGCGAAACGCCCGCGTAAGGGGATCGCCCCTTCAGCGAGACGATGCGCACGTCATGGTACTTCTCCGTCAGGATCGCGACCGCGTCGGAGGTCTGCACCAGTTCGACGAGGTTGGCGTCCGGCCCTCCGATCATGGGGACGCCGCCCGCCAGGTTGCCGACGCACCGGTCGGTCGCCGGAGCGTCCTCGGGATTGTTCATCGGGCGACCGACGCGAGGCTTGTCGAGGCCGAGCCGCAGCCGCGCCTCCCGGGTGAACGGAATCTGCCCATCCGACGGGTCCACGACCCAGGACGAGCGAATCTCTCCCCTCACCCGCGCCAGCCCGTCTCCGCGCTCCGCCTGCTCGGTTTCGGCCTGACCGGGCTCGTCGGCCTTAGACGGCGGCATGCCGTGCAGGGCGCGGCGCGGCGCCTCGTAGGCTTCCGCCTCCGCCGGCGTCAGCGCCAGTGATGTCAGGTCCTTGGGACGCTCGAGCGGGGTGTAGGTCCCGAGCGTCCACACCCCCTGGAGGTCCGGCGTGGCGCCTTTGGGCGCAGGCGCGCCCGCGGCCCAGCCGGCGGCCATCGACATGCTCATCGCCAGCGCCAAGAGGCCGCCTCGATCGATCATCTGGGGCGTCGCCTCCTGAACCCCGCCTGCGCCGGGTGAAGCCTAGCGGCATCCGCGGCGGCTAGACAAGTTTCGCGGTCTCGCCGACGCTCTCGAGGTTCGGCGAACCACGGCCAGAAACGCTCGAACGAAACAGCCGCCAATGGAACGGGAGTTGCTAACGGCATGAACAGCCCTGTGGTCGGCGATGTGTTGCTGCGCGTGATGTATCGGGGCGCTCCGCTTCCCGGGTGGAGCGGCGGGCCCGGGGACTTCGGGATCCAGGACAAGGACAATCGCCTCCATCCTGGCGTGGCCGGGGACGGCGGAGGCCTGGTGTTCGACCTGTCGCTCGAGGTCAAGCCGGGCGACCGGCCCGTGTTCGCGGGACCGCTCGCCCATGGGCCGCCCAAGGCGCGATTTCTCTACCTGAGCTGGCGCAACACCGCGGGCGGGTATGCGCGGCGGCTCAAATTGCCGCTCGGCGCGATTACCTGGGACGACGTCGCCGCGGCGCGCGCGGCCCCCCTCGTCGCCGACCTGGACGACCAGCCGAAGCTGACCTCCACCGGCGTCTACATCGGCGGCTCGCGCGCCGTGGTCTGGACGCTTCGGTCAGGCTGAAGGCGCCGGCCGCGCGTACGGCCGGAGGAGGCCCGTGGCGCACAGGGCGAGCGTGGCGAGGACGCACAGCCAGGCGAACAGGTCGCCAATCCGTCCGTAGAGGGTCGCCACGCCTTTGGTCGGAACCTCGACGATCATGGTATAGGCCTTCCCCGGACCGGTATTCAGCATTCCCAGCACCCGGCCGAACGGGTCGAAGGCGGCGGAGACGCCGTCATAGTCGATGCGCACCAGAGAATACCCGTTCTCGATCGCTCTCAGCCGCGCCATTCGCATGGTGTGGACATAGGCCATGTCCGGCGTGTCCATGCCCGGAAGCAGCATGATGTCGGCCGCCACTCGCGCCAGGGTCGGAAAGTCCGCATCGTAGCAGATCACATTGGTCAGCCGGCCGAGCGGCGTCCGGGCCACCGGGACGCCATTCCTGAACGCCGCGTTGGGCTCCATCCCCGGGACGGGGTGGTTCTTCCTGTAGCCCCAGAGCTGGCTTCCGTCCGGGGCGATCAGGAAGGTTTCGTTGCGCGCGTAAGGGACCCCGATCGCGGCGTCCACATAGATCCCCTCCTCTTGGGCCAGGGTGGAGACCTTTCGCAGCAGGGCGTCCTTGTCGGCCGCGAGGGTCGGCGCCGCCGTCTCCGACCAGAGAATGATCCTGGCCCCGGCTCGGGCCGCGGCGCGGGTATCGGCCAGCAGCGCGTCCTGGTTGCGGGCGTAGGCCGCTTTCATCTGCGGTGTCGCCAGCGCCGCCTGGGCTGCGTCCGATGGCGGGTAGGTCCGCATCGAGACGGGCCAGGCCGGCGCGTGCAGCGCCCGCGCCGGTATGACGCCGGCCACCTTGACGGTCTCGCCCGGCGATCGGTCGCCGGCGGCGCTGAGCCGGGCCTGGCCGAAGCCCACGACCGCGAGCATCGCCGCCGCGAACGCCCCGCCATAGCCGAGCAGCGTGCGCCGCGTCGGGTTTTCCCAGACGTGGTTGGCGACCGTGGCCGCCAGCGCGATGAGGAAGCCGATGACGAAAGGACCGAGCAGCGAGATGACCTGCATCAGCGCCAGGTTCTCCGCCTGAGTGATGGCCCGGGTTCCGATACTGGCGCCGACCGGCAGCAGGTTGGCGGCTGCGAACTCGACCAGCACGACGCAAAGCGGGAACAGGAAGAGGCGCGCCCAGTCGCGCAATCGCGGCCCGACCAGCCGATCCAGGACATAGGGGATCGCGAAAGCCGAGCCGAGGATCAGGCAGAGGGCTATGCCCGTGCCGCTGAACGGCGCGCCCATTTCGTAGATATAGGCCGCCATCTGCAGGGTCGACGCGGCGACCATTGCGCCGATCGCCATGGCCGGCGGACTGGTGCGGCTGAACCTCAGCAGGAAAACCGGCGCGATCCAGGCGGCGAAAGGGACGTCCCATCGCGCATCGACGGCCAGCAGGGACACCGCCGCGCCGACGGTGAGCCAGAGCAGGCGGACGGAGACCTCCGTAGATTTGAAGCGAAAGGCGCCGATGGTCCCCCATGAAATCGCTGTCATTCCGGACCTCCCAGGCCATTCAATTCGTTTCTAACCAAAAAGATTATGATTTATAATTATTCGCTGCGATTGACCGCCGCGTCAAGCCGGGACAGAGGAGGCGTTGTGGCCTTCATCCAGCGGACCCCCTCGTGAGTGAGCTCAGCCGCCCTCATCGCGGGTTCGGCAACCATGCCGTCCGGCTCGGGGAACTGGTCCTGGCGCGCGCCGAGGCCGCGCTGGCGCCGCTGGACCTGAAGCCGCTGGATTACGACACCCTGATCTGCATCCTCGAGGGGCATGGGATGTCGCAGCAGGATCTGAGCCGGCGGCTGGGACTCTATGCCCCGAAGATGGTCGGCCTGCTCGATGGCCTGGAGCAACGGGGCCTCGTGGAGCGCAAGGTCAGCGTGAGCGACCGCCGGCGGCACGAGATTGTTCTGACCGCCAGCGGCCGCGCCCTCCTGGACAAGGCCGCAGCGATCGGAGCCGCGCTGGAGGAGGAGTTGTTCGGCGCGCTCTCCGAGGCCGACAAGGCGCGCTTCATCGCCATGGTGCAGCGCCTCGAGGCCGGCGCGGACCCATTGGGGAAGGAATGACCGCCCCTTCCGCCTGACTTTCGATCCCTGCGGTCGTCACCCCGAGCACCCGCGACCTGCGGCGACCTCAGCGCGGAGGCATGGGGACCCGGTGTTCGCAAAAACGATGCGACATCAACAGACTAGCCGCTCATCCTGGCGCTGAGGGCCTCGAGGGCGAGCAGGGCGTGCAGATCCTGTTGCGACGCTTCCGCATCGTACCGGTCGCGGATCTGCTGGGGCGTCAGGCCGGTGGCCGACTTGAGGAATCGGCGGAAGCTTCGCGCGTCCGAATAGCCCAGTTCGACCGCGATGGTCTCGACGCTCTCGTCGCTGGCGCACAGGCGATCGGAGGCCGCGGCGACCAGGGACTGGCGCCGGGTATCGCGAAAACCGCCGTGGGCGGTCTGGAGGTGACGGCGCAGGGTGTTGGAGCTGACCCCCGAGGCGCGGACCATGTCGGAGAAGCGCACGAAGCCCGCCGCGCCCACATAGCGTGTGGACGACGCCGGCCAGGACCGCCCGCCCAGAAAGCCCAGCCAGGTCTGGTGGCATTCCCACATGACATTCTCGCCCGCGCGCACGGAGGGCGGTTCGCTCAGCAGGCTGCGCGCGAAGTGAAACGCCGTGACCTCGCCGGCGCTGACCCGCCCGCCGATCGCCCAGTGCCGGCAGCCGAGGCTGAAGTGCAGGGGGTCGCGCACCGTGACCTCGGAAATCAGCAGCCGGCCGCCGAGGAAGTGCAGCATCTGCAGGAAGGTCCAGCTCAGGAAGTTCTCCTCCAGATAGGCGACGTCGTGCGCGTCCGTCGCCTCCATCCGCACGCTGACGGTCGCGACGTCCTGTTCGGTGCTGAGCTGGATGTGCACGGCGTTCGACGCCAGGGCGTAGAGCCGCCCCAGGGCGTGGACCGCGCCCTCGAGGGTCGAACACCCGAGCGCCATCCGCAGGCCGATCGCGGGATAGGAGATATCGACCCCGGCGCGCGCCATGCCGTGGGTCGCATCCCCCAGCATCAGGCTGGTGTTCATGCAGAGCAGAAGCTGCTGCACCAGGCTGACGGAATCGCGATTGTCGCCATGACGTGGGTTGATGAAGGACTTCGACAGCAAGGTGTCCAAAGGAACGCCGTGACGCACGGCGCCCATGGTGTGGCTGCGGACCAAGTCGAACGGCAACGGCGAAAGAGTCATCGCGGTCTCTGTGTTATGCGCCAGCGCGTCGTCATGGCGCCGTCGCGGCATCATACGGCAACGGCGATGGTCCGCCACTGGCGGTGAACTGCGCAAACTGTCCCCCTGGTTTTGCGCTTTTGGTCATTTCCGGCGGTCCGCATTTCCGGTGCTGTCCTCGCGTACGCCGGACGAACCGGCGACGAGGCCGCCGGACCTGCGTCCGAGGGCCTGGAGCGACACAGGGGGAAATTCATGCGGAAAACGCACCTGCTGATCGGCGCGTCGTGCCTGGCGCTGGCGCTCGGCGGCCAGGCCGCCGCGCAATCGGCGCCGGCCGCGAACCCGGCCGCGGGGGAGATCATCGTTACCGCCTCACGCCGCAGCGAGAGCATTCGCGAGGTTCCCACCGCCGTGACGGCGTTGAGCGGCGCCAAGCTCGCCGAGACCCAGGTCGCGTCGCTGAACGACCTGACGGCGACGACGCCGAACATCCAGATCTCGAGCACCGGCACGAACGTCGACATCAACATCCGCGGCATCGGCAACGGCAACCTCAACCAGGCCGGCGGCGAGCCCGGCGTCGCCGTGCAGTCGGACGGCGTCTACCTCGGCCAGGCCGCTCTGGCGGTGACCACCCTGCTCGACGTGGCCCGGGTCGAAATCCTCCGGGGTCCGCAGGGCACCCTGTTCGGGCGCAACGCCACGGGCGGGGCCATCAACATCATCCCCAACGCGCCGACCCGGGACCTGTCGTACGGCGCCGATGTCTCGGCCGGGGTCGATCCCGGCATGGTGCGAAGCTCCGCCTATGTGGGCGGTCCCCTGGACGCCGCGGGCACGGTGCTGGGCCGCATCGCCATCGGCCAGAACTACAACGAGGGCTACACCCGCAATCTGGCGCCCCGCGGTCCGTCCCGGCTCGACGGGATCGACGACGGCGCGATCCGGGGCCAGCTGGAGTGGCGGCCGAACGACGATTTCGACGTCCGGCTCCTCGCCGAATACCAGAAGGAGAAGGATTCCGGCCCCGCGGCCTTCCTGCTGGGAACCCCCGGCGGAACGGCGCTGCCCAGCCAGCTGCAGGGGCTTCCGGTCGGAAATCCCGACGCGCGGGAGGCCTACGCCAACATGGGCTCCAAGGCGCTGGAAGCCGGAACGGTCGACCTGACCGCCGACTGGAGGCTGGGCGGCGGACACCTGAAGGCGCTCGTCTCATACAACGCCAGCGACCAGCAGTTCTGGCAGGACGGCGACGGCTCGCTGGCCGATTTCACCGACACCCTCTACGCCGACAAGGCCCACCAGGAATACGCCGAGCTGATCTACGCGTCGGACGCGTCGAGGGCGTTCACCTATGTTCTGGGCTCGAATTATTATGATGAGAGTTTCCAGCAGAACATCCAGGTGCCGGCGGTCTTTCTTCCCTTCGCCTTTTCGGAGGGCGGGACGGTGGACACCCGCTCCTACGCCGTCTTCGGCCACGCACAGTACAGCTTCTGGAAGACGGCGCGGCTGTTCGGCGGGCTCCGCTATACGGACGATCAGAAGAAGGAGCACGACTTCAACAACTTCGCCGGAACGGCGCAACAGACCGCGTCCTGGAGCCATGTGACCTACGAGATCGGCCTGTCCTACGACTTCAGCCCCGCGGTCACCGGCTATGCCAAGTACGCGACGGGCTACAAGAGCGGAGGCTTCGCCCTGGGAGCCCTGGCGCCGGCGTTCAATCCGGAGACCAACGCCAACTATGAGATCGGCCTGAAGGGCCGCTTCCTGGACGGGGTGCTGCAGGCCAACCTCGCCGCCTTCCACATGAACTACGACAATCTGCAGGTGAACCAGATCGTCGGCTACTCGGCGTCCATCACCAACGCCGCCAAGGCGACCACCGACGGGGTCGAGGTCGAAGCGGTGGTCCGGCCGGCGCCCCATCTGCGCATAGAGGCGTCCGGATCCTGGCTGAACGCCCGGTTCGACCAGTTCCGGACGGCCGACTCCGCCCGCCCGCTGCTCGGGACCCTCGACCTGTCGGGAAACGATCTGCCCGGCGCCCCGAACTACACCGCCAGCGTCGCCGCCTTCTACGACATTCCGGTGGCCACGGGCGTGGTCACGCCGGCCGCCCGCTACGACTGGAAATCCCGGGTCTTTTTCAGCGAGTTCAACCTGCCGATTTCGTCCCAGAACGCGGCCGGAAAACTCGACCTGTTCGTGACCTACAAGAGCGCCGACCGGCGCTGGAGCGCCAGCGTGTTCGCGCTGAACGTCACCGACGAACAGGTCAGGTCGAACGTGCTCGTCGTCTCGGCGCTGCTGGGGTCCCTCGCTCTGGCGCAATACCAGCCCGCCCGACAGGTCGGGGTCTCGCTTGGCTACCATTTCTGATCCGGCCCCCTCGTTTCACGGAGTAGACCCATGACCGACCAAAGCCCTTCTCCCGCCGCGCGCCGCCCGGAGCTCGACCAGGCCTTTCAATACCTAATCGACCTCGCCGCGGGGGTGGACCTGTCCAGGACCAACGGTCCGGAGGAGGCCTGGCTGGCTCAGTTGCGGACGACGGTGCCCGCGTACGGCCGGATCGGGCCCGAAACCGACCTGGACGGGGTGGTCTTCACGCCCGTCTCGGCCGACGGCGTGCGCGCCCAATGGGTCACGGCCGAGGGCGCCGACCCCGCCCGCAGGCTGGTCTATTTCCACGGCGGCGCCTGGGCGGCCGGCTCCCCGTTCGATTCGCACAAGGCGTTCTCAGCCACGCTCGCCAAGCTGTCGGGGATCAGCATACTGATGGTCGACTACAGGCTGGCGCCCGAGCACCGCTTCCCGGCGGGGCTCGAGGACTGCGTCAAGGCCTATGCGTGGGCGCTGACCAACGGGCCGACGAGCGAACGGACCGGTCTGGCCGGCCGGGATCCCGCCCGGCGGATCAGCATCGCGGGAGACTCCGCGGGCGGCAACCTGGCGGCGGCGACCTGCGTCCGGCTGGCGACCTCCGGCCAGCGCATGCCGGACCGCCTCGCCCTCATCGCCGCCACGCTCGACCAGGTCTCGATGTGGGATCGGGTCGGCGTGGACGACCTGATCTGCACCGAGGACTCGCTCACCTTCTCGGTTCACTACTATCTTCCGCCTGGAGTGAGCGCAGGGGACCCCGAGGTCTCTCCCGCCTTCGCTCCGGAAAAGGTGCTGGCGAAATTCCCCCCCACCCTGCTCCAGGTGAGCGCGATCGAAGCGCTCGTCTATGACAGCAAACGGTTCGCTGACCGGCTCGAAAAGGCCGGCGTCAGGGTGAACCTCAGCCTCTGGCCCGGCCTGCCGCACGTGTGGCACGCCTTCCTCAACCTGTTCCCCGAGGCGGCCGAGGCGATCGGCGAGATCACCGACTTCATCAACCGGTGATTGGTTCGCCCCACCCGACGACCGCCCGCCTTACGGCTCCCGCCCTTCCCGGTTCGACGATCAGTCAAACTCCGGCAGGCGGGCGGCGTCGGAGCTTGCGACCGTGGCGACCGGGCGGCGACTATTCCACGAAGGTCCAACCGTCGGACACCGGAAAGAGTGTTTCCAGCGGTGTGACCTCAAATTGGCTCCCCACGAAAAAAATGAGTTCGCCCGTGTGGTCGCGAATGGGCAGCACCTGGACGCAATTCAGGAAGGGCCTCCCATCCTTGCCGTAGTTCATCAACGTTGCGACACCAGGGCGCCCCGCCTCGATCGCGGCGCGAAGCGCCGTGACGGCGTCGGGGTGGGTCTCGGGTCCCTGCAGAAACCGGCAATTTCGGCCGAGGATCTCCGCTTCGGTGTAGCCGGTCAGGCGACAGAAGGCGTCGTTCACCAACACGATCGGATTATCCGGCCGTCGGGGATCGGTCACGATCATCGATGAAATCGAGCTTTCCACGGCCGCCCTGGCGATCGCCAGTTTCGCGCTTTCCTGACGCGTCGGCCGGGGTGTCGTCTCGTTTGTCGACGGGTTAGACATAGGGGTCGTGGGTTTCCTGCTGGATCAAACTGGCGACCCTCCGCAATTCGGCCGCTTCGGCGACCATGGCGCTCGAGGGTTCAAGTCCTGCGCCCGCGTCCGTCCTTCCGCCCGGCCGCGAACTCATATGGCTGGCGCCGGCGTCTCGCAGGGCCGTATCGCTGACCTCGCCTTCGAAAAGACCATGCACGACCACGATCGGCGATTCTCTCTGGGCGCGGGAGATCCGCGTGAGAAGCGTGCTCGGCGTCATCGGCTCGTCCATGGACGCCAGATCGATGATGCAGCCGGAAACCCCCACCGACCGCAGCGTCGATCCCCGCAGAGGCTGCCCCGTCGACGACGCCAGGACCAGGCGGAAGAAGGGGCGCAGCAGGTGGACCACCTCCTGCAGCCGGCTTTCGACCACGCCCCGGTCCACCGCCTCGAGTTCGAGCAATACGCGCTGGCGGAACAGGTGGCGGGCCGCCTGGAGCTTTTCGAGATAGCGCAGGCGCGTTCGCTGCAGCATCAGCGTGCTGAGCGCGACGGGCAGGTGAAGGAAGGTCCGCTGCTGCAGAAACCCGAGCGCCGCCGGGCCGGTGGCGTAATCGAGCACGCCCAGATCCAGACGCTCCCGGTCCGCCCCATAGCCGACCGCGATCGGGCTGAAACCTCGATAGAGGCGAAATGAGCTCACGGCCTGATGCTGAAGGCTCCAGACCGGACGGAGCTCCATGGCCAAGCGCTGCACCTCGCCCGACGCCATCTTCCATTCGGCGAAATCCTGACGGCTTTCGCTGGGGATCTGTGTCCATCGCGGACCGGCCGCCCCCACCGTTGGCGACGGCGCGACAGAGGGGGAGGCGGCGGAGGCGGCGTTGAGGGGACCGCGCGCTATCGACCGGCTACGCTCCCCCGCCACGGAGAACGCTTCGGGGCTCGGACCGGCGAATCCGTTCAGCTCGGCCTCAAGCGATCGAATCGCGTGGACCCAGTCCTGGACCTGGTCGGCGCGTCCGAGGAAATGCTGCAGCACGTCCCTCAGAATGTCGATGCACCGCGCCGCCGCCGCCGCGGGCTCGCCGGTCGGGAAGGCGATCAGGAAGTCCACCGCGTTCAACTGCACGCAAAACACGCCGGGCGCCCGGCGCTGCACGGTCCGGGCGACAAACTCCCAGACCGCTTCGCATCGCTGCGCCCACCTGCCGCCGAGGTTTTGCGCCACCGCCCGCACGGAGATGACATGCGCCAGACCACAGGCGGGCAGGTCCGCCTCGACGATCGAGCGAAGGACGTCACGCGCGTCCCCGGACTCAAGAAGCAAGGATGTGAGCAAGGCGGGACCTGGCCGAAAAGGACGACCGCACGCTGTGCGGACGAAAAACGCCTGGGGTGGCGGGGCCGCCGGCAGGGCGGAAGGACTTAGGAAAGCTGGTTCGGACCGAGCGCCTCGGGACCGTCCGTGCGTCGAAAAAGCCCGTCCACGACCTCGAAGTTGCGGACCGCCAGGTGCTCGATGGCGACCCGGGCGGGGGCGAGCTGCTGGTAGGCGGTCGCCGTGAAATAGAGATCCGTCCCTCGGCGCGCGATCCAGCCCGCCGCGACGAGTTCAGCGACCTTGCGCCGGACGGTTTCCCGCGGCGCGCGGATCGACTCGGCGATCGAACGGACATTGGTGCCGAGACCTGGGAAGACGGGCACCTCACCGCTCAGCAACTGCGACTGACTGTAGCTGGCGAACAGCTTGTGCTCGGTGGTGCGGTTGGCGACCACCAGCATGATGAGAAACTTGTCTGTGTCTCCTCCGCAAAGCTCGCGGGCGACGCTGAACAGGTCCAGCAATGGACGCAGCAGATCGTGAGCGATGGCGGGATAGTTTTCCGCGACGCGATCGAGGAGTGTCTGGTGGTCGAAGATCGACGCCATCGGCGACGAATACCACCATCATTGATTGTCTGGCAGGCTCAGATTCGGCCATGGTCGCTCCAGCGTTGCGCTTGAACAAACACCCTTCGCGCACGCTTGAGACGGCGAATGGACCCAAAATGGGTCGCCAACGGGCAGCCAGACGTCGCCCCGCGAGAGACGCTTGCTCAGCGCGGAGGGGAAAACGGCGTTGGGAAAAGTGGGGTCGGAGAGGATTCTGCAGACCGTCGGGACGGTGAATCCGTTCCCGTCGCTATCCGCGGCATGGGGCTCCCAACCCTTGCAAAGCCTCCAAACGGGGCGCGGAGCCGAGGCCCCGCGCGACACTTTCGCCTGATCGTGGAACAGGCCGAGCAAGAAGCTCGAGGACGAGTTGGCGATCGAGAGCGCTTGGACGCCGCGCTGCTGCGCGCCCTGCCCTCCTGGCGCGCCATCGGGTGAACGGGCTGGCGATCACGGCGTCTGCAGTTACGGTGCAGACGGCGCGCAGGGCGCGGAGCGAGACGCGATGAGTCGTGGCGTTGACGACAGATCCCTGCTGCCCGTCGAGCGGGCCGGGCGACGGCTCCTCGCGGCGGTTCAGGCCAGGGCGGATCGGACGGCGCTCGGGCGGGCCGGTTTCGAATTCTTGATGTTCGGCGTGAAGGAGGCGTGGGCCTGCATCTTCGGCGGCGCGCTCCTGCTGCTGATCATGCTCACGCGGTTCTACTGGCCCGCGCACGCGCCGATCGCCCGTTACGACGCCCTGGTGATCGCCGCGGTTCTGATGCAGGCGGCCATGCTGGTGTTCCGGCTGGAGGATCTGCGCGAGGCCTTCGCCATCCTGCTGTTCCACCTGGTCGGCACAGGCATGGAGCTGTTCAAGACCAGCGTCGGATCCTGGAGCTACCCCGAACACAGCCTGCTGCGCCTCGGCGGCGTGCCGCTGTTCTCCGGATTCATGTACGCCTCGGTCGGCAGCTACATCGCGCGCATCTGGCGGATCCAGCACCTGCGCTTCGACGCTTATCCGCCGGCCTGGCAGGCGTGGCTGCTGGCGCTGGGCGTCTATCTGAACTTCTTCGCCGATCACTACGGGTGGGACTGCCGGTGGGTTCTGTTCGGCGCGGCCGCGCTGGTGTTCCGGAGGACCGACGTCCTGTTCCAGCCCGATCGCAAGGTCCGCCGCATGCCGCTGCTGCTCGGGTTCGGACTGACCGCCCTGTTCATCTGGCTGGCCGAGAATCTGGCGACCTTCAGCCACGCCTGGCTCTATCCGGCCCAGCGGACAGGCTGGAAGCTGGTGGCGCCGGAAAAGCTCGGTAGCTGGCTCCTGCTGTCGATCATCAGTTTCGTTCTCGTCAGCCTGGTCCGGCCGGTTCGCGCGCCCATGCAGGAAGCCGCTTGACCGCCTCCGATTGAACCGGAGAAAGGGAAGGCCTGGTCCTCCTTCCCGACGCCGCCATCCCGCGAACGTGGGGCTCAGTCGGCGTGGTCACGCCGGCGCGGACGAAAGCCCTTCGCCCGGCGACAGCGCCCCGCTCGGGAGCCTGCCACCGGGGGCGGCCTGTTCCGGTCGCCTCAGCGCAGTCCGCCGCTGGCGACGAGTTTCTCGCCGGTGAGCCAGCGCGCATCGTCGGACGCCAGGAAGACGGCGATGTCGGCGATGTCCTGCGGTTGTCCCACCCGGCCCAGGGGAGTCTGGGCGACGAAGACGGACTCGAACTCCGAACCGATGAAACCCGCCGTATGCGTGCCTTCGGTCTCGACGATGCCGGGATTGATCGCATTGACGCGGATCTTGCGCGCGCCGAGCTCGGCGGCCAGGACTCCGGTGATGGCGTCCACGGCGCCCTTGGTCGCGGTGTAGACCGCCGACTGCGGCGGCGAAAGACTGGTCACCGCCGAACTGATGTTGATGACGCTGGCCCCTTCGCCGAGGTGCTTCTCGGCCGCTTTGGTCGCCAGCAGCAGGCCCAGGACATTGACGTCGAACATCCCGTGGAAGTGTTCCTCGGTGATGTCCGCGAGCAGCGCCATCGCGTAGACCCCCGCATTGTTCACCAGGATGTCGAGGCGTCCATAGGTCTGGATCGCAGCGTCTATGAGGGCTTGCGCTTCGGCGGCCTTCGCGACGCTCCCCTGAACGGCGATGGCCCTGCCGCCGGCGGCCGTGACCGCCGCGACGACGGCCTCGGCGCCCGCCTTGCTCGAGGCGTAGTTGACGACCACCGCGGCGCCTTCGGCCGCCAGGGCTTTGGCGATGGCCGCGCCGATCCCCTTGGATGCGCCGGTGACCACCGCAACCTTGCCTTCGAGTCTCGACATGTCGACATCCTTCTGTCCGGACGGAGCCTAAGCGGGATCGCCTGCGACTTCGTTCTATAGTTCGGGAAAATGGAACTATTGAACTCGATGTCAAGGGGCTCTATCTGCAAAACATGAGGCCGCTGTTCCACCCTTCGATCCACGACGTGCGGCTGGAAGCCATCCTTCACGCCTTGTCCGATCCGGTGCGAGCGCGGATCTTCACCCAGATCGCCGCGGCCGACTGCCCCAAAACCTGCTCGGCGTTTTCCAGCGTCGATGACCGGACCATCCCCAAGTCCTCGCTCTCTCAACACTTTAAGGTGTTGCGTGAGGCGGGCCTGATCCATTCCGAACGCCAGGGCGTGGAGATGCACAACACCTCCCGCTGCGCGGAAGTCGAAGGCCGCTTCCCAGGCCTGCTGCCGGCGATCATGGGCGCCCACGCCGTCGAGCATGGCCTCGAGGTCACGCCGCCGACGGCGTGAGCCGAGGCTGAGCGCCGCCGTTAAGGGCGCTTGTACCTCGATGAACCGCCCCGGCGAGGATTCGCCGACGCTCCGGCGCCACCTCACGCCGGCGCTCCTGAGGGCCGAGCCCCTCCGCGCCCGTTGACACGAAAATTGGAACGTGTTCCAAACTCTTGCAGAAGAGCCGAGGCCGACATGAACGTTGCAGAGCTTTCCCGCGTGCGCCGGTCGATCGTTCCGTCGCCGGGGGACACCTGGGTCGAGATCGCAAGGCGCGAACTTCCCGACACGCCGGAAGCCGAGGCGGTCTCCAGCCTGCAAAGCTGGAACCTGCACGTGTTCATGCGGGCGGCGACCCAGATGGCCGGCCAGCCTAATCCCATCCTGCCGAGCGACGTCATCTTCGTCGAGCCGCCGCTCGTATCGCGGTGAAGGACGGGCGATGAGCGGAGCCGTCATCAGCGCGGTCCGGCTGGGGGCGGCGCATGACGGCGCCGCCGAACTGGTGGTGACCCTGCGCTTCGACGGCGGCGGGGAGACCCTCGTCTCGCTCGATCGGGAGGCCGCCGGAAACCTGATGATCGCCTGCGACGCCCGGGACGCCGACGCCCTGGTGGGCCAGGGCTGGGAGCGGGTGCGCGACGCGCTCGAGGCCGCGTCCAACCGCTTCGCCGGGCGACAGAACGAACAACAAACACAAGAACAGACGGAGGGAGACGGACATGTATGATCTGCTGATCAAGAACGGCAAGGTGGTGGACGGCTCGGGCCTGCCGGCCTACCGCGCCGACGTGGCGGTGCAGGACGGGCGTATCGTCCGCATCGGCCACATCAAGGACGGCGCCCGACGCGTGGTCGACGCCGCCGGCAAGGTGGTGGCCCCGGGCTTCATCGACCCGCACACCCATTTCGACGCCCAGCTTCTGTGGGACGGCTTCGCCAAGCCCGCGCTGGAGCACGGCGTGACCACCATCGTGCCCGGCAACTGCTCGCTGTCCCTGGCGCCGCTGCGCGAAGAGCACCGCATGAAGCTGGTCGGCATGTTCAACCAGATCGAAGAAATGCCGCTGAAGGCCTTCAAGGAAGGCGTGGTGTGGGACTGGGAGAGCTTCGCCGGCTACATCGCCCGCATCCGCAAGGGTCTGGCCATCAACGTCGCCCCCCTGGTCGGCCACAGCGTCCTGCGCCTGTGGGTCATGCGCCAGGCGGCGATGGAGCGTCCCGCCACACAAGGCGAGGTGGCCGAGATGCAGAGCCTGCTGCGCGAATGCCTCGACGCCGGCGCCATCGGCCTGTCGACCAGCTATGTGGACATGGACGAGCGGCTGCAGCCGGTGCCGAGCCGCTACGCCGACGCCGCCGAGATCGACGCCCTGGCCAGCGTGCTCGGCGAATACGGCCGGATGCTGCAGATCGTGCCGGAGTTCTACGACGCGGACCTGACCATCGCCCGCCTCGACCAGCTGGCCGAGCTGTCGCTGCGGCACAACATCCCCACCACCTTCTCGCCCCTGTTCGTCAACGCCGACAACCTCGAGGCGGTCAACCGCGTCATGCGGCGGGTGGACGAGCAGTTCGCGCGCGGCGCGCGGGTGTGGCCGCAGGTGCAGACGCGGCCGATCGACATCAGCTTCTGCTTCGCCGTGCCCAGCCTGCTCTTCATCCGCCTGCCGAGCTGGTACCGGATCATGCGGTTCGGCACGCCGGACGAGGTGATCGCCGCCTTCCGCGAACCGGACAGCCGCGCCAGGCTGATCGCCGAGGGCGCGGCCTACACCGGTCTCTGGCCCGCCCTGACCCTTCGCCATGTGAAGACCGAGGCGAACCGGACCCTGGTCGGCAAGACCCTCGGCGAGATCGCCCAGCTCCGCGGCGTGACGCCGATCGAGGCGATGATCGACCTGTCGATCGAGGAGGATCTCGACGCGCACTTCCTCTCGGCCGCCATGGGCCACAACATCGACGCGGAGGTCGGCCGGCTGCTCGCCCACCCCCGGGTCCACATCGGGGCCAGCGACGGCGGGGCGCACATCCTGTCGTTCTCGACCTATGGCGACACCGGCTATCTGCTCGGCCACTTCGTCCGCGACCTGAAGATGATGAGCCTCGAGGCGGCGGTGAAGAAGGTCACTTCTGACACCGCGTCGATCTGGGGCATTCCCGACCGGGGCCTGCTGCAGCCCAACTATGTGGCCGACATCGTGGTGTTCGATCCCGTGCTCATCGACCGGGGCGTGGAGGACTATGTGGGCGACGTGCCGGGCGACGGCAGCCGCTATGTGCGCGACTCGCGCGGCGTCGACCAGGTGTTCGTCGGCGGCGCCCTGGCCTGGTCGGCCGGCGGCGGCTACCAGGACGCGCACGGCGAGGTGCTGCCCGGCGAGATCCTGGCGGGTATCGCCGCGTGAGCTGGCCGGGCGTTCGCCAGCGCCGCCTCGCCACCAACGGCATCGCACTGAACATCGCCGAGGCGGGCGAAGGGCCTCTGGTCCTGCTGCTGCACGGGTTCCCGGAGTCCTGGTACTCCTGGCGACACCAGTTCGCGCCGTTGGCGGCCGCCGGCTACCACGTGGTCGCGCCGGACATGCGCGGCTATGGCGAGAGCGACAAACCCGAGGCCATCTCCGCCTACAACCAGGTCGAAGTAGTCAACGACATCGTCGGCCTGGTCTCCGCCCTCGGCGAGACGACGGCGGTGGTGATCGGCCACGACTGGGGCGCGCCGACCGCCTGGGCCGCCGCCCTGCATCACCCCGGCGTGTTCCGCGCGGTCGGCGCGCTGTCGGTGCCGTTCATGCCGCGCTCGCCGGTGGCGCCCATGGCGGCGATGCGCGCCGTCTTCAAAGGCCAGTTCTTCTATCAGCTCTACTTCTTCGACCCCGGCGTCGCCGAGGCCGAGTTCGAGGCCGATATCCGCACGGCGCTGAAGAAGTTTCTGGTCATGGCCGGCGGCGAGACCGATCTCGGCAAGCTGCCGCCCAAGGCGGAGGGCGACGACATGCTGTCGAGCCTGCCCAATCCCGATACCCTGCCGCCGTGGCTGAGCGAGGCCGACCTCGACGTCTACGCCAGAGAGTTCGCCCGCTCGGGCATGCGTGGCCCGCTCAACTACTACCGCAATCACGACCTGACCTGGTCGCTGACGGAGGGCGGGCCGACCGAGATCCACCAGCCGGCCTTCTTCATCGCCGGCGCGCGCGACGGGGTGATCCTGATGGCCGCCGCAGCTCTTAAGGCCATGCCCGAATACGTGAAGGACCTGCGCATTAACCGGCTGATCCCCGGCGCCGGCCACTGGACCCAGCAGGAGGCGCCCGACGCCGTGAACGCGACCATCCTGGAATTCCTGCGGGGCTTGGACGCATGACCGAACGGCTGGTCGTCATCGGGGCCGGGATCGGCGGCCTCTGCACCGCCCTGTGCCTGGCGCCCACCGGACGCGAGATCGTCGTCCTGGAGCGCGACGGGCCGCCGCCGGCCGGCGATCCCGACACCGTGTTCCACGAGTGGAGGCACACCGGCGTCGGCCATCTGCGCCAGAGCCACGCCTTCCTCGCCCGCCTGCGCACCATCATCAAGGCCGAGCACCCGCGCCTGCTGGACGAGCTGCTCGCGTTGGGTGTCCGCGAACTGCCGTTCGAGGTCTTCCTCACCGACCTCCAGCGCCGCGACTACGACCCGGCGCCCGAGGACGCGGACCTGACCATCCTCACCAGCCGGCGCACGACGCTGGAGCTGGCCATGCGCCGCTATGTGGCGACGCTGGAGAACGTCACCATCCGGTCGAACTTTTTCGTCCAGCGGCTCCTGACCCGCAAGGGCGCCGACGGCGTCATCGAGGTGCTCGGAGTCGCCGGCGAATGCGACGGGGAAAACATTGAGCTCCTGGCCGACGTGGTGGTCGACAGCTCCGGCAAGGGCGGCTTCACCCTCGACCAGCTGAAGGAAGAGGGCGCGCCGATCCGCGAGGAGAGCGAAACGGCGGGCATCCTCTATTTCACCCGCCACTACCGCCTGCGGCCCGGCATGGCCGAGCCGTCCCGGGCGGACAATCCGCCGGCCAGCGGCGATCTTGGCTTCATCAAGTTCGGGATCTTTCCGGGCGACAACGGCTGTTTCTCGGTGACCATCGCCATCCCCGAAGTGGAGACCGAGCTGCGCAAGGCGATCCTCGATCCCGTCCTGTTCCATCAGGCCGCCCAGCTGTTGCCGGGCCTGCGGCCCTGGACGGACGCCGAGCGGTCCGAGCCGGTGGGCCGGGTGCACGGCATGGGCGACCTGATCAGCCGCTGGCGGGATCTGGTGGTCGAGGACAAGCCCGCGGTGCGGGGCTATTTCGCGCTCGGAGACACTTTGGTGCGGACCAACCCGCTCTATGGGCGCGGCTGCAGTTTCGCGGCGGTGAGCGCGCAGATGCTGCGCCAGTCGCTGGACGAGAGCTCCGACCCGACGGCGCGCCTCCTGGCCTACCACCGGCGGATCCAGTCCGAGCTTCGGCCCTACTACCTCAACCAGCGCGCCCAGGATCGCTCGGCCATCCGGCGCGCGCGCCAGGCGCTGACGCCCGGCCACCGCAAGAGCCTGCGCGCCAAGGTCATCGAGGGCTTCTTCGTGGACGGCGTCGGCGTCGCCGTGCGCAGCGACGTAGCCCTGCTGCGCCAGGCCCTGCGCGGCTTCCACATGCTCGAGCACCCGAACAAATGGCTCGGCAAGCCGAAGAACCTCGCCGCCGTGCTGGGCTACTGGATGCGCGGGCGTAAGCGCAACGCCGCCGCCTATCCGCCCAAGCCCGGCCCCGGCCGCACGGAAATGCTGACCGCCTTGTCCATCGATCCCGCGTTGAATATGGAGCCGGCCAGGTTGGCGGCTTGACGGATCTGATCGACATCGACGTTGAGAACGACGGGGAGGCCGAGGACGCCTTTCTGGATGGGGGTCGGCGCGAGCAGGCCAAGGCCGAGCGCCGCTCGCGCATCGTGCGCGCCGCCCGCGACCTGATCCGCGAGACCGGCGACACCGATCTGTCCATGCGCATGATCGCCAAGCGCGCCGGCGTCAGCCTGACCACCCCCTACAATCTGTTCGGCTCCAAGCGGGCGGTGGTGCTGGCGGTGTTCGAGGACGAGCGCGACTTCGTCGTCCGCTTCAGCCGGCTCAAGGCGGCCAACGCCATCGACCGCATCTTCGACGCCAACGACCTCGGCATGAGCTATTTCATCGAGGATCCGGACTTCTACCGCACCCTGTGGAAGGCCCTGCTCAACACCCAGGGCGCGGACTCCACCGGCCTCGCCACCCCTGAGCGCCTGAAACGCAGCCGCGCCGCCTGGCGCCGGCTGATCGAGGACGCCCAGGACGAGGGCCTGATGGACCCGGCGGTAACCTCCGACACCCTGGAGCGCGCCCTGTCGTTCGCCTCCAACGGGGCGATGCTGGCCTGGGCCATGGGGGCCCTGCCGACCGCGGCCCTGGTTCCGACCACGGCGCTCGGCTACGCCCTCGTCCTCCGCGGCGCCGCCACCCCCGCCGGCGCCGCCATCCTCCAGCCTCGCATCCTCCGATGCCAGGAGACGCTGGCGCGGGGGTGAAGTCTATATTCGCCGGGATGAGCGGAAGGACCAAATCTCGCTGAGAACAGACGGAGACTTGTCCTAGACCGCTCGCCCCACGACCTCCTTCATGATCTCCGAGGTGCCGCCAAAGATGCGGGTGACGCGGGCGTCGCGCCACAGGCGGGCGATCGGGTAGTCGTTCATGTAACCGGCGCCGCCGTGCAACTGCAGGGACTTGTCGCAGCATTCCCACTGCAGCTCCGTATGCAGGAGCTTGGCCGCCGAGGCCTCGGTGGCGGTCAGTTCCTTGCGGTAGTGCCGGTTCAGGCACCAGTCGATGTGGGCCCAGCCCGCCTGCAGCTTGGCCGACAGCTCGGCCAGCACGAACTTGGTGTTCTGGAAGTCGAGCACCGTCTTACCGAACGCCTTGCGCTCGCGAGTGAACTCCACCCCCAGGTCGAAGGCGCGCTGGGCCCCCGCCTGGGCCGAGACGGCGATCGACAGCCGCTCCTGCGGCAGCTGGCCCATCAGATAGTAGAAGCCCCGGCCCTCCTGCCCGAGCATGGCCGACGCCGGAACGCGGGCGTCCTGGAAGAACAGCTCGCTGGTGTCCGCGTCGTGCTGGCCGATCTTGTCGAGGTTGCGGCCGCGGGCGAAGCCGGGCGTCTCCGCGTCGACCAGAAACAGGCTGATGCCCTTGGCGCCCTGGGTCGGGTCGGTCTTGGCGACGACGATGATCAGATCGGCGTTCTGGCCGTTGGTGATGTAGGTCTTCGAGCCGTTGATCACGTAGTGGTTACCGTCCTGGCGGGCGGTGGTGCGGATGCCCTGCAGGTCAGAGCCCGCGCCGGGCTCGGTCATGGCGATGGCGACGATCAGCTCGCCGGTGATCATGCGCGGCACATAGTGCTGCTTCTGCGCCTCCGAGCCATAGGCCAGAAGGTAGTCGAGCACGATGTCGGACTGCAGGGTGATGCCGGAGTTGCAGCCGATATAGGCGTGCTCCTCGCCGACGATGGCGTTGTAGCCGAAGTCGAGCCCGAGCCCGCCATAGGCCTCGGGCGCGGTGGGACAGAGCAGGCCCGCCTCGCCGCACTGGCGCCAGAAGCTCTTGTCGATGACTCCCTGGCTCTGCCAGCGTTCCAGATTTGGCGTCGCCTCGGCGGCGAAGAACCGGCGAACGGTGTCGCGGAACTGGTTGTGCTGGTCGTCGAAGGCGACGCGGCGGGCGGTGTCGAGCATGGGGACCTGTCCGTCGAAGAGGTGAAGGTTTTGATTTCCCGTGGGGGAGGTTCAGTCCACGAACCGGGCCGGCCGCTTTTCCAGGGCGGACATGACGGCCTCCTTCTGGTTGGGCGAGCCGATCAAGGCGGCCTGTTCCTTGGATTCCGCGAGAAGGACCGCCGCCTCGTCGGCGTCCTGGGCCAGGTTCATCAGCCGTTTGGCGGCGCGCACCGCGTCCGGACTGCGGCCGGCGATCTCGGCGGCGAAGGCCAGGGCCTCGGCGCGCGGGTCGGCGCAGACGCGGGTGGCGAGACCGAGCGTCAGGGCCTCCTCGCCTGATATCATCCGCCCCGAATAGGTCAGCTCGCGCGCCGCATCGTCGCGCAAGAGGCCGCGCAGCAGGGCCACCCCGCCCATGTCGGGCACCAGGCCCCATTTGATCTCCAGGATCGACAGCCGCGCGTCGGGGGCCACGAAGCGCAGGTCCGGCCCCAGGGTCAGCTGGAAGCCGCCCCCGAGCGCCACCCCGTGCACCGCGGCGATCACCGGCACGGGCAGGTCGCGCCAGACCAGCACCGCGTTCTGGGCCCGGTTGGCGCCGCGCGGCGTCCGATCCACCGTGAGCAGCCGGTCGCCGCTGCGTTCGCCCGAGGCCATGCGGGCGAAGTTGGCGGTGTCGAGCCCGGCGCAGAACGCCCGCCCCTCGCCCGACAAGACCACGGCGCGCAGGCCGGGTTCGGTCTTGAGCCGCTCGCCGGTGGCGACCAGGGCCTCGAACATGGGATCGTCCAGGGCGTTCATCTTGTCGGGCCGGTTCAGCCGCACGTCGGCGACGCCGCCGCTGACCGTCACGCTCAGTCGATCGCTCATCGCCTTCACCTCGATAGCTCGCGTCGGCGCCATCTAGGCCCAGGACGCGGGCCCGCGCCAGACTGACGCAAGGTCAGGACTCACTCGCCGGTCGTCGCCGCAGAGGCCTTGGCGGCGGCCATTTCAGCCCGGAGGCTCTCGGTATGCTCGCCGATCAGCGGCGCCCCGTCCTCGCGCCGGGCGTAGGCGACGCCGAACCGCACCGGCGGGCGCATGTCCAGATAAGCGCCCTCGGTCGGATGCTCGCGCTCGGTGAAGAAGCCTGTGGCGCGCAGGTGGGGATCGTTCGGCACGTCCTGCAGGTCGCGCACCGGCAGGGCCGGGATCTGCGCCGCCCTGAGCCGGGCCATCCAGTCCTCGGTGGTGCGGGCCGGCGTCAGCGCGGCCATCGCCTGGTAGAGATCCGAGATGTTCATGGCCCGGCCGAGCGGGGTGGCGAACCGCTCCTCGTCGAGGGTCTCCGGCCTGCCGAGCAGCTGGAAGATCCGCAGCAGCGAGTCGTCGGTGTAGGGCACGATGCTGATCCAGCCGTCGGCGGTGGGAAACGGCTGGCGGTGGGGATCGAGCTGGCGCGGATAGCCGAGCGGACCGGTCGGGGGAACGAAGGTCCCGCCGCACAGATGCTCCTCGAGCATGAAGTGGGTGAAGCTCTCGAACATCGGCGCCTCGAGGACCTGGCCCTCGCCGGTGCGCAGCTTGTGCACCAGGGCCGCGAGGATGGCGTAGGCCCCGTGCAGGCCGGCGACCTTGTCGGCGATCAGCGAGGGGATGTAGCGCGGCCTGGGGTCGCCATCGACCCGCCCGGCCAGGGTCGCCGCGCCGGTTCCGGCCTGGATCACGTCGTCATAGGCCTGCAGGCCGGCATACGGCCCGTCCGAGCCGAAGCCGACGAAGTGGGCGTAGATGATGTCGGGGTTCAGCGCCTGCACCGCCTCGGGACCGAACCCCAGCCGGCCGATCGCCTCCGCGCGGACATTGTGCACGAACACGTCGGCGCTCTTGAGCAGCTCGCGCATCAAGCCCTGGTCGTCGGCCTGCTTGAGGTCGAGCACGACCGAGCGTTTGCCGCGGTTGATGGTCATATGGCAGCCGCCCATGCCGCTCGTCCTGGACGGCCCGCCGGCCATGCGGAACTGGTCGCCGCTCGGCGGCTCGATCTTGATCACGTCGGCGCCGAGGTCGGCGAGCATCTGGGTGGCGTAGGGGCCGAACACCACGCTCGTCAGGTCAACGATCCTGATCCCTTCCAGCATCGGCTGGCCCATCCGCACCTCCCGCTACACCTTGTCGTCCGACCGCTGTTCGTCGCGATCCCGACGGGTATTGCGACAGGGTGACGCTAAGGCCGTCCAGAGCCTCATCGTTCACGATTGTCTATCGAACTGCCCTCACCAGGCGATCTTCGGACGGCGAAATCCCATCGCCGCCCAGCCGCCGCGCGGCCTCGGAGGCGGAGAGGAACAGGTAGGAAGCGGCCACGACTCACCTCGCCGGAGTGACCCATGGCTTATGGGAGCGGCCCCAGGGGCCGGGTCAACAGAGGCGCGTGCGGATTAGTCACGCTCGAACCGTCAGCCAGGGCTTCGAACGCGGCGATCACGTCGTCACGTCCGACCTCGTCCGGCGTCAGCATGTATTGCCAGACCAGTCCCATCGTCAGCGCCTGAACCGCGAGCGCGAGGGCGCGCGGGGCGACCCGCAGGCGACCTTCGTACTGCGCTGAGAGCGCGGTCGTCATCTGGAAAAACATCGCCTGGTAAGCGGCGGTGAGTTGGGCCCGCAGCTTGGGCTGGCTCATCGCATAGAGCTGATATTCGATAATCAGGCCGCCATCGCGCGCGCCGGCTGGAAACTGGTCCAGCAAGGCTTCCGCGAAGCGGCGGAGCTGGGCTTTCAGCGGCAAGCCTTCATCGAAGCCTCGATCCAGACGCATGCCCTGGGAAGCGACCGCGGCCATCAGCAGATCGTCGCGACCCGCGAAGTTGGAGTAGATCGACCCGCGCGTGACGCCCGCGCGGCGCGCGATCGCGTCCAGGCTGGCTCCCGTGAACCCTGTCTCCGAGATGACCTGGATCGCGGCGTCGATCAGGGTCTGGCGTGTGCGCTCGCGCTTGTCACCGCGTCGTCTGGGCGAATCGGGCATCGACTCAGAATATGCATCATGTATAATATACCTATTGTACATTCCGGGGGCGAAGATGCAGGCGCCGATTGAGGGTGGAGCGATAGGCGCAGCGATCCGCACGTCGCTTACAAGCGTTGTGATAGTCGGCGGGCTGCTGCTGGTCCCCGCCGGCCTGGTTCCGGGCGGGACCTGGGTGTGGCCGAGGGCTATCGCTTTCGTCGCCGGGTGCGGCGCGATCAGCGGAATAGGGAACCTGGCGCTCGCCCGCTGGCGACCGGAGCACTTCCGGGTGCGCCAGCAGAGCGTGGTCGCCGCCCGCGCAGCGCGCCAGCCGCTGGCCGACGCGGTCGGGTCCGCAGCCCTGCTCGCCATCGGCGCGGCCTGGCTCGCCTTCATCCCGATCGACGTCTTCGCCCTGCATGCGCTGGCGCCGCCCAGCCCATGGATCTCGCTCATCGGCGGAGCGGCTTCGCTCGTCGGTCTGGCGCTGACGCCCATGGCCGCGTGGGAGAACCGTTTCGCCACGCCGAACGTCCAGATCCAGGCAGCTCAGACCGTCGTTAGATCCGGTATCTATCGCCTGATCCGCCACCCCATCTACCTCGGCAATCTTCTGTTCGCCGGCGGCGCGGCCCTCTGGCTCGGCAGCTACGCGGGGCTTTGGGGCTTCGCCGTCCTCCTCATCGCCACGATCGCCCGCATCCGGATCGAGGAGAAAAACCTGCTGAGCCGCGTGCCGGACTACGCCGCCTACGCGCGCGACGTCCGCGCGCGGTTGATCCCGTTCCTGATCTGAGGGAGTCGACCGTAGGCGTCGCGACTGGTGATCGTCAGCTGGCGCGCGCTGATCGCCGACATTGGTCTCCGCCGACCTCGACGGGAGTGCGTGGCGACTGTGATCGGAATCCTGAGCGCCGCCGCCACGGAGACGATCTTGCCCAACCTGCTCTCGCCGCCGTCCGCGACGAGCCTTTCAGCCGCTCGCCGGGCGGGCGCTGACGCGCGCTCCCACGCTGAGCAGGACTCGTTAGACGGAACCGCCCCCTGAGGGCGGCTTCGCTGGGCTTCTCCCGGCGATCCAGACTTTCTAACGGCGGCGCTTCCCTGGATGCCCAGCACAGGGGCAGGGCATGGCGTCGTGGGTGAACTCAAGCCGCAGAGCCGAATGCAACAAGCGCAACAAGCTCTACCGCAGCAGGCAAAGCCCGTTCTTGATCACGGTGACGTCGCGCGAGGCCACGCGCGCCTCGAACGAGATCGCCTTGCCGTCGCGCCAGAGGTCGACGCTCACCGTCTCGCCCGGGAACACCGGCGCGGAGAAGCGCACCTGGTGGCTGAGGATCGCCGCCGGATCATAGTCGGTGATCGCCTGCAGCACCGCCCGGCAGGTCAGGCCGAAGGTGCAGAGGCCGTGCAGGATCGGCCGCGGGAAGCCCGAGCGCCGCGCGCTTTCGGGGTCCGAATGGAGGGGATTGCGGTCTCCGCTGAGCCGGTAGAGCAAGGCCTGGTCGGGCCGGGTGGTCAGGTCCACCGTCAGGTCGGGCGCGCGGCCGGGAACCTTGTGCGGTTCGGGCGCGCCCTCGGACGGTCCGCCGAACCCGCCGTCGGCGCGGGCGAAGGCGGAGCCGGTCAGGGTGGCCACCTTGTCGCCCTTGGCGTCGGTCCACACCGTCTCGTTGATCAGCACCGCGCCCTTGCCTTCGCCCTTGTCGAAGGCGCCAATGGTGCGGCTCGCGGCGGTGAAGGTTCCCGACGGCGGCAGCGGCCGATGCAGCTCCACCTTCTGTTCGCCGTGCACCACCATCAGGACGTTGAGGCTGCTCTCGCGATGGCCCGGCTTTCGCGGCAGGGGTTCGGCGTCGATCCGCCCGCTGGTCGAGGCCAGCACCGTGGCGGCGGTCAGCACGACCTTCAGCCCACGCTCATAGACGAACGGCAGTTCGGTCTCGTTCATCGGATCCGCGCCGAGGCCGATGCCGAGGGCGTAGAGCATCACGTCCTTGTCGGTGTAGCTGAAGCTGCGGGGCTGACTGCCCTGATCGAGAATGTCGGGATAGTAGATCGGCATCGGACGTTTCTCCGTTCACGCCGGTCTCGGGGCCGGCCTGTCCTGCGGATGGGACGGGCCCCGCGCCGCCGGGTCAAGTCCGGTCGACTCGCTTGAAAGGCTTCCCGGCGACCCCAGATGATATTCAGATTAAGGAGTCATTCGTGGCGTCACCCTTCATTGGTCTGGAAGTCGAAGAGGAACACCGTCCCAGCGACCGCGCCTTCGGCTTCGACCTCGATCGTTGCCTGTCGTCGATACTGGTGCTCGAGGCCAGCATCCCCGACGACGCCTTCACCGCCGAAACCCTCGGCACCGAGCGCGTCGGCAACGCCGTCGTGCTCAACACCGACGGCCTGGTGCTGACGGTCGGCTATCTGGTCATGGAGGCCGAGACGGTGATCCTGACCACCGGCGACGGCCGCCGGATCGAGGCGCACGTGCTGGGCGTCGATCCGGCGACGGGCTTCGGCCTGTTGCAGGCGCTGGAGCCGCTCGGCCTGCCCGCCCTGCTGATCGGCGACTCGCGCGATCTCGATCCGGACGAGCCGGTGATCTCCGCCGGCGGCGGCGGACGGGCGCACGCCTCCTCGGGCGAGGTGCTCGCGCGCGGGCCCTTCTCCGGCTACTGGGAATACCATCTCGACGAGGCCCTGTTCGTGCAGCCGGCGCATCCGCACTGGAGCGGCGCGGCCCTGATCAACGCCTCGGGCGAGTTGGTCGGCGTCGGCTCGCTGCGCATGGAGCAACTGACCGCGTCCGGCGAGGTGCATCCGCTCAACATGTTCGTGCCGGCCGAACTCCTGCCGCCGATCCTCGACGATCTGGCGCGCGGACGCGTGGCGACCCCGCCCCGGCCCTGGCTCGGCCTCCTGGCCCAGGAGGTGGACTCGCACGTGGTGGTGCTGGGCGTCACCAAGGACGGACCGGCGGGACGGGCCGAGCTGCGCCGCGGCGACGTGATCCGCGAGATCGCCGGCAGGAAAGTCAACGACCTGGCCGCCTTCTACAAGCAGCTGTGGTCGCTCGGCCCGCCCGGCGTCGAGGTCCCGCTCACCCTGCAGCGCGGCGGCGACCTGTTCGACGTGGAGATCCGCTCCGCCGATCGCGCGTCACGGCTAAAGAAGCGCCGGCTGAATTAGGCGGGGTGGGCTGAGCGCGCCCCCCGCCCCTGACCGGAGGCTGTTCCCTGGGACGCAAAGGCGCCTTACCCTCCCTCTCATGGCTCACGACCACCACGACCACCACGACCACGGCCAGGATCCGCCCTCCGACATCGCCCTGCGGGTCAAGGCGCTGGAATCCCTGCTGGTCGAAAAGGGCCTGGTCGATCCCGCGGCGCTCGACGCCATCGTCGAACGGTTCGAGCACAAGGTCGGACCGCGCAACGGCGCGCGCGTCGTGGCCAAGGCATGGAGCGATCCGGCCTACCGGGAGCGGCTGCGCCAGGACGCCACCGCCGCCATCGCCGAACTCGGCTATACCGGCGGCCAGGGCGAGCACATGGTCGCGGTGGAGAATACGCCCGGGATGCACAACCTCGTCGTCTGCACCCTGTGCTCCTGTTACCCCTGGCCGGTGCTGGGCCTGCCCCCAGTCTGGTACAAGTCCCCGCCCTACCGGTCTCGCGCGGTGATCGATCCGCGCGGCGTGCTGGCCGAATTCGGCGTGACCTTGCCGGCCGAGATCGAGATCCGCGTGTGGGATTCCACCGCCGAGGTCCGGTATCTGGTCATCCCCGAGCGCCCGGCGAACACGGATGCGCTGGACGAGGCGGCGCTTGCGGCGCTGGTCACCCGAAACGGCATGATCGGGACCGCCCGCCTATGAGCCCTTGCCCCATGACAGCTTGCCCATGAACGGCGTCCACGACATGGGCGGCATGCATGGCCTCGGGCCCATCGCCCCGGACACCGACGAGCCGGTGTTTCATGCCGACTGGGAGAAGCGGGTGCTGGCCATGGTCATCGCCTCGCCGACCCGCGGCAACATCGACGCCGGCCGACATCGGCGCGAATTGATTCCCGGCCCCGATTATCTGCGCCTGAGCTATTACGAGCGCTGGTTCGAGGCCCTGTGCGCCATGCTGGTCGGCAGCGGCGCGGTTTCGGCCGAGGAGCTGGCCAGCGGGCGCGCCGATCCCACCGCGGCCAAGGCCACGCCGCGGCTCGCAGCCGGCGACGTCGACGCCGCCTTGTCGCGGCAGGGCTCCTATCTCCGCGAAGGCCCGGCGCCGGCGTTCAAGCCGGGCGACGCGGTCCGCGCCCGCAACCTCAATCCCGTCGGCCACACCCGCCTGCCCCGCTATGTACGCGGCCGGCTCGGCGTGGTCGAGCGCGCGCACGGGGCCCACGTTTATCCCGACACCCACGCCCATGGCGGCGGCGAGGATCCCCGCCCGCTCTATACGGTCCGCTTCACCGCGCGCGAACTCTGGGGGCCGGACGCCGCGCCCGACGACAACCTCCGCCTCGACCTCTGGGAGCCCTATCTTGAGCGCGCCTGACGCCGGCGCCCTGCCCGGGAACCTCCTTCAATCCCTTCCGCGCGACGCGGACGGGCCGGTGTTCGCCGAGCCCTGGCAGGCGCAGGCGTTCGCCCTCACCGTCCAGCTCCATGCCGAGGGCGCCTTCACCTGGGCGGAGTGGGCCGACGCCCTGTCGCGGGAGCTCGCGAGCGATCCCGAGGACGACGGCGGGCGCTACTACCATCACTGGGTGGCGGCGCTGGAACAGCTCGCCGCGGCGCGACGCCTGACCGGCCCGGCCGAACTGGCCGACCGCACGGCGGCCTGGGCCGAGGCCTACGCCCACACGCCGCACGGTCGGCCCGTGGAGTTGCTGGAGCTGAGCCCTGCGCCACATCCTCGGCTGCGTCCAGCGACCTAAGACGGCCAAGGCGCCATCGACTCGTGCCGGCTGCAGGCCGCTTTTTCGCAATCGGCGCAGCTCGAGGCCAAGGCAGGAGCCGGCCCGGCGTCGAGCCGCAGCACGCTGATGCGGGGTTCGGGCGGGGTTTCCTGGCTCAGCGTCACGTCCAGCGTCTCGGCGCCCAGACAAACGCGGAGCTGCATCGCCGTGGGCGGACGAAAGCGCAGGTCGACATAGTTCCAGGCCACCGTGGCGTCACGGCCGCGTTCCGCCTGCGAGCCGGGGACGATGCGTGAATGGGCGTGGCGCTCGACGATGGCGCAGTCGGCCTGCAGCGCCGCGTCGAACAGACTGTTGGAGAGCTGGCAGAGGCCCCCGCCGACGGACGCGACCATGCACCCCTGTTGCAGCATCCGCCCCTCGGCGAAACCGCGGGCCGCGGTCGGCGGTCCCACCTGGCGCCAGAAGCTGAACAGGCCCCCGGCCGGAATGACGATGCCGTCCAGGGCCGCGGCGGCGATCCGCAGGTTCTGCACCTTGCCCCGTTCGAACCTGAACTGCGTCTCGGACGGGCTGCTCCAAAGCGCGGTCGTCGACTGTCCGGCGATGTGGGAGAAGCGCGCCGGGTTTTGGCCAGGGCCGTAGCGGGCCGCGCCGCCGGCGAAATCCTCCACCCGGCGCTTCAAGCGCAGCGCCCGGCGCTTGGCTTCGAACACGAGCCAGGAAAACCACGATGGCGCCGCGCCATCCGGCTCGATCTCAGGATCCGTGGGCGCGGCGGGCGTCATGACCTCCACCCTAACCCACGCTTGCGGCGCCCATGAGACACGAGTCAACGCTCACGCCGACGCTTCGGATCGGCGCGGCCGACGGCCGAGGTCAAGTTGCGCAACTCCTCGAACGCGGCGCGAAGATGATCCTCCAGGCACATGGACGGATCGGCGAACCACGCGCCCGCCGCCCGGCCGAAGGCGGCCATTCCCACCTGGGCGGCCAGCGCGGCGGGGCCGCCCTCCACGCCCCGGCGTCGCAGCGCCTCCGCCAAGGCGTCGATCAGGCCCGCGGTCTTGGTGCGCACCCGTTCCTGAAGCGCGGGCGTATCAGCAACGACCGTCTGCCGCGGTTCGGTGAACAGGCGATTGGCCTCGAGGATCGGACCGACCGCACCAAAGGCCCAAAGCAGGGCCTCCATCGGCTCCAGGGCCCCCGGGGCGGCGGCGACTCCGTCGGCGAGCGCCGCGCGAAACCGCTCCTCTCCGTCGAACAACACCTCGCGCTTGTCTGGAAAGTGCCGGAAGAAGGTGCGCTCGGTAACGCCCGCCCGGGCGGCGATTTCGGCCGTGGTCGTGGCGTCATAGCCGCGCTCGCGAAACAGCTCCAAGGCGGCCTGCTGCAGACGGCGGCGCGCATCCTCTCCATCGCGTGGCAAAATCGCTCCACTCCATTGTCAGTGACTGACGCTACCTGTAATGTCAGTTACTGACTTAACAGCGCCCGGCTCAGTCGCGTCGTAGCGTCCGCCCGGCGGTGGGAGACTTAGCATGAGCGCTCAAGCGGCCGCGACTGCGGCGATGAAGACCCTTCGCTTCCACCACTACGGCGAGCCGGCGGACGTCCTGCGCCTGGAGGAGGCCGCCATACCGCATCCCGCCGGGAACCGCGTGCGCGTACGGGTTCACGCCTGTGGACTGAACCCCGCCGATTGGGCGCTCTGCCGCGGGCTGTTCGCCGGCGAACTTCCCCGTGGGATCGGCCTCGACGTGTCGGGCGTCGTCGACGCCGTCGGCGAAGGCGTAGAGGACGTGAAGATCGGCGACTGCGTGCTGGGCGCCGCCGATTTCGCCGGATATCCGAGCGCCGGGGCGTCGGATTTCGCCGTCCTGAACCACTGGGCGCCCGTGCCCGACAGCCTCGACCTGGTGGAGGCGGCCGCCCTGCCGATGGCGGTCGAGACGGCCTACCGCAGCCTCGATAATCTTCGCGTGGCCGCCGGACACACCCTCCTGGTGCACGGCGGCGGGACGATGATGGGGTTCGCCGCGGTGCAGATGGCCTTGATGCGGGGCGCCCGGGTGATCGCCACGGCGGGCGACACCTTCGCCGGACGGCTCCGGGCGTTGGGAGCGGAGGTCACGCCCTATGGCGAGGGAATGGTCGAGCGGGTTCTTCAGCTCACTGGCGGCGCGCCGGACCTCATCCTCGCCACCGCGCCGCCAAGCGGCGCGCTGCCGGCGCTGGTCCGGATCGCGGGGGGCGACCCGCGTCGCGTTCTCACCATCACGGACTTCCCCGCCGCGGCGGAGCTTGGCGTGCGCACCAGCTTCGGCGAGGACAACGCCGGCCCCCGGCACGATGCGTTTCCGGAGTTCGCCAAGCTGGCGGCGGAAGGCCGGTTCCACGTGCCGATCGCCCGGAGCTTCGCGTTCGAAGACTGGCGCGAAGCGCTCGACCTCAGCCAGAGCGGGCGGGCCCACGGCAAGCTCATGCTGCTACCGGCCGGCGCATGAGGGCGGACGGCGCGGTCAACACCGGCCGGAAAGATCCGGCCTCTCACGCTCCGTGATCAGGCCGACAGGCCGAAGCGGCGGCGCCCCTCGTTCTCACCCTGGCCAGACGAGCGGCAGCGCGGTCACGGTATTGACCATGCCGACGGCGAATTCCGGCCTTTGACCGGGCGCGATGGCGAAGTCAGGAATGCGCGGCAGCCACTCCTCGAGGAACACCTTCAGCTCGCGCCGGGCGAGGATGGCGCCGGGACAGGTGTGCGGCGCGCCGCCAAAGGCCGCATGCTTGATCGGCCGCTCGCGATTGAAGTCCACCGTCAGCGGATCGTCGAACCGGCGATCGTCGAGGCCGGCGAGGCCGTTCGGGACCTGCACCTGGTCGCCCTTCTTCAGGCGCACGCCGCCAAGCGTCGTATCCTCGACCACCAGCCGGGCCGTGTTGACGAGGCCATGGCGCCGGATCAGCTCCTCGACCGCGTTGGGGATCAGGCCGGGGTCGTCGATCAACTGGCGTCGATGCGCAGGGTGCTCGGCCAGAAAGCGGGCGACGAAGCCGAGCATCGACGCCACGGTGTCGAGGCCGCCGAACATCAGCAGCACGACCATGCTCATGGTCTCCTCGAACGTGATCGGCCGCCCCTCGACCTCGCCTTTGCCTATAAAGCTTATGAGGTCATCGCCGGGTGTTTCCCGCCGGTCGCGGACGTAATCCCTGACATAGGCGGCCATGGCGCCGCTGGCCTTGCGGCGCTCGGCGACGTCGGGGCTGCGCGTGGCGATGTCCGCCAGCGGCCTCAGCCGGTCCATGTCGTCGGCCGGCAGGTCCATCATGTCCATGAAGACGGTGATCGGAAGCCGGGTGGCGAAGGCGCCGACGAATTCGCACTGGCCGTCCGCCAGGAACCCTTCGATCAGCCGCACCGCAGTCTCGCGGACACCCGCCTCGAGCTTGTCCACCGCCCGGGGCAGGAAGGCCGGCTGCATCAGCTTGCGATAGGGCCAGTGCTTCGGCGGATCCAGCGAGATGGGTATGGCCTGCATGCCGCCCGCCATGTCCACCCGCGGCAGGCTGAGCGCCGCCATGGAGAAACGCTCATGATCGCTCTGCAGGATCTCGATGTCCTCGGCGCGGGTGGCGATCCAGTGTCCACCGTTGCGGGGGGTCCAGAACAGATCGGGATTGTCCTGCTGCACGCGCCGCCAGGCGAGATGCACATCGAGGCCGGCGCCGGCGAGACGGTAGAAGTCGATGTCGCGCACCCGCTCCGGGGGCACGTGATCCGGGATCGCCAGCCCAATCCCCGCGCCGTCGCCGTCCATCCCAACCTCCGCCCGTATTATTGTAATATTTGAAACCTTATGCCGAACCTACGTGAACGCCAACCGTCCGATACGGCCGGGCTCGACTTCGCCGACCCCGCTGGCATTCTGCAGGCGTGAGCTCACTCTTCCGCTTGCCGAGCGCCGTTCCGCGAGACCCCCAGGTCGACGCCTGGTTCTCCATGCCTCATGATGCCCTACGCCCTTTGGCCGAACCCTGGTTTCAGCGCATGCGCGGCTGCGGGACGGATGTCCGCGAGCTCCTGCACGACGGACATCCCACCGCCTGTGTCGGCGATGCGGCGTTCGCCTACACCGGCGCCTTCAAAGCCCACGTGAACGTCGGCTTCTTCCACGGCGCGGAGCTCGACGATCCGGCCGGCCTTCTCGAAGGCTCCGGCAAGCGCATGCGACATGTGAAGCTGCGCTGGGGGCAGCCGACCGACGAGGCCGCCGTGAACGCCCTCATCGCCGCCGCCTATCGCGACACCCGCTTGCGCCTCGCCGCCGGGGACTGATCCGCGCCGCTCAGTCGTAGCGCGGCAACCGGTCTCCCGGCAGGAGGTCGTAGGGCGAGCGCCAGCCCGGCAGGGCGGCGATGCGGCCGAGCCAAGCCTGCACACCGGGATAGGCCCCGGGCAGGTCGTAGCCGGTCTCGTCGGCCGGATAAGACAGGTAGGCGCACATGGACAGGTCGGCGATGGTCGCCTCGGGTCCGGCGATGAACGCCTGGTTCGCCACCTGCCGCTCGACGATCCCGAGAAAGTCGTCGACCCGCGCACGCAGGTAGGCCAGCACCGCCGGATCCGCCCTACGGCTGAAGGTGCGCATGAAGCGGTAGGTCGCCATGTGCGCGGAGAGCTTCTGGTTGTCCCAGAACAGCCATCGCAGCACCTCGAACCGCTCGACGTCGTCCGAGCCCCCGAGCCGGCCATAGCGTTCGGCGAGACGCAGCAGGATCGGGCCGGTCTGGGTGAGCTTGACGCCGTCCTCCTCGAGCACGGGGATCTCCCCCATCGGGTTGACCGTCGCCCGCCATTCCGGCGTCCAGGTGATCCGCGAGCCGAAGTCGGTCCACACCGGCTCGAACGTCTCGCCGCACAGGGTCAGCATCAGCGCCAGCTTGTAGCTGTTGCCGGACTCCGGAAAGTAATGGAGGCGATAGCGGCTCATGCTGCGGAATCGATCGTCACCGTGGCGCCGCCGGCGGCGCATCCGCGGTCCGGCCGATGAAGTCGAGCGCCGCGGCGTCCGGCGTGGGTTCTACCTTGGGACCATCGTTGGTGAAGTTGATCAGCCGGTCGGTGTTGTCGTAGCGCGGCCAGGCCGGACGGAAATCGCCGTTGGGATCGCCGGTCTTGGCGAAGGCGACCCAGTAGGCGCTGATCACCTTGGCGAGCGCGGCGTCACGTTCGTCCGTGGGCCACGGCGAGGCGGCCAGGGTCTGGAAGACGTACTGCCGGTCCGAGGCGTGGACGGCGCCCTTGAGCACCTTGGGCGCGCCGGAGGAGACCACGGAGAACCGATAGAGCCAGGTCGGCGCGCCCGTCTTCGCGTGGGCCTTAGCCAGCGCCCGCGCCGGCTCGCCGAAGACGATATCGGTGATGATATGCGCCTTGAAGGCGTCCGCTCCGCCGTAGACGTCCTCGGCCGCGCCCCGCTGCTCCGGGGTCAGCCGGTCGAACGCCTTGAAGGCGCCGGCGTAGGCGGCCGGGATCTCCAGGTTGTTGGAGCCGACCAAATACGGAACCGGGGCCTCTCGGCCCTGCCGGAAGCCGTCGAGGACGCCCTGGGTGACCAGCGTCCCGTCGACGATCGGCGCCTCGCCCTTGATCATGTCGATATCGCCCGCCCCGACGATGGCGTCGGCGGGAATCGCGCGAAGCGCCGCCACGTCCTGGCCGACGACGCTGAGCCCGGCCACGAATCGCGCGCCCGAAAGCTCGGCGTCCGACAGGCTCTGGCCAACCTCGCGGCCGACGCCGGATTCGACGATGGCCTTGCTGAACAGGCCGCGCGCCTCGGGGATCAGCATCAGCCGGTTGACCGAAAGCCCGCCGGCCGACTCACCGAACACGGTCACGCGCGCCGGATCGCCGCCGAAGGCGCTGATGTTCTGCTGCACCCACTTGAGCGCGGCGACCTGGTCCATCAGCCCGTAGTTGGCGAGCGCGCCATGCCCGGGCTCGACCGACAGGGCGGGGTGGGCGAAGAAGCCGAACCGTCCGAGCCGGTAGTTGATCGACACCATCACCACGCCCTGCTGCGCCAGGCGGGTCCCGTCGTAGAGCGCCGCGGTGCCCGAGCCGTTCACGAGGCCGCCGCCGTGGATCCAGACCATCACGGGCAGGCGCGCGCCGCGGTCGGCCTTGGGCGTGAAGACATTGAGCGTCAGGCAGTCTTCGCTGCCCTTGCCTTCGCCGACGCCGTTGTCCGCGAAGAGCTTCTGCATGCAGATTTCGCCATTGTGGTCGGCCGGGCGCACGCCGGTCCAGGCGGCGGCGGGCTGCGGCGGGCGCCAGCGCAGCGGCCCGACCGGAGGCGCGGCGTAGGGGATGCCCCGGAAGCTGGACACCCCCTCGGCCCGCACGCCGGAGAGAAGGCCGCTGTCGATTCGGACCTGCTCGGCGATGCGGACCTGTTCGGCCGCCGACACCGATCCCGGCGCGAGGAGCGCCGCAAGCGCGGCAAGGAGAACGCAGTGGTGAAGCCGTCGCATGAGGTGTCCTTGGCCGCCCGAGCCTTCGCCGCTCGAGCTTTGACGGCGACAGTGGCCGCGACCGGGGCCGACGGCAAGGGGATCAGGCGGCGCGCGGTCTGGTCCGGCTGACCATGGCGACGATGACATACAGGGCGCAGGCCAGCGCCATCATCACCGCGGCGATGGACAGGGCCCCCGTGACCCTGGCGCCGTGAACGCCGATGGCGCTGACCGCCGGCCCGAGGCTGAGGCCGACCAGGGTGACGGCGGTGAGCAGCATGGCCGCCCCGCGCGACGGATCGAGGGCGATCAGGAGGCGCACCTGAAACGGGCTCATCGCCAGCCAGAACAGGCCGAACAGCAGGGCCGGGACGACGAACAGCCAGGGCGCCCCGGCCAGGGCCAGGGCGACGATCACACAGGTCTGGCACAGCGCGCCGGCGATCAGCGCCGGCCGGTAGGGGAACCGCCCGCCCCAGGCCGCGACGGCGCCCGCGCCCGCCACCTGGAAGACCAGGCCGCCGGCGACCGCGACGCCGCCGAGGATAGGCGCGAAATGATGCTGGTCGACCAGGAGCGGCAGATAGTTCCACGCGCCGCCGATCGCCGCGTTCTGCAGCGCCACCGCGCCCAGGGTCAGCAGGATCGGCGCCGTCCACCGCGTGCGAGCGGTGCTTTGGGCGTCCGGCCCCCCGGCGCGGCTCGGCAGGAACAGCGCCGTCCCGGCGCTGATCAGGCTCAGTCCCGCCAGCACGACGAAGCCGCCGCCTTCGCCAAGCCGGGGCGTGATCCAGGCCGGGACCGCGAAGGCCATCAGCGCCTGCGGCAGGGTCGAGAGGCCAAGAAAGGCGCCGTTCACCCGATCGGGCTGGGAATGATGGATGAGGATCACCAGCGCCGCCGACAGCGTCAGCCCCTCGAGCAGGCCGGCGACGCCACGGAACATGTCGAGCAGCAGGGTGGAGTCGGCCAGGTAGATGCCGAGGTGGGCGCCCGTCAGCATGAGCGACAGCGCCACCGCCTTGGCGCGGATCCCGCCGCGCCGCATCCAGGCCGGCCCCACCGCCGCTCCGAACGCCAGCGCCAGGTCCTCGACGGTGGCCAGCGGTCCGACTTCGGCATTGCTCAGCCGGTGCGCGCTGGTCAGCGCCTCCAACAGGACGGGCTGCACGCCGAGAATCATCAGCGCCACCGTGCCGACCAGGAAGCACGCGGCGATCACCCCCATCGACGGATCGTGGCCCGGCGCCGGGGGCGGACCCACCTCGAGAATCTCCGCCCCGTGCGGCGCGGACATGGGCGATGCGGCGTCGATCATATCACTCCCCCGCGCAAACCGTCGCCCCGTCGGCCCGGCGCCGCCCCCCGTCGTCCGTCACGGCGATCTCTGCGACGACAGGACGCGAGGCGCTCCAAGCCGGATCCCCCAACGGGAACGATAGCTATCACTAGATGGTATGCAACGCTATTTTTCGGACTGACCCTGGCGAGCCGATGCGCGCTCACGGCGTCAGCGCGTGGCGAATGATCAGCGCGGCGTCACGCAAGAATTCTTCGCGCGGGATCAGGGTCTCCTCATGCAGCATCTCGTCGACGGCGAAGCCGAACTCGATCGACAGGCGGACCCGCCGCCACAACACCTCGCGCGGCATATCCGGCAGGAGGGGCGCGTAGGCGTCGCACATCCGGTCGGTGACCAGGCGGTGGGAGTTCACCCGGACGTGCGCGAGCTGGGGCACGGCCCGCAGGGCGCGGAGGATCCAGACGGCGCCGGGCTCGTCCTCGGTCACGGTCGCCGTGGCGCGCATCAACTCTTCGACGGCGTCAGCCAGGGCGGCGAGGCCCTGGGGCGCGTAAGTGTCGAGCCACGAGAACAGCACCGCGTTCTGTCGCGCCATCAGTCGCTCGCCGAGCGCCTCGAGCACGGCGTACTTGTCCTTGAAATAGCGATAGAGCGCCGGCGGCGTCATGCTGGCGCGGGCGCAGATCAGGTTGGTGGAGATCCGCTCGACCCCCACCTCGCCAAGCAGGTCCGCCGCCACGTCCAGCAGCCGCTCGTAGGTCTGCACCGCCCGCTCCTGCCGAGGGGCCGGACGTGGGGTGGCGTCGGAAAGCGCTGTCGGCTTGGGGCTCGCCATAGGGACATGCAACAGAGAAAGGCGGTGAGATCAAGTTTACCGCGCCCAAACACGGCTTGATCATATGATAGCTAAGGCTACTATACTCAAGAAGACGCGAGAGGGGCGCATGAGCGGATGGCGGAACTGGTCGGGAAGCGTCGCGGCGAACCCGGAGCGTATCGCGCGGCCGAAGACCGAGACGGAGTTGGCCGGCCTGATCGCGGCCGCCGGCAAGGTGCGGGTGGTCGGCGCCGGCCACTCCTTCATGCCCCTGTGCGAGACCTCGGGCCTGCTGCTCAACCTTTCGGACTATGAGGGCGTCGTCGACATCGCGCCCGACCGCACGACCGTGTGGGCGCCCGCCGGCTGGAGCCTTGACCGGCTGACCGCGGCCCTGTGGGCCGAGGGGCTGTCGCTGGTCAACCAGGGCGACGTCAACCCGCAGGCGCTGGCGGGGGCCATCGCCACCGGCACCCACGGCACGGGGCATGAGCTCGGCAGCCTTTCCACCCAGGCCTGCGGCTTCCGGCTGATGCTGGCGGACGGGCGCGTGGTCGAGTGCGGGCCGGACCGGAACCGGGACCTCTACGAATGCCAGCGCCTGTCGCTCGGCCTGTTCGGGGTGGCCACCGCCATTCGCATCCACGTCCTGCCGGGCTACCACCTGGAGGAGCGGGTGGAACGCCGGCCGTTCGCGGAGGTGGCCGAACGGATGGACGAGTTCGCCGCCGCGACCCGCCACATGGAGTTCTTCATCTTTCCGTACTCGGACGACGTGATCTTCAAGACGCTTCACCCGGTCCCCGCCGAGGGCGCGTTCACGCCCGCAAACGACATCGACGAGGCGCCCTTCCGCCTGGCCTGCCAGGTCGGCGCCGCGGTTCCGGCCCTGATCCCCGGCCTGCAGCGTCTGATGATGCGGGTGTCGGGCAAGGCGTCGCGCCGGGTCGGCCCGGCCTACCAGATCTTTCCGTCGGACCGCTCCATCCGCTTCGAGGAGGTGGAGTACGAGATGCCGCGCGCCGCCGGCATTCCAACCCTGAAGGACGCCATCGCCCATATCCGCCGGCGCAAGCTGCCCATCGCCTTCCCGTTGGAGTTCCGCCTGACCGCGGCCGACGACATCTGGATGAGTCCGTTCAACCAGGGTCCCGGCGCCTCGATCTCGTTCCACCAGTACGCGCCGATGGACTGGCGCGGGCCCTTCGCCGAGATCGAAAAGGTGTTCCAGGCCGGCGGCGGCCGCCCGCACTGGGCCAAGCGCCACACCCTGACCACCGCCGACGTGCACCGGCTCTATCCGCGGACGGCCGACTTCCTTCGCGTCCGCGCCGAGGTCGACCCCGGCCAGAAATTCGCCAACGCCCATTTGACCGAGCTGTTCGGGTTGGACCCGCTCCGCTAGCACAAACCCAGCACAGTCCGGAGACCCCGCATGACCGACGAAGAGCTGCACGCCCACCTGATCGGCCGCCAGGGCTCGCGCAAGGCGCTGAACACGCCGGTGCTGGTGATCGAGCTCGACGCCCTGAGCCGCAACATCGCGCGCATGGCTGAGTTCGCCGCCGCGCACGGGCTGAACCTGCGGCCGCACGCCAAGACCCACAAGAGCCCCGACATCGCCCGGCTGCAGATCGACGCCGGCGCCATCGGCGCCTGCTGCGCCAAGCTCGGCGAGGCCGAAGCCCTGGCCGACGGCGGGGTCGCGCGAGGCCTGCACATCACCTCGCCCGTGGTCTCGGCGCCGGCGATCGCGCGGCTGATCGCCCTGAACGCCCGCACCGAAGACCTGATGGTGGTGGTCGACAGTCCGTTGAACGTCGCCGCCCTCGGCGAAGCGGCGAAGGGCGAGACGCCGCTGCAGGTGATCATCGACATCGACCCCGGCATCCACCGCACCGGCGCCCCTTCGCCCGAGGCCGCCGTCGCCGTGTTCGAGGCGATCAGGGCCGAGCCGGCGCTGCGCTATAGGGGCGTGCAGTACTATTGCGGCATGCAGCAGCACATCGAGGATTTCGCCCAGCGCAAGGACGCGATCGTCGAGCGGACCGACTATCTGCGGCGGGTGATCGCCGCCCTGACCGAGGCCGGCGGCGCGCCCGACATCGTCACCGGCGGCGGCACCGGCACCCACGTCATCGACGCCGAGCTCGGCGCCTTCACCGAGCTGCAGGTCGGCTCCTACATCTTCATGGACAGCCAGTACCTGGCCTGCGACCTCGTCGGCGAGGGCCGGCCGGCGCCGTTCGAGACCGCGCTGATGATCGACGCGCGCGTGGTCAGCGCCAACTCTCCGGGCCTGGTCACCCTCGACGCCGGGTTCAAGGCCTTCTCCACCGACGCGGATCAGCCCGTGCCGATCGCCGGCGCGCCGGCGGGCGCCCTGTACCGTTTCATGGGCGATGAGCACGGGGCCCTGATCGTCGGCGACGCCAAGCCGCCGGCCTTGGCCGACATCGTCACTCTGGCCGCGCCGCACTGCGACCCGACCGTCAACCTCTACGACACCTACCACGTGGTGCAGGGCGACACGCTCCGGGCCCTGTGGCCGGTCGCGGGACGGGGGAAGTCGCGGTAGCTATCGCCCCGCCACCCGCTTCCACGCGCCCCGCTTGCCCAGGTCGGACAGCACTTCGCGGGCGGCGTTGTGGCCGGGGGCGCCGGTGACGCCGCCGCCGGGGTGGGTCCCGGCGCCGCACTGGTAGAGGCCCTTGATCGGCGTGCGGTAGCTGCCGTGGCCGAGCACCGGGCGGGCGCTGAACATCTGGTCGAGCGACAGGGCGCCGTGCATGATGTCGCCGCCGACCAGGCCGAACACGCGCTCGAGGTCGAGCGGCGACAGCACCTGGCGGCCAAGCACGCTGGCCTTGAACCCCGGCGCCCAGCGCTCGACCGTGTCGATCATCAGCTCGGCGACCTCGTCCCGGCAGTCGTCCCAGGTTCGCCCGCCCGAAAGCTGGGGCGCGACCTGCTGGCAGAACAGGCTGGCCACGTGCCGGCCGGGCGGGGCCAGGCTGTCGTCGAGGGTCGAGGGGATCAGCATCTCGACGATCGGTTCGCGCGACCAGCCATGGGAGCGCGCGTCGGCGTAGGCCCGGTCCATATAGGCCAGCGAGGGGGCGATGATGATGCCGCCGGTCAGATGGTCGCCGGCCTCGGGCAGGCAGGTGAAGCGCGGCAAGTCTGACAAGGCCAGGTTCATGCGGAAGGTGCCCGAGCCCACCCGATAGCGGCCGACCCGCTCGCGGAAGTCGGCCGGCAGCGCCTCCGGATCGACGATCCCGCCGCCGAACAGCAGTTTGGGGTTGAGGTTTGAGACCACCGTCCGCGCCCTGAACACCGCGCCGGCCTCGGTCACGGCGCCCGCCGCCCGGCCGTTCTCGACCAGGAGTTCGCGCACCGGCGCGTCCGTGTGGATCTCCACCCCGGCCTCGCCGCAGGCCGCGGCCATGGCCTGGGTGATCGCGCCCATGCCGCCGACCGCGTGGCCCCAGGCCCCCTTCTTGCCGTTCACCTCGCCGAACACATGGTGCAGCAGCACATAGGCGGAGCCCGGCGTGTAGGGTGAGGCGTAGTTGCCGACCACGCCGTCGAAACCGAACGCGGCCTTGATCGGCGCGCTTTCGAACCATCCATCGAGCCAGTCGCCGGCCGACTGGGAGAACAGGGCCAGAAGATCGCGCCGGCCGGTGAGGTCGAGCTTCGACAATCGCCGCCCCACGGCGGCGCTCTTGATCAGCTCGCGCAGGGCCTCGATCCCGCCGCCGCCGGATCGCTCATCGCTCGGCAGGTTGGGCGGCGTCTCCAGCACCAGGGCGCGGACCACGTCGGCGATGGCTTCCAGCCGCTCTCCGTAGGCGTCGAGCCGTTCGGCGTCTCGGGCCGAGTATTTAGCGGTTTCGGCCTTGGTGCGGCCCTCGCCGACGATGAAATATTCATGGTCGCTGATCGGCAGGAAGTTGGCGACCTTGCGCTCCAGGATCCTGAGGCCGTGGCCGGGCAGATCCATATCGCGGATCACCTTGGGGTTCAGGAGCGAGACCGTGTAGCTGGCTGTCGAATTGCGGAAGCCCGGATGGAACTCCTCGGTCACCGCCGCGCCGCCGACCACGCCGCGCCGCTCCAGCACCGTCACCTTCAACCCGGCGCGGGCCAGATAGAAGGCGCAGACCAGGCCGTTGTGGCCGCCGCCGATCAGCACGACATCGCTTTGGTGGGAGTTCATCGGGGACCGTCGGTTTTGATTTCGGCGTGAAGAGCAAGGGTCAACGCCGACCTCAAGCCGTCGCAGCTGGTGAACGCCGCAGGTTCGCCTCCGGGATCAGCTCGCGCAGGCGGCGGGCGAAGCTGGCCATGCACACCTCCTCGGGCGAGAGCGGGCCGGTGGTGTAGCTGGACGAGGCCATGCCGGCCTGCACCCGGGCGATCAGCACCGTGTCCTCGGCGTTGACCTGCCGGTTGATCCGCCAGTTCAGATAGCGCGCCGCCCTGGTCTCGCGGCGGGCGTCGGCGCGGGCGTAGGGGATCTCGCGGATCAGGGTCTCGGTAGCCGAAATGGGGATGAACTGCATGAAGTCGACCTGATCCGGATAGACGTCGAAGGCCAGGTTCGGCCAGAGCTTGTAGTAGCTCCAGGTACGGCGGTCCCCGGGCGCCAGATGCTCGAATCCCGGCAGCAGGGCCTGGTAACGCCGCTCCGACCAGGAGAACGCCGCGTCGGCGCCGACCACGCCCGACATCTTGTCGACCCAGGGCTGGGCCTCGATGGCGTAGGTTCCGCCGAACAGGCGCGACAGGCCAGGGTGCGCCACCGGGATGTGCAGGCCGTCGGCGTAGTTGTCGGCGATGTTCTTCCAATTCACCGGCCGGGGCCGCAGCACCACCCGCCCCTGCGGAACCAGGTCCTCGAAGCTGTGCGGCGCGATCTCGGCCTCGTAGGGGGCCATCATCTCGGCCACCGACGGCAGGCCGGGGGCGAAGCGCACGAACACGAAGCCGCGCCAGATCTCCTGCTCGACCGGAATCAGGCCGTGCGCGCCAAGGTCGATGTCGCCAAACCCCTGCCAGCGCGGGACGGCGCTCAGCGTCCCGTCGAGGCCATAGCTCCAGGCGTGATAGGGACAGACCAGCCGGCCGCCGCAGGCGCCCTTGTCGCCGTCGGCCACACGCGAGGCCCGATGCCGGCAGACGTTGTGGAAGCTGCGCACCACGCCGTCCTCGCCGCGGACGGTCACGACCTTCTCGTCGAGGAAATCCAGCGTGTGGTAGTCGCCGGCCTCCGGCACGTCGTTGCGGTGGCAGACGATCTGCCAGGCCTGGCGGAACACCTTGGCCTTCTCCAGCGCGAAGAAGCCCTCGTCGCGATAGAGCCACGCCGGCAGGCTTTCGGTGATCGCGTCGCGCATGGTCCCTCCCCTCCGCGCAGCGGTCGGGCCAAGCGGCGGACCTGTCAAGCGGGTCGCTGCGCGCGGCAGGCTTGCCGCCACGCCATCTGCCCCCTCTACCGCTCATCCCGGCGGAATGCCGGGATGAGCGGAATAATAGGTGCGATCGCTCGAACGTCTTGAAGGCTGATATACTTCTCGAAACAAGCGGAGCGCGCCATGAACGACACCGACTTCACCGGCAAGAGCGTGCTCGTCGTCGGCGGCTCGAGCGGGATCGGCAACGGGGTCGCCCACGGCTTCCGCCGGCGCGGCGCGGACGTCCATGTATGGGGCACGCGCGCTTTCGCTGCCGACTATGACGGCGTCGAGGGCTCGGACCTGACCGGCCTCGGCTACACCTGTGTCGACGTCGGCGATCCGGACCGGATCGACGTCGCGCCCCCGCCCTTTCCCACGCTCGACGTGCTGGTGCTGTGCCAGGGCACGGTGGTCTACAAACGCGGCGAGTTCGAGCGGCAGGGCTGGGACCGGGTGATGGCGGTGAATCTCGACAGCCTGATGCACGTCTGCCGCAAATTCCACGCCCTGCTGAAGGCGAGCCGCGGCTCCATAATCATCGTCAGCTCAATCTCCGGCTTCAGCGCCAACAAGGGCAATCCGGCCTATGCCGCATCGAAAGCCGGCGCGGTGAGCCTGACCCGCACCCTCGGCCAAGCCTGGGCTCCCGACGGCATCCGGGTGAACGGCCTGGCGCCCGGCCTCGTCGACACCAAGCTGACCAAGGTCACCACCGAGCATCCCCAGCGCCGCGAGGCCGCGCTGGCCGCCATTCCGGCGGGGCGGATGGGCCTGCCCGAGGATATGGCCGGCGCCGCGATCTTCCTCGCTTCGCCCCTCGCCGGCTACGTCAACGGCCAGACCCTGATCGTCGACGGCGGACTGTCGCTGTAGACGCGCGGGATCTGTCCCCAGGGCCCGGGAGATCCGCGCCTTTCGCGCCGGCGCGGAGGTTCTATGTTAGGCAGGCTTCGGAGATCAGGCCCGCCTGGCGGGTTCCGCCCGTGGGAGCCGAGGACGTGGGAGAGAAGGACGCATGACCAGGGATCAGCCCACCGAGGCGCCGGTCCGTGTCGAAGACGCGCCGAGGCCCACCACGGCCAGGCTCGTGGAGAACGATACGGAGATCTTCATCGATGGGGATTTCTACATGTCGGTCCTGCGGGAAATCCACCTGCGGTCGGAGCCGAAGAGCTATTTCGAAATCGGCGCCTTGTTCGGCGACACCTTGCGTCAGGCGTCCTGCCCCGCGGTCGCGGTGGATCCCCACTTTCAGCTCCGCCAGGACGCGCCCCTGAATCTCGAACAGGTCACGCTGCGCGAGATGACCAGCGACGACTACTTCGCCAGCCACGACCCCATCAAGGATCTTGGTCGCAGTATTGATCTCGCCTTCCTCGACGGCATGCATGAATTCCCATTCCTGCTCCGCGACTTCATCAACACTGAGAAGTATTGCCATCGCCGATCGATCATCGCCATGCACGACTGCATTCCGCTCGATTGCCATATGACGCGGCTGTTCAGGGACATGGCGGTGGAGCGGCCGACCAACCATCCGGGCTGCTGGGCGGGCGACGTATGGAAGATGATCCCGGTGCTGCGAAGGTACCGCCCCGACCTCGAGATCAGCTGCCTCAACGCCGCGCCGACGGGTTTGGCGATCTGTCGAAACGTCGATCCGCACAGCACGGTGCTGGCCGACAACTACGACGCGATCCTGGCGGAGTGGGAGACCGTAAGGCTGGAGGACTTCGGTATCGCCAACCTGTTCGCCGCCGCTCGAATCCAGCCGGTGGAGGCATGGTTGCCCGGCCTGCGCCGTTTTCATGGCCCCAACAGGCTCCGCCAGCTTCGCGCCGCGCTGAGACCCCGACGCCGCATCCTGCAGGCGATATCGGCGCTCGGGCTCACCAGGCCGCCCGAACGCCCCCGCGCGGTCTGACCGCGTCCGGCGTTAAGCCGTTCACTCGACGGTTGAGACGGCGCCGGAGATGAGGCGGTGGCGGCGAGCCGGCGAGAGCCGCCGCGTTTTCCGCGCGACGCCCTAGGTCAGCTCGTCGGTGAAGACTTCGAACCGGACCAGCTCCGCCGAGCCGAAGGTCGTGGCGATCGCCACATCGGTGGCGTCGCGGCCATAGCCCATCATCAGCCGACCGACCCGAGGCCCGCCGTGCCGCGCGTCGAAGGTATGCCAGCGATCGCCGAGATAGACCTGGAACCAGGCGCTGAAATCCATCGGCGAATCGCTCAGCGGGACACCGATGTCGCCAAGGTAACCGGTGCAATAGCGGGCCGGAATGTTCATGCAGCGGCAGAAGGCCACCGCCAGATGGGCGAAGTCGCGGCAGACGCCGACCTGTTCCTGGTGCGCCTCGTGCGCGGTGCGGGTCGGCCGCGCGGTCGGATAGCCGAACGTGATGCGCTCATGCACGTACTTCACGATCGCCTCGACCCGGCCCCAGCCCGGCGGCACGTGGCCGAACAGCGACCAGGCCGTGCTGACCAGGATATCGGTCTCGCAGTAGCGGCTGCCGAGCAGAAAGACGACCGCTTCGTCGGGCAGGTCGGCGACCGGCAGTTGCGGCGCGTCCGGCGACGCGGGATCCAGCACACCGGGGTCTTCGACGACGAAGTCGGCCGAGAAGGTGGTGAGCCCGGGCGCCATCAGCGCCCGGGTGCAGACGTTGCCGAAGCTGTCGAGGTACTGACGCATGGGAACGGGCGGATCGGAGACCAACACCTGCGGCGTCACCAGGTCCGCCTCGCGTTCGGGGCGCAGGTTCACCATGAGCAGCACCGGCGCCGGATGGGTGCACTCGAAGCCGATATTGAAGCCGGTCCTGATCTGCATTCTACTCCTGACGCCCGGAGGGCGGCCCGCCGGGGCGGCCGATCCCCCCCTTAGTTCTGGCCAGCGCCCTGAACGGCGACCGGTAACGTCAGGCGGCCTTGCGGGTTGCAGACCGGTCGTTGAGTTCGACCTCCACGGTCATATCGAGAAAGTCCTCGGCGGCCCCGTCCCAAACGCCGGAAAGCGGCGCCGCCTGTTGCGGGTCGCGCGAGACGGCGACGCGCACCAGGTCCTGGTTGCCGATGATGCCGTTGGTCGGATCGAATTCGACCCAGCCGCAACTCGGCAGGTAGACCTGGGCCCAGGCGTGCGTGTGTCCGCCGCCGACCCGTGCGCCCGGCCCATCCTGTGACGGGCTGTAGACGTAGCCGGATACGAACCGGGCCGCGAGGCCGAGGCTGCGCGCCGCCTCCATCATCAGGACCGCGAAGTCGCGGCACGTTCCCGTGCCGAGCGCCAGGGTCTCGGCCGGCGTCTGCGTCCGGCCGTCGAACCGCTTGGCGTAGGAGAAGGTCTCGTGGATGTCGCGCGTCATGTCGGCGAGCAGGGCGGCGATCGGCGTCGCGCCGTTCCAGCGCATGAACCGGCGGCTGAACGCCTCTACCCGCCGCTCCGGATCCGGATAGTGGCGTTCGATCGAACGCAGCAGGTCGGGCATGTCCTCCGACGCATAGGCGAACGGGAAGGTGGCGCCGAGGGGCGAGATCTTCTCCTGCGCGTCCGCAAGCGGAGCCGACGGCCTGTGCTCGAGCACCACCCGGCTCTCGAAGCTGAGATGATCCGACGGCTGGTCGAACTCGGCGATGCCGACGCTGTTGCCGAACACGTCCTGCACATACCGCAGGCGGCTTGGGGCCGGATCGATGAACAGGTCCTGCGAAACGACGTGCTGGTCATAGCTCTCGCGAGGACGGAACATCATGCGATGTTCGCCGAACCGGACCGGCTTGCGGTAGCGGTAAACCGTCAGATGTCGGATTTCCAACGTAGCCATGGCGACAGACTTAACCTGATCCGCTTGTGATTCGTTCATGCGACTTGTTGAACCAGGCGAGGCCGGCCCGGCGATCGCCTAGGAATTGGGCAGAACTGGCGCGCTTCTGATCGTGCGCGACCAGGGCGGGGGGAATGGCTCCCGGTTTCTCGGCGTCCTCGGCGGGTCGCCGGAGGCTTTCGGAGGGGCGCGCGAAGCGGGCTTCTCTCCGCGATCTCTGCGGTTATCCTGGCGCGCGACACACGGGGACACGCATGGCCGCCTTCGGAAGCGAAACTCCGGCGCTCTATTCGGACCGGCTGAGCGCCCGCCCTGGCGAACGCGTGGCGCTGCACGCCAGCGCGCCGAGGGGTCCATGCGGGATCGAGGTCGCCCGTGTGGGTGCGGATCGCGAGGTCGTGCTCACGCTCGAGGGCGTTCACGTCGGCGATCATTCGACGCCGGCGGACGCCGACCGCAACGGCTGCGGCTGGCCCGAGGCGGCGGCGTTCGAGGTCGGCGCGGACTGGCGCTCGGGCTACTACGACGTCGTCCTCACCGACGCGGAGGGCCGGATCGGGCGGCACATGCTGTGCGTGAAGCCGGTCAAGCCGACCGCACGTATCGCCCTCGTGCTCACCACCAACACCCTGCACGCCTACAACTACTGGGGCGGCGCCAGCGCCTATTGCGACGTGGACGCGCTGATGACCGGCCGCGCGTCGCTGGCCGAGGCGATGGCCGGCGCCATCGGCGTGCTTTCGGCCGAGCGGCCCTTCCCACCCCTGCTGCTGGCCCCGCCCGAGGGCATGCCGCGGCTGGTCAATCTGTCGCCGCGCGGCTTCGGCCAGCGTCCCTGGGCCGGCGCCGACACCGCCTGGTCGAAGGCTCACCGTCAGACTCCCTACGACGGTTCGGCCGGCTTCCTGCGGAAGTGGGAGCAGGCCTTCGTCCGCTGGGCCGAGGGCGAGGGGATCGGGCTCGATTATCTCACCGACTACGACCTCGAGACCGAACCCGGCGCGCTCGACGGCTATCCGTGCGTCGCCCTGGTCGGCCACTCCGAATACTGGTCGGCGGGCCAGCGCGACACGCTCGAACGGTTCGTCGACAACGGCGGGGGCCTGGCCATCCTGTCGGGCAATACGGCGTTCTGGAAGGTGCGGTGGGAAGCGGAGGGCCGGCGGCTGATCTGCCGCAAATGGAAGGGGATGGAGGACGAGCCCGAGGGGCCGGACGCCACACACCTCTGGTCCCATCCGGTGTTCGCCCGGCCGGAGGCGCAGATCACCGGCCTGAGCTTCCTCTACGGCGGCTATCACCGACTGGGCCTGTGTGTGGCGCGCGGGGCCGGCGGCTATACCGTCTACCGGTCGGACCACTGGGCGTTGGAGGACTGCGACCTCTACTACGGCGACGTGATCGGCGGGGAGGTCCCTCTGGTCGGCTACGAGAACGACGGCTGCCTGTTCGACTTCGGCGACGACGGCCTGCCGCGCGCCGTTCCGAGGCTGGGCGTTCCGGAGGGGCTGGAGATCATCGCCGTCACGCCCGCCGCCTTCGCCGAGGCGCCCAGTCCCTACCGCCCGCTGATCCCACCCGAGCAGTTGCCGGTGGTGGCGAAGATCGCCCACGGCTCTGCTTCCGAGGCGGCGCAGGCGCGCATGCTGCGCGGCCACGCGGTGATGGCCTCGTTCCGGCGCGGAAAGGGCGAGGTGTTCAACACCGGCACGACCGAGTGGGCCCACGCCCTCGCCGCCGGCGACCCCTTCGTCACCCGCATCACCCGCAATGTGCTGAAGCGGTTCGGCGGGCTTTAGGAAGCGGGCGCCGCCTCAGTTCCACACCGGCGGGCGGCGGTCCTTCCAGGGCTGTTCCTTCTCGAGCTGGCCCGAAAGGCGGAACAGGGTAGCCTCGTCGGCGAAGCGGCCGGTGAACATCATGCCGATCGGCAGGTTGTCCGCCGACATCCACAGCGGCAGCGACACCGACGGCTGGCCGGTGATGTTGAACGGCGGCGTCGTGCCATAGGTCGACGCCTGGCGCCGGTCGAACTCCTTGAGCTCGACACTGAGCGGATCCAGCCAGTCGATCCGCGGCGGCGCGTTCGACATGGTCGGGGTCAGATAGACGTCGAAGCCCTCGAACCGCTGCAGGATCTGCTGGGTGAACAGCCGGAGCTGCTGGAAGCCCCAGAACGCCTGCTGGCCGGTCACCCGCTGGCCGGCGTCGTAGCCGCGTTGCGCCAGGGCGCCGAGTTCGCCCTCGCGCGGTTCGCGGCCGAGCTGTTCGACCCAGCGCTTGACGCTGGCGGAGAAGTTGGCGGCGCTGGCCAGGCCCTGGGCGCGGTAGAAGGCGCGATAGTCGATGCCGAGCCCCTGTTCGACCAGTTCGTGCCCGAGCCCCTTCAGGAGCGCCACGGTGTCGTGCAGGCGGGCGACCGTCTCGTCGGACATCGGCCGGCCGCTGGGGGTCTCGGCCGACCAGCCGATCCTGAGCCTGCCCGGGCTCTTGGACACCTCGTCGAGATAGGGGCCGTCCTTGTGCGGGGCCTGGAAGGGATCGTCCGGCCGAGGATAGCCTGTGGCGTCGAGCATGGCCGCGCTGTCGCGGACCGTGCGGGTCAGGACGTGCTCGACCACCAGCCCGTAGGCTTCCTCGGCCAGGTCGGTGATCGGCGTGCGCCCTCGGGTGGTCTTCATCCCGACGAGGCCGCAGTTGGCGGCCGGGATGCGGATCGAACCCAGGCCGTCGCCGCCATGCGCCAGCGGAACCATGCCGGCCGCGGTAGCCGACGCCGAACCGCCCGACGATCCGCCGGCGATGTGCGCCGGGTTCCACGGATTGCCGCACGGGCCCAGCCGGTCGGACTGGGTCACGCCGGGAATGCCGAACTCCGGCGTATTGGTCTTGCCCATCAGGATCACGCCCGCGGCGCGGTAGCGGCGGATCAGCTCGCTGTCGTCCGCGTCGGCGGCGACCTGGGCGAAATGCGAGCCCGAGGTGCGGGGCCAGCCCTTCACATGGGCCGCCAGGTCCTTGACCAGGAAGGGCACACCCTTGAACGGACCGTCGGGCAGGGCGCCGGCGGCGGTCTTGCGCGCATCGTCATAGCCCTTGAACACCACCGCGTTCAGCACGCCGTTGTGGCGTTCGATCCGCTCGATCGCCGCCTCCACCAGTTCGGCGGGCTGGACCTCGCCCTTGCGCACCAGCCCGGCGAGGCCGAGTCCGTCGTAGTCCGCGTATTCGGCGAAGCCCATGGCGCGCCTCCCTCGTTAGTCTGGTTGAACTCAGCCTGCGGTCAGAAAGGCCATCTTGGCGGCCGGGCGGATCTCGGCCCGGTTCCTTTTCAGGTCGTCGAAGCTCGCCTCCGCCGCGTCGAGGGCGACGTCGATGTCGGCCTCGGTCATGGCCGCGCAGAGGAACATGTTGTGCCAGGGGTGAACGTATACCCCGCGCCCCAGCATGGCGGAGCACCAGGCGAACCCCTTGGCCAGGTCCCTGTCGTCATCGAACAGGAACAGGGGCATGGTCACGGGCCCGCTCTGGCGAAAGCCGAACCCGGCCCCCGACGCGCGCTCCGCCAGGCCGTGGCGCAAGCGGGCGCCGAGGCCTTCGATTCTCTCCAGATAGTCGGACTCGCGGATCAGCTTCAGCGTCGCCACGCCCGCCGCCATGGCCGCGCCGGCGAACCAGAACGAGCCGGTGACATAGATGGAGGCCGCGGCGGCGCGGGCTTTGTCATTTCCCAGGAGGGCCGAGATCGGGTGGCCGTTGGCGATGCACTTGCCCCAGCTCGACAGGTCGGGCTGCACGCCCACCGCCGACCAGGAGCAGTCGCGCGCCACCCGGAAACCGGCGCGGACGTCGTCGACCACCAGAAGGGCGCCGGTGCGGTCGGCGAGCTCGCGGGCCTTGTGGGCGTAGGCGGGATCGACCTCGACCTGGTCGACGAAGGCGTCGTGCCGGAACGGCGCGGCGAAGATCGCGGCGAGATCGTCGCCGGCCCTGGCCACCGCCGCCTCCAGGCTGTCGATGTCGTTGTAGGTGCAGAACACCTGGTTGGCCCTATCCTCCGGCGTGGTGCCGGCGGGACGGGGCGTGCACCAGGGCGCGGCGCCGTGATAGGCGCCCTTGGCCAACACCAGCGTCTTGCGCCGGGTATGGGCGCGCGCCGTCACCATGGCCATGGAGGTGGCGTCCGTGCCGTTCTTGCAGAACAGCGCCCAGTCGGCGTGGGTCACCATGCCGGTGAAGGCCTCGGCCAGCGCCACCATCGCCGGCGTGGGACCGGTCAGGGCGTCGCCCTTGCGAAGCTGATCGATATAGGCGGCGTCGACCCCGGGATGCGCGTAGCCGAGCAGGTTCGGTCCGTATGCGCACATGAAATCGAGATAGCGCCGGCCGTCCGCGTCGGTCAGGTGCGCGCCCTGCCCGCCGCTGAAGAACTGCGGATAGCCGTCCGGCAGGAGCGCGGTCGACTGGTGACCATACATGCCGCCCGGAATCACCTGCGCCGCGCGCTCGCGAAGAGACCTGTCCAGGCTACCTGGGGCCGTCATGCGCCGTCTCCGTGAGCGGGTTCAATCCGTTTCAGTCTAGCGGCGACGGCGCCGGATTCCCAGCCGGGACGGAGCCGCGCCCCGCGCCGATGGAATCAGCGGTATGTCGACGCCCCGTTCCGGGCGACGATGCGGGCCCGGTCCGTCAGACGTCGGTAATTCAGATGCACGCCCTGTGACAGTAAGTATAAACTTCGGCCATGAGCAGAACTTCAGCAATGCAGGTCGAAGACCAGACGTATAGGCCATTCTCCCTAGAACAGCAGCGGAGGACCGTGCGATCCCGGCCGAATTCGCGGTTTGACCCTGGTCGGCAATTCCGCGGCGCCTTCTGGCGTAAGGCGCGAACACCTTTGCGGCGGAAAGCGCCGGCGGTGCTGATCGCTCCGCGGACCGCACTTTCCAACCCGCCCGGCGCCCCTTGTCCTGCGTGTCTTTATTGAAACACTGCGGCGGGGGGTGAGAACAGAAGCGACAGTATCGCCTGAATCGCGCCCGCGTGACTTGACGAATGTGTCGATACGAGGCTTTGTGCCGGCATCTAACAGAGCCGCAGTCACAATGCGGCCGGCATTTTTGGAGGGATTGCTATGAGCAACATAAGCCGCACGCGGCTGCTTTTCGCTACGTCGTCGATTCTGATTCTGGGGCTCGCCGGAACGGCGGCCGCCCAAAGCGCACCGCCAGCCGCCGCGGCGCAGGGCTCCATCGGCGAGGTGGTTGTCACCGCCCAGAAGCGCGAGCAGTCGCTTCAACAGGTTCCGGTGGCGATTTCGGCCTTCACGGTCGCCGAGCGTGACAAGATCGGCATCAACAGCGTCCAGGATCTGACCAACTTCACCCCGGGCCTGGTCTATGACACCAGCCTCGACCGGGTGTCGCTGCGCGGCATCGGCCGCTACACCAACCAGCTGTCCGCCGACTCCAGCGTCGGCGTCTATGAAGACGGCGCCTTCACCACCTTCACCACCAAGGTCGGCTACGACACCCTGTTCATCGACCGGGTTGAGGTGCTGCGCGGCCCACAGGGCACCCTCTACGGCCGCAACTCGATCGGCGGCGCGATCAACATCGTCTCGCGCAAGCCCACCGACGACTGGACCGGAGAGCTGCGCGCCGGCGTCGACGACTACGGCTATCATTTCGAGGAAGGCACGGTTTCGGGCGCGATCACCGACCACATCCAGTTCCGCCTCTCGGGATCGCAGACCGGCCAGGAAGACGGCTATTTCAACAACCTGAACGGCAACAAGAACGAGGGCAACCGCCGCAACGAGTGGTATATCGAGGGGCAACTGCAAGGCGACGCCGGCCCGCACTTCGATTGGTGGGTGAAGGCCTTCGCCGGCACCTGGCAGAACCAGGGCGGCGACTCGGGCGGCCGGATCTCCAACTCGATCGTCGTCGGCGCCGACGGCCACACCCGGTACGGCTCGCCGACCTACGCCACCAACTTCAACATCAGCCCGTTCGGCACCAACGCGCCGATCGAAAGCTCCAACAGCCTGGCGCCGTCGCTCGGCGCCTTCCTGGCGCCCGGGGTCACCAATGTGGTCGGGGTGAACCCGACCGGCAAAAACCCCGGCAACACGGACATCCGCAACTTCTACTCGCTGTATCCGCAGGTGCAGGACGTCCACGACTATTACGGCGCGACGGCGCGCCTGACGGGGCACTTCTCCGGCTTCGACGTGCGCTATGTCGGTTCGGCGGAGCGCTACACCTATGTGGACCGCACCGGCTATTCCGAAGGGCAGCGGATCAACAGCGGCGTGACGTCGTTCGTCGATCCGTTCGGCATCACCATCTATCCGGACGTGGAGCTCAGCTACTCCGAATATCACTGGTTCACCCAGAACGAGTTCGACCTCCTCTCGAACGGGAAGGGGCCGCTGCAGTGGGTGGTCGGCGCCTACAACTTCAACGAAGGCTACAAGCAGCCTGAATCCGTCTACATGCCGGGCCAGGCTCAGCTGGCGAACCCGCTCAACGGCTGCATCCTCGTCGGCGCCTGCGGCCCCACGCCGGCTCACGCCAACCCGGGACGCGACCTGACCAACGGGATCGCGCACATGGGCGCGGAGACCTTCGCCGGCTTCGGCCAGATCGACTGGAACTTCCTGCCGACCTGGAAATTCACCCTCGGCGCCCGCTACACCTACGACTCCAAGTGGGGCGACGACGCGGCGCAGGAATACGCCTTCCTGCCGGTCGAATATATTCCTCAGAACTTCGCGGTGACGCTGATCAATACGCCGGCGGCGGCCCAGAAGGACGCCTCGGCCACCCATTATGACGCGGCGTCAGGCCTCTGGGTGCGCAAGCTCAGCGGCGACTGGAGCGCGGTCACCGGCGTGGCCGGATTGCAATGGCAACCCGATCGCGACACCAACCTCTATGTGAAGTACAGCCGCGGCTATAAGTCGGGCGGCTTCAACGCCGGCGACCTTTTGGCGGCGCACGTCGAGACCGACCCCGAGCATTCGAACGACTATCAGTTCGGGATCAAGAAGAACTTCGGTCGCACGCTTCAGGTCAACCTCGACCTGTTCTACGACCAGTACTACGACGCGCAGATCCCGATCGGCGTGACCAACGGCGGGGTGATCACCACCCAGTTCCTCAATCTTCCCGAATCCCGCACCGACGGTGCGGAGCTGGAAGTGGTCTGGCAGCCGATCCGTCCCCTGCAGCTGATGCTGGACTACGGCTACAACGACACGTCCGTCGTCAAGTCGGGCTGCGTCGTCGACGCCAACGATCCGACCGCCTCGCTCAACGGGGCGACCCGTGGCGGCTGCACCGGCGGCGCCCAGAACCTGAAGGGCGACCAGCTGCCGAACGCGCCGAAGAACAAGATCGCGCTGAACGGCACCTACACCTGGGATCTGCCGACCGGCGTCCTGGCCTTCTCGACCAGCATCATCTGGCGTGACGTTCAGTACGGCTCGATCTTCACGCGCGCCCAGTATGAAGCCCCGTCCTGGGATCAGGTGGACCTGCGCCTCGAGTACAAGCCGACCGGCAACCACTGGACCCTCATCGCCTACGGCAAGAACGTGTTCAACAGCACGGGTTACGCCGCCGGCGCCGGGGCCGTGGCCTGGACCAACGGGACCTTCCTGAAAGAGTACAACCTGACGCCGCCGGCCATCGGCGGGGTCGAGGTGCAATACAAGTTCTAGGACGGTTCGCCGGCTGCAGGAGCAGCCGGCGGCCATCGCCACGACGGTATCGGGCCGGGCGGCGACGCCCGGCCCGATTCTTTTTTGGATCAGGCTCCCGTTTGGACGCGGCCTGGCCGCCGACGCGCGCTCGCGGCTGCGGCGCACCGGGCGGCGCCGATTTCACCGACGGATGAGCCTGCGGGCGGGGCCTCGACGCCGGACCCCCGCCGGGTCCGGAACGCAACGGGTCCGCCTGCGCCGGCCCGAAGCGAACTGAAAATTGACAGAAGCGATAAAAGGTCTCGAAAGCGGCGAAAACACGTTGCAGAAGCGCCACAGTCCGCCCTCCATGTAATCGCCGGCATCTCCGCCGCAGCAAGGAAACCGGGGCGCTGAGCCAAGAAAATAGCCGCCTGGCCAAGGGCCAGACGGCTAAGGAGGGTATTGCTACTTCGAGCAGAAATAGCGTCGGGGACCGTATCTCGGAAAATCAGCACTGTCTATGCTGCTTATATGCCGCAAATATACCTACCTCGACCGGCTGTTGACCCACATATTCTTAAGATGCGCTTGAAGTGACCGCATCCGCATTTGAGACAACGGCTTGTCGCCCGGGCCTGGCCGCATGATTACGATCAGTATCCCCTCCTCTCAACGGCGAAAAATGGGGCGAGTGTCACCCGGTGTCATTTTCATATGCTTTGTTTTTGACGCCTCCGTCATAAATGACGTGGCCGACGTATTACTTATACACGCATTCAACCTTCCGCCCGCTCCGTGCTGCATAGCAGTATACTGGAGACCAACCAGAACGTCTTATGTATTTCCAGCACATGCCGGAGGTTCATGCAGCCAATTTTAACGCTGTTTACTTCATGCATATCGGTACGCAGGAACGGATTCCCCCGTCGCGACATACCCGACCGCAGATCGATTCCCCCAGGAGCGTGAATACTTGACGCACGGCTCGGGTCAGCGCTTCATGTGAGCACTAAGGGGAGCCGCGGCAAAAATAGCGGCCCGTTCCGGGAGGAGATCATAATGAAGGCCACGTTGCGCGGGCGGCTGCTTTTAACGGCTGCGTCGATTCTTGCTCTGAGCGCCGCCGGTTCGGCAGCGGCGCAGGCGGCGCCCGCGGTGCTCGCCGCCGACGCCGCCCAGGCGCCGCCTCCCCCGGCGGCTCAACAGGGCGGCAACATCGGCGAAGTGGTCGTCACCGCCCAAAAGCGCGAGCAGTCGCTGCAGCAGGTGCCGGTCGCCATTTCCGCCTTCACCTCGACCGAACGCGACAAGATCGGCATCGACAGCGTCCAGGACATCACCAACTTCACCCCGGGCCTGTCCTACAATACCGGCGACGATCGCGTGACGCTGCGCGGCATCGGCCGCTACACCAACCAGCTCTCGGCCGACTCCAGCGTCGGCGTCTACGAGGACGGCGCCTTCACCACCTTCACCGTGAAGGTCGGCAACGACTCCCTGTTCGTCGACCGGATCGAAGTCCTGCGCGGACCGCAGGGCACGCTCTACGGCCGCAACTCGATCGGCGGCGCCATCAACATCGTTTCCCGCCAGCCCACCGACTACTGGTACGGCGAGATTCGCGGCCAGGTGGACAGCTACGGCTATCACGTGGAAGAGGGCGCCGTTTCAGGCCCGATCACCGATCACATCCAGTTCCGGCTGTCGGGATCGAAGACGGATCAGAGCAACGGCTACTTCAACAACCTCAACGGCCTGCCCAACGAGGGCAACCGACGCAACGAATGGTACGTCGAAGGCCAGCTCCGCGGCGACCTCGGTCCGCATTTCGACTGGTGGGTCAAGGGCTTTACCGGCGGCTGGCAGGACCAGGGCGGCAACGCCGGCGGCCTGATCAGCAGCTCTGTGATCGTCGGCCCGGATGGGCACACAAAGCTTTCCCGCTCCAGCGCCCTCTACGCGGTCAACCTGCGGGCCTCGGCGCTGGGCATCCCGGGTCAGCCTCTCGAAACCAGCGACCCGCTCGTCCCCTCGCTCGGCGGCTTCCTGCAGCCGGGCGTCACCAACATCCAGACCGTCAATCCGACCGGCACCAACCCCGGCAACGGCAACATCCGCGACTATTACTCGATCTATCCGCAGACCCAGGACGTGCAGTCGTACTACGGCGCGACGCTCAAATTGACCGGCCACTTCAACAACTTCGACGTCCGCTATATCGGCTCGGCCAACCGCTACACCTACAAGGAGCAGGAGGAGTGGGGCGAAGGCGAACAGCTCGGCACCGGGGTGATCTCCTACACCAATCCCGCCGGCTTCCAGATCTTCCCGGACTCCGAACTGGCGTACGCCGAATATCACTGGTTCACCCAAAACGAGGTGAACATCCTGTCCAACGGCAAGGGACCGCTGCAGTGGGTGGTCGGCGCGTACAACTTCAATGAAGGCTACAAGCAGCCGGAAGAAGTCTACATGCCGGGTCAGGCCCAGCTGGCGAACCCGCTTCAGCCCTGCCTGATCCTCGGCCTCTGCGGGCCGACCCCGGCGGCGGCCAACCCGCACCGCGACGTGACCAACGGTGTGGCCCACATGGGCGCGGAGACCTTCGCCGGCTTCGGTCAGGTGGACTGGAACATCACCAAGACGATCAAGCTGACCGGCGGCCTGCGTTACACCTATGACTCCAAGTGGGGCACGGACGCCGCGCAGGAGTATGCCTACCTGCCCGAGCAAGGCGTCCCTGTGAACGCGGCCATCACCCTGATCTCGCCCTATCTGGGAACGGTCCCCGGGGCGACGCGCGGCGCGACCGCGGCGACCTACGACGCCGTCACCGGTCTCTATACGCGCAAGCTCAGCGGCGACTGGAACGCCACGACCGGAACCGCCGGCATCCAGTGGGAGCCGGATCGCGATACCAACGTCTATTTGAAGTATAGCCGCGGCTACAAGTCGGGCGGGTTCAACGCCGGCAGCCTGCTCGCCGCCATCCCGGAAACCGATCCCGAAAAATCAAACGATTACCAGTTCGGGATCAAGAAGAACTTCGGCCGCGCCCTGCAGGTCAACGTCGACCTCTTCTACGACCAATACTACAATGCGCAGATCGTCGCCGGGGTCATCGGCACCGGCGGGGTGGTCGGATCACAGCTGATCAACGTCCCCGAAGCGCGCACGGACGGTGTCGAAGTCGAGGTCGTGTGGCAGCCGATCCGCCCGCTGCAGATCATGTTCGACTACGGCTTCAACGACACGTCGGTCACCAAGACCGACTGCCTCACCGACGTCAACGACCCGACGGCCACCCTCGCCGGCGCCAAGACCGGGGGCTGCCTCGGCGGTCAGCAAAACCTGAAGGGCGACGCACTCCCCAATGCCCCGAAGAACAAGCTGGCGCTGAACGCCCTCTACACCTGGGATCTGCCGACCGGCGCCCTGTCCTTCTCCGCCAGCTACATCTGGCGCGACAAGCAGTACGGCTCGATCTTCACGCGGGCCCAATATGAGGCGCCGTCCTGGAGCCAGGTCGATCTGCGGGCCGAGTACAAGCCGACCGGCAGCCACTGGACGCTGATCGCCTACGGCAAGAACATCTTCGACCAGACCGGCTACATCAACGGCGCCGGCGCCATCTCCCAGGCGAACGGCACCTTCCTGAAGCAGTTCGCGCTGACGCCGCCGGCCATCGGCGGGGTCGAGGTGCAGTACAAGTTCTAGGACTTCGTCCGCCGGCTGCGCCCGCGGCCGGCGCCGATCCCGACAAGCGCAATCCCCTCGGGCCGGACGGCGACGTCCGGCCCTATCTTTTGGGCGGCCGCTCGGGGATCAGGCGGCGATCACCCTCTGGGCGAACCGCTCCATCTCTTCGTATTGCGGGCTCATCTGCAGCAGGAGCAGGTCAAGACCCGCCGCCTCGTAGGCGGCGATCCGCTCGCGGATCTGTTCGGCCGTGCCGACGAGGTTCGGGCGAAGGCCGCGGTTGGAGACCGAATATTCCTGCAGCTTCATCTCCCGCTCGAGCTGGGTGCCCGACAGCCACTGGTCGAAGTTGGAGAAGCCCGGCGCCTCGGGGTCCAAGGTGGTGATCCGCGCCACCTCCGCCCTCGCCGCCTCCTCGCTGTCCCGCACGATGGCGTAGGCGGCCATGCCGAAGATCATCGGCGGCCTGCCGGCCGCCGCGCGGCGCGCCTTCATGTCGGCGATCTTCTCGGCGACTACCTCCACCGTGTCGCCGTGCATCACGTAGGCGTCGCACTGGTGGGCGATCATCGTCTTGGCGGCCTCGGATTCGCCGCCGGCGTAGACCACCGGCTTGCGCACCGGCTTGGGTTCACAGATCGCGTCCTTCAGGGTGTAGCGCCGGCCCTCGAAGCTGAACTTCGGCTCGCGCCACAAGCCGTCGACCACGTCGAGCCATTCGCTGGTCCGGCCGTAACGGTCGTCGTGCTGGTCGAACTGCAGGCCATAGCTCTGCGCCTCCTCGGCCCACCAGGACGACACCACGTTGAGCGCCAGCCGGCCGCCGCTGATCCGGTCGATGTTGGCCGCCTGCTTGGCGAACAGGGCCGGCTGATGGAAGTTCGGCCGCACGGCCACCATCAGCTCCAGCCGCTCGGTCACGGCGGCCAGGGCCGCGGCCGTCGACCAGGCGTCGAGCGCGGGCTGGTCGGTCCCCTTGATGTCGTTGAGGTTCAATTCGGCGACCAGCGTCAGGTCGTAGCCAATCTGTTCGGCGCGCTGGCAGAGCCGCTTGGTGTAGTCCCAGCTCGCGTCCATGCCCTCGTCGGCCACGTTGCGCAGCCAGCCGCCGAACACCGGGGTCCAGAACCCGTACCTCATGCGGCGCTCCTGCGCCGGGCGCCGAGCTGGCCGATCAGATAATCCACCAGGTTCTCGTGCGGATCATAGCCCAGCACCTCGACCGGGTTGGCGACGAAGTTCGACAGGGCGTTGAGATCGTAGAACTTCGGCCGGCCGTCGCGGTCGTCGATCATGTATTCGATCCCGCCGACGTCGAGCCCGGCGCGCACGGCCACCCGCTCCACCGCGGCGGCGATCTCGGGCGGCGGCTGGTAGGCCTCGATGGTGATGCTCGGCTTGTCGACCATGCAGACATCGGCCGGGCAGAGGTCGAAGGTCGATCCGGCGCCGTTCAGGGCGATGGCGTAGAGCAGCTTGCCGTCCAGCACCTCGCAGCGGATCACCCGCGCGTCCCGCGCCGGCACATAGGCCTGGACCAGGGCGACGCCGTCGACCCCGACCGGCGTCAGACCGTCGGTCACCGCCGCCTCGAGCTCTTCGGCGCTGTCGTAGCGGATCATGCCGGTTCCCGAGCCGCCGACATTGACCTTGACCATCACCGGATAGCCGATCTCGGCGGCGAGCCGGGCCACGTCCGCGCGCCGGTGCGCCACCCGGGTGTGGGGTGTGTCGAGGCCGCAGGCGCGGAACAGGCTCAGCTGCCGCGCCTTGCTGGTGTCATAGGCCAGCACGCCTGGCCCGTTGATCACCCGCGCGCCCAGGCCTTCCCAGTGATCCAGCACCGCGACGCTGTAATAGAGGGCGTGCTCGCTCTGGCGCAGGAAGGATGACATGGCCAGCCGGTTCAGGATCAGCGGCGCCGGCAGTCGGGTGTCGGCGGGATCGAAGGTGTGGTCCTGGATCTGGATCGGCGCCCACCCCAGGCCGCGGCGGTCCAGGGCGCGGAACAGCGGTTCGAACCACTGCGGATGCTCATAAAAGACGGCGATATCGGCCAAGGCGGGCTCCTGCGTCCAGGGGCTGTGTAGTAGTCGCGGCGCGCAAAGCGGGCGAGTCAGAAATTCAGGTGTGAACGGCCGCCGCAGACCAGATCTGAACCACCAAGCCCACCGCTACGCGGCGCGCGCTCCACCGTTTTCCGCGGGGGGATTCCAGCGCCACAGCCCGTCTTCGAAGCGAAAGCCGTTCTCCGCGTAGAGGTGGCGGACCGGACCGTTGCGGTCGGTGGGATTGATGCGGGCGGTCGCCTCGCCGTCGAGGCTAGCGAGCAGGTGTTCGAGGAACCGCGCTTCGACCTTCAGGCCGATCACCCGGCAGCTCATGGCGAAGGCGATGATCTCGCGGTCGCTGACCACTGCGGCGGCGACCAGGCCATAGTCGCCGAACCGGTCTTTGGCGTGGGCGATGAACACCTCGCCCGCCTCGGCGCGCCGCGCAAGTTCGCCGGCGGAAAAGGTGCGGCCGGTGGTGTTGCACTGGGTGGTGCGCTGAAACAGTTCGACCACCCGCCCCAGCACTTCGCCCGCGCGTGGCTCCTCGAAGCGGCACTCGAGTCCGAGCGAGCCCAGGAAATCGCCATCGTCCGCCGCCGTGCTTCTCTGCCGGTCCCGGTCGAGCTGGGACTTGACCAGTTCGGTCCGGCCCGCCGCCTCGGCCGTGAGCGTGGCGGTCTGCAGCCGCGGATCGGTCAGCAGCATCCGCCGGAGCGCGAACGGGTCATCGCCCCACACCTCGACCTCGGGCAGGGCCTGGCGCACCCGCTCGCGCTCCACCGGATGATCGTCGACGAAGATGAAGCTGTTCAGGGCGAAACCGAGCTCGTCGGCGATCGAGCGGATGTTGGACGGCTTGTCGTCCCAGTTGATCCGCAGGGTGACGAAGTCGTCGGGTGTCAGCAACCGGTCGTGCGGATAGTGATCCGGATAGCGCCACAGCTGGCGCACCAGCACCTCGTCGTTCTTGCTGACACAGGCCAGCACGATCCCGCGCCGCTTCAGCGCCTTCAGCGCCTCGTGCAGACCAAAGTAGAGGCCCACGTACGAATAGAGCCCGCTGGTCTCCGGAGTCCAGGCGAACGGCGCGCCGGTTTCGGCCAGCACGCCGGGCCAAAGGGTGCCGTCGAGGTCGAGGATCACGCACTTCTTGCGGTCGAGGCCGAGCACGACGTTCAGCGCGTCCATATGCGCCCGCGCCGCCGCCACCTCGCGCCGATAGGGGGAGCCGCCCACCGACGCTTCGAGCGGCGCGGGATCGGGGAACAGGCCGTGCACCGCGGCGAGCTCGCTTCTGGGCCGCTGCAGCATCCAGCCCGACGAGCCGAAATGGGTGAAGCCGACCAGGCCGTCGTCGAGCAGCCGGCCGGAGCCCTCCGCGTTCAGGGCCGCGGCGATATCGACCACGTGCACGTCGGCGTAGGTTTCGGCCAGGGTCTCAAGCGCCAGGTTCACGCGCCGGAAGCGATTGCGGTGGCCGTGCAGGCCGCGGTCGGCGAAGCCCAGCGGCTGGACCGTCGGCTCGGGCAGGTTGTCGATCAGGATCGGCGCATCGCTGTGCCGGCGAAGGCCTTCGATCACCTGACGCGCTTCGGCGATGTAGATCGCCGCCGGGTCTCCGCCATGGTCCTCGGGCGAGCCTTGCGCCACCATCCGGCGCGAGCGCAGGGCGCCGATCAGGATCGCCCGGTGCGGCTTCTCGCCGGCGAGGCGCAGGTCGTCGGGAAAGCCGGTTCCGACGCGCAGATCGACGTCGCGCTCGGCCGCGGCGCGGCGCAGGAAGTCCGCCTCCATCTGCAGCTCGCAGTCGCCGAACAGCAGCACGTCCCACCGTTGTTTGAAGGCCCGGCCGATCTCCTCGGCGCCGAGGGTCTGAGTGACCGCCCAGTGGGCGTCGGCGCCCTGCCCGGAGGTGCGCCGCAGCTGGTCGAGCGCCTCGCCGGGATCGCGGCCGTGCAATTCGCCGAGCCGCGCCGCGACCGCGGCCTCCTCCGCGGCCGGATCCTTGTCGGTGAGGACGCCGTGCTCCATCAGGGTGGCGAGGCAGCCGGCCAGCACGCCGGGATCGATCGGGTGCAGCGCCAGCAGCGCGCCGATCTCGGCCGGCATCCGGCGGGGCGCGGCGAACCAGTCGATGATCCCGGCCACCTCCAGATCGATCGCCAGCCGCAGTTGGGTGACCGCATGCACCGCCAGCGCCCGGCCCTCGCCGAGCCTGACGACGTGAACATAGGCGGACCTGCGGATCACGGCGCCGCCGTCCGGCGGCGAGGGCTCAGGCGGCATGGTTCATCCGCGCCTGCGCCGTGGCGCCGCTGAGGAAGGACAGCGCCACATAGCGCCGGCCGCGGGTCACCGGCATGGCCTCGTGCAGCAGCGAGGCCGAGAACACCGCGGCGCTGCCGGCGGGGGGCGCATAGAGATCGTCGCTGAATTCGGGAAACAGCAGTTCGCCGCCGTCGTAGTCGCCGGTGTTGAGGTTCATCGACACGGCGAAGTCGCGAAAGGCCGTCTGCGGCGAGAGGTTGTCGCGATGGCGTTTGAAATAACCGCCGCTGTCGTCGTAGCGGGCGATCAGGATCCGGTCGGCGAAGGCCACGTCGAACTGGAAGGCGCGCTTGATCTCGGGCGCGCAGCGCTGAGCCAGCACCCTGACCACTTCGCCGTGCAGCGCGTCGGCGTCGGTCAGCTCGATGTCGCGGCGGTGTTTCTTGCCCTCATCGAGCTTGGCCGCAGCGGCGCCGCCGATGACCGAGGCCATCAGTCCCGGCTGATGCGCGCCCTGTTCGAACTGTTCGATCAGCGCCCGACACGTCTCCACGGCGATCACGTTGGGGACCACCAGCAGGGGCGCGGCGGCGGACACGGTCCGCGCCGGGGCCTGGATCAACCTCGGCTTCAGCCGCTCATACAGGGCGATGAGATCGGCGTCGGCGTCGAAGGGGCCGAGGTGGACGATGCGCCAGGCCCGATCGACCACCACCACGGCCGGGACGGCGCCCGACATGAGCGCGGCGAACGCATGACCTTCGCTGAGGTGGACGGCCAGGCGGTGGGCGTAGCGCGCGTCGACGGGAACCAGGGCGTGGAGGTCGATGTCGCGCGCCAGTCGCCCGCGCGCCTCCTCCAGCCGGCGGCAGCACGCCGCCGCGGCGTCGGGATCGACACCCCCGAGCGTGACCAGCATCGCCGGACGGCCGATCTGCACGTCCTCGGCATAGAACCGGCCGCCGGCGCCCGTCCCGACCACGGACGGCGCTCGATCGCCAATCGAAAGGTTCACCATCCCGGGCGCTCCTTCTCCCGCGCGATAAACCGCTGCCCTGGTTCGGTTAACAGCCCCTTTCGCAGGCCCGCGGCGCCGCCCGGTCTGCGACCTTTGGCCATCGACGGCGCCGTCCGCCTGTGCTCTTAGGCGGGGGGTCGATCTCTGCCGGAGTAGCCCCATGCGCCCCTGTCTTTGCGCCGCAGCCATCGGCCTTTTGATCGGCCTGTCGGGCTGCGGCGGCCTCGCGCTGCCGCCCGCGCCGCCGAAGCTGCGCACCGGCGCGCTCGACCAGGTCGGACCGCGCGTGACCAACTACGGCTCAGCCGTGGTAAGACCCGGCGCCACGGTCACCGTCTGGAGCGACGACTTCACCGCCGCGCCGGGCGCGCCGCCCACGAAAGGCAAGATGCTCACCCTGGCCAAGGCCCTGGCGCGCGCCTCCGGCCTGACGGTGATCGACCACGCGAGCGCGGGGCAGACGGCGGCCGAGGGCCTGGCGCAGCTGACCGCCGGGGACGCGGGCGCCCTGGTCGTGCTCTGCTACGGCTATGGCGACGCGGCCCGGCAGAGCAAGGATTTCAAGGCCTCGCTGGAGGCGATGATCCACCTGGCGCACGGCCGCGGCGTCCCGGTCCTGCTGGTCACCGAACCGCCGACCACCGTCGTCCCGTCGAGAACGCCGACGGCCAAGGAGAAAGCCCTGCAGGCGATCGCCGCCCAGGTCGCAAGCTTGCAGGAGATCGTGCGCCAGGAAGCGCCGGCCGAGGGCGCCGGTCTGGTGGACAGCGCCACGGTCCTGTCTCCGCCGGCCCCCTCGCCGAAGGCCGCCCCGCCCGCGATCCTTACTCCTGCCGAGAAGCGGCCGGGCGCCCCGCTCGGAACGGAGCGGATCGCCCACGCCGTCGCCGATCTCATCGAAGTGGCGCGCTGACGCCGCGGTCCCTGCATGAGCACGCCGGCGCCGGAAGAACAGCTCGCCGCCCTCGATGCGGCCATCGTCGCGCGGCCCGACCACGTCGAACTCTATTATCATCGCGCCGCCGTGCTGGCGCGGCTCGGCCGGACCGATGCGGCGCGCCAGGACTACCTCGCGGCGCTTGCGCTCGACCCGGCCCATTTCGGCGCCCTCACCGATCTGGGCGGCCTGCTCTACGCCACCGATTTCCGCTCGGCCGCGCGGCTGGTTTACGCCGAGGCGGTCAAGCATCACCCGGGCGAGCCGATCGCCCGCATCAACCTGGCCAACGCCTTGCTCGCCAACGACGCGCTTGAGGAGGCGCGGTTTCAGTTCGAGACGGCGCTGCGCCTCGCGCCGGACCATCCCGACGCCCACCAGGGGCTCGCCAACCTGTTGCAGCAGATCGGCGACAGCGACGGGGCGGAGGCGCATCGCCGGCGGAGCTATGGCCGCCGCGGGCTCCTGCACACGCCGCATCTCGGGGACGGCGAGCCTTGCCGGGTGCTGATCCTGGCCTCGGCGGCCGGCGGCAATGTGCCGACCCGGTTCATCCTCGATCCGGCCACGTTCGAAACCCACACCCTGGCGGTCGAGGCCTTTGCGCCGGGGGCGTCGCTGCCCGCGCATGCGGTGGTGTTCAACACGGTCGGCGACGCGGATCTGTCGCCCGAGGCCTTCGACGCCGCCGAACGGGTGCTGGCGCACACCGCCGCGCCGGTGATCAATCCGCCCGCGCGGGTGCGGGCGACCGACCGTCAGAGCAATGCGCGGAGACTGGCGCGCGTGCCGGGGGTGATCGCGCCGCGCGTGGACACGGTGGACCGCGAGGCGGTCGCGGCGCGGGCGGCGGAGCTCGGCTATCCGCTGCTGCTGCGCAGTCCGGGCTATCATACCGGCCGACACTTCACCAAGGTCGACCACGCGGACGCCCTCGCCGCCGCGCTCGCCGCCCTGCCCGGCCGCGACCTCCTGCTGATCCAGTATCTCGATGCGCGGGACGCCGATGGGCGATCCCGCAAATACCGGGCGATGATGATCGGCGGCGCCCTGTTCCCACTCCACCTCGCCGTCTCCGACGACTGGAAGGTGCACTATTTCACCTCCGCCATGGCGGACCAGCCGGCCTACCGCGCCGAGGAGGAGGCCTTCCTGAACGACATGGCGGCCGTGATCGGCCCTCGCGCCATGCGCGCGCTCGAAGGGATCCGGGACGTCCTCGCCCTCGACTACGCCGGGGTCGATTTCGGGCTCTCCGCCGACGGCTCGGTGCTGCTGTTCGAGGCCAACGCCACCATGGTGGTCAATCCGCCCGCGGCGGAGCCGGTGTGGGACTATCGCCGCGCTCCGACCGCCCGCATCCTCGACGCGGCGCGGAGCCTCGTCCTTGAACGCGGCCTCCCGAGATGACGGCTCCTAGGTCATCACCGAGTCATGGTCGCGTCATAGTCACCGGGTTCAGCAACCGGTGCGCCCTCGGGTCGACGGACGAATTCGGCGGAGGGGCGATGTCATTCCTGAAAGGCGCGGCGTGCGTGCTTGTTCTCGCCGGCGCTCCGCTCGCCGCTCGCGCCGAGGACCCGGCGGCGCTCGTCGGCGGCGGCGAGACCGACGTCATCGCCGTCCATGCTCAGGCGACCCTGACCGATCAGTATCATCCGCGTTTCAGCTCTCCGTACGCGGGGCCCAACAGCCTCAACCCCGGCCAGCGCGGCGACGAGACCACCGACGCGACCGTCTATCTGGGCGTCCGCCTGTGGCGCGGCGCCGAATTCTGGGCCGATCCGGAGATCGACCAGGGGTTCGGCCTGTCGGGCACGCTGGGGGTGGACGCCTTCACCAGCGGTGAAGCCTACAAGGTCGGCAAGAGCACGCCCTACCCCAAGCTGCAGCGCGCATTTCTACGGCAGACGATCGATCTCGGCGGCGCCAAGGCGAAGACCGACGCCGACCTCAACACCTTCACCGGTGAAACCACCGAGAACCGCCTGGTGCTGACCATCGGCAAGTTCGGCGTGGTGGACGTGTTCGACACCAACAAATACGCCCACGACGCCCGCAACGACTTCTTGAACTGGGCGCTGATCGACACCGGGACCTACGACTACGCCGCCAACGCCTGGGGCTACTCCTATGGCGCGGCGCTCGAATGGTATCAGGGCCAGTGGACCGTGCGCGGCGGCCTGTTCGATCTTTCGATCGTGCCCAACAGCACCCACCTCGACCAGCACGCCCACCAGTATCAGATGGATGGCGAGATCGAGCGCCGTTACACCCTGTCGGGCCGGCAGGGCGCCGTGCGGCTGACCGGCTTCGTCAGCGACGGGCGCATGGCGCGCTATGCCGACGCGACGGCGCTCGCCCTGGCGACCGGCGACCGGGCCGATCTCGCCCTGGTCAGGCATTTCCATGCCCGTACGGGAGTCTCTGTAAACCTGGAGCAGGCCCTTGGCGACGATCTGGGCGTCTTCGTCCGCGCCGGCCATTCCGACCCGCGGATCGAGGCCTTCGAGTTCACCGACATGGCTACCTCCGTCGCCGTCGGACTTTCGCTCAAGGGCGCCCGCTGGCGCCGCAAGGACGACACCGTCGGCCTGGCGGTGGAGCGCGGCGAGATCGGCCACGACGCCATCGCCTACTTCAACGCCGGCGGCCTCGGCATTCTGGCGGGCGACGGAAAGCTGCCGCACCCGGGGCCGGAGACCGTGGTGGAGGCCTATTACAGCCTCCCGATGGCCAAATACGCCCACCTGACCGCCGACTACCAGTTCGTCGACAACCCCGCGTTCAACCGCGATCGGGGGCCGGTTTCGGTATTCGGTCTCAGGCTGCACGTTCAGCTTTAATGTCTCAGGCAGTCCTACTGCCGGTCATCGAAATAGCTGATCCATCTCAATTCCATACCGCTCATCCCGGCGAATGCCGGGACCCAGATCGTATGGAGCGCTCGCATGAGGTCTTGGCGCCAAGGTTTTTGATCGACGGCGCTTTATGATCTGGATCCCGGCATTCGCCGGGATGAGCGGAGAAGAGTCAAAGATATTGAAGGTTGGACAAGGCGCCAGTCGGGCCGCCACGACGTCGGCCCCCCGCGACTTTTCGACGCCGGCCACATCGTTAACCGCGACGCAATAGCGACGGATGCACTCTTCGTCCTCCAGCGAAGGGGAATTCGTGGTTCAAGCTCGACCTGTTCCGCGGCCGACCAGGGCAGCGGGACCCGCCAGGATCACGCCCCTGACCGCGGCCGGCGCGCTTTCCGGTGTGCTGTTCTCCGGTGGCGACGTCCGCCTCGGCCTCGATCCCCTCACCGGCGCCAGCCGGTACGGCTGCCGGCCTCTACCGGCGGCGACCCTGGCCGCCTTCGGCTCCTCCACCGCCTCGACCGTCTCGGAGACCGCCTACGCGGCGGCTGAGGTCCTGCGCGAGCGCTTCGCCCTGGCGCCGACGGAGCTGCGCGGCCGGCTCGCCCGGCTGGAGATGGCGCGCCTGCGCTTCGAACTGATCCATCTTTGCGGCCTCGCCGACCTGCCGGGACTCGAGGTGCTGTTCGCCCCCTCGGGCACCGACCTGCACCTGATCGCCGCCGACCTGTTCGGCGACCGGCTGTTCGGCCAGGCCGTCGCCATCCTGCCCGATCCCGCCGAGACCGGCAGCGGCGTACCCCAGGCCCTGTCCGGCCGCCACTTCGCCGCCGACACGCCCACCGGGACCCCGGTGGTCGCGGGCGAACCGGTCAGGGGCATGGCGCCGCTCGAGACCATCAGCATCGCCGTGCGCGGGACCAACGGCGCCGCGCGGCCCGCGCTGGCGATCGACGCCGAGGTCGAAGATCTGGCCAAGGGCCTGATCGCCCAGGGAAAACGCGTGCTACTGGTGCTGGTCGACGGCTCCAAGACCGGGCTGATCGCTCCCAGCCCCGCCTGTGCTCTCAGGATCAAGCAAGCGTCGCCGCAGGCCGTCGACGTGCTGGTCGACGCCTGCCAGTTCCGTCTCTCCGCCGCGACGCTCCGCACCTATCTCGAGCACGACTTTCTCGTCGCGGTCACCGGCTCGAAATTCCTGACCGGTCCGACCTTCTCCGGAGCCCTGTTCGTCCCGCCGGCCATCGCCGGCCGGCTCGCCGCGCGCGGCAGCTGCGAGGGCCTCGCCGACTACTGCGCCGCCGTCGAATGGCCCGCGGACTGGGCCGGCTGCGCCGGCCTCGGCGCGGATTTCAATCTCGGGCTGATGTTGCGCTGGGAGGCGGCCCTGGGGGAGCTTCGCGCCTTCCGCCGCCTGGCCGACGCCGACGTCGCCGGCGTGTTCGGGCGGTTCGGCGTGGTCGCGATGGCCGAACTGGGCGCCAACCCGGCGTTCGACCCCGTGCCCCTGGCCGACCTTTCCATCCGCTTCGACGGCGAACCTCGTTGGGACACCGTTCCGACCATCTTCCCCTTCCTGCTTCGGCACGTCCGCGACGGCGCCGCGGGCGAGCTGTTCCATCGGGACGAGACCCTGAAGGTCTACGCCGCGCTGCGGACGCCGCTGTCGCCGCGCCCCGGCTCCCGTCTGACCCGCGAACAGCTGACCCTGCCGGTCGAGCTCGGCCAACCCGTGAACCTCGGTGTGCGCGACGGTGTGCCGATCAGTGCACTGAGGATCTGCGCCAGCGCCCGACTGGCCGTGGAGGCGCTGTCGGGCGGCGAGGCGGCGATGACCGCCCGCGCCAGGGACGCCCTGGCCAAGACCGCCGAGATCGCCTGGCGGATCTCCAACGGGGCCCCGCTCTAAGCAGGGATTCGTTGGCTCGGCGACGGATTCCTGCTTGAGCCCTTTGAAAGAGCGGGCTTTTTTCGGAAAACCGCGCGACCCTTTTCCGAAATCCTGCCTGGCCTCACCGGCGCCATTTCCGTTGCCGCGAAGACGGCCCGGTCGTACCCTTCCCTCAGTTTCGAGGAGGAGCCTGCGATGGCCGCGTATACGATCGACCTCAACGGCCGGAAGCGGAGCGTGGAGGCGGACGCCGACATGCCCCTGCTGTGGGTGCTGCGCGATGTGGTCGGCGCCAAGGGCACCAAGTTCGGCTGCGGCGCGGCCTACTGCGGCGCCTGCACGGTGATGCTCGACGGCGCGGCCATCCGCTCGTGCCAGATGCCGATCTCCCGGGTCGGCGCGCGCAAGGTGACGACCATCGAGGGCGTGGGCGCCTCGCCTGTCGGCGCCCGGGTGCAGGCGGCCTGGCTCGAGGTCGACGTGGCCCAGTGCGGCTATTGCCAGGCCGGACAGATCGTCGCCGCCACGGCCCTTCTGCAGAAGACGCCCAAGCCGACCGACGCGGAGATCGAGGCGTCGATGAACGGCAACCTCTGCCGCTGCGCCACCTACAACCGGATCCGCACGGCGATCCACAAGGCCGCCGGCATGCCGACACCAGCGGGCGAGGTGGCGGCATGAACGCGCATGTGAAGATCGAGACGCCCCGGCTGTCACGCCGCACGATGCTGCGGGCCGGCGCGGCGGCCGGCGGCGGCCTGTTCCTGTCGGCGCGGCTGCCGGGGATCGCCGCGGCGGCGACGGAGCAGACCGCCGCCCGAACGCTCAACGCCCCAACTCTGAACGCCCCCGCTCTGAACGCCTATGTGAAGATCGCGCCGGACGGCCTGGTCACCATCGTCGCCAAGAACCCGGAGTGCGGCCAGGGCGTGAAGACCATGCTGCCCATGCTGATCGCCGAGGAGCTCGACGTCGACTGGAAGGACGTGCGCATCGTCCAGGCGATGAACGACCCCGTGACCTATCCGCGCCAGTTCGCGGGCGGCTCGCTGGCCACGCCAATGAACTGGGAGCCGATGCGCCGGGTCGGCGCCGCGGGCCGGCAGATGCTGATCCAGGCCGCCGCGGACACCTGGGGCGTTCCGGCCGGCGAATGCTCCACCGAGCCCGGCCTGGTGCGCCACGGCGCCTCCGGCAAGAGCCTGCGCTATGGCGAGCTCGCCGCCCGGGCGGCGACGGTCGCGCCGCCCAAGCTCGAAACGGTGACGCTGAAGGACCCCAAGACCTTCCGCATCATCGGCCGGGCCCAGGCCAACATCGACGGTCCGGCGATCGTCTCCGGCAAGCCGCTCTACGGCATCGACGTCGAGCTTCCCGGCATGAAGTACGCGGTGTTCCACAAATGCCCGGTCTTCTACGGCCGGTGCCTGGAGGCCAACATCCCCGAGGTGAAGGCCATGCCGGGCGTGATCGACCTGCATGTGATCGAAGGCAACAAGGACCTCGGCGGCCTGTCGAGCGGCGTGGCCGTGGTGGCCGACAGCTGGTGGCACGCCAACAAGGCGCGCGCCGCCCTGACGCCGCAGTGGGACGAGGGGCCGTTCGGCGGGCACAGCACCGACGGTTATGACGCGCGCGCCAAGACCCTCGCGCCGGCGGCGCCGCAGCAGATCCTGCGCAAGGACGGCGACGTGGACGCGGCCCTGGCCGGTGCGGCCAAGGTGGTCGAGGCCGAGTACAGCTATCCCTTCGTCAGCCACCAGCCGCTCGAGCCGCAGAACTGCACGGCGCGCTGGGACGGCGACAAGCTCGAGATCTGGACCTCGACCCAGAACCCCGAACCCGGCCGCCAGCTGATCGCCAAGACCCTCGGCGTTCCGGCCGACCACATCGCCATCCACATGATGCGCTGCGGCGGCGGTTTCGGCCGGCGGCTGTCCAACGACTACATGGTCGAGGCGGCGACGATCGCGAAGAGGGCCGGCGTCCCGATCAAGCTCCTGTGGTCGCGCGAAGACGACATGCGTCACGACATGTACCGGCCGGGCGGCTACCATTCGTTCAAGGCCGGGCTCGACACATCGGGCAAGCTGGTGGCGTGGAAGACCCACTTCGTCACCTTCTCCCGCGACGGCAAGGTGGTGAACTCGGGCGACCTCGCGCCGAGCGAGTTCCCGGCCCACTTCGTCCCCGACCTTCAGTTCGGGACGTCGATGATGGAGACGCTGATCCCCACCGGCCCCATGCGGGCGCCGCGCTCGAACGCCATGTCCTTCGTCCACCAGTCTTTCCTCGACGAGCTGGCCCACGCCGCGGGCCAGGACCCGATCGCCTTCCAGCTCGCCCTGCTCGACCAGCCGGGCGCGCACGAGGGGTATGACGCGCCGCGCATGGCGGCGGTGGTGCGCGCGGTGGCCGAGCGCTCGGGCTGGGGCAAGCGCAAGCTGCCGCCCGGCCATGCGCTGGGTTTCGCCCAGTACTACAGCCACCAGGGCTATTTCGCCGAGGTGGTCGAGGCCAGCGTCGCCGCTTCCGGCCGGGTCAAGGCGCACAAGGTCTGGGTGGTCGGCGACGTCGGCTCGCAGGTGATCAATCCACTGAACGCGGAAAACCAGGTGCAGGGCGCCGTGCTGGACGGGATCGGCCAGGCCCTCGGGCTGGAGATCACCTTCGCAAAAGGCCGCACCCAACAGTCGAATTTCGGCGAGTATCCCCTGATCCGCATGGCCGACGCCCCGCCCGTGGACGTGCACTTCCTGGTCAGCAACCATCCGCCCACCGGCCTTGGCGAACCCGCCCTGCCGCCGGTGATACCCGCCCTCTGCAACGCCGTCTTCGCCGCCACCGGCAAACGCGTCCGCAGCCTGCCGATCGACCAGGGGATGCTGAAGACGGTGTGAAGCCGGTGCAGGCCGCTCTTCTCTTCTGAGTCATCCTCGGGCGCGGCGGAGCGGAGCCTGAGGACCAGCCGCTGATCGGCCAGGCGGGTGCTCCACATGGCTGGTCGCGGCGGCGAAAGCCGGCCTACTCGCCGAACAGATAGCGGCAGCCCCGGTCCTTGGGGTCGTGGGCCTGGATGCGGTCGTAGAGGCCGAGATTCTCCCTCACCGCGCGATCGACGTCCTCGGGCAACAGGAAGCCTGCGGCCACCTGCGCCGCCGCGGCCGCCCGGATCTTGGCCTCGTAGTCGGCGCGGGTGGGATAGCGCGCCTTGAGGCTCGGACGCGGATCGCCCAACGCCTTGCGTTCGGCCTCGGTCCGGGCGAAGGGCAGGAAGCTGCCGTCGAACCGCGCCGTAGCCCACGGGAAGCCGGTCTCGGGCGCCCGTTCGTTCCAGCCCGTGTGCGTACCCAGCGGGACCTGCAGTTCCACCATCCGCACGCCGCCGCGATCGTTGCCGTCTGCGTCCGGCGCGGGGACCCGCGTTCCATAAGAGGGGCCATGGGCCGGCGGGACCCGCTCCGCCACGCCGCGCGTCGCAAACCCCGGACCGAAGTCCAGCCGCGGCTCGGCCAGGGCCTGCGCCGGCGGCGCGACCGCCAGGCCCTTTGGAAAGCCGGCCTGGTAGGCGCCGACGCCCACCAGCGTGCCGTCGGCCACCCGCGGATAGGCGCTTTCCGGCGCCGCCGCGCCGCCGCCGGCCCAGCGGTCCAGGGCCAGGATCAGCGCCCGCACCGGCAGATAATGGTCGGTGGTCGACACGCAGTTCACATAGGGCGCGCGCACGGGCGAACGGCCTACATAGTGCTGGGCCCCCATGAAGGCGTAGAGCCGCGCGTTCGCCGCCGGGGCCACGTCGGCCGCCCCGTCCGGCGTCGTGCCGAGCAGGGAGGCGTCGCGGTTCCAGAATTCGGTCGAGGTGTTGGCGAAGATCAGCTTGGGCAGACGGCCCTGTGCGTCGGCCGCATGGTCGAGGTAGGAGGCCGTGCGGCCCGACACCGGATCGCGGCTGGGGGCGGTGGTGAAGGGGAAGGCGTCGGAGGGAAAGTCGTGCTCCTCCAGCATCGACGGATGGCGCGTCGGCTGTACGAACCGGCTGTTGAAGCCGGCCGAGCCGCCGGCGCCCGGCACCTGCAGAAAGGCGCCGTCGAACGCCAGCTTTCCGCCCTCGTCCACGTCGAGCCCGTCGTGCAGCATGCGTCCGATCAGCCGCCCCGACTGGCTGATGCCGAAGATCAGCGTCCGCTGCGGAACCGGCGCCCCTTCGAACGGGTGGTCGCGGAAATACGCCAGAAGATCGCGGATCCCGGCCAGGCCCGCGGCGGTGACATAGGGATCCTTGGCCGCGTAGGTCAGCTCGTAGATGACGCCGGGCCTGAAGCCGCCGTCGAGCGTCACGCGCCCCGGACCGCCCGCCGGCTCGGCCGCGAGGAACCGCCAGCGCCTGCGATCGACCGGTCGGCGCACGTCGTCCGGTCGGGCCCGCTCGGTCAGCACCGCCGCCGGATCGTCAGGCGTCATCGGCTCATAGGTCAGTCCGCGCATGCCGGCGTAGGTGGCGACCGCGGCGGGCGCGCTGACCGTGAACTCGTTCTCGATCATCCCGGTGAGCGGCGCGCCGTCCGGCCCCATGGCCACCGGCGGAGCGAACACCAGCGGGCGCGCGCCTGGCGCCTGGGGCGCCACATCCCAGGTCCAGGCCGAGAACAGCAGGGTGAAGCCGTGGCGCATGAGAAAGCCGTCGCCGGCGTCGGCGAGGGTGGTCGGGTCGTTGTTGGCCGGGCTTCGGCCGTTGACCTGGCCGAGGATGCCGATCCCGCCGCGGTTGTTGACGTCGTAGATCAGGGTGGAGGGCTGGGCCCGCGCCGGCCGCAGCATCAAGAATTCGCTCCTGAACACCACCCGGCCGCGGGCGTCGCGCGGGGCCAGCTTCAGGTCGACGATCGGCAGGTTGGCGGGCGCGTCGGGATCGAGGGCGAACCAGGCGACGCCGCGGATCTTCTCAAAGGCGCCGACCGCGCCGAAGCTGGTCCCGGCCGCGAACGGCGTCCGCTCGACCACTTCGACCCGCTCGACCGCCGCTGAAGCCCGCCCCGCGCCGACGGCGAGGATCGCCACCGCCGCAACTGCCCGCCAAAGCCGCATCCTTGAGTCCTCCCATGCTGTCGCCAGAGAGCGCGGGCGCCCCGGTCTGTCCACCCCACCGATGGAGGGACCATCGCGTCTAGGCAGCCCGACGAGTCGATGCTAGCGGCTGAAGTCACGCACGGAGCTTGGCGGCGGCGGAGGGGGATGCATGGTTCGGATGATCGCAGGCGCTCTCGGACTGGCTCTTGCCATCGTCGCGTCCGCCCAAGCCGCGCCGCCATCCGCCTACAATCCCAAGGAGGCGTTCGCGCCGCTGACCCTGCCCGAGCCGGTGAACCGCTATCGCTCCGGCAGCGGCGCGCCCGGCCCGGACTACTGGCAGAACCGGGTCGACTACGACATCAAGGCGAACCTCGACGTCGCCGCCAAGAGCCTGAGCGCCACCGAGGTGATCGGCTACACCAACAACAGCCCGGACGCCCTGCCGAGCCTGTGGGTCCAGCTTGACCAGAACATCTACAAGCTCGACTCCCGCGCGACCATCGCCGGCGGCGGACGGCGGGGCCGCAGCGCCGGCATGCACACCGACGGCTATGTGATCGAGTCGGTCGAGGCCCTGCGCGGCAAGGCCTGGACCGCGGTTCCCTACGTCCTCTCCGACACCCGCATGAACGTGCACCTGCCCGCACCGCTCAAGGGCGGCGGCGGCAAGCTGAAGCTGCGCATCGTCTACAACTACACCGTGCCGGGCTTCTTCGGCGGCCGGACCTCGTGGGTGAACACCAAGAACGGGCCGATCTTCGACATCGCCCAGTGGTTCCCGCGCATGGCGGTCTATGACGACCTGCGTGGCTGGGACACGCTCCCGTATCTCGGTCAGGAGTTCTACCTCGAGTACGGCGACATCGACTATGCGATCACCGTGCCCGCCGGCATGATGGTGATGGGCGGCGGAGTGCTGAAGAACCCGCTGGAGGTGCTGACGCCGGCCCAGCGCGCCCGGCTGGCGCAGGCCGCCAGGAGCGACGCCACGGTGATGATCCGCACCCCGGACGAGGTGGTCCGGGACGCGGCCGCGCCGGCGCCCGGCGGGACCAAGACCTGGCGCTATCACTTCGCCAACACCCGCGACGTGGCCTTCTCGGCCTCAAAGGCCTTCATCTGGGACGCGGCGCGGATCAACCTGCCCGGCGGCAAGACCGCGCTCGCCGAAAGCGTCTATCCGGTGGAGAGCCAGGGCGACGGGGCCTGGGGCCGGTCGACCGAATACACCAAGGACGCGGTGGAGCACTTCTCCCAGCGCTGGTTCACCTACCCCTATCGCACCGCCTGGAGCATCGCCGGCGGCTCCTCGGGGATGGAGTACCCGGGCATGGCCTTCGACGGCATCGGCGACAAGGGCAAGGAATTGTTCTGGATCACCGCCCACGAGATCGGCCACACCTGGTTTCCGATGACGGTCGGCTCCAACGAGCGGCGCGACGCCTGGATCGACGAGGGGTTCAACACCTTCATCGACACCTTCGAATCCGACGAATTCAAGGGCGGCGTCTATGGTCCAAAGCGCGACGGCGAGTACGCGCCGGGCGGCGGCAATCCGGTGGACGAGATCCAGTCGGTGCTGAACGACCCCGACGCCGTGCCGATCCTGAGCCGCGCCGACACCATCGCCGAGACCTATCGCCACCCGGTCACCTACTTCAAATCGGCGCTGGGCCTACGCCTGCTGCGCGACGTGATCCTGGGGCCCGACCGGTTCGATCCGGCCTTCCGCAAGTTCATCGCCGACTGGGCGTTCAAGCACCCGAGCCCGTCGGACTTCTTCCGCACCATGGCCAGCGAGGGCGGCGAGGATCTCGATTGGTGGTGGCGCGGCTGGTATGTCAACAACTGGAAGCTCGACCTCGCGGTCACCGACGTCAGCTATACCGACGGCGACCCGGCCAAGGGGGCCGGGGTGACGGTGGAGAGCCGCGACCGGCTGGTGATGCCGAGCGTGCTCGAGGTGCGCTACGCCGACGGCCACAGCTTCCGCCTGACCCTGCCGGTGGAGACCTTCATCCAGCGCGCCCGCGCCACCATCGCCGTACCGCCCGGCAAGATCGCCTCGGTGGTGCTCGACCCCGACCATGTGCTGCCGGACGGCAATCGCAGCAACAATACCTTTACCCTGAAGTAGAGAGCTACGGATGAACCCTGCGACGATGAGACTGCTGCGCCAGGTGCATACCTACCTCGGCGTCTTCTTCGCCCCGGCGATCCTGTTCTTCGCCTTCAGCGGCGCCCTGCAGACCTTCGGTCTCCATGAGAACAAGGGCGGCGGTCCCTATCAGCCCCCGGCCTGGATCGTCACCATCGCCTCGATCCACAAGAACCAGGGCCTGCCGCGGCCGAAGCGGCCGCGCCCCGTCCTGGCGGAGGGGATGGGCGCGGGGCATGGCAGACCGGGCCATGCGGACAAGGCCGAGCAAGGCCCGCCGGCGCCGGCGCATAAGCCCCCGCCCTCGCCGCTGCCGCTGAAGATCTTCACCCTTCTGCTGTCGATCGGCCTGATCCTGACCTCCCTGGTCGGCCTCTACATCGCCCTGACCAACAAGGCCCTGCGCCGGACCGCCGCCCTCGTGCTGGCGGCGGGGGTGGTGGTTCCGGTGGTGCTGCTGTTCCTGTGAAGGCCAGAGGAGAGCGATCCGACGGCCGGCGCCAAGTCTCGCCGGCGCCGGCTCTGCCGCCCAGAGGATAGGTCAGCGCTCGAAAGTTCGGCCAGCTTTACAGGTCGGCGCGGCGCAGGATCCGAGTCACGTCGCGCCCGTCGTCATCTGCATATTCCACGATCCATAGCGCCTCCTCCTGACCGGATGGGTCGATCCCAATCTGGGCAGCCTCAACATAGGGGCTATCGTGCGGGTCGGGCACGGGATCGCGGAAGATGATTCGCTGCCCCAAGGCGGCGGCTGCGGCCCTCGCTACGGGCCGGTCGTCGAACGCATTGTCTTTTGCACTCGCCGTCTCGATCGCAAACCATCCGGGGGTCGCCGGCGCCTCAGGGTCGAATTGTGCGAGAAATATCCGGATCTTGCTGACATCGAAGGCCTGCCAAAGGCGACCATCGGGAGCGTCTGTGTCCCGCGCGTCTTCGTAGACGCAGACCTCGACCTCTCTCACACCAAACTGGCGCGCGATGACCTGCCGCAGAATGTCCGGCTCGACGGGCTTCAGGAATTTAAAGGCGCGGGTCGTCACGAGGCGGCACCGTATCGTCCGTGCATCCGCTTTAGCAAACGTACGAATAGGGGATGGGTTTGCCGCGGATCGAACGCCTCGCCCCTCACTCTCCCATCAGGTGCACCGCGATCTCGCGCGTGTGCGGGCGGCGGCGGTGTTCGAACAGGTAGAGGCCCTGCCAGGTTCCGAGCGCGAGGCGGCCGTCGATCAGCGGGATCGACAGCTGCACCGCGGTCAGGGCCGCGCGCAGGTGGGCGGGCATGTCGTCCGGGCCTTCGTCGTCGTGGGCGTAGCGGGCGGGGTCTTCGGGCGCGATCCGTTCGAAATAGGCTTCCAGATCCTGGCGCACCTCCGGCGCGGCGTTCTCCTGGATCAGCAGCGACGCGGACGTGTGGCGGCAGTAGAGGGTCAGGAGACCCAGGCGCATTCCCCGTCCCGCCGTCCACCCGGTGATCTCGCGGGTGATCTCGCGCAGGCCGCGTCCGCGGGTCTCGAAGCGAAGCATGTCGGCGGCCTGGCGCATGGCGGCGATCCTACAGGCAACCGAACGGCTGACCCCATCCCATTGATCCGCTCATCCCGGCGAATGCCGGGATGAGCGGAAGAGGAGCGTCAACCTCGGTAGGTATCGAAAGCATCACGCCGGTGTCGACACCGCCGCTTTGAGATCCGGAAACACCCGCCCCACCCGCGCGGTGAGGTAGTCGCCGTAGGTCCCGGAGAAGGCGTGCGGATCCTCGGCGTCCCAGCGGTTCTCGCCGAACGTATCGGGGACATCCTCGAACACCGGGGTCATCACGGCGGTGAAGTCCGGGTCGTAGAAGAATGGAAACGACAGCCGGTCCTGGCTGGCGGCGTTGACCACCCGGTGCGGCGTGGAGACGAACCGGCCGCCGGTGAGGCGCTCCAGCATGTCGCCGAGGTTGCAGACCAGGGTGCCGGCGATCGGCGGCGCCGAAAGCCAGCCGCGCCGGCTCTTGACCTCCAGCCCGCCGACCCGATCCTGCAGCAGAAGGGTGAGCAGGCCGTAGTCCGTATGCTCGCCGACGCCCCAGCCCCCGGGCGGCGTCGGCGGATAGTGAAAGATGCGGAACAGCTCCGTCGGCCGGGCCAGATAGGCCCGGTGAAAGTGATCGCCGTCGAGGTCCAACGCCAGCGACACGCCCTGCATCAAGACCTCGGCGACCTTCGACACCTGGGCGACGTAGGCGGTGACGGCCGGACGCAGATCCGCCGGCGCGACCGGCCACTGATTGGCGCCGTGCAGCAGCCAGCCGGCCCGAACGCGCGGGTCGTCGATCGCCAACTCTTCGCCGAAGTAGAGGCCTTCCTTATCGTCGGGCCGGCCCGAAGTGAGTTCTCCGTGCAGCGGGAACCAGCCGCGCCAGGCGGCTCCGGCCCGGGCCATGGCGATCCGCGCCTTGTCCGGCGCCGGCAGGGCGAAGAAGGCGCGCGCCGCCGCCTCGAGCCGCTCGATCAGGTCCGCCCGGATTCCGTGACCGCTCACGTAGAAGAAGCCGACCTCCTCACAGGCGCGACCGAGCCGCCGGGCGACGGCGCGTCTTTGCGCCTCGTCTGTGCCGAACAGCGGCGCGATGTCGATGACAGGCAGGCTCATGCGGCTCGGGGTTGCGGGCTGAGGCCGCCATCACGCGACTCCCGGCTCCGGCAGGCCAGCCAGATTATCTGAACCGGGCGCCAGGGATGATCCGCACCGATCACGCGAAGCTGATCGCGCGAAAACGCCGCAGCTGCGTTAGCCTCCAGGAATAGTCAGGAGCCGAACCATGCCCGCCCATCGGCGCCCCGGACTGGCGCGACAGCACACGGCGCCGCCGGGATGAGCGGCCGTCCCCTGCCCCGCCGGCCCACGGTGGCGGTGATCGGCGCCGGCTTCAGCGGGCTGATGACCGCGCTGAGCCTGCTCGAACAGCCGGACGGTCCGCGCGTGCGGCTGATCGAACGCCGCAAGGCCTTCGGCCGCGGCGCGGCCTATTCGACCACCTTCAAGGACCATCTGCTCAACGTCCGCGCCTCGAACATGAGCGCCTTTCCCGATCAGCCCGATCACTTCGTGAACTGGCTGGCCACTGAGGGCGAAGGGACCGGTCCCACCGCCTTCGCCCAGCGCAGCCGCTATGGCGCCTATCTGCAGGCCATGCTGGCCCGCGCCGCCGAGCGCTCGGAGGCGGGGCGGCTGCTGCTCGAAGCGGACGGGGTGGTCGGGCTGGCGCCGCAGGGCGCCGGCTGGCGGCTGACCTGCGCCATGGGTCGCGACCTGGACGTCGACGCCGTCGTCCTGGCGATCGGCAACTTCCCGCCGCATCAGCCCGCCGGGCTCACCGACGCGGCGGCGAAGTCGCCGCGGTTCGCCGCCGATCCATGGTCGTCCGATCTCAGCGCGGCGCCGGACGGCGGACAAGCGGTGCTGATCGGCACCGGCATGACCATGGTCGACGTCGCCCTGCGCCTCGCGGCCGAGCGACCGGACCTGAAGCTTCTGGCCGTTTCGCGCCGCGGGCTGCTGCCGCACCGGCATCTCGAAAGCGGTCCGGCGCCGCTGAGCTGGGACCCCGGTCGCCGCCCCACGGCGCGACGGCTGATCCGGCAGATGCGCTTCCTGGCGCGCTCCGCCGACTGGCGATCGGTGATCGATGGCGTGCGCCCGCACGTACAGGCCATCTGGCGCGGATGGACCGCCGACGAGAGAAGCCGCTTCCTGCGGCACGCTCGCCCCTGGTGGGACATCCATCGCCACAGGCTGGCGCCGGGCGTGGCGGCGCAGATCGACGACCTGATCCGGTCCGGCGTGCTCACGGTTCGCGCGGGTCGGATCAGTCGCATCGCCGAGGACGGCGACGCCCTGTCGGTGGACTGGCGGCCGAAGCGCGAACCGGAGATGCAGACCACCGCCGCCTGTCTGGTGGTGAACTGCACGGGCCCCACGGGCCAGCTGGCCCGCTCGCCCGACCCGCTGATCGCCGACCTTGCACGCCAGCAGCTGATCCGGCCCGATCAGCAGGATCTGGGCCTGGATGTGGATGCGCTGGGCCGGCTGATCGCGGCCGACGGTTCGCCCTCGCCGACCCTCTACAGCATCGGCCCGGTGACGCGCGGCGCCTTCTGGGAAATCACCTCTGTGCCCGACATCCGGGTGCAGGCGGCGGCCCTGGCCCGCCAGCTGTCCGCCCAGCTTCGCGAGCGGAACGCGGCGCCCTGGCCCGTCCGGGTCGCCGCTGTTCCGGACCTCGACCTTCCCCTCGAAAGCCACGACAGACCCCCAGCACAGGAGGCTTGGATATGACCCAGGCGAAACTGCTCAAGAGCATCGACGGCCTCGAACTCTGGACGGCCGTTACCGAGACGACCCAGCATTTCGCGGTGAAGGTCGGCCGCCGCCGTGCGCGGGTGCTGGCCACGCTCGCGGAAGCGGAGACCTATTTCGGCGCCACGCTCGCACGGATCCGGGCGCTCCGCTCGCACTGAGCCGAGCCGGGGCCTCACGCGGGATCCTGAGGCGTTCGATTTTTTCCGCTCATCCCGGCGAAAGCCGGGACCCCCATCGTATGGAGAAAACGATTGGAGTATTTGCGCCAATTCTTTTGATCTACAGCACCTTATGATCTGGGTCCCGGCTTTCGCCGGGATGAGCGGAGTATATTCGCTATCGGCAAGTCTCTGCCGGATCGGGACTCATTCCGCCGGCAGATGCGGGTCAATCTGGTGGATTGGCAGATCCCAATGGTTGGTGGTCAGTTCCCAGCGCCGGTTCTCATCGCGCTTGAGGGCCGCGGTGTCCGGGAACAGGGCCTTGGTCACCTCGCCCTCGTGGGTAGAGGCGTAGCGGTCCTTGAAGGTGATGACGATCCGGTAGTCCCAACGAGAGTCTTCGCTCGTGTGCAGGCCCGGCCGGACCACCACATAGTCGAGCACATAGCCACGGCGCTTCTCCTCATCGAGGACGGCGATCTGGTACTTCTGAAAGATGCGCCACCACTCGTCCTGGAAGCCATATTTGACCCGGTAGACCCATTCCTCCTGGAACGCGGGCCTGGCCTGCGCGGGCGCCGTCTGCGCCTCGACCGCGGCGAGGGGGCCCAGCCCGGCGGCAAGACCGAGCATCAGGGCGACAGGTCGGATCATCGTCATCTCCGTCGAGAGGCTTGGACTATCAGCCGCCGTCGCCGGCCCCGGACTGAAGCCGCCTGAGCGCGCGGTTGTAGGTCACCAGAGGATCGCCTTGGCGCACGGCGAGGCTCTGCGCCGTGACCAGCAGGATGGAGTGGGAGCCGGCGTCGATCACCTGGTCGGTCAGGCAGGTCGCCGTCGACAGGCTGGTCTCCAGCACGGGCGGGCGGCCCGGGACGGTCCGCCACTGCGGACTGGTGAAGCGTCCGGCTCTCAAGCCAGGATCGATGAAGGTCAGGGCTTCCGCCTCGTCCTCGACGGACAGGATGCTGACCCCGCACAGTTGCGCGCCGACCAGGGCGTCGTGCGCGGACGCCTCGCGCCGCACGCAGAACAGGAAGCGCGGTGGATCCACCGACAGGCCGGTGATGGAGCTGACCAGCAGTCCCTGCGGCGCCTCATCCTGCCAGCAGGTGATGATGGCGAGGCCGCCGGCCAGCCGGGCCAGGGACTCCTTGAAGTGATGCGGGGCGACGCCGGGGGCCTCGACACGCCCGGCGTTTCGCAGAGAGACGGGGGTCGTCAGGACAGTCATTCCGAGCGCGCCTGTGGGAATCGCCAGCGTTAGATTTCTTGAACGGCGCCAGCCGAACAGAATGACGTTAGACGATCGGCTCGCCCACAGCGCATGACTTATTCTGTAGCGGCTGTTGAGCCTTACTCATCGCGTAGACGCCGCCAACACCTCAAAGCCACCCTAGAAATTCTCGGCGGCGAAGCGGTCTGGTTCGCGAGATAGTCGAGGCGACCATGGACGGAACGACGACACTGGGAAAAGGCGTCAGCCGGCGCGGCCTGGGCCTTCTGGCCGGCGCCGCCGCTCTGTCGGCGTGCGCGCCGCGGGCCGGCGCCCTGACGACGATCAACATCGGCTACCAGAAGAACGGCGTGCTGCTTCTGGCCAGGTCGCGCGGCGTGGTCGATGCGCTGATGCGCCCCATCAAGCTGAACTGGGTGGAGTTTCCCAGCGGGCCGCCGCTGCTGGAGGCGATGAACGCCGGGGCGATCGATCTCGGCGCCACCGGCGACACCCCGCCGATCTTCGCCCAGGCGGCGGGGTCGGCGCTGCAGTACGTGGCGTTCCAGCCGCTGACCGGCGAAGGCGAGGCCCTGCTGGTCCCGCCTGCCTCCTTGATCCGTAGCGTCGCCGAACTCAGGGGCAAGCGGGTGGCCTTCACCAAGGGCTCGTCCTCGCACCTGCTGGCGGCGAACGCCCTGGCCCGCGCCGGTCTGACCCTGGCCGAGGTCAAGGCGATCTACCTGTCGCCGAGCGACGCGGCGAGCGCCTTCGGACGCGGCGCGGTGGACGCCTGGGCGATCTGGGACCCGTTCCTGGCCCTGGCCGAGCGGGACCAGAAGGCGCGCATCCTCGTATCGGGGACCAGGCTGCCGCGGACCGACGCCTTCTATCTCGCGTCGAACCGGATCATCGCCCAGGCCCCGAAGGCGCTCGGCCAGCTGCTGGACGCCCTGCGCGCCGAGGCGGCCTGGGGCGACGACCACCGCCCGGAGCTGGTGAAGATCGTCTCCGCCGCCAACGGCCTGCCGCCGGACATCGTCGACACCAGCCTGCGGCGCGGTCGCCTGGCGGTCGAACCCCTGACCCACGACGTCATGGTGCGCCAACAGGCCGCCGCCGACACCCTGCAGACCCTCGGCGCCATTCCTCGCAAGATCAGGGTCGCGGACGCGGCCTGGCCCGGCTGGAGACAGAGCTCATGACCACCGACGCGCCCCTTCGCCTGTTCTGGTTCCTGCCCACCGCGGGAGACGGTCCCTACCTCGGCTCGCAGGACGGCTGGCGGCCGACCGAGTTCGGCTACATGCAGCAGATCGCCCAGGCGGCGGACCGGCTCGGCTTCGAGGGCGTGCTCCTGCCCACCGGCCCCTCCTGCTTCGACGGCTGGACCCTGACCTCGGCGCTCGCGCCCCTGACCCGGCGGCTGAAGTTCCTGGTCGCGCTGCGGCCCGGCATCATCGCCCCCGCCTACGCCGCGCGCCAGGCCGCGGCCCTGGACCAGGTGCTAGACGGACAGCTGCTGCTCAACATCGTCACCGGCGGGAATCCGGGCGAACTCGCCCAGGACGGAGTGCACCTCGAGCACGATGACCGTTATGGCCAGACCGAGGAGTTCCTCACCGTCTGGCGCGCCATCGCCAGCGGCGAACCGATCAGCTTCCAGGGCAAGCATTTCCGCGTCGAGAGCCCGGGCAAGCTGGTGTTCCCCTCGGTGCAGAAGCCCCATCCCCCGCTCTACTTCGGCGGCTCGTCCGAGGCCGGGCTCGATGTCGCCGGCAAGCACGTGGACTACTATCTGACCTGGGGCGAACCGCCCGAGGCGGTGGCCGAGAAGTTCGCCGCGGCCCGGGCGGCGGCGGCGTCGCACGGCCGCACCCTGCGCTTCGGCCTTCGCATCCACCTGATCGTGCGCGAGACCGAGGCGGAAGCCTGGGAAGCCGCCGACCGGCTGATCAGCAAGGTGACCGACGAGGCGATCGCGGCGGCGCGCGAACGGCGCTCCCGGCTGACGGAGTCCGAGGGCCAGCGTCGGATGACCGCCCTGCACGGGTTCCGGCGCGACGCCCTGGAGATCGCGCCCAACCTCTGGGCCGGCGTGGGCCTGATCCGCGAGGGCGCCGGCACCGCCCTGGTCGGCGACCCCGAAACCGTGGCGGCGCGGCTGCGCGCCTACCAGGCGGTCGGCGTCGACACCATCATCGCCTCCGGCTACCCGCACCTGGAGGAGGCCTATAAGGTGGCGGAACTGCTGTTCCCGGCTCTCGGCATCGCCCCCGACCGGCCCGAACCCCGCGTCGTCAGTCGCGACTTCGCCGAGAGCCGGCGGGTGCGCGCGAGCTGAGGCGACTCTTTCGCTCCGAAGCGGGTTGTAACAGCGGAATGGCGCAGGCCCCTTAGTCCCAGATTTCCAGCGCCTGCAGATGGCGGTGCAATTCCATCGCATCGTGCAGAACCCGTCCGATGACGATCAGGGCCGGATCGAGCGCGCGGTAGATCAGGAAATGCCTTGGCCGCTGCACGACGCCGTCGGGACCGCGCGCATGTTCGCGGCTACCGCGTAGATGCCAGCTGCGGACATGAGAGCCCAACTCTGGCCGGGCAAGACTACCGGTCCGCGTCGGATCAGCCGCGACGTCCAGCAGCGCGGCGACGAGGAGCCGCTCATAACGGCGGCGGGCCGCGCCTCCGAACTGTCGTTCCGACCACTCCAGGATCTCGACAATGTCGGTCTCCGCCGCTTCCGTAAGGCGATACCGCGCCATCAATCTTCGGTGCGGAGCCGTTTGCTGGCCCGAGCGCCCAGTTGACCGATATAGTCTTCCAGCGCATCGCCGGTGACCTCGCGAAAGCGTCCGGCTTCGAGATCGCGCCAGCCGACCTGCGCCGCGGCGCGCAACGCCTCCAGCCGGGCCGCGTCCTCCGCCTCCCGCTGTTCGACAAGCCGCAAGCCATCGCGCATAACCTCGCTCGCGTTCTGATACCGTCCTGACTCCACCAGGTGCTCGATGACCTGCTGTTGGTGGTCTGTGAGAACGACATTCCGGGTCGGCATGCCCTCGGCTCCTCGGCGAAACGCCGGTGGAGGATAGGCTCAATGGCATAATATGCCAATCCATGCGGGTGGTTTCTGCGCTAGAACTGCGTCAGCGGCTGGCGAACCCGCCGCTGAACGACGGGTCGAACGCCGCGTCGATGTCGGGCCGCACCGACGCGATCCCGGCCTTGCGGAACAGCGTGAGGGTGGCGACCTCCGCCCGCACGACTTCGGCGGTGATCGGCACGACCTTCAGGTCCTGGCGGCGGACTAGGTCCACCTCCACGTCCAGGGGCAGGCCGGTGTCGCGGGCCAGGGCGGCGGCGTGCAGCGCCGGGTTGGCGGCCGCCCAGCGGTAGGCCGCCGCCATGCGGCTCAGGAAGTCCTGCAGCAGGCCGCGCTTTCCGGCGATGGCCGTCTCGGTCGCCGCCATGAAGCTGTAGCCGGTGAACAAGCCGGCGCCGTCGGCCAGCACCCGGTTGGCGTCGTGCAGGGTGGCGAGGCCGATGTAGGGCGCCCAGGTCGACCAGGCGTCGACCGCGCCGCGCTGCAGGGCCGCCTTGCCGTCGCCCGGCGACAGGAACACGGTCTGGACCGCATCGAACGGCAGACCGGCGCGCTCCAGCAGCCGCAACAACAGATAATGCCCGACCGATCCCTTGCCGGTGGCGACGCGCCGTCCCTTCAGATCCTGCACGGTACGGATCGGCGAGCCGTTGGGCACGATCACGGCCGTCGACGCTCCCGACGCGGCGGCCCGCAGCGCGGCCACGGCCTTGATCCTCGAGCCCGCGGCATAGGCGAACACGAACGGCGCATCGCCGACGCCGCCGACATCGACCGCGCCGGCGCCCAGGGCCTCGAGCAAGGGCGCCGCCGCGCCGAACTCGCTCCACGCCACCGTATAGCCCGCGCCCCTCAGCGCCCCGGACGCTTCGAGGATCGCACGGGTATTGCCCCTCTGGCTGGCCACGTTCAGGACGGCGCCCGACGCCCGCGGGGGAGCGCAGGCGCCGGGCGCGAGGCAGGCTGTCGCCAGGATCAGGCGTCTTCGGTCAAATCCGGCGTCGGCCGTCATCCGCTATCCCGCGGCGCGGACGGGTTCGGCGTCGCGGCGCGCCACGAGCTCGCGTACGAGCGGGATCAGGTCCCGGCCATAGCCGATGGCGTCCTCGAGCGGATCGAAGCCGCGGATCAGGAAGGTGGTGACGCCGAGATCGTAGTAGTCCAGCAGGCCTTCGGCCACCTGTTCGGGCGTGCCGACTAATCCCGTCGAATTGCCCTGAGCGCCGGTGACGGCGGCGAGGCCGGTCCACAGCCGCTTGTCGACCCGCGTGCCCTGGGCCGCGGCCTGCAGCAGACGCTGCGAGCCGGCGTTCGGCGGCGCATGGCCCGTGAGGCTCTGGCCCGATCTGGCCCGCAGCGCCTTGGTGCGCTCGACAATCTCGTCGGCGCGCTTCCAGGCCGCCTCTTCCGTGTCGGCGATCACCGGGCGGAGCGACAGGCTGAATCGTGGGTTGCGGCCATGCTTGGCCGCCGCGGCGCGGACCCGGGCGATGGTCTCGCGCACCTGGGCCTGGGTCTCGCCCCACAGGGCGTAGACGTCGGCGTGCTTGCCGGCGACCGGTATGGCCTCGTCCGATGAACCGCCGAAATAGATCGGCAGGTGCGGCGACTGCGCCGGCTTCACATCGCCGAAGGCCTGTTTCACCTGGTAGAAGCGGCCGTCGTAGTCGAACGGCGTCTCGCTGGTCCATTCCTGGCGCACGATGTCGAGGTATTCGCTGGTGCGGGCGTAGCGGACGTCCTTGGTGGTGTGATCGCCATCCTTGGCCATCTCGTCGTCGGCGCCGCCGGTGATGATGTGCACCGCGATGCGGCCGCCGGTGAGCTGATCGAGCGTCGCCAGCTGGCGCGCCGCCACGGTCGGCTGGGTGAAGCCGGGCCGGTGGGCGATCATGAAGCCGAGACGCTCGGTGACAGCGGCCGCGTAGCCGGCGATGTGCTGGCTTTCGGGCGAGGTCGACCCGAAGGCCACCAGGGCGCGATCGAAGCCGCCCGCCTCATGAGCCCGCGCGACCTTCTCGATATACTCACGGTCCACCACGGGCCCGGAGGCCGGACGGATCTCCGACGAATGGCGCCAGCCGATAAAGCCGATGAATTCCACGGACATGACAGTCTCCAAAGACGTGGCCCACAGTCTTCATAAGCCGAGGTGAGGATCAGGATGAGCGAGTAATTCTCATGCCAGCCTTTGTTGTTCTTAATGGATCAGGCGGCGACTGCCGGGTCGAGGCCGGATTCCTGCACCAGCACGCGAACGACCGATGGCCGCGCCAAGGCCCGGTCGCCCTTGGCGTTCCACGCGGGATAAGCCGACAGGTCGACTCCTATGCGCTCCGCCCAGCGGCGTACCACCAGGGCGTAGGCGTCGACTGCGGTGAAGGTCTCGCCGACCAGCCAGGCGTCCTTGGCCGCGGCGAGCGCTTCCAGGCCATCGAGCGCGCGGACGAACCGGTCCCGGCCGGGCGCGGCCAGGGCGCCCCTCATGGCCAGATCGTCGGCGTATCGCTCGGGCCGGGTGATCTGGGCGAAGGCCACGTGCACGGTGGTGGCCAGCCAGGTCATCGCCTCGTAGGCGCGGGCCGCAAGCAGCGGGTCATGACCCGGCAGTATGCCCGCCGTGCGGAAGCGCCGATCGAGATAGGTGACGATGGCGATCACTTCGGTCAGCGGCCGGCCGTCGACGACCAGGGTGGGAACGCGGCCCTTGGGATTGAGCGCCAGATAGTCGGGCTTGCGCTGGTCGCCGTCGGCCAGGTTCAGGCGGACCGCGTCGAAGGCGGCGCCGGCCTCCTCCAGCGCCACGTGCGGCACGAACGAGCAGGCGCCCGGCGCATAGTAGAGGGTGAGGCCCATGCTCTCAGTTCTCCCAACGCTCAGATGACGAAGAAGCCGTGCGTCCCGTCGCGCTCGAGCTGCTCCACGAGGCCGAACTCCCAGTCGAGATAGGCCTGCATCGCGCCCTGGGCGTGGTCGGTTCCCTCGTAGGGGCGCTTGTAGACATCGATCGGAGCGTTGGCGGCGCGCTCGAGCCCGGCTTCGAGCGGCAGCCCCGCCGCGGTCCAGGCGGCTGTGCCGCCGTCGAGCACCTCCGGCGTCGCGCCCGTCAGCGCGGCGACCTCCTCGGCGGCGAGGGTGGCGAGGACGCCGTCCGGCGATGTCAGCACGATCGGCCGGGCGTCGGGAAGCCTGTGCAGCGCATCGTTCAGCTGCGCGCGAATGGCGAACCAGGCGCCGGGAATATGACCACGCCGGTGCGCCGGGCTGGGTCCGAGATCGACCACCGTCACATCGCCCCCGGCGAGCCGCTGCGACAGCGCCCTGGCGTCGATCGTCAGGGTCGGCGGCAGGGGCGGCCGGGTCGGCGTCCACCCGCCGGTCTCAAGCGGGCCCGCGAAGGGCGCCTCCAGCACATAGACCTCCCACCCCATCTGGGCGAGCCAGGAGGCGGTCATGTCGGCGCGGACGCCGCGGTCGTCGGCGAGCACGATCCGCGCGCCGCGCACCGGCGCCGCCATGTCGGTCTCCTGCACCAGCTGGCCTCCCGGCGCGCTGCGGAACGCCGGCAGATGGCCGGTGGCGTACTCCTCGGGCGGCCGCACGTCGAAACGATAGAGCGTGCGCGTCCGCTCGCGCCCGAGCTCGGCCAGTTGGTCCGCGTCCAGCCGCTTCACCCCTGCCCGGTAGGCCACCTCGCGGGCGCGGGAGCGCGCCTCGCTTTCATGCTCGGCCGAGGGCTCGGGCGCGCGGCGGTCCTGTCCGCGATCGAGCTCCAGTCCCGCCAGGGTCCAGCCGATCGCCCCGTTGCGCAGGGCGAACACCGGATTGGGCAGGCGGGCGTTCAGCAGGGACTGGGCGCCGATGATGCTGCGGGTGCGGCCAGCGCAGTTGACGATGATGGTGGTGGTCGCGCTGGGCGCCAGCTCGCGCGCCCGCAGCACCAGTTCCGCGCCCGGCGTGGAGACGCCGCGCGGAATGCTCATCGTCTGGTATTCGTCCCATCGGCGCGCGTCGAGCACCACCAGGTCCGGTTCGCTGTCGATCAGCGCCTTGGCGTCCGGCGCCGACAGGGACGGCGTGCGCCGGCGCGATTCCACCAGTTCGCCGAACGCCTTGCTGGCCGAATTGACGTCCTGGAACAGCTCGAGGCCGGCGTCGCGCCAGCCTTGCAGGCCGCCGGCGAGGGCGTGCACGTTCGAATAGCCGAGCCCGCGCAGGCGCTCGGCGGCCGGCGCGACCAGACCCTCGCCGTCGTCGTAGAGCACGAGGCGGACGTCGCGGCGCGGCAGCCGGTCGATGGCTTCGAGCTCGAGCCGGCTCAGCGGGAGATTGGCGGCGAACAGGGGATGGTCCTTGGCGTAGGGATCCTCTTCGCGCAGGTCGAGCAGGGCGATCTCGCGGCGCATCAGAAGGTCGAAGCGGACCTCGGCGGGGGTAATCAGGGAGAGGGTCAAAGCGTCTGCTCCAGCGCCAGCACCGGCGGCGCCACCGGCGCATAGCCCGAAACGAACCGCTTCGGACGCCCCGCCGCGTCGAAGGTGGACCGCTCGACCTTGCCGATGTCGGCGCCGTAGACGTGGATGCTGACCGAGGCCCGATCGTCGAAGGCGTTGGCGACCCGGTGGATGTCGCCGATCGACGGCGAGACCGCCTCCACCTGGCCGGGTGTGAGGCGGCGCTCAGGTCCGGCCGGGCGCAGACGATCACCGCCGATCTCGAAGGCCTGGCTGAGCTCGGCCCCGCGCAACACGCCGATCAGCCCCCAGACGGTATGGTTGTGTACCGGCGTGGCCTGCCCCGGTCCCCAGACGAAGCTCACCACGCTGAAGCGATCCTCGGGGTCGCGATAGAGCAGGTACTGCTGATAGCGGTTCGGATCGGATCGGGCGTAGGCGTCGGGCAGCCAGTCGTCCGACCCGACCAACGCGCCCAGCAACGCCTTGCCCTCGACCAGCAGGTCGGCCTCCGTCGGCGATCGGGCCACAAGCGCGTCGAGGCGGGCGACGAAGGCGGCCAGGCGAGTCAAGTCGGGGGGGGTCATCGGGCTCAGACCTTCAGCACATCGTTGAGCCGCGCGTCCCACAGCGGGCTGACGTCGACCTTGTGGCTGAGCACCCCGGCCTCGGTAAAGGCGTCGGCCACCGCCTGTTGCGATGCGATGGCCGCGGCGCTGACGGGCAACAGCGCTGGACGGGCGCTTCGCTCCCTCGCTTCCCGGCGATAGTAGTCGACCGGTACGCCGGTCGCCGCCGCACGCGCCTTGGCCCATCGCTCGTCGTCGGCGTTGATCCAGGCCAGCACCTTGCGGTAGCGCCGGAGATAATCGCCGATGGCGCGGCGCCGCGCCGGATCGGCCAAGGCCTCGCTGGAGGCGGCGACCACATAGTTTCCGGACAACCGGTTCAGACCGGTGGTCAGCACCTGGGCGCCCGCGGCGCGGGCCTGCTGCACGATCACGCCATAGATCACCCAGGCGTCGAGCCCGCCGCGCTGAAAGGCGGCGAGCCCGTCCTGCGGCGACAGCGCCGCGGGCTTGATGTCGCTCCAGGCGAGGCCGGCCTCCTTGAGCAGGCGCAGCAGAATGTAGTGCGAGGTGGTCGCGCGCACATAGCCGACGGTCTTGCCCTTGAGGTCGGCGAGGGTCCGGACGCCGGAGCCCCTGGGCGTGAGCACGACCTGGTTGTTCACGTCGCCCTGCAGCACGGCCACCAGCCTGACCAGGTTGGACGGAGCCCCCGCCAGGAAGATCGGCGGAATCTCGCTCATGCCGCCGAGGTCGATGGCGCGGGCGTTGATGGCCTCGGCGATCTGCACACCCGAAGCGAATTGGGCGTGGCTGAAGCCCGGCGGATCGGGCGCCCCCGCGGCGGCGAAGAAACTGTCGGCGTTACCGCGATAGGTGGCGAGCCGGAGCGGCGCGGACGATTGGGCCTTGCCACAGGCGGCGAGGGTCCCGCCGGCGCCGGCCATCAGCAGGCCGCGGCGAGAAAGGCTGGAGGCGTGCATCAATCGAACAGGTCCGGCTCTTCCTCGGAGATCACATCCCAATAGGGCTGGAAGGCGTAGAGGCCGCCGACCTCGGTCCCGACCTGGCCCGCCGTGTGGCGGGCGACGGCGTCGGGCATGGGCCGGGTCGGCCCGGCCGCCTCGGCCAGCAACTGGACCTGGCAGGCGTTCTCCATCGCCAGATAGCGCCAGACCGCGGCCTCGACCGACTGGCCCACCGTCAATATGCCGTGGTTCTGCAGGATCACCGCCTTTTTCGACCCGAGGGTGCGGGCGATTTTCTCGCCCTCGCTCGTGTCGAGCACCACGCCGGAGAACGCCTCGAACAGGGCGTGGTCGTCGTAGAAGGCCGCCGAGTCCTGGGTCAGCGGATCGAGCAGCCGGCCGAGCGCCGACCAGGCCTTGCCGTAGAGCGAGTGCGAGTGGGCGGCGGCCACCACGTCCGGTCGCGCCTTGTGCAGTTCGGAATGGATGGCGAAGGCGGCGCGATTCAGCCGCGGCGCGGCCTGGGCCGGCGGCTGGACGATCTCGCCCTGGTGACTGACCAGCATCAGGTCGGAGACCTTGATGCGGCTGAAATGCACGCCGAGCGGGTTGACCCAGAAGCGGTCGGGGTGCTCGGGGTCGCGCGCGGTGATATGGCCGGCGCCGCCCATGTCGAACCCGTGGCGGCCAAACAGGCGATAGCCGGCGGCGAGGCGCTGTTTGCGGTAGAGTCGCTCGAGCTCCACCGTCGGCTGGACCGGGATCGGGCCGCCGCGGAAATCCGGCAGAACCGTTTCGATCTTGACGGGATGCGGGGAAAGGTCCGCGGCGCGCCGTTCAGCGAGAGCGAGGGTCATCGGTCAGGCTCCTAATAGCCGCGGGCCAGGTCGATCACGTCGGTGAGCGGCTGACCCTGGCGGTAGCGGTCGAGGTTGGCGGCGAAGCGGGCGGCGAGGTTGCGGCGGGTGTCCGGGGTATGCACTGAGGTGTGCGGCGACAGCCTGACGCGCGGATGGCCGTAGAACGGATGGTTCGCCGGCAGGGGCTCGGGATAGGTCACGTCCAGGCTGGCCAACGACACCCGGCCGTCCGCCAGCGCCTCGAGCAGGGCCGCGTCGTCGATCAGTGCGCCGCGGGCGAGGTTGATCAGGTGCAGCCCCGGCTTGGCGTGGGCCAGGACCCCGCGGTTGATGAACTGATGCGTCTCCAGCGTCGCCGGCGCGGCCAGGACCACATGATCGCTGACCTGGAAGAGCTCGGCCAGGTCGGCGGCCCGGCGAACGCCCGGGGTCGGGATCGGCGCGTCGGATCGGCGCACGGCGACCACCTCCAGACCCAGCGCCTGCGCGCGGGGCGCCAGGGCTTCGCCAAGGGCGCCGAATCCCACCAGTCCCAGCGTCGTCCCGGCGACGAGCGACAGCGGGGTCGGCGCCCAACGCTCGGCGTTGTCGATCCAGATGTCGGGAAACCGCTTGGCCGCGCCGAGAATGGACGCCAGGGCGAACTCGGCCAGGGCCACCGCCGAGGAGCCGCGCGCCGAGGTGACCACCGGGCCGTCGAACAGCCATTCGGGATAGAAGTCTATGCCGACCGAGACGAGCTGGATCCACTTCAAGTCGAAGGGCCAGCCGGCCGGCGGGCGGGGCGGCAACTGGCCGCCCGCCTTGCGGAAGGGGGCGGCGACGAATACTTCGGCCGCGCGCGGCAGGGAGCTCGGCGGGCCCATCGGCACCGGCACGATCTCCACGTCGGCGGCGTGCTCGCACAGCGACTGATTGAAGGTTTCGTTGAGCTGGCTGGCGACCAGGAGGGGGTTCATCCCGACCTCGCCTTCTCTTCTGCGGCGACGGGCGTTCGGCTCGCGATCGCCGCCCTGCCGGCGGTGGTCAGCACCACGTCGCCCTGCGGGGTGTGGATACGGCCGCACAGCACGTCGCGGTAGTGGCGCTGCAGCGGGTTGGCCCGCGACAGGCCGGGATTGCCCGAGGCGGCGACCGCCTTCTCCACCGCCCGGATCGCGTTCTCGGTGACGAGTTGCTTGACCAGGCTGGTCTCCGCGGCGCCGATGTCGCCGCGGGCCGCGCCGTCGAGCAGGACCCGGTTCTGCAGCAAGAGTCCATCGATCTCGCCGACCAGTTCCTGGAAACGCGGCAGGGTCGAGAGCGAAGCGCCGAGGTTGGCCGGCTTGCGGTCGATCAGCCAGTCGACGAACCAGTCGCGTCCCGCCCGGGCGACCGCGTCGTAGATCGCCGACGTCAGCACGGGGGCCCACACCGCCATGACCGGATCGGGCGCCGGCGCCGCGCCGGGAAGCGTCGGCGACAGGGCGTGCTCGAACGGGATCGGCGTGTCCTCGAACACCACGTCGTGGCTGGCGCTGGCGCGCAGACCGGTGTGGTCCCAGGTCGCTTCGATCCGCCAGCCGGGCGCATCCTTGTGCACCAGGAATCCACCGACGCGCGGCTCAGGCTCGTCGGTCCGCGCCCAGACGATCATCCAGGTGAGCGCCACCGAGCCCGTGGAGTAGATCTTGCGCCCGGTGATCCGCCAGCCGTCGTCGGTGCGCCGGGCGATGGTCGCCGGCAGGCCGCCGCGCGCGGGGGTGCCGAGATCGGGCTCGACGCGAAGCGCGTTGATGAGCGCGCCCTGGCTCAGGGACGATTCGACGATCCGGCGCTTGACCGCCTCGGGCCAGCCCGACCGCACCCCGCTCAGCGAAGCCTGGAACAGGTACTGCATCACCAGCACCAGCGCGGTGGCGGGCTCGCCGCGGGCGACCGCGCGCACCACCTCGAGCGCGGTGGGCAGGTCCACGCCGCCGCCGCCGAGCGCTTTGGGCGCGGTCAGCGTGAGAAGCCCGGCGGCCCTCAGCGCTTCGAAGTTCTCGAACGGGAAGCTGGCGTCCCGATCATGGCGGTCGGCGGTCTCGGCGAAGCGCGCCGTCAGGTCCGCCAGGGAGGAAGGATCGGCGAAGGGCGCCGCGGCGGCGGGCGCTGGGCGCAGGCGGGCGGCGACGCTCACGCCTGCACCTCCCGGACCGGGAACGGAACCAGCGGCGGCGGCGCGGCGGCGCGGGGCTCCCCGGGCGCCGCGTGTTCGACGCCGAGGGCGCCCAGCAACCGGCGGCGGATGGCCTGGAACCCCGCCCCGACCTCCCGGGGGCGGGGCAGGTCGATGCGCTCCTCGGCGGCGATGCGGCCCCCGTCGAGCACCAGCACGCGATCGGCCAGGGTGATCGCCTCGTCGACGTCGTGGGTGACGATCAGCACCGCCGGGGCGTGGCGCCGCCACAGCGACAGCACGAGGTCGTGCATGCGGATACGGGTCAGGGCGTCCAGCGATGCGAACGGCTCGTCGAGCAGCAGCAGCCGGGGCTCGCGGACCAGCGCCCGGGCCAGGGCCACGCGCTGGGCTTCGCCGCCGGACAGGGTGCGCGGCCAGACGTTGGCCCGGTGATCGAGACCCACTTCGCCGAGGGCCGCCTCGGCGCGCGCGCGGGGGTCGCCGCCGGCGAGCCCCAGGGTGACGTTGCGCCAGACGCTCTTCCACGGCAGCAGCCGCGGCTCCTGGAACACCACGGCCCGCGCCGAGGGGGTTCGAACCGACTGGCCTTCCGCCGAATCGAGCCCGGCCAGGGTGCGCAGCAGGGTGGTCTTGCCCGAGCCGCTGCGGCCCAGGAGGGCGACGAACTCCCCCTGTTCGATCCGCAGATCGAGGTCCTGCAGGACCACGACGTCGCCGAACCGGCGATGGAAGCCTTTGACCTCGACGGTCGGGAGGCCGATGGCGGCGTCGGCGGATGGCTTTGAGACCGACGTGGGACGAACCGCGGGATGGGACATGCTCTCCGCTCCTCAGGCTTTCAGGAAGGATGGGCGCCAGGCCAGGGCGCGGCGCTCGATCGCCCGCACCAGGCCGTCGGCGCCGAGTCCGAGCAGGGCGTAGATCACCAGGCAGACGACGATGATGTCGGTGCGCAGGAAATCGCGGGCGTTGTTGATCAGATAGCCGAGCCCGGCCTGCGCGTTGATCTGCTCGGCGACCACCAGCACCAGCACCGCGACCGCGAGGGCGAACCGCAGGCCGAGCAGGAAGCTCGGCAGGGCTCCCGGCAGGATGACCTGGCGGATGAGATCGAAGCCCCGGACGCCGAAGCTCCGGGCCGCCTCGATCAGCTTGGGATCGACCGAACGGATGCCGCTGAACAGGTTGAGATAGATCGGAAAGGTCACGGCCAGGGCGATCAGCGCGATCTTGGGGGTCTCATCGATGCCGAACCAGACGATGAACAGCGGAGACAGGGCCAGCACGGGCAAGGTGCGCAGCATCTGCACCGGCGGATCGATCGCGTCCTCGCCGAGCCGCGACAGCCCCGCCGTCAAGGCTAGCGCCGTTCCGATCGCCACGCCGATGGCGAGACCCGCCGCCACGCGCAGAAAGGAGACGCCGAGATTGCTGGGCAATTCGCCCGACGCCACCATGCCCCAGAACGTCGCCGCCACCGCCGAGGGCGCCGCCAGCACCCGAGCGGGGATGACGCCGGTCCGCCCGCCAAGCTCCCACAAGGCGAGCAGCAGGAGGGGCGAAACCCAACGGCGGCCGAAGCGGGACCAACGGACGCCGCTATACGTGCCAGGAAATCTAATAGCGTCCACGAGTGTCACTAACAGCTCCAGGGTCTTGGAAAAGAACGCCTTTCCTGCATGCTAGAAGCCGCCGAACGGCCCGGCGATCAACTGACTTATCCTCACCTGTTCAATTAGACATTCTCATAGGTAGCCCTCATCATGGCGGTCAATCTGCCGACGGAACTCCTGCGAAGCTTCGCCGCCATCGTCGATTCGGGCTCGATGTTGCGGGCGACCGAGCGCGTCTTCGTCACCCAGTCCGCCTTGAGCCTGCAGATGAAGCGGCTGGAAGACATCGTGCAGGTGCAGTTGTTCCGCCGCGACGGCCGGCGGCTCGAGCTGACCCCGGCGGGAACGGCTCTGCTGGAGTTCACCCGCGAGCTGCTGGCGGTGAACGACCGCGCCGTCGCCGCCCTGACCGGCGACACCCTGAACGGTCCGGCCCGGATCGGCTTCGTGCAGGACTTCGCCGAGACCCTGCTGGGCGGCGTCCTGGCCCGGTTCGCCGAACTCAATCCGGACACCCAGCTACAGGTTCGCGTCGGCGGCTCCGCGGAGCTTCTGCAGTTGCTCGCCTCCGACCGGATGGACGTGGTCCTGTGCATGGGCGCGGAGGACGACCCGGCGGCGGTGCAGACCGCGCCGATGCAATGGCTTGGCGCGCAGGACCTCGCCGCGCGCGATCCCGTGCCTCTGGCGGTGCTCGAACTGCCGTGCCGGTTCCGCGACGCGTCGATCGCCGCGCTGGAGGCGGCCGGCCGTCCCTATCGGATCGCGCTCGAGACTCCGAGCCTTTCGGCTCTCCGCGCGGCGGTGACCTCGGGCCTCGGGGTCACCTGCCGCACGACCGTGTTCATGGACCGGCCCATCGACGCGGCGGCGGCGCGCCTGCCGGACCTGCCGCGCGTGTCCTACGCCCGCCACATCCGGCCCTCGCCGCCGATCGCCATCGCCCGCCTCGCCGACCTGGTTCTGAGCGCGGTGATGCAGTCGGACGAGGGCGACACGCTCAAGGTTGCGTGAGCGCCGGTCCTGCCCCATCGTCGCACGCCGCATCGAGGTCGTCGCCGCCTGGGCGCGCCGTGGCGATCAGCGCATGAGGCGGGCATGGCGGCGGCGGATCTGGGCAAACGTGTCGGCCGCTATGCCGTGTTCGGGGCGTGCGTTCTTCTGCTGGGCGTCGCCGTCCCCCTGGGCCTTGTCTGGCCGCCGGCCTGGGTCGTCGCCGCGGTCGCCGCCGCCCTGGTCGCCCTCGGTCTCGGCGACCTCCTGCAGACCCGGCATTCGATCCAGCGCAACTATCCGGTCATTGGCCATATCCGCTGGTGGGTCGAGGCGGTGCGGCCGGAGATCCGGCAATACCTCCTCGAGACCAACGAAGAGGCCGCGCCGTTTTCGCGCGACCAGCGCGACCTCGTCTACGAGCGCGCCAAGGGCGAGGTCGGCGAGCATCCGTTCGGCACCCTGCTCGACGTCTATCGCGACGGCTACGAGTTCCTGGCCCACTCGGCCATGCCGGCCGACGCGGCCGATCCCGGCAGCTTCCGCATCTCCATCGGCGGGCCGCAGTGCACGCAGCCCTACCGCGCCTCGGTGTTCAACATCTCGGCCATGAGCTTCGGCTCGCTCAGCGCCAACGCCATTCGCGCCCTCAACGCCGGGGCGAAGCGGGGCGGCTTTAGCCACGACACCGGCGAGGGGTCGATCTCGCCCTACCACCGGGAGATGGGCGGCGACATCGTCTGGGAGGTGGCCTCGGGCTATTTCGGCTGCCGTACCGACGATGGGCGTTTCGACCCGGCGAAGTTCGCCGAACAGGCCTGCACGGAACAGGTGCGGATGATCGAGATCAAGCTCAGCCAGGGGGCCAAGCCCGGCCACGGCGGCGTGCTGCCGGCGGCCAAGGTGACGCGCGAGATCGCCGACACCCGCGGCGTGCCGATGGGTCGGGACTGCGTCTCTCCGGCCCGCCACAGCGCCTTTTCGACCCCGCTGGAGATGATGGCCTTCGTGGCCGAGCTGCGGCGCCTGTCGGGCGGCAAGCCGGTGGGGTTCAAGCTCTGTATCGGCCACCCGTGGGAGTTCATGGCCATCGTCAAGGCCATGCGGGAGAGCGGGGTGCTGGTGGATTTCGTGGTGGTCGATGGCGCGGAGGGCGGCACGGGCGCGGCGCCGACCGAGTTCTCAGACCACATCGGCCTGCCCATGCGCGAGGGCCTGCTGTTCGTGCACAACACCCTGGTGGGCGCCGGGCTGCGCGACCGCATCAAGGTGGGCGTGGCCGGCAAGATCGTCAGCGCCTTCGACATCGCCAGCGTCCTGGCCATCGGCGCCGACTGGGCCAACGCCGCGCGCGGCTTCATGTTCGCCGTCGGCTGCGTCCAGTCGGTCAGCTGCAACACCAACCGCTGCCCGACCGGCGTCGCCACCCAGGACCCGTTGCGCCAGGCCGCCCTCGTGGTCCCCGACAAGGCGGAGCGGGTCTACAATTTCCACCGGCTGACCCTGAAGGCCCTGTCGGACATGCTGGCCGCCGCCGGGCTCGAACACCCCGACGACCTCAAGCCCTATCACCTCGTGCGTCGGGTCAGCCCAACGGAGATCCGTCAGTTCAGCGAGCTGCACACCTTCCTGCAGCCCGGGGATCTGCTCGGCGACGACTGCACGGACGGCCTCTACGCCGCCAACTGGGCGCTCGCCCAGGCGGCGAGCTTCGCGCCGGCGTAGTCTGGATCAACGCCAAACTTGCCTTTTGTCCCGCTCATCCCGGCGAATGCCGGGACCCAGATCATAAAGCACTGACAATCAAAGGATTTGTGCAAGGCGTCACGCGCCGCGCCATACGATCTGGATCCCGGCGTTCGCCGGGAAGAGCGGACTATGGATGCGATCCGGTGGGCCCTTCCTAAGACAGATCCCGATCAGTGCGCTGCGGGCAGCGGATCGGGTGGGTTGTTGCGCTCGAGGAAGCCGATCATGGCCTGCAGCATCTTGGTGCGGGTCGACGCCTCTTCGATGTGGTGCGTCTCCTTCTCGAGGATCACCAGCTCCACGGGCTTGCCCGCCGCGCGCATCGCCTTGGCCATCAGTTCGCTCTGCTCGAGCGGGACCGTGGTGTCCTCCCGGCCATGGATCAGCATCAGCGGCCCTTGCACGGCGGCGACATGCTTGATCGGCGAGAATTCGGCGATCTTCGGATCACTGGCGCCGGACACGCCCATGGACCTGCGCCAGTATCGTACGGTCGGGTTCCGGTCGCCGGAATAGCGATCGCCCTCGGAGGTCAGCATGACGGAGATGTCCGAAATCCCCGCGCCGGCGGCGGCGCAACGATAAAGACCCGGCTGCAGGGTGGCGGCCGCCATGGTGGCGTAGCCGCCATAGCTCCAGCCGACGATGCAGGTCCGCTTGGGATCGACGAGTCCCTGGGCGGCGACCGCCTTGAAGGCGTCGGAGACGTCGGTCTGCATCAGCTTGCCCCATTGGCCCCAGCCCGCCTGCTCGAACTTCTGTCCGAAGCCGCCGGAGCCGCGATACTCGGGCTGGATCACCACGTAGCCGCGGCTGGCCAGCGCCTGCGCCCACCAGTCGAAGCCGAAACGGTCGCGCGCCTGGGGACCGCCATGCGGAAGCACGACCGCGGCCAGGTTGTGCGCCGTCTGCAGCGTGTAGCCGGGCGGCAGGGTGAGCAGCGCCTTCAGCGGCGTCCCGTCGGCCGCCTTGTAGTCGAACCATGAAAAGGCCCCGACGTCGGCGGCCTTGATGTCCGGGTAGATCTTGTCGAGCGACTGGGCGGTGTGCGCGGCGAGATCGACCAGATAGAATTCACCGGCGTTGTGATCGCCCTCGACCTGGACGATCCAGCGGGTGTGGTCGTCGTTCGAGCTTTGCAGACTGACCTTCTGGCCCTTGAAGGCGGCCTGGACGCTGCGCCACTTCTGTTCGAGGTCCGGATCCAGGAAGTAGGCCTCGTCGACGAAGCCGCCGATATGGAAGCCGATCAGCAGGAACGAGCGCTGGTCATGGATCACGCCCACGTCCACCGCCCCCTTGACCAGGGACTCGCTCACCGCACCGGTGTTCAGGTTGATTTCCCGCACTCCGTCGCGCGAGCCGTTCTGGTTATCGGCGACGATGACCGTATCCGGCGTCCGGCCGAGGCCGAGCAACTCCCCGCTCCCGACCTCTTCATGGCCCTCGGCCAGGACCTTGTCCGACTCCAGCCCCTTCAGGATCGACCATTTGCGGCCGTGGTCGAGGAACTGCATCCGCGCCTTCACCTCCGCGTCGGGGGTCAGGGCGAAACAGCACTGATTCTCGCCCGCGCGGCCGACTTCGACGATCTGGCCGCTGTCGATGTCCTGCCGCAGAAGATACTTCCCGGCGTCCAGGTAGCCGAAGGTATGTCCGTCCTTGTGAACGATGACGGACGGTATGCCGAGGATGGGCTTCGCCTCGTCCACGTCGAGCTGTTTGGACGTGCCGGTCTTGATGTTGATCAGGAAGAAGAACGGGTACTCGTGCACATAGTCCGTACCGGTATCGAGCGTGCGGTGCGTCACGGTATAGATGTGATCGTCGTCGGCCCATTTGGCGCCGCCGATCCGATCGCTGAGCTTTGAGGTGCGGACGATACCATGGTCGCCGTCCGCACGGCGGATGACCATGTAGTGGTTCTGGTCCTTGTTGTAGAACAGGGCGATGAACTTGCCCGACGGCGACAACTGCGGACGCTCGACCGTGGGCAGGGCGCCGTACGCCTCGATCGGCGCGGCCGCCAGCGCGGCGGTCGTCGGGCAGAGGCCGAAGGTCAGGGCGCCGAAGGTCAGGGCGATGAACAGGCCGACAAGTCGCAAGCAACACCTCACTAAGCTGCGCGTCACCGTTCCATAGAGCGGACGCGAATACACTTACAAAAATCGGTCGCCGCCGAACACATGAAAAAAGGGGGGCGGCTCCTGCAAGCCGCCCCCCGGGGTCTCTCTGCTTCAGGCCGACCTTAGAATGTCTTCTTGGCCGACACGAAGAACTGGCGTCCGATCATGTCGTAGCCGTTCAGCGCCGCGTCGCCGACGCGGAACTCGCCGGTGGAGATCAGCGGCGGTTGTTCGTCGAACAGGTTGTGGATGCCGACGGTGAAGGTGCCGTTCCAGGAGGCGAACTTCTTGGAGACGGACAGGTCGTGATAGATCTTGGCTTCCGTATGGTACTTGTATTGCACGCAGTCGTTGACGGCTGCGGCGCAGTTGTTGGCCGACGTGGGGATTCCCGCAGGGGCGTTGGCGTAGCGCGTGCTGGCGAAAACGTCCCCGCCGATGAACGAGGTATCCGATCCCTTGCCGATGCCGTTGACGTACCAGTACACCGTCCAGTCGCGATAATCCCAGCGCACCTGCACGTTCCCGGCGAAGGCCGGGCCGCTGTAGTTGTAGGTGCCGCCGGTGTAGTTGGTGATCGAGCCGCCGGTAAGGGCCGTCTTGTTGGAGAAGGTCCAGGTCAGGTTGGACTCGAGGCTGAGCTTGCCCCAGGCGCCGAAGTTGTGGTCGGCGTGGATGGTGGCGTCGAGGCCGCGCACGCCCTGACGGGCGACGTTCACGTAGTTGTTGTTGACGCTGAGGATGTTGAAATAGGTCGGCGAGGCCGGGTTCATGTCCCGGGTGAACAGCGAGCAGAAGGCGGTGTTGCCCTGGGCGCACTGGGTGATGATGTTCGCCGAACCGAAGGTGGTCACCTCATCGTGGACCTGGATGTCGACGTAGTCGACGGCGATCGACAGGTTGGACCAGCGATCGATGCCGAAGTGCTTCGGGGTGAAGACGAAGCCGATGGTCTTTTCCTGCGAGGTTTCCGCGGTCAGGTTGCCCTTGCCGCCGCCGGTATAGATTGTCGCCGACCCACCGCCGCCCGGGTTCTGCGCGCCCGTGTAGGTGGAAGGAATGCCCAGGCCGGCGCAATAGGACTGGATCTTCGCCGACACGCCGGTCGAACCGTAGTTGTAGCAGGGGTCGATCGACTGCTGTCCGAGGAAGCCGGTCTGGTGCGCCAGATAGAGCTCATACAGATCCGGCGCCCGGAACGAGGTGCCCACCGAACCCCGGAGGCGGAAGTCGGGGATGATCGCCCAGTTGCCGGTGACCTTGTAAGTGCCCGTCGAGCCGTAGCTGTCGTAGTCGCTGTAGCGGCCCGAGATGTCGAAGCTGAGGTCGTGGATCGCCGGCAGGTTCTTGAACACCGGAATCCGCAGTTCGCCGTAGACTTCCTTGACCGCATCGCTGCCGGCCGTGTGGCCCGCCGCGGTCTGGCCCCACAGATTGCCGAGCTGGGTCTGCGGGTCGGGCTTGTCGTCGATGGAGTCGTGGCGGTAGTCGATGCCGAAGGCCGAGCCGACCGGGCCGGCCGGCAGGTTGAACAGATCGCCGGTGAAATCGGCTTCGACGATGTACTGATCATAGTCCGTCGTGCCGTGGGTTTTGAAGAACAGGAAATCCCGCTCCGCCTGGGTGAAGGCGCCCGACACCACCCGCGAACTCAGCCACGGGATGCCGCCCGCCGGCAGAGAAGAGCAGCTGAAGTTCGAAAGGTTTGGCGTCGCCGGGTTGCACGCTGCAGCCGAGGTGGTCGTGGCCACGACCCGATCGTTGTAGACGGAGTCAAACGAATAATCGGCCTGAGACTTTGAATAGATGCCGTAGACGTCATAGCTGAAGCGGTTGAACCAGCCGAGGCCGGTGACGTCGCCCTTCAGGCCGATCACCCCACGATAGTACTTCACGTTCTGGGTGTAGTCGGACGGCAGTTCGATGACCGGATAGACCGGAGTGACGCCCGTGCCGGCGAGGACGTTGTTCGGGTTGCCGCTGATCCACGCCGAGCCCAGGGTCGGGAACAGTTGCTTGGCTCCCGTCTGATACGAGATCCGGTCGCTGAACTGGAACTGGCCGTAGAGGTGGCTGTAGGCGCTGAGATCGTAACCCGCGTTGGCGTTGAAATTGTAGTGCGTGTCCGGGCTGACGACCGAGGCGCGATCGGTCAGCGGGGTCTGATAGTTGGCGTAGGGATAGGTCGCCGGATAGCCCGCACGGCCCTGCCGCGCGAAGTAGGTGTTGGTCGGCCCGCCGCCGAGGGCGGCGTCGGCCGTGGTCGGCACGTCGTTGCCGGCGGCGGCGCCCGGATAGGTCACACCGGGCTGCAGATACTGGATGTAGCCCGACTGCGTGACGCCCGCGTCCTTGAAGCCCACATTGATGACGTTGTTGACCGAGTTATAGCACTTGTAGTTGTGCCCGTAGTTCGCGGTCACCGTATCGGTATAGTCGACCCGGGCGCCCGTGGTGGGGTTGAACAGATAGTCTTCCGAGCAGTTGGTGTAGTTGCGCTGACCGCGGGTCAGCATCTCCTGCTGGTAGAATTCACCACCGATATTCAGGTAGCCCTTGTCCCAGGTCTTACCGAAGGAGCCGTTGATCTGATAGACGTCGCCGCCGCTCTGTTCCGACTGACCGGTGTAGACGCTGATGTCGCCGCCGTCGTGCTTCTTCTTGGTGACGATGTTGACCACGCCGGCCACGGCGTCCGAGCCGTAGATCGACGAGGCGCCGTCCTTCAGGATGTCGATGTGGTCGACCGACGACAGGGCGATGACGTTGAGGTCGACCGGGCCGACCGTGCCGCCGACGCCGGCCGGGCCGAGCCGCTTGCCGTCGAGCAGGATGATGGTGCGCTGGGCGCCCAGGCCGCGCAGGTTGAGGGTCTTGGCCCCCGGACCGCCGGTGACGACATAGCCGGTCAGCTGGTCGTTGGTCTGGAACGACCCCGCGGCGATCGACGACTGCTGCAGCAGCGAAGCCGTGTCGGCGTATCCGGCCAGCTGCGCCTGCTCGGCGGAGATGACCTGGATCGGGTCGGGCGAATTGAATGCGGTGTTCTTCAGCCTGGAGCCGGTGACGACCACGTCCTGGGCCGCGGAGCTGTCCGACGGCGGCGCCGTCGACTGGGCCAGGGCCAATCCGCCGGTCACGACGCTGAGCGTGACGCCGGCGAGCAGGGTGGATGCGAAAAGCCGCGCGCGATTCGAGCTGGTATGCAAAGCAACAGTCCTCCGCCGCCGACGGCGGCTTCAATCAAAAAAAACGACGACGGAACAATCCCCTGTTCCAGATTTCTGGCTAAGACCCGCGCTCGCCCGCGTCAAACATATTGGCCACCATAAGGCGACATTGCCCCCCTCGTGTCGCAAATTGGACACTATTGAAACGCGCCCGCCCGCGGTGCTGCAGCGCGGTTATTTTCGGGCCGAAAGGTGGTCGACGCCGGTCCTGCGCCGTCTCGAGGGCGTGCAAGTTAAGAGCGCGCCCGCATCGCGCCTGCACCGGATGGATTGACAGCCACTCGCGGTCGAAGCACTGCAACATTTCCGCATAACTGCGGGGCTAGCACAGCGGTCGCGCGCGCGCGGCGACCGGTTGGGTCGTCCATGTTCGTAGCGTCAGGGGATGCACAGGGTGAAGGCGCCGCGTTGGGGCTTCGTGCTGCTTGGCCTGGTCCTGGCCGGTTTGATCGCCTGGATCATCCTGGCCGGGCATAAGCCGAAGGAACAGAAGAAGGCCGCGCCGGTCTCGGTCTCCACCGCCCGCGCGACCGTTCAGGACATCCCCCTGTCGATCGGCGCCCTGGGGTCGGCCCTGCCCTGGCAGGGCGTGACGGTCCGCGCCCAGGCGAACGGCAAGCTTCTCCAGGTCGGCTTTCACGAAGGCAGTTTCGTGAAGGCCGGCGATCTGCTGGCCGAGATCGACCCCGCGCCGTACCGGGCGGTGCTGCTGCAGGCGCAAGGCGCGCTCAAACGCGATCAGGCCGTCCTCGAGGAGGCCCGTCTGGACCTCAAGCGTTACCAGACCCTGGCGGCGCAGGATTCGCTTCCCCGCCAGCAGCTCGACCAGCAGGCGGCCCTGGTGAAACAGGACGAAGGCCTGGTGATGATCGACCAGGGGACGGTCGCCGCCGCCGAGGTCAATCTGCGCTACTGCCGGATCACCTCTCCGGTCACCGGACGGGTCGGCGTGCGGCTGGTCGACCCCGGCAACATCGTCTCCACCGCCGACACCACCGGCATCGTCATCGTCAACCAGATCAGCCCCATCGCGGTCACCTTCACCGTGCCGCAGGGCGACTTTCAGCGCCTGTCGGACGTGTCCAACGGCTTCAGCCGGCCCCTGCTCACCACCGCGCTCAGCCAGGAGACCGGCGAGCCGCTGGGAACGGGCGAGCTCAGCATCGCCGACAACCGGGTGGACCCTTCGACCGGCACCGTGGCGCTGAAGGCCCGCTTTCCCAACGAGGGTCGAAAGCTGTGGCCGGGACAGTTCGTCAACGTGCGCCTGACCCTGCAGACCCTGGCCCATGCGACGGTGATCCCGGCCGCCGCCGTCAATCAGGGGCCCAGGGGTCCGTTCGCCTATGTCATCGGCCCGGATAACAAGGCCGTCATGCGCCCCCTGGTGGTCGCCGCGAACCAGGATTCGCTCGTCGCCGTCGCCTCCGGCCTCAAGCCGGGCGAGACGGTGGTCACCGACGGCCAGCTGTCGTTGAAGCCCGGGGCGACGGTCAACGTGCACGGCGCCGGCGGCAAGGGTTCGGGCAAGGCCGCCGGCAAGAAGCCCGCCGCGTGAACATCTCCGCCCCTTTCATCCGCCGCCCGGTCGCGACCTCGCTGATCGCCGCCGCCTTCCTGGTGTTCGGCCTGGTCGCCTACTTCAACCTGCCGGTCGCCGCCCTGCCGCAGGTGGACTTTCCCACCATCCAGGTCTCCGCCAGCCTGCCGGGCGCCAGTCCGGAGACCATGGCGTCGAACGTCGCCACGCCGCTCGAGCGGCAGTTCTCGCTGATCAACGGGATCAGCCAGATGACCTCGGTCAGCTCCAACGGGTCGACCCAGGTGACGCTGCAGTTCGAACTGTCGCGCAACATCGATTCGGCCGCCCAGGACGTGCAGGCGGCGATCAACGCCGCCGCCGGCCAGCTGCCCACCAGCCTGCCCTCGCCGCCGAACTTCCGGAAGGTCAACCCGGCCGACTCGCCGATCATGATCATCGCCCTGAAGTCCGACGCCCTGCCGGTGACCACGGTGGACGACTACGCCGACAACATCCTGTCGCAGCAGCTGTCGCGCATCGACGGCGTCGGTCAGGTCAATATCGGCGGCCAGCAGAAGCCTGCCATGCGCATCCGCATCGACCCGCACAAGGCCGCCGCCCTCGGCATCCAGCTCGACGCCGTGCGCGCCACCATCGCCGCCAACACCGTCAACGCGCCCAAGGGCTCTCTGGTGGGGCCCCAGAAGAGTTTCGCCATCTACGCCAACGACCAGATCCTGGACGTCAAGACCTGGAACAACCTGGTGGTCGGCTACCACAACGGCGGCGCGGTCCGCATCCGGGACATCGGAAACGCCGTCGCCGACGTCGAGAACAACCAGATCTCGGGCTATGTGGCGACCGGCAAGGCCAACAAGGATCCGTTGCTCAAGGATGGCGCGGCGGTGCTGCTCCTGGTGTTCAAGCAGCCCGGCGCCAACGTCATCGACACCGTCGACCGCATCAACAAGGCGCTGCCCGCCCTGCAGGCCAACATCCCGCCGTCGATCGGCGTCCACATCCTGGCCGACCGCACCCAGACCATCCGCGCCTCGGTCAAGGACGTGGAGATCACGCTTCTGATCACCATCGTGCTGGTGGTGCTGGTGATCTTCCTGTTCCTGCGTAATGTCCGCGCGACGGTGATCCCCAGCGTGGTGATCCCCCTGTCGCTGCTGGCCACGGCCGGTGTCATGCTGCCGCTGCACTTCAGCCTCGACAACCTGTCGCTGATGGCCATGTCGATCGCCGTCGGCTTCGTGGTCGACGACGCCATCGTCATGGTCGAGGTGATCTGGCGGCGCATCGAGGAGGGCGAACGGCCGTTCCAGGCCGCGCTGGCCGGCGCCGGCGAGGTGGCCTTCACCATCCTGACCATCTCCATCTCCCTGGTTGCGGTGTTCACGCCCTTGATGTTCATGGGCGGGGTGGTCGGCCGGCTGATGAGCGAGTTCGCCTTCACCCTCAGCGCGGCGGTGGCCATCTCGGTGATCCTGTCGCTGACGCTGACGCCCATGCTGTGCGGCCAGTTCCTGCGCCATCCCAAGCCGGCCACCAGCCGGTTCATGAAGGCGCTCGAGACCGGCTTCGTGAGGCTGGAGAACGGCTACGCGCGGGCGCTGGACGTGGTGCTGAACCACATGCTGCTGACGCTGATCATCTTCATCGCCACGGCCGTCGGCGCCGTCATCCTCTACGCCACCGTGCCCACCGGCTTCTTCCCGCAGCAGGACACCGGTTTCCTGTCGGGCCTGATGCTGACCTCGCAGGACGCGTCGGTCGAGAAGACCAATCAGAAGATCCAGGAGGTGGCCCAGGTCCTGGAGACCGATCCCGACGTGAGCTCCGCCGCCTTCTTCGTCGGCGGCGCCAGCACCAACCAGGCCTTCGTCAACATCAGCCTCAGCCCGCGCGACGACCGCACGCTCAGCGCCGACCAGATCATCACCCGGCTCCGGCCCAGGCTGGCCAAGCTGGTCGGGGTCAACACCTTCCTGCAGTCGCGCCAGGACATCAACGTGGGCGGCCGCTCCGGCCAGGCCCAGTACCAGTACACCCTGGCCGACGCCGACCTGACCGAACTCAACAGCTGGGCCCCACGCCTGCTGTCGGCCATGCGCGAGCTGCCGGAGCTGCGCGACGTCTCCTCCGACCAGCAGTCGCAGGCCTCGGCGGTGCAGCTGACCATCGACCGCGACGCCGCCGCCCGCTTCGGTGTCAATCCCGCCGACATCGACGCCGCCATCTACGACCAGATCGGTCAGCACGAGGTGGCCCAGTACTTCACCCAGCTGAACAGCTATCACGTGATCGTCGAGGGACCGCCCGCCCTGCAGGCGACGCCGGCCCTGTTCAACGCGATCTACATCCTCTCGCCGCTGACCGGAAAGACGGTGCCCCTGTCGCTGTTCGTCAAGGTGGACCCCAACCAGACCTCGAGCCTGAGCATCAGCCACCAGGGCCAGTTCCCGGCCGCCACCCTGTCGTTCAACCTGGCGCCCGGCGTCTCGCTCGGCCAGGCGACCACCGCCGTCCAGAACGCGCGCGACAAGCTCGGCGCGCCCGTCACCCTCACCGGCGCCTTCCAGGGCACGGCGCAGGCCTTCCAGCAATCCCTGGCCAGCGAGCCGATCCTGATCGCCGCCGCCCTCCTGGCCGTCTACATCATCCTCGGCGTGCTCTACGAGAGCTACATCCACCCCCTGACCATCCTGTCGACCCTGCCGTCCGCGGGCGTCGGCGCCCTGCTGGCGCTGGTCGCCGTGGGCCAGGATCTGAACGTGATCGGCATCATCGCCATCATTCTCCTGATCGGCATCGTCAAGAAGAACGGCATCATGATCGTCGACGTGGCCCTGCGGCTTGAGCGCGAGCAGGGCCTGGATCCGCGCGAGGCGGTCGCCCGCGCCTCGCATCAACGGCTGCGTCCGATCCTGATGACCACCGCCTGCGCCCTGCTCGGCGGGGTGCCGATGGTGATCGGCCACGGCACCGGTTCGGAATTCCGCCAGCCGCTCGGCTGGGCGATCATCGGCGGGCTGACGGTCTCGCAGGTGCTGACCCTGTTCACCACCCCGGTAATCTACATCTACCTCGACCGCCTGCGCCGCCGCATGCCCGAGCCGCAGCACGGCGAGGTGGACGAAAGCGAGCGCGCGGGCGAAGCCACGCCGGCGTAGTGCGGGTTCGGCCGGTCAGACCCTGACGCGGGTCTGGATGCTCTTCAGATAAAGTACGATCGCTTCGACCTCCCGCGGCTCGAAACGGAACTCCGGCATGGCCGGATGGCCCGTCATGATCCCTTCGGCAAGGGCTTCGCTGAGGTCGTCCACACTGATCTTCCGGTTCAGCAGCCGGAACGGCGGCGCCTCGGGATTGGCGCTCACGCCGGTGGTTTCGACGGCGTGGCACATGCTGCAATTGCGGTCGACGATCGCGTGGCCAAGTTCGAGTTTCTGAGCGCCCGTCAGCTTCGGCGGCTCAGCGTGCACCGGGCCGACGGCTCCAACGAAGACGGCGGCCAGGGCCAGGATCAGGCGGCGGGATCGGGTCATGCGGCGGTCCTCGGGAACACGGGAGCGTGGACCGGCTGAGCGTCTGCGCCTTGACGGTTGTCAAATCCTGCTGCGGCGATCGCGTCCACGGCCATAGCCTCACGGCCCCCGGCCGTCGTAAGAGGAGCGATGGACACCCTCCATCCCGCCATCAAGACGATCAGCGCCCTCGACTGGACCGGCGATCCGCTGTCGTCGGACCAGCCCCTGCGGTTCGACTGCCACCTCGAGATCGGCGAGGCCGACACGGCCGGCGCCGACTTCTTCAACGTCACGGTCGTGAACCGGGCCTGGGCGCGGACGAATCTTGAATGCACGCCGGACGACGCGCCGGCCTGGCTGCCGCCGCGGGCGATCCTCATGCTCGACGCGCCGTCGTTCCAGGCTCTGGCCGACTGCCTGAACGCGGAGATCGCGACCCTCGGCCCCTTCGCCACCTGGCCCGAGTTCGCCAACCGGCTCGCGCCCTACCTCCGCTGGGATCTCGAAGGCGTGCTGTACCCGCCGTTCGAATAGGGCGGCGTGGCGCCCCTAGAGCTTCGATACGGCGGCCTTGCCGGTCTTGGCGCGCGCAGCGGCGTCGCGCTTGTGGCGTTCGATCACCGCGGTGAAGTCCGCCGTCAGCATGCCCTTGCGTTCGGCGAGCTGGATCAGCGAAAAGTCGGGCGTCTCGTTCATCTCGACGATCATCGGCCCGGAGCTCGTGCCGGCGAGGTCCCAGCCGATCAGCGGCACGTGGCGCATCAGCCGGGCGCCGTCGAGCGCCAGGGCGCGCATGGCCTCCCACTGCGGATGCCGGAAGCCCGCGAAGTCGGCGCCGGTGTCCGGATGGTGGGTCGGTTGGGTGAGTGCGAAACCGGCGCCGGTGACCACGCGGCGCACGTCGCCGGTATCGAGGTCCAGCTGCGCCAGGAGGTTGCCGGCGCGCCAGTAGTTGTCGGCGATGTTGTCGCCGCCGGGGATCTTCCACGCCGCGCCGAGCAATCTGGGCCCGTCGTCGGTCAGCAGGGTCAGCATGCGCACGGTGGCGAGGCGGGGGCCGCACAGGGCCTCGATCTCCGGGTGCGGGCGCATCAGGGGCTGGAACACATAGCCCGAGGCGTAGGTCGAGGCGATCTCGGCGACGAAATCCTGCAGCGCCACCCGTGTCCCGTCTGTCCGCTCGAGCTCGCGCGCCCTGGCGTCGACGGCGGCCAGGCCGATCGAGCCCAGGCTCTGGAATCCTTCGACCGGCTTGCCGAATAGGGGATAGTTGCGGGGACGAAGCAGGAACTGTTCGAGCGCCACGACGTCGCCCAGCACGTGCGGCGCGGCGCTGTGCATTCCCGGCGCGTACAGGCCGGAGACCGGCAGGGTCGGCAGACCGTAGGCGTCGAGATAGCTGCGCGAGGTGATCTTGTTTTCGAGCAGGCCGAACCAGTCGTGCCGGTAGTTGATCTGGTGGCAGATCTCGAGGTTCCTGCGCTGGCCGATGAAGTGCTCGGGCGGCCCCTCGACGAAATCGTCGTCGAACAGGCGCAATCGGACGAAGTCGGGGAACGACACCTTGCCCGGGCCGAGCGACAGCTTGGCGAAGCGCAGGGCGACGGCGACGGGCGAAAGCCCCCTCTGGGCGAAGATCTCGAGCAGATCCATCGACGGCGGCGCGGCGGTCTGCGGCCGGGCGGTGTCGAGCATCGGGGGCGCGGGCGGGACGACGGGGATATCGACGGAGGTCATAGGATGGCGGCTTCCTCACGGCGCCACGTCCGGCGCTGGCGTCTACGGCCAGGATAAGACCCATCGCCTGTGCGAAAGCTTAACAATGGCCGCGCGACGATCCTACGAGACGCGGGTCCGGTTAACCGCGTGACAACGGGTTCGGCGCGACAACCAGGGCGAAGGGGGCCCGCCCAGCGCCATGACCGACGGCCCGCAGACCCTAGACCCGCAGGACTGGGAGGCCCTCCGCCGCCAGGGCCACCGCATGCTCGACGACATGATCGAGCATATGCGGGGCCTGCGGACCGAGCCGGTGTGGCGCGCGCCGCCGGGCGCGACCCGCCGTCGTTTCGACGCGCCCCTGCCTCAGGGCCCACAGGCGCTCGAAGACGTACACACCCAGTTCCTGGCCGACATCGCCCCCTACTCCAGCGGCAACGCCCATCCGGGCTTCATGGGCTGGGTGCAGGGCGGCGGGACGCCCGTGGGCATGCTGGCGGAGATGCTGTCCGCCGGCCTCAACGCCAACGTCGGCGGCCGCGACCATATGGCCATCGAGGTCGAGCGGCAGATCGTGCGCTGGATGGCGCGGCTCTACCGGTTTCCCGAGGCGGCGACCGGCCTGTTCCTGACCGGCTCGTCGATGGCCAACTTCTGCGCCGTGCTGATCGCCCGCACGCGCGCCCTCGGCGCCGCGGTCCGCGAGCGCGGCCTGCGCGCCGACGACGGCCCGCTCATCGCCTACACCTCCACCGCCGCGCACGGTTGCATCCGCCGCGGAATGGACATGGCCGGCCTCGGCGCCCAGGCCCTGCGCCAGGCGCCCGTGGACGCGCGCCATCGGGTCGACGTCGCGGCGCTCGAGCGGCTGATCAAGGCGGACCGCGCGGCGGGCCGGCGGCCCTTCCTGCTGGTCGGGACGGCCGGCACGGTCGACGTCGGCGCCATCGACGATCTGGCCACCCTGGCGGACCTGGCCGCAGCCGAGGACCTGCACTTTCACGTCGACGGCGCCTTCGGGGCCCTGGCCGTGCTCTCGCCGCGGCTGGCCGGTCGGCTGGCCGGGATCGAGCGGGCCGACAGCATCGCCTTCGACTTCCACAAATGGGCCCAGGTCCCTTACGACGCCGGCTTCCTCCTGGTACGCGATCCGGAGCTGCACCGGGCGACCTTCGCCAGCGAGGCCGCCTATCTGCGGCGCGCCGACAGCGGCCTGGCCGGCGGCGACTGGTGGCCGTGCGATCTCGGCCCCGACCTCTCGCGCGGTTTTCGGGCGCTGAAGACCTGGTTCACCCTCAAGACCTATGGCCTGGACGCCCTCGGCGGGGTGGTCGACCGCTGCTGCGACCTGGCGCAGGCGCTGGCGACCTGCATCGAGGCCCTCGACGAACTCGAGCTCTTGGCGCCGGTCGAGCTGAACGTGGTCTGTTTTCGCTATCGCGATCCCGACGCCGACCGCGTGAACGCCGCCATCGTCGAGGACCTCCATCGACAGGGCCGGGTCGCGCCCTCGCTGACCACCCTGGACGGCAAGACCGCCATCCGCGCCGCCATCGTCAACCACCGCACCGAGCGCGCCGACATCGAGGCCCTGATCACCGGCGTGATCGCTGCGGGGCGCAGGCTCGGCGACCGCGGGGAGCCCGCCGCGGATCTGGCGGCGGCCTAGCGTCTAAAGAAGTCTCGCTCTAGGCTCCGGCGTCCCGCAGCCCGTTGATGGTGTTGACGCGCACGGCGGCCGAGCCGTCGTGGGCCAGGTCCACCCGGGTGTCGGTGAGCGACAGCGGACCGTCGAGGGTCGCGTTCACCCGGTCGATTCCCGTCTCGCCGCCGGTCTGCCGCTCGATCAGATAGCGGAGCGAGAACCGCTCGTGGTCGGCCGCGTCCGGCTGGGTGCCGTGCAGGGTGCAGGAGTGCCAGGTCGCCGCGAAGCCGGTCGGCCCGGTCAGCACCCGCTGGTGCGCCGCGACCGAGCCGCCGCGGCCGTCCCCGTAGCGCCAGGCGTCGGGGCCGGTGCGGACGAGGTCGTGCGGGAACAGGGTTCCGCCGAGCGCCTGTGTGCCCTCGAGCAGGTAGAGCGGCGCATCCGCGGGACCGACCGGATGCAGGTAGACGTAGAGGGTCAGGAAGTCGGCTTCCCGATCCTTGTAGTCGATCAGGTCCTGGTGGAAGTCGATGCCATAGAAATAGGTCATGTCGCGAAATTCGGGCCGGACGTAGGGCCCGAGGTTGTTGACCGGCGCGCCCTCGATCCGCGCCTTCAGCCAGGCCGGCACCATGCTCGCCGGCACGCCGCACACCACCTTCTTGTCGAGGATCCGGTAGCCCTCGCCGAGCAGGGCCTGCATGGCCGAGACGATCCGCGGCGCCTGTTCGACGAAGGCGAGTTCGCCGGAAAACCGCTCCAGCAGATTGCGGCCCGGACGCGGATTGACCCCGCGGTACTGCGGATCGGCGTCGAACTCCGCCTCGGAGAGGAAAAGGCCGTCGTCGACGGTCCTTATCGCGCGAATCGCCGCCAGCAGGCGGTCGGCCGCGGCCGGATCGACCGGTTCGGGAAACAGGTGGGCGCCCGTCGCCATCATGTCGGCGACCGCCGGATGCTCGTCCTGGATCGCCGGCGTCAGCTTCACCGCGAGCGTCATGATCGTTCTCCCGACAGTCTTGCCCTAAGCGTCTGTGCCTGCGTGGTTAAGGCCTCCTTAAGGTAAGCCCTGACACGGGGTCGCGGCGCCATGAGGCAGGTCATTGAAACCGATCGCCGACTCAGGCGCGAGGGCGATGCGGCCCGGAGCTCGGATTTCCGCTATGATCAAGCCCATGCTCGATGAGTCGCCCTCCCCTTCGACCCGGTCGCCCGAGGCGGCTCCGGAGCTCGTCGGCGAGTTCGTGGTCCTGCGTCCGATGACGGTCGAGGATGCGGCGATCACCCATCAGTGGCGCCTCGGCGCGCGCGCCCGACTCCTGAACGGCGCGGCGGCCTCGGTGGAGGATCAGCGGCGGTGGATCTCCCAGCGCCCGCGCGGCGAGTTCAACTACATCATCCAGCTGATCGGCGGCCCGCCGGTCGGCATGCTGTCGCTGATCGACATCGACCTCGTGAACCGCCGCGCCGAATCGGCGCGGTTCCTGATCGGCGACGAGGCGGCGGCCAAGGGCGCGCCCGCGGCGGTGGAGGCGATGAAACTGCTTTACGAACTGGCGTTCGACCGCCTCGGCCTCGAGCGCGTTTACGGGGTGATCGAGCAGAGAAACCATCTGATGATCAAGTGGCAGAAGTACCTGGGGATGCAGGAAGAAGGCCGGTTGCGCCGGCACTACCTGAAGGATGGTGAGTTCATGGACGCGATCAGCCTGGGCCTGCTGGCGGGCGAATACCGCGCGCAGACGCTGCCGCGGATGACGGCCCTGCTGGCCATGGGCCGGCGGCGTTCGGCGGGGGAGTGAAGATGGACCGCCGCGAGGAAGTCCTGGCCATAATACTGAGCGCCCTGGAGAGCCTGAACCTCGAGCTGCCCGAGGCGGAGCGGGTCAAGGTCGGACCGACGACGCCGCTGTTCGGCCCGGACGCCACGCTCGATTCCCTGTCGCTGGTGTCGGTGATCGTCGACGTGGAGACGGCGCTGACGATGAGGTGGGACGCGCCGATCAGCCTGACCGACGACCGCGCCATGAGCCGGGAGATCTCGCCGTTCGACACGGTCGGCACGCTGACCGACTATGTCCTCGAGCTGCTGCAGGAAATCGCCCCCGCCTGAGCCGGCCGTTCGTGGGCCGTTAACCATGTTCGAGCCTTATCGGGTCGCGCCTGAAATCCCTCAGGGCGCTCGATTGGCCGCGCGTGCGTATGGACCTCTATTCGGGAAAGACCGCCCTCGTCACCGGCGCGACGCGTGGGGTCGGCCGGATCATCGCCGAACACTTCCTGAGCGAAGGCGCGTCCGTGATCGGCTTCGCCCGCGGCGAGCCCAGCCTGACGGCAGCGGCCTACCACCACGTGCAGGTGGACCTGGCCGATCCGATGGCGATCCAGAAAGCTTTCCTGGGTCTGCACAAACAGATCACGCGCCTCGACATCGTCGTCAACAACGCCGCGGTGCTGACGTCGCAGTACGCGATGATCATGCCGCCCGCGGCGGCCCAGGCCATGGTCAACGTCAACCTTTTGGCGCCCTTCATCGTCTCGCGCGAGGCGGCCAAGTTCATGCGCAAGTCAAAGTGGGGCCGGATCATCAACATCGGCTCCATGGCGGTCAGCCTGGAGCCCATCGGCGACTCCGTCTATGCGGCGACCAAGGCTGGCCTCTCCACCCTCGCCAACGTCATGGCCAAGGAGTTCGGGCCCATGAACGTGACCTGCAACACCCTCGGCATCACCGCGATCGAGAGCGACATGCTGTCCCAGCTGCCGCGCGACAAGATCGACGCCATCATCGCCGGCCTGCCGGTCCCGCGCTTCGCGACCGCGGCCGACATCCTCAACGTGGTCGACTTCTTCGCGGCCGAAGCCAGCAGCTACGTCACCGCCCAGACCGTCTTCCTCGGGGGCGTGAACTGATGCGACCGAGCGTCCTGCCCGCCTTTCCCCCGCCGCCCGAGGGCGCGCAGGCGGTCGCCGACGGCGTGTGGCGGGTCACCGGCGGGGCCTTTCCGTCCAACGCCTATATCTGCGCCGCCGCCGTCCCTGGCGAGGCCTTCGTCGTCGACCCCGGCCTCGATCCGGAGCGGATCGACCGGGCGGCGCAGGACCTGGGGCTGACGCCGCGCCAGGTGTTCTGCACCCACGGCCATTTCGACCACCTCGGCGGGGCGAGCCACTTCCAGCGCGCCTACGGGGCCGAGGTCTTCCTGCATCCCGCCGACGTGAAGGTGATGAAGTCCAGCAACTTCCTGCTGATGGTGCTGAAGCTCGACCAGCGGATCGTCCTGCCGGAGGTCACGCCGGTCGATCCGGCGCAGCCTCGCGTCGGCGGCCAGGCGCTGCGCTATCTGCCGGTCCCCGGCCATACGCCCGGAAGCTGCTTCATCCGGTTCGGCGGCAGCCTGTTCACCGGCGACAGCCTCTACGCCCAGGGCGTCGGCCTCTCCGATCTCCCCGGCGAGAACCACGCCCTCCTGCGCCAGAGCCTTCTGGCGCTGTGGGACCAGATTCCCGGCGACAGCCTGATCCATCCGGGCCACGGGCCGTCGGCGTCCTTCGAGGCGATCCGCACCAAAAATCGCGCCCTGCTGGGCTTCCTCGGCAAGGCCGAGCCATGAGCCTGCGCCAAGGATCAGGCGTCTGCATTCTCGGCGTCGGCCATCACCTGGCCGGCGTGGTGGAGGAGAACGAGGAACTCTGCCGGAACCTCGACGTGACGCCCGAGTGGATCCTCGAGAAGACCGGCATCAAGCGCCGCTATCTGGCCGCGCCGGAAGACACCGCGTCGGCCTTCGCGGTGAAGGCCGCCCAGCGGGCGATGGCGGGCGCCGGCGTCGCCGCCGACGAGATCGACATGATCGTCGCCTGCACCTTCTCGGCCGACTACACCTTCCCGCCGCTGTCGGCCAAGGTGCACAAGGAGATCGGCGCCAGGGGCGGTCAGATCTTCGACCTGCAGGCCAATTGCGCCGGTTTCGTCTCCGGCCTCACCGCCGCCAGCGACCGGATGACCGTCGATCCCTCGGTCCGCAACGCCCTGGTGATCGGCGTGGAGCTGAACAGCCGCTACATCGATCGCACCAACGCCGACAGCGTGATCTACCACTCGGACGGCGCCGGCGCGGTGGTGCTCGGCCGCCGCGACGGCGGCGCGGGCGTCGTCGCCTCGGCCTTCCACACCGACAGCTCCAACTACGAGGCCGTGCGGGTGCGGGGCGGCGGGTCGAGCTTCCCGGTCATGGGCCGGTCCGGGCCAGCCGAGACCGATGTGATGGAGCTGAACGGGCTGGCCACCTGGAAACAGGCGATCACCCACCTGCCCGCGGTGGTCAAGGCCGCCCTGCGCAAGGCCGACGCCGAGCTGGCCGATGTGGACTTCTTCGTCTTCCACCAGGCCAACTACAATCTGATCGACTATATCGTCCGCAAGATGGGCGCGGACCTGTCGCGCACCTACACCAACGTCCAGGAGATCGGCAACACCGGCGCCGCGTCGGTGGCCATCGCCCTCAGCGAGGCGGTGGAGCGCGGGCTGATCAAGCCCGGCCAGACCGTCGTATTGGCGGCCGTGGGCGCGGGGTTCAACTTCGGCGCCAGTGTCTGGCGCTGGGTCCCGACCAACGTCGCGGGCGAGGGCTAAGCCGGTGTTCGCAGACTTCGACGCCATCAAGGTCGGCGAGACGCGCTCGCTGACCCGCACCATCACCGAGGCCGACGTGCGCCGCTTCGCCGAGATGACCGGCGACGACAATCCGCTGCACGTCGATCGCGCCTACGCGGAGTCCACCAGCTTCAAGGACATCGTCGTCCATGGCATGCTGAGCGCCTCCTTCATCTCGACGGTGATCGGCACCCAGCTTCCCGGCCCCGGCGCCCTGTGGGTGGCGCAGAGCCTGGAGTTCCTGTTGCCGGTCCGCCTCGGCGACACGCTGACGATCACCTGCACCGTGACCGCCAAGCACGAGCGCGACCGGCTGCTGGACCTGGACACGGCCATCACCAACCAGGCCGGCCGGCTGGTGCTCAGCGGCGCCGGCAAGGTGAAGGTGCTGGAGGTCCGCCCGGCGCCGGCCCTGGCCTCCGATCCCGACCGCCGGCGCGTGGCCCTGGTTACGGGCGGCGGCGGCGGCATCGGCCGGGCGATCTGCCAGCGGCTGGCGCGGGACGGCCTCGATGTGGTGGTCGCCTACCGCGGCCGGGCCGACCGGGCCGACGCCGTGGTCGACGCCATCCAGGCGTTGGATGGGCCGGCCCGCGCCGTGGCCATTCAGGCCGATCTCGCCAGCCCTGACGGCGCCGGGGCCCTGGCCCGGCAGGCCGCCCAGGCGTTCGGCGCAGTGGACGTGCTGATCAACAACGCCTCGCCGGCCATCGGCGCCAAACCGTTCGCCGAGATGGCCTGGGCCGACATCCAGGCGCACCTCGACGTGCAGGTCAAAGCCGCCTTCCTGCTCAGCCAGGCCTCCCTGCCCGCCATGGCGGAGCGGCGCTTCGGCCGCATCGTCAACATCACCTCGCAGGTGACCGACGGCGCCCCCACCGTCGCCTGGACCGCCTACGCCCTGGCCAAGTCGGCCCTCGCCACGATGTCGCGCTACCTCGCCGCAGAAGTCGGTCCGTCCGGCGTGACGGTGAACTGTGTCGCACCCGGCATGACCGAGACCGCCCTGATCGGCGACATTCCGCAGAAGGCCCAGCTGATCGCCGCGCGGCAGACGCCGATGCGCCGGCTGGCCGCCCCCGAGGACATCGCCGCCGCCGTCGCCTACCTGGTCTCGACGGAGGCGGGCTTCGTCACCGGCCACACCCTCGCCGTGAACGGCGGGATGGTGATGCGGTGAACCGGCCCGTTCTGAACACGATGGCCCGCGCGCCCCTACAGGTGCTGGCCGACCCGGCGGCGTCGCTGGCCGAACTCATGGGCGCGGTGAACGCGATCGAAGCCGAGCCGTCGCCCGCCGCCGCCCACATCGGCGTCAGCGCGGGGGCCACGGTCGACCTTCTGGGCCTCTACCTGCGCCGCCACGCCCTCCTGGCGGGGGTCAGGCTTCAGGTCAGCCAGGGCAATTTCGACGACCCGATGGGCGACCTGGTCCGCTTCGCCGACGCCGGCGTCGATCACCTGCTGCTTCAGCCCTTCCTCGACACCTTCGAGCCGGCCTTCGAGGCCCGGGCGGGGCTGCTGACCGAGGCCGAGATCGATGCGCGCGAGGCCGAATTGCGCGGCCGCTGGCGCCTCGTGCTGCGGGGCGCTGCGGCGTTCCGGACCGTGATCCTCTGCGGACTGCACCGGATCACCGCGCCCGTGGCCGGCGGCGACCGGCTGGACGCCGTGCTGGCGCGGCTGAACCAGGCGCTGCGCGAGGAGGCGGCCGCCCACGCCAACGTCCGCTTCCTCGACATGGCGAACCTCGCGGCCGGCGTCGGCCGGCTCCAGGCCTTCGACCTGCGCTTCTATCTGCGCAACGCCGCGCCCTATGCGCCGGCCCTGCTGGACGCCTGGGCGCGTCAGACCCTGGCCGTGACGCGGGCCTACGGGAGCCGTTTTCACAAGGCGCTGGTGCTCGACTGCGACAACACCCTGTGGGGCGGCGTGCTCGGCGAGGATCTGGCCAGCGGCGTCAGGCTCAGCCCGCAGAGCTACCCCGGCTCGGTGTTTCATCGGGCGCAGACCGAATTCCTGGCCCTGCAGCGCCAGGGCGTCCTGCTGTGCCTCTGCAGCAAGAACGACCCCGGCGAGGTCGACGCCATGCTCGAAGGCCACCCCGACATGGTGCTGCGTCCCGCCGACATCATCGCCAAGGAGGTCAACTGGTCGGACAAGGTCGAGAACCTGCGCCGGATCGCCCGCACCCTGAACATCGGCCTCGACAGCCTGGTGTTCCTCGACGATTCCGCCTTCGAGTGCGAAGCGGTGCGCAGCCAGTTGCCCGAGGTCGCCGTCTTCCAGGTCCCCGCCAGCCCGCCCGACTATCTGGCGGTGATCGCCGCCATCAAGGACCTGTTCCTGGCCGGCGCCGCCGCTACCGACGGGGCCGCCAAGACCGAACAATACCGCCGGCGCGCCCAGGCGCTCGCCGAGCAACAGACCTTCGCCACCCAGGAGGACTATCTCGCCTCGCTCGGCCTGACGGTCACCCTCGCTCGCGACGACGCCGCCCGGGCCGCGCGGATCGCCGAACTCAGCCAGAAGTCCAATCAGTTCAACCTGACCACCGTCCGGTACGCCGCGCCGCAGATCGAAGCGCTGATGGCCGATCCGGAGGCGGCCGTCTGGTCGGTGGAGGTGGCCGACCGGTTCGGCGCCGCGGGCCTGACCGGGGTGGTGGTGGTGCGCTTCGGCGGTGAGGTCGCCACGATCGAGAGCCTGTTCATGAGCTGCCGGGTGCTCGGCCGCGGCGTCGAATTCGCCCTCTGGCCGACCGTCTTCGCGGACGCCGCGGCGCGCGGCGCCCGCCAGGTTCGCGCCAGCTTCCGGCCCACCGCCAAGAACGCGCAGGCGGCGGACTTCTACGATCGCCTCGGCCTGCCGCTGATCGGCGAGACGGACGGCGTGCGCTCCTACGCGATCGCCCTCGCCGCCTTCGAAGCTCCCCCCTCTCCCTGGATCAAGGTGCTTGCATGATCGATGAGGCCTTGCTCAAGCAGGTTATCGCGAGCGTACTCGGCGTACCGGTCGAGACGATCGGCCCGGACGCCAGTTCGGACACCATCCCGGGCTGGGATTCGCTGAAACACATGAACCTGGTGCTGGCCCTCGAGCAGACCTTCGGGGTCGAGATCCCCGACGAGGACGCCGCGGAGATCACCTCCTACGCCCTGATCAAGGTCGTGCTGCAAGACCTTGTGGTTGACTAGTCATGGAGTGGCTGTTCGACCGTTTCGCCACCGCGCCGGACCGAGCGGCCTTCGTCCACGACGGGCGCGCCACCACCTACGGCGAGGCGATCGCGGCGATCGACGCCTTCGGCGCGACGCTGGAGCAGCAGGGCGTCCAGGCGGGCGACAAGGTGGCGGTCCTGGCCGACTACGCCCCCGCGGTCGTCTGCCTGATCCTGGCTTTGGCGCGCCGCGGCGCCATCGTCATCCCGCTCAGCCGCGCCGCGGTGGTCGAGGAGGACGCGGCCCTGCTCATCTCAGGCTGCGACTGGTTCGTGACGTTCGACCCCGAGAATCGGGACGCGAGCTTCGCCCGCCGCTCCATCCCGGTCGAGCACCCGTTGATCGCCGGGCTCGTCGCCGCCGGCCGGCCGGGCCTGATCCTGTTCTCGTCGGGCTCCAGCGGCGCGCCGAAGGCGATCCTCCACGACTTCGAACGGATCGCCGACAAGTTCCGCACGGCCCGCGCCGCGACCCGGGCCATCCCGTTCCTGATGATCGACCATTTCGGCGGGATCAACACCGTGCTGGGCATCGCCAGCAGCCTCGGGACCGTGGTCACGGTCGCCGACCGCTCGGTGAACGCGGTGTGCGAGGCCATCGCCGCCCACCGCGTCGAACTCCTGCCCGCCACGCCGTCTTTCCTGACGCTGATGCTGGCGTCCGGCCTGCACCGCAAGCTCGACCTCTCCTCGCTGAAGCGCATCACCTACGGCACCGAGGTCATGCCCCAGTCGACGCTGAACCGCCTGATCGAGGCCTTCCCCGGCGTCGAACTGCAACAGACCTATGGGCTCTCCGAAGTGGGCGTCCTGCGCTCGCAGTCGCGGCCCGACGGTTCGCTCTGGGTGCGGGTCGGCGGCGAGGGCTTCGAGACCGAGGTCCGCGACGGGATCCTGTGGATCCGCTCGCGCTACGCCATGCTGGGCTACCTCAACGCCCCCTCGAACATCGACGCCGAGGGCTGGTTCAACACCCAGGACCGGGTGGAGGTGGATGGCGATTACATCAAAATCCTCGGCCGGGTCACCGACATCATCAACGTGGGCGGCCAGAAGGTCTATCCGGCCGAGGTCGAGGATGTGATCCTGGCGCTCGACAACATTCTCGACGTGGCCGTGATCGGCGAAGCCCACCCCCTGCTGGGCCAGATCGTGGTGGCCAAGGTCGCGCTGCAGGCTCCCGAGGATCCGGACGCCCTGAAGCGTCGAATCCGCATCGCCTGTCGCGCCGCCCTGTCCGCCTTCAAGGCGCCCTCCAAGGTGGTCGTCACCGAAGACTCCCTGCACACTGCCCGCCAGAAGAAGATCCGTCGTGCCTGAGGCATCCGCGTCCGCCGCCCCGCCCGATTTCGCGGTCTCCCTGCTGGGCCATGAGACCCATGAGCTGATGAACGCGGGCGCAGTCTGCCTGGCCGACGGCCGGGCCGCCGATGCGGAGGCCCTGTTCCGTGGCGCCGTCGTCCGACGCCCTTGGGACCCGGAGACCCGCTACCAGCTCGCCAGCGCCCAGATCGCCTGCGGCAGGCTCGACGAGGCTCTGCGCACGTTCGCCGAAGCCCGCGAGCAGCATGCGCGGATGATCCTGGAGCGCAACGCCCCCGAGGCCAACCGCACGGACGCCGATCCGCAGCGGCTCCTCGAACTCGCCGACGGGTTCTACGCCACCAACCAGATGGCCACCGCCGCGAGCCTGCTCCTGCGGCTGGTCGACGCCAATCCGGACGTGCCCGCCCTGCGCCTGCGCCTCGGCCTCGCCCTCCAGCACCAGGGCCGCATCGAAGAAGCCATCGCCGCCTTCGAGTCCCTCGAGCGCCGCTGGCCGAGCCCGGCGCATCATTCGTTTCTGGACTACGCCCGGGCGTTCCAACGGTCGACGCCGGACGCCATGTATCAGGAGGGATTGCGCTGGTGGAGCCGGCACGCGGCGCACCTGCCCAGAAGCAGGCCGCGCCGACTGTCCCGGCCGGACGGCAAGCTGCGCATCGGCTATTTCGCGCCGCAGTTCGACGAGCACCAGCTCACCAAATTCTTCCGGCCGGTGATCGAACATCACGACAAGGACCGATTCAGCATCGTCTGCTACGCCGGCGCCGCCCCCAGCGACGCCACCGGATTCGCGATCCGCGGCTGCGCCGACCTCTGGCGCGACGTCTCGACCATGAACGACGAGACCTTCGCGCTGAAGGTCGCGGTGGACGAGGTGGACATCATGGTCGACCTGTGGGGTCACACCGCCGGCAACCGGCTCACCGCCTTCGCCCGCAGGCCCGCGCCGATCAACGTCTCGTGGCTGAACTACATCGAGACCACCGGCCTCAAGGCGTTCGACTACGTCCTGCACGCCGACGACTACGACCTGCCGGGCGCCCAGGCGCTGTTTACCGAAACCATCTATCCGATCGGTCCGGTGATCGCCCCGTTCCGGCAATTCCATGACATGCCGCCGGCCGGAGAGACGCCCATGCGGACGAACGGCTTTGCGACCCTCGGCTGTTTCGGCCATCCGGCCAAGCTGACCCTCGAGGTGATCCAGGCCTGGTCCCGCATCCTCACCGCCGTCCCGACCGCCCGGCTGGTGCTGCGCTCGGGCTACTACCAGGACCCCGCCCTGCAGCGCACCCTGCGGGCGCAGTTCGCGGCCTTCGGCGTCGGAGCCGAACGGATCGACTTCCCCGCCTTCGAGACCGGCGCGGCCTATCTGGCCACCTACCGCACCGTCGACCTGATCCTCGACCCGTTCCCCTACCAGGGGCTGACGACCACCCTCGACGCGGTCTCGGCGGGGATTCCGGTGCTGACCTGGGAAGGCCAGCACATGCACGTGCGCATCGGGGCCGTCACCCTGCGGGCCTGCGGCCTCGACGACCTCATCACCCCGACGCTCGACGCCTATGTCGAGACCGCCGTGGCGCTGGCCCGCGACCCGGCGCGACTCGGCGCCCTGCGCGCGCGCGTTCGCCCGGGATTCGAGCGCTCTCCCTATCGCGACGAGGCGGGCTTCACCCGCAGGCTCGAGGCCGCCTTCGAGGCCATGGCCGCAGAGCATGACGCAGCCCCTCAGGCCGCTTAGGGCTGCTTCGCTTCACCCGTCGCCGTGGAACAGGCCGAGGTCGAGCCGGCGCACCGCGCCCGGGCGCTGCACGGCCGGCGGCGGCGGAAGGCCAGCCGCCCTCAGGTAATCGGCCGCCCGCTCATCGAAGCTGAAACCGGTCGCCACCAGCGCATTGCATCGCTCGACCAGGGCCAGGCGCTCGTCCTCGTGCCGCAGGAAGTGGGCGCACAGCGTCTCCAGCTCGTCGAGGTCGCGATAGGTCGGTATCGGGCAGTCGGCGCCGAACACGCGGTAGAGGTCGGAGCTCGGGCTGCGCTGGGTGATCATCAGGGCGTTGGACGCCATGACGTCGATCACCCGGTACTGGACGGCGTCGTTGATGGTGTGCGCCTGGGGCAGGTTGATGGAGACCTTCGAGGCGTTGTAGACGCGCCGCAGGTCCGCGTGGGTGGCCGGCGCCGGACCCGGCCGCAAGGCCTTCAGCACCGGGGCGCTATGGCTGAGCAGCCTCTGCCAGTTGGCGTTGCCGAACAGCGCCAGGCCGTGGGGCGCCAGCCGCTCCACCGTCGCGACCCGGCTGCGATTGGTAAGGATGTTCTGCATCTGCACCTGGAAATAGTCGAAGGTCCAGGGCAGGTTGGCGATCAGGGCGGCGTCGCCGCCGTTCTCGGCCTGGACCGACTTCAGGTCGCCGTCGCGGGCCACCAGATCCAGGCATTTCGCGGTCAGGGCGTGGTATTCCGGAAACTCGGCGACGAGCTTCAAATAAAGATCGAGGTTGGCGTCGCCGACATAGCTCGCCACCCAGGAGATCGGAAAGTTCGCGGGCGCCCCGCGCGCCTCCAGGTCGATGCGCGTCGCCGGCAGGGTGAAGTACAGCCGTCCGTCGACGTCCTTCACCTGCTCGCGGATCCGGCGCTCCAGCGCCGACGACATGGCGAAAATCTCGACGTCCTTGCGGAACACCTCCCACGGGCCGGTGCGGAAATAGTCGAACAGGTGCTCGGGCTCGTCGACGATCACCGTCACCACGCGGCCGCGCAGGGCGCCCATGATCTGCGGGATCAGCATCGAATTGTTGAAGGCGACGACGGCGTCGTAGTCCTGGGCGGCGATGAACCGCTGGAGCATGCGCAGCGAGACCTTGCTGTTGAGGCCGTAGATGCCGTATTCGCCCGAGAGCTGATTGCCGAGATAGACGTCCACGTCCGCGCCAGTCCGCGCCAGCGAGTCGATCGTCTCCGTCATGTAGGCGTCGGTCTGCAGCTGCGGATTCCACGCATAGCCAAAGAACGCCAATTTCATGCGATCCGCCTCCGCGACGAGCCTGGCTCGCCGCCGGCGACTCAGGAGGCGACCAGCCTATCGGACAAAGCCGAAGGCCGCATCCGGAGCAGCTCGTCCCCAGGCCCCGGACGGATCGGGGCGCCGGCCCTCGCGCACCGCGCCCTTGCCGAGGCCGGGCGCGGCGTCGCAGCCTCACACCGTCTGTTAGGTAGAGGCCGCGCATAAGGGGGGCGAGCGGACTCCCGCGCAACCCTGGTCCCGGATGATGCCGCAGAACCTCAAGGCCTTGACCGCGCTGCGCTTCTTTGCCGCGATGTGGGTGGTGATCTTCGATTTCTGGCCCGCCCTGGGTCGGCCGATGCCGGCGTTCATCGCCAAGGGCTATCTCGGCGTCGAGCTGTTCTTCGTCCTGTCCGGCTTCATCCTCAGCCATGTCTACCTCGGCGCCGTCGGCGAACGGAGGTTCAGCTATCCCGGCTTCCTGTGGGCGCGCCTCGCGCGGGTCTATCCTGTTCATCTCGCCACCTTGGCCCTGATGGGCGCGATGGTCGGCGCGGCGATCCTGGTCGGCCTGCCGGCCGGCGACAAGGTGCTCGTCTGGTCTTCGCTTCCCGCCCAGCTGACCCTGACCCAGGCGTGGGGTCTGGCGCCGCTCGGCGGCTGGAACCACCCCTCCTGGTCGATCTCGGCGGAATGGTTCGCCTACCTGGCCTTTCCCGGCTTCGCCTGGCTGGCGTGGCGACTGCGCGCCCGGCCGAGACTGGCCGTGGGACTGGCGGTGCTTCTGGTCGCCGCGCTGGAATCGGCCTTTGCCCGGCTGGCCGGATTTCCCCTTACCCAGGCGACGATCGCCTGGGGCGCCTTGCGCATCGTGCCCTGCTTCAGCCTGGGCTGCGCTGTCTTCCTGCTGTGGGCGTCCCATCCGGTCCGGACGTCGCGCACGGCGCTGGTCGTCTGCGCGATGGCGATGGCGGCGATCGTCGGCGCGGCCCAGGTCGCGGCGCCCGATTGGATCTCGGTCGCCCTTTTCGGCGCGCTGCTGTTCGGATTGGCCAGCGTGTCCGGCGCCGGTTCGACGTTTCTGACCTCACCGGTCTGGACGTATTTGGGCGAGATCAGCTTCTCGATCTACATGGTCTGCATTCCCTGGCAGCTGGCGTCCGGCAAGCTCCTGGATCACCTGCTGGCCGGCGGCGGCCCGGCGCCCCTATGGCTATGGCTGATGCAGGTCCTGGGCGTCGTCCCCTTGGCGATAGTGATCCACCACCTCGTCGAGCGTCCCGCGCGGGACACCATGCGGCGCCACGGCGTTCCTTTCGGGCTTGGAAGGGCGTCGCCAGCGCCTCCCTTCGCCCCGGCGTTGGGAAGCCGCTGATCGGATCCACCGCATGCGGATTTCACGACGGGCAGGATCGCGACGGCGCCGCTATCCCGGCTTGGTCGCGATCCACACCACGTGGCGGGGGCCGGTGTTGCGGCCGTTGGCGCGGACGCGGTGATCCTCGACGCGGAAGCCGGCGGCGCGCAGGCGCTGGGTGAACACCGGCTCCGGCGAGGCCGACCAGACGGCGAGCACCCCGCCGGGCGTCAGCGCGGCGTGCGCCTCGCGCAGGCCGTAGTGATCGTAAAGATCGTCGTTGGCGTCGCGCATCAGCCCGGCCGGCCCGTTGTCGACATCGAGCAGGATGGCGTCATAGCGGGCGGAGGCCCCCTCGATCAGATCGCCGACGTCGCCGGCGTAGAGCGTGACGCGCGGATCCGACAGGCTGTCGCCGTGGATTCCCGCCAGAGGGCCCCGCGCCCAGGTCACCACCTCGGGCACCAGCTCGGCCACCGTGATCCGCGCGTCCGGCCCGAAAGTGGCCAGGGCCCGGCGCAGGGTGAAGCCCATGCCGAGCCCGCCGATCAGGATCTTAGGCCGCGCCCGGCCGCGCAGGCGCTCGCCGGCCAGCGACGCCAGGGCTTCCTCCGAGCCGCTGAGCCGGGTGCCCATCAGCTCGTCCGCCCCGGCGAAGATCGAGAACTCGTCGCCGCGCTGCATCAGGCGCAGCGAGCCGCTGCCGCCTGGGACGCTCGCCGTGCCCAGTTGCACCCAACGGATCATCTCGCCCGATCTTCGCCGTTACGCCCGCCGGGCAGGCGGTTTCTGTACCCTAGAATCCGCCTGGTTCTAACGCCCGAAAAAGGCCCGGATGGCGGCCACGACGAAGTCGATCTCGCGGTCGGTGTGCGTCGGATCGAGAGGCAGGCTGAGCAGGGAGCGGGCCAGGGTCTCGGCGCAGGGAAAGGCGCCCTCTTCCCAGCGGCCGGCATAGGCCGGCTGCAGGTGGACCGGGATCGGATAGTGGATGTTGGTGCCGACCCCGCGCGCCTGCAGGAAGGCCTGCAGCGCGTCCCGCGCCGCGCCGACCCTGATCGGGAAGACGTGCCAGACGGGAGAGGCCCACGGCCGCACGGCCGGCAAGTCGACCCCGCGTACGTCCGCAAGGCCCGCGAAGTAGCGCATCGCCAAGGCCGAGCGCCGGGCGTTCCAACCCTCGAGGTGCTGAAGCTTCAGGTCCAGCACGGCCGCTTGCAGCGGATCGAGCCGCGAGTTGCGGCCGAGGATGTCGTGGCGGTATTTCTCCCGGGAGCCATAGTTGGCGATCATCCGCGCACGCTCGGCGGTCGCGTCGTCGGCGGTCGCCAAGGCGCCCCCGTCGCCCAGGGCCCCGAGGTTCTTGGTCGGGTAGAAGCTGAAGGCGGCGGCGTCGCCGAGGCCGCCGCAGCGCGCGCCCCGGTAGCGGGCGCCGTGGGCCTGGCACGCGTCTTCGAGGATCCTGATGTCGCGGTCGCCGATGGCGGCGCGGAGGCCGTCCATGTCGGCCGGATGACCGTAGAGGTGAACGGGAATGACCGCCTTGGTCCGCGCGGTGATCAGGCCCGCGAGCTTGCCCATGTCCATCAGGCCGGTGTCGGGTTCGACGTCCACCAGCACCGTGGTCGCGCCGGTCTCCTCGACCGCCAGCGCCGTCGCCACGAAGGTGTGCGCCGGGACGATCACCTCGTCGCCGGGGCCGATCTCCCAGGCGCGCAGGGCGATGACCAGAGCGTCGAGACCGTTGCCCACGCCGACCATGTGGCTGGTCTCGCAGTAATCGGCGAAGTGGCCTTCGAAGGCGGCGACCTCGGGGCCGCCGATCAGCTGGCCCGAGCCGAGGACCCGGCGCATCGCCAGTTCGATCTGCGGGCCGATCGCCTTCCAGGTCCGGCCGAGGTCGAGATAGGGCACGGACGTCACCGGCTCGCCCACGGTCTCCCAGCGCACGAAGTCGTCGTAGGACCGGATGTAGTCGGCCTCGTCGTACTCCTCGGACGCCAGGACGATGACCACGGAGTCTTCGGAGAATGCGCTGAGGTCGCGCCAGCAGCCGGCGTCCACCACCGCGGCCTGCGGCGTCGCGCCGAGCCGGACGGCTTCGCTGCGGCCGTTCTTGGTCACCGTCAAGAGCGCGCTGCCGCGCAGGCACAGGAAGCACTGGCGCAGCGCCTTGTGGCCATGCCCGCCCCGGCTGTCGCCCGCCGGCACCTCCTTGATGTAGTAGGCGCGGTGGACGGGGAAGCCGATGTGTTTGGAGACCTCGGCCACGCCCAGCACGCCATTGGGCATGGGGATGGTCTGCAGCGGAACCAGCCTGACCAGCCGAGGCGCGCGGTCGGCCTCGCGCGGAACCACCGCCGGCAGGAGGTCAAGCGACGACGGCGCGGGTTTCTTCTTCAGTGCGGACGCCATCGACGCCTCCTCGACCGGGCCCACGAGTCGCCCGCAAGGTTCGAGTAGAAGTCTCCGCCACTTCAAATAGGGTTAACGACAACCTTCGCTGACCCGCCAGTTGGTCGCAGCAAGATTACGTAGGGATCATGCGCCGGGGCGGTGGATCTGGCCGGAACCGGTGATGCTGGTCCTGAGCCGAGGCGGGTTGGTCAGCAGCGTCACTTCGCCGGAGCCGGTGATGTCGACGTCGGCGGCGTCGGTGGGCGCCAGGGTGGCTTCGCCCGAGCCGCTGATGCCGACCGTGGCCGATTTGCTCTTCAGCGCGCCGAGGTCGGCGCGGGCCGAACCGGAGATCCGCAGCTGAACGTCGCGGGCCTCGCCGGACGCCTTCACGTCGGCATGACCGGTCACCGTCAGCCCCAGCTTGTCCTGCCGATAGCCAGCGAGGGTGAACGTTTCGTCGCCCTCGAGGGTGAAGTCGGTCACCGCGGGCGCGGTGATGACGATCCGCAGTTTTCGGTCGTCATGGTCGTTGTCGTCGTCGTAGCGGATGTGGCCGTTCTCCATCCGCACGTCGGCGACTGCATCCGAATCGCCGCTCACCGTCACCTTCGGCGGCCCGTCGGCCTGGGTGAACTGCACCTCGGCGGGCGCGGAGATGGCCAGGCTGTCGCCGCCCGACCAGGGAAGGTCGCGGCTGGCCTGGGCGCCGTCGGCGCGACCCTCGCCCATGCTCCAGCGGGAATGGCCCGAGCCATGCTCATGGCCGCGCCAGCCCCAACCGTCCGGACCAAACGACCAGGCCCCGTTGGCGATCGCGGCTGGGCCGGTGATGGCGACGGCGACGGACAGGGTGACGGCCGAGACCAGAAAGCCGGCCACGGCGATCATCAGCAGCGTACGGATCATGACAGGCCTCCGAAGGTCTGGGACTCGAGGGCCGGCTTCAGCACTCGATAGTGCAGCCGCGCGTACCAGACGACGGCGTTGACGAGGCCTATGGTGGCGACGCCGACCAGGGCGCCCAGCGAGACCGCGCCGGTCATCAGTCCCACGCCCAGCAGGATGGCGACGGCCGGGCCGCCGGGAATGCCCGAGAAGGGCCCGGCGACGAACACCGCGATCCCGCTGAAGAACAGGGCGATCACCGCCGCGCCGACGCCGAGCAGGGTTCCGCCCACACCCATCAGGATCGGCAGCATGATCAGGATGTCGAGGGCGCCGAGACCAAGCAGGCCGAACACGGCGGCGGCGGCGCTGGCCGGACTGCGCTGTTGCTCCCAGCGCTTCAGACCGGCTTCGGCCCGCAGCTCCTGCGCCAGCCGGGCGGGGTCGCCGAGGCTGGCGGCCACATCGGCTTCGCTGCGCCCGGCCGCCGCTCCGTCGGCGAAGTGGGCCTCGTAGTCGGCCGCGATCTCGGCCTGGGCTTGCGGCGGAAGTCCGCGCAGCCCCTCCCGCAATCGGGCCATGAACGCCTGTCGGGTCACGCTGCGCCTCCCAAAATGCCTTGCACCGCGCCGGCGAAGGACGACCAGGCCGCCTTCTGAGCGCTGAAGCTCGCCGCCCCCGCGGAGGTCAGCCGATAGTATTTGCGCGACGGGCCGGCCGTGGATTCCACCAGATAGGTCTCCACCAGGCCATCGTTCTGCAGTCGCCGCATCAGGGGGTAGATGGTCCCCTCGCCCATGCCGATGCCGTCGGCGAGTCGGCTGGCGATCTCGTAGGCATAACTGTCGTGTTCGGACAGGAGAGCGAGCACGCAGAGCTCGAGCACCCCCTTCTTCAGCTGGATTTCAATGGCCTCGGGCACCGCGGCGCTCCTCGTTTCGAAGGCCTGGATACGGCAAGGTAGCGTGCGATACAAGGTAGCTATCATTAAATGCTAGTAACCTGGGCCGTGAGGGTCGCTTGACGTCGGCGACGGGCTTGCGATTGGATGCGCGCGGCGCTCGGCGTCGGATTCGGAGCGCCCTGCGTGGATGTGACTGCAGACCGTCAGCGATTGAGCCAGGCTCTCGGCAGGGTGGCGGCCGGGGACCAGGGCGCCCTGCAGCTCGTCTATCAACAGACCTCGGCGAAACTATTCGGCATCTGCCTCCGTATCTTGGGGGACCGCAGCGAAGCCGAGGACGCCTTGCAGGACATCTATGTCACCGTCTGGCGGCGCGCCGGGACCTTCGACCCCGGCCGGGGCGTCAGCCCGATCACCTGGCTGGCCACCCTGGCGCGCAACCGCGCCATCGACCGGCTGCGGGCGAGCAAGGCGCATCTGAACCGCCCGATCGAGGCGGCGGCGGAAACCCCCGACGCCAGCCCGCTCGCCGACGGCGCCCTGGTCGGCGCGGAGACCTACCGGCGCATGCAGGGCTGCATGGGCGAACTCGAACCCGACACCGCCGCCTACATCCGCGCCGCCTTCTTCGACGGCAAGACCTACGCCGCCCTCGCCGAAGCCGCGGGCGCCCCGGTCGGCACCATGAAGAGCTGGATCCGCCGGGCGCTGATGCGACTGCGCGCCTGTCTGGAACAATGAGCGGGCTCGAACCATGAGCGACCTCGGACCCGCCCCGCCCGGCGAGGAGACGGACCTCTTCGCCGCAGAACACGCGCTGGGCGTGCTCGACACGCCCGAGCGGGAGGCCGCCGAGCGGCGTGAACTGACCGACCCGGTGTTCGCCGGGCAGGTGGAGGGCTGGCGCGCCCGCCTCGCCGCCCTGCTCGACGGCGTCGCTCCCATCGCGGCCCCGGACTATATCTGGACCGGCATCGTTGAGCGGTTGGGCGCCCTCGGCAATGTGGTCGAGCTGCGCCTGCGAAGGAGCCTGATCCTCTGGCGCAGCGCGGCCGCCGCCGCCGCCGGGATCGCCGCCGTGCTGGCGCTCGTGGCCTTCCTGCCCCGGCGCGAAGGACCGACGCCGGTGATGACCTCCGAGCTCGCCGCCGCCAACAAGGGCCCGGTGGTCTACGTCGCCATGATGGACCCGGCCCACCACCGGGTGATCCTGCAGCCGGTGTCGATGTCGGTCACGCCCGGACATTCGCCCGAGCTCTGGCTGATCGGCGCCGACGGCAAGCCGGTCTCGCTCGGCGTCGCCCAGTTCGCCAAGCCGGTGCAGCTCAAGCTCGACAAGAGCCCCACCGGCGCCGAAGTGCTGGCCGTCTCCATCGAACCCGAAGGCGGCTCGCCCACCGGCCAGCCCACCGGTCCGGTGGTCGCCACCGGCAAGCTGCAGCTGCTGTAGAGCCAAAGCGGCTCCCCCGTTTTGGGAACTACCCCCGCGCCAGTCCGAGCTGGATCACGTCGGTGCGGCGGGTGCGGAAGCCGGCTTCGCAATAGGCCAGGTAGTAGCGCCACAGCCGGTCGAAGCGGGCGTCGAAGCCCTGGGCGGCGACTTCGGCGGCCTGGGCGCGATAGCGGCGGCCCCATTCGGCCAGGGTCTCGGCATAGTCCTGGCCGAACCGGCGCACGCCGGTCCAGTCGAGGCCCGCGCGGCCGGTCTCCTGCTTCAGCCGCGCCTCGCTCGGCAGCATGCCGCCCGGGAAGATGTGCATCTGGATGAAGTCGGGCCGGCGGCGGTAGTCGTCGAACAGGGCGTTGTCGATGGTGATGATCTGCAGGGCCGCCCGCCCGCCGTTCTCGAGCCGGTCGTGGATGGTGGAGAAGTAGGCCGGCCAGTAGGCCTCGCCCACCGCCTCGAACATCTCGATCGAGGCGATGCGGTCGAACCGGCCCTCCATGTCGCGATAATCGCGCAGCTCGACCTTGACCCGCTCGCCGAGCCCCTCCGCCTGGATCATCCGAGACGCGAAGGCGTGCTGCGACGGCGAGACGGTGATGGCCGTCACCCGGGCCTCGTATTCGGTGGCCGCGAAGCGGGCGAAGGCGCCCCAGCCGCAGCCGATCTCGAGCAGGCTCTGGCCCCGCTGCAGCGCCATCGCCTCCGCCAGCGCCGCGTGTTTGGCGCGCTGGGCGGCGGCGAGATCCTGGCTGGGATCGGTGAACAGGGCCGAAGAATAGTTCAGGCCCGGATCCAGCCACAGCCGGTAGAAGTCGTCCCCGAGGTCGTAGTGGGCGTAGATGTTGCGCCGCGAGCCCGTCTTGCTGTTGCGGTTCAGCGCGTGGCCGACGGCGTTGAGGAAGCGCAGCACCGGCTTGCCGCTCAGCAGGCGCGCCATGGCGTCGAAATTGATCGAGAAGGTGGTGAGCAGCCGCTCGAGGTCCGGCGTATCCACCTCGCCGGCGATGAAGCTCTCGGCGAAGCCGATGTCGCCCGAGGTCAGCACCCGTCCGACCATGCGGGCGTCGCGCACCTGCATCACCGCCTCGGGTCCGGGCTCGGCCCCGTGCATCTGGTGAACCGAGCCGTCGGGCGCGACCACCGTCAGCGTGCCCGCGCTCCAGCATTTCTGCAGGGCGCCGATCAGGGCCGTCAGGCCGGCGGAGCGTCCGCGGCCGAAACCGCCGGAGACGATACGGGTATCGAGCGGGAGGCTGGTGGTCATGGCAGGCCCAGCTTGGACTGCAAAGCTTTGGTCGCCAAGAGGCCGAGGGCCGAAGCCGCGCCGCTGGCGAAGGCGCCCCAGGCCAGGTCCACGATCGTGATCCTCCACGACCAGAGCCGCATCACCGACTGACAGGTCAGGTCGTAGGTTCCATAGCCACGAGGCCCAGCACGAGGCCCGCCACGAGCGCGCGGGTCCAGCTCCCGCCAAGCGCCGGGGCGACGCAGAACCAGACGAGGCCGGCGATATAGAGCAGGTAGAACAGGATCGCCGGCGCGAGACGGACCCCCTCGCCGAGCAGCGGGCCGATATCCGGCCGATAGAGCCTGGGCCCGACCAGGGTCAGAAAACAGGCGTCGAGGGCGATGAACGCCAGCCCGGTCGACAGATAGGCCAAGCCGATCTTCAGCATTATCAGGCGCCTTGCGGGGTGGGACGCAGGCGATAGTGGCTGACGCCCCATTCCTCGCCCCGGTCGTGGCCGAACAGGCCGGCGGTGGACAGGAAGAACAGCCGCCAGCGTCGGCCCCACAGCTTGGCGTCCTTGCCGTAGACCTCGCGCAGGATCGGCGCGATCTCGTCGGCGTGGCGGTCGTAGTTGGCGAGCCAGGCCTCGGCCGTGCGGGCGTAGTGCGTCCCGCTCCAGCGCCAGTCGGCTTCGAGCGCGAACAGGTCGGCGAACTCGCGCACCAGGGTGTGGCTCGGCATCAGTCCGCCGGTAAAGAAGTGCTGGGCGATCCAGTCGGCCGGATCCTCGGCGTCGAAGCGGTAGGGCGCGCGCCGATGGCTGAACACGTGCAGGAACAGGGCCCCGTCCGGCCTCAGCCAGCCGCGCGCCCGTTCGAGCAGGGTGCGCCAGTTGGCCATGTGCTCGAACATCTCCACCGACACCACCCGGTCGAAGCGCCGCTCGCCGCCGGGCGCGAAGTCGTTCATGTCGGCGGTGACGACCGTGAGGTTCTTGAGGCGGCGCACCGCGGCCTTGTGCTCGATGAAGGCCCGCTGGGAGGCGGAGTTGGAGACGCTGACAATGCTGGCGTTCGGATAGGTCTCGGCCATCCACAGGCTGAGCGATCCCCAGCCGCAGCCGAGCTCGAGGATCGACTGGCCGTCCTCGAGGTCGGCATGAGCGCAGGTTTCGGCCAGGGCGAGGTCTTCGGCCTCCGCCAGGGTCTCCTTGCCGGTGGGATAGAGGCAGGAGGAGTATTTCATCCTGGGCCCCAGCACGTGCTGGAAGAAGGCGTCCGGCAGTTCGTAGTGCTGGTCGTTGGCCGCCCTGGTGTGCTCGGCGATCGGGCGCCCGGCCATGGCCTGCGCGAACGCCGCGTCGGCGTCGGCGGGCGCGCCGGCCAGGGACCGCTTGGCGCTGCCGACCAGGACGCTCACCGCCGCCCGGCGGAGCCCGTCCGGCAGGGGCGCGCCCTCGAAGGCGGAGATGACCGAGGCGACGGCGCTCATGCGGGGATGTCCTTGGGCGGGCGGGGCAGGAAGGGGCTGACGCGGGCCTGGTAGCGGCGATAGGCGTCGCCGCGGGACTGCAGCATGGCCGCCTCGAGCGGCGGCACGCCGGTGCCGAAGCGCAGGATGGCGAACATCAGGGCCGGTCCGATCAGGGCCAGCAGGGTCCAGGGGTCGGCCGGTCGGAAGGCGATAACCGGGTAGGCGAGCCAGCCCAGGAACTCGAACAGATAGTTGGGATGCCGCGACCAGGCCCACAGGCCCTGGTCGCACACCTGGCCCTTGTGGGCAGGGTCGGCCTTGAACCGCTTCATCTGGCCATCGGCGACGCTCTCGCCGACGATGGCGCCGACGAGGATCGCCAGGCCGGTCAGGTCAGCGAGGCCAAGGCCGGGCGTCGGGTTGCGCGCCGCCAGCAGGATCGAGATCGACAGGGCCGCCGTCGCCGGGGCCTGGATCAGCATGACCCCGAACATGCGGGCCTGAAAGCCCCTGCCCCAGTCGCGCCGGAAACCGGCGTAGCGCGCGTCCTCCGGGCCCCCGGCCACCCGCACGGCGACGTAGGTCCCGAGCCGGACCGACCAGACGAGCACCAAGCCCGCCACCATCAGCTGGCGCGGGCCCGGCACGGACCCGCCCGCGAGCGGGACCAGGGCGGCGACCGCGCAGGTCGCGCCCGTGCCATAGGTCCAGAACACGTCCACCCATCCGGCGTCGCCCGCCGCGCGCTGGACGAGCCAGCCGACGGTCATCACGACCGCCATGGCGGCCAGGACCGCGATCACGAGAACGATCATGGACGCGATCATGCGCCCGGGCCGGCGTCGGCGCGAATGAAGCCAGCGGAGTCCGCCACCGCCGGCGCCAGGATGGCGCCGAGCCTGAACCCGTTCGATTGCCTGCCGCCTGCGACCACGCCGTCCTCCTCGCTCGCTTTCAGTTACGGCCCCAACGCGCGGACGGATGAAGCATGACGCTAGAAAGGGGGAAACACACGCCCCTCACCGGGGAGAGGGTTCACAGATACCCTCCGCAAACGCTCCAACCCTCCCCGGAAGCTTCCACGGAACCTTCGACCTCCCGCTCGAATTGTTTCTACGCTCATCCGCTCGCCGCTTCGACGCGTAGCTCTCGGCGAATGGAAGCGAGGAACATCATGGCGTTCGATGGCGGCCCCCGGCGGATGAAGCTGGCGGTGATCGGGGCGGGCGTCTCGGGCCTGTCCTGCGCATGGCTGCTCCATCAGCGCCACGAGGTCGTCCTCTACGAAGCCGACCCGCGGCTCGGCGGCCACGCCCATACCGTCGACGCCGCCGGCTTGGCGGTGGACACCGGCTTCATCGTCTACAACGAAGACAACTATCCCAACCTGACCGCCCTGTTCGATCACCTCGGCGTCGCCACCAAGGCCGCGGAGATGTCGTTCGGCGTCTCGCTCGACGACGGCGCCCTGGAATACGGCAGCGCCCATCCGGCCGCCATCCTGGCCCAGCCGATCAACCTGCTCCGGCCGCGGTTCTGGTCGATGCTGAGCGATCTGGTGCGCTTTTATCGCGAGGCGCCGCGCGCCCTCGCCGCCCTGAAGGCCCAGCCCTGCACCCTCGGCGAACTGCTCGACCGCGGCCGCTACGGCCGGGCCTTCCAGGACGACCATCTGCTGCCGCAGGTGGGCGCGATCTGGTCGACTTCGCCGGCCGGGGCCCGCGACTATCCGGCCGAGGCGCTGATCCGCTTCTTCGACAACCACGGCCTGCTGAATCTGCTCCGCCGGCCGCAGTGGCGCACGGTGGACGGCGGCTCGCGGGCCTATGTGAAGCGGCTGGCCGAAGGCCTGGCGGTGCGCGCCGCCAGCCCGGTGACCGAGGTGCGGCGCACCCCCGACGGCGTCCTGGTGCGGGACGGCTCGGGCAAGGTCGAGCGGTTCGACCAGGTGGTGATCGCCACGCACGCCGACCGGGCCCTCGCCCTTCTCGCCGAGCCGACCCCCGCGGAGACCGCCGTCCTCGGCGCCTTCCGCTACAGCCGCAACCTCGCCGTCCTGCACACCGACAAGGCGCTGATGCCGCGCCGCCGCGCCGCCTGGTCGGCCTGGAATCACCTCGGCCGCCGCGACGCTCCGGAGGGCTTCTGCGTCACCTATTGGATGAACCGGCTGCAGGCCCTGCCGCGCGCGCCCGACCTGTTCGTCACCCTGAACCCGTCGCCGGAGCCCGATCCGGCCCGCGTGCTCGGCCGCTACGACTATGAGCACCCGCTGTTCGACACGGCGGCGCTCGAGGCCCAGCGGCGGATCTGGTCGCTGCAGGGCGAGGGCGGCGTCTGGTTCTGCGGCGCCCATTTCGGCGCCGGCTTCCACGAGGACGGCCTGCAGTCGGGCCTGGCCGTGGCCGAGCAGCTCGGCGGCCTGCGCCGGCCGTGGACGGTGAAGAACGAGTCGGGTCGGATCTATGTGACCGACCCGGCGCCCGACCTTCTCGCGGCATGACCGGCGCCTCGGCCCTTTACGTCGGCGAGGTGTCGCACGTCCGGCTGCGGCCCAAGCGGCACGCCCTGCGCTATCGGATCTTCATGCTCCTGCTCGACCTTGACGAGGCGCCGGCCCTGGCGCGGCGGCTGCGCTGGTTCTCGCTCGGGCGCTTCAACCTGACCAGCTTCCGCGAACGAGACCACGGCGACGGCTCGGATACGCCGCTCCGCCTTCAGGTCGAGCGCCACCTCGACGCCGCCGGCCTCGCCATCGCCGGCGGCCCGATCCGCCTGCTCTGCATGCCGCGCGTGCTCGGCCATGGGTTCAATCCCCTGTCGGTCTACTTCTGCTACACGCCGGGCCAGCAGCTCAAGGCCATCCTCTACGAGGTGTCCTCCACCTTCGGCGAGCGGCACAGCTATCTGATGCCGGCCGAACCGGACGCGCGCGGCGTGGTCCGCCAGAGCGCCGCCAAGCGCCTGCACGTCTCGCCCTTCATGGACATGGACCTGGTCTACAGTTTCCGCATCCTGCCGCCGGCCGAGCGCCTCGACGTCATCATCCGAACCTTCGACCGCGAGGGCCTGCTGCTCAACGCCCGCTTCGCCGCCGCGCGCCGCCCGCTCGACGACGCGGCCTTGCTGCGCGCCTGGTTCGCCCATCCCCTGCTGACCCTGAAGGTGATCGCCGGCATCCACTGGGAGGCGCTCAGGCTGATCGCCAAGGGGATGACGCTGAAGGCGGGAAAGCCAGCGCCGGTGGAGCCGGTCAGCGTGGGTGCGCAAGCCCTTCCCCCTTGATGGGGGAAGGGTTGGGTTGGGGGTGTCGGAGAACAGCGTGAGAGCGAAGGGCGTGGGAGGCTGCGCCTCGCGCGCTCTTCCGGAAGCCTGGTGCACCCACCCCCGACCCCGGCCCTTGCCCCGTCGAGGGGGAAGGGAGAGAGCTAGTCCTTCGCCCGCTCCACGTAGGCGCCGTCTTCGGTCATCACCACCACGCGGGTGCCGACGGTGATGTAGGTGGGGACCATGGTGCGGATCCCGTTGGACAGGATCGCCGGCTTGGGCGACCCGGATGCGGTCTGCCCCTTCATCACCGGCTCGGTCTCCACCACTTCCAGCACGGCGCGCGCCGGCAGTTCGATGGCGATCGGGATGTCGTTGTGCAGCGACAGGTGCACGGTGACGCCGTCCTGCAGATAGGCCTTGGCGTCGCCCACCAGATCGGCCGGCACGGCGACCTGGTCGAAGGTCTCCGGGTTCATGAAGTGATAGCCGTCGGCGTCCTCGTAGAGGAAGTTGTATTCGCGCTCGTCGACGAAGGCCCGCTCGACCTGTTCGGTGGTGCGGTAGCGCTCCGACACCTTCACCCCGTCGGCGATGCGGCGCATGTCGAGCTGGGTGACCGGCGTGCCCTTGCCGGGGTGGATGTTCTCGACGCTGAGCACGACGTAGAGCTTGTTGTCGATGTCGAGCACGGAGCCCTTGCGAAGCGAACTGGCGGCGACCTTTGGCATATGTCTCGTGATCCTGGCGGCCCGGCGAATTCGTCCGGCGGCGCGATGAATGGGCGATCAATGGCTTGATTCTGGGCGCACCTACACGCACGACGCGCCGATGACCAGTGCTCCGCCCTGGTGGCGCGCCGAAATCCACGCCGCCCGCCGCCCGCTCCTGATCCAGAGGAACGCCCTGACCAAGGCCGTGCGCGCCTGGTTCGAGGCGCGGGACTTCACCGAGGTCGAGGCCGCGTCCCTGCAGGTCTCGCCCGGCAACGAGGCGCACCTGCACGCCTTCGCCACCGACCTTCAGGGCCCCGGCGGCGAGCATGAACGGCTCTATCTGCACACCTCGCCCGAGTTCGCCTGCAAGAAGCTGCTGGCCGCGGGCGAGCGGCGGATCTTCGACTTCGCCCGCGTCTGGCGCAACCGCGAGCGCGGCCCCCTGCACCATCCGGAGTTCACCCTCTTGGAATGGTACCGGGCCGAGGAGCCCTACACCGCGCTGATGGACGACGGCGCGGCCCTCCTGGCCCTGGCGGCCGAGACCTGCGGCCGGCGTGACTTCAGCTTCCGCGGCAAGAGCATGGACCCCTTCGCCGCGCCCGAGCGGCTGACCGTGGCCGAGGCCTTCGACGGCTACGCCGGGATCGACCTTCTGGCCACCGTGGGTCCCGACGGGTCGACCGACCTGCCCGCCCTGGCCGAGGCGGCCCGCGCCCAGGGAATCCGGGTCGCGGACGACGATGTCTGGGCCGACGTGTTCAGCCGGGTGATGGTGGAGAAGATCGAGCCGAACCTCGGCGTCGGCCGCGCCGTGGTGCTGTGCGAATACCCGGCCAGCGAGGCGGCCCTGGCCCGGCTGAGCCCCAGGGATCCCCGCGTGGCCGAACGGTTCGAGCTCTACGCCTGCGGGGTCGAGCTCGCCAACGCCTTCGCCGAGCTCACCGACGCGGCCGAACAGCGCCGCCGCTTTACGATCGAGATGGACGAGAAGGCCCGCGTCTACGGCGAGCGCTATCCCGTCGACGAGGACTTCCTCGCCGCCCTGCCGTCCATGCCGCAAGCCTGCGGCGCCGCTCTGGGGTTCGACCGCCTGGCGATGCTGGCCACGGGCGCGACGCGGATCGAGCAGGTGCTGTGGAGCCCGGTGGTGGATCCGTTCGCTTGAGTGCGGCGAAAACTCGGGTAAGCGTCGGTGCGACGCCTCGTCCTTCGAGGCTCACTGCGTTCGCCCCTCAGGATGAGGCGACTTTCAGGTTGGCGCAGGCTTCCACATTCGGCCTCATCCTGAGGTGCGTAGCGAAGCGAAGCCTCGAAGGACGAGGCCGTTTCACCGACCGTTCGGCGCTTTCATGACCGCGAAAAACTCCCCCCTCCGCACCCCGGCCGCCCTGGCCGACGCCGGCCTGATCGCCGCGGACCGCCTCCCCGCGCTCGAGCGGGTCGCCGCCCGCTATGCGGTGGCGGTGACGGCCACGAGCCTGCAGCTGATCGACCCCGCCGACCCGGACGACCCGATCGCCCGCCAGTTCATCCCGCACGAGGCCGAACTCGAGCCCGCCCCCGGCGACCTCGCCGACCCGATCGGCGACGCCGTCCACAGCCCGGTGGAAGGGATCGTGCATCGCTACCCCGACCGGGTGCTCTTGATGCCCACCCACACCTGCGCCAGCTACTGCCGGTTCTGCTTCCGCCGCGAGACGGTCGGCCCGGACGGCGAGGGCAGCCTCTCGCCGGACGCGCTCCGGCGCGCCCTCGCCTACATCGCCGAGCGGCCGCAGATCTGGGAGGTGATCCTCACCGGTGGCGATCCCCTGATCCTGTCGCCGCGCCGGCTCGGCGCGATCATGGACGCGCTGAAGGCCATCGACCACGTCAAGGTGGTGCGGCTGCACAGCCGCGTGCCCGCGGTCGATCCCGCGCGCGTCACGCCGGCGCTGATCGCCGCGCTCAGGCGGTCCGGCAAGGCGGTCTATGTCGCCCTGCTCGCCAACCATCCGCGCGAGCTGACGGCGGAGGCGCGCGCCGCCTGCGCCCGGCTGGTCGACGCCGGCGTCCCCATGCTGAGCCAGACCGTGCTGCTGCGCGGCGTCAACGACGATCCGGACACCCTGGCCCAGCTGATGCGCGCCTTCGTCGAGACCCGCATCAAGCCCTACTATCTGCACCAGGCCGACCTCGCCCCCGGCACCGCCCACCTGCGCACCCCTCTGCCCGAGGGCCAGGCGCTGATGCGCGGCCTGCGCGGCCGCATCTCCGGCCTCTGCCAGCCCACCTACGTCCTCGACCTGCCCGGCGGGCACGGCAAGGTCCCGGTCGGGCCGGGCTATGAGCGCGAGGACGGCGCGGTGGAAGACCCGTGGGGCGCGGCGCATGTTTATCCGCCTACGGATTAAACTCGGCTTCCGTTTGGGTCATCCTCGGGCGCAGCGCAGCGGAGACCCGAGGACCCAGCAGCCGGGCGCGCGGAGCTGCTGGGTGCTCGGGTCAAGCCCGAGCATGACTCGATTTATAAGATCAGGGGGACCTCCCCTCTAAAGTCACCCTTACCAGCGTCGCCGAACTGCCCTTGTCCACCGTCTCCACCCTGGCCTTGGCCGGGTCGAACAGGGTCTCGGCCTCGGCCGCCGCGTCGGGGTCGCGGAACAGCAGGAACTGTCGATGCGCGGCGAAGAAGTCCGCCGCCGGGACCACCGCGAGACGCGGGTCGATGGTCTTCCAGCGTTCGACCTGGTGCTCGTTGGTGGGGTCGCCGAGATCCGTCTCGTGGGGCGCGGTCAGGTAGACCAGGCGGGCGCCCGTGGCCCGGTCGGTATTCTCGCTGAGCTCCAGGAAGCGCAGGCCGTCGCCGGTGGCGATCGGCAGGCCCGGCGGCGCCCGCTCGGCCAGGGCCGCGTCGGCGCGCAGGTCGTCGGCGAGGCTGGCGGTGCGCAGCGGAAAGAGCATGCCGACCAGCAGCACGGCGCCGAGCGCCAGCGCCGTCCAGCGCGCGTGCGGCAGGGCGGCGGCCGAACGGGCCACGACCAGGGCGAAGCCCAGCGCGCAGGCGATCCCATAGCGCTCGTTGAAGGTGTGCGAGACCACCACCGCGAAACCGTACACCCCCACCGGGATCAGGCAGGCGGCGGCGCCGACGAGGTCGAGGTCGCTGATCCGCCACCGCGTCCTGAGGCTCAGCACGAAGGCGGCGATGCCGGCGACCATCAGCACCAGCAGCGGCGAGGCCAGCACCTGGGTGTGCCCGGCCAGCACGCCCACATAGGCGTCGCCCAGCTTGGCCAGGGTCGGGTGGGCGTAGTATTCCGGCGCGGCCGTGTCGCCGCGATTGAACGCCGCGACGTGCCGCAGGATGGGCCACCACAGGAGGATCGAGGCCCCGCCGAGCCCGATCGCCGCCAGCATGGGCCAGCGTATCCGGCGATATTTGACGCTCCACGCCAGCTCCACCAGCCCCAGCGTCCCGGCCAGCAGCACGGCGTAGAAGTGCAGGCCGATGGCGAGGCCGAGCAGGAGGCCGATCCCCGCCGCGGCCAGACCCTGACGCCGGCTGTCCTCGAACCCATGCCACAGCACCACCGCCAGGCTGAAGCACAGCGCTACCAGGGCGTAGGGCCGCGCCTGCACGGCGTAGTCGACCAGGCCCGAGGCCAGCACGAAGGTGAAGGCCAGGGCGGCGACGCCCACCTCCCGCCGCCGCCGCACCAGCCCGAAGGCGCACCAGGCCACGCCATAGACCGCCAGGATCGAGGCCGCCCGCATCGCCAGCCGCCCGTGCAGGCCGAGCCGGATCAGCCCATGCAGCAGCCAGTGAAACACCGGCGGCGAGAACTCCGCCCCCTTGCTGAGCGCCCCCCACACCGCCCCCGCCGTCGGCTGCCGGGCCGCCCACACCGCCAGCACCTCGTCCATCCAGTAGGGCGTGGAGAGCGCCGCGGCGATGGTGCACAGGCCGTAGAGCACGGTGGCGAGCGCCATGAGCGCGTAGGCGAGGCGGGTCGTGGTCATCTCCCTTCCCCCTCAAGGGGGGAAGGGCCGGGGATGGGGGTGAAGGGCGCAGAGATCGAAGCGAAGACAAGGGAGGCGCCTCCCCTGCTCGCCCACAAGCGTCGCGCCCCCACCCCCTCTCCCGACCTCTCCCCCCTCGAGGGGGAGAGGAGAATATCAGCCCTCACGCCGTCCCTCCCACTCTCCCCGCCACACGCTCGCCGATCCGCGTGGCGTTGGCCATGATGGTGAGGGTCGGGTGGGTGGACGACAGGCTCGGCAGGCCGGCCCCGTCCACCACGTGCAGACCCTTGCCGATCTCGCCAAGATCGCCCGACGAAAACGGCCCCGCCCCGCCCATCGGCAGCACGCCGGCGTAGTGGGCGTCGGCGCCGGGCTCCAGGATCGACGTCGCGCCCGGCAGCGGCAGGGCGGCGGGGACGATCGCCCGCGTCAGGTCGCGCACCGCGTCGCGCAGCCGGCGGCGGGTGGCCGGCGGGGTCTCGCCCTCGATGCTCACGCTCCCCTCCCCGACGGTGATGCGGTTGCGGCTGAACCCGCCCGGCAGATAGCAGGTGGCCATCACCAGGGCCGGAGCCAGGGCGCGGGCCAGGCGCAGCGCGACCGGCCGGCTCAGCGGCAGGCGCGAGGCGATCAGCTCCAGCGGCAGGGCGTCGCCGCCATAGAGCACCCCGGCCGCCGCCCACGGCGGTATGCCGGACTCCTCCACCGGCAACCGGTAGAACAGCTGGCCGAGGCTGAAGCTCTGGTCCGGCAGGGCGGCGCCGATCAGCCCCGGCACCACGAAGGCGGTGGCCGCCGCCGGATTGGTCAGCAAAGGCGCCGGCCGGCCCGCGAGCCCGAGCCGCGGCAGGGCCAGGGCGGCGGTGGCGATGGTCCCGGCCGCCAGCAGCACGGTCCCGGCGCGGAAGGTCAGCCGCGCCCCGCCGGCCTCGACCTCCAGCCCGTGCCGGTCGCCGTCGGCGTAGAGCCGCGTCACCCGGTGACCGGGCCGGTAGGCGAAGGTCGCGAACCGCCGCAGCAGCGGCAGCTCGTCGGCGGCGTCGTAGATGGCGCGCCGGCTGCAGCCCCACAGGCAGAGGCCGGTGTGGGCGCAGGCCAGCCGCCCGTCCCGCGGCGCATCCAGCACCGCATTGGGCGCGGGCTCTACCGCGATACGCCCCTGCAGCCGCGCGAACACCCGCCGCGCGGCCTCGCTCGTGATCGCCGCGGCCGTGGGCTCCGGCACGCCGATCCGCGCCCGCACCGCGTCGAAGCACGGCCGCATTCCCGCCGCGCCGCCGGGAAATTCCGCCAGGTCAGACACCGGGGGTTCGGCCGCCAGCGCGCCCCAGAGGGTCGACAGCCCGCCCCGCGCCAGGGCCCCCGCCGCGAAGAACCCGCGCGTCTGCAGGCCGAGCGCCTCGGCGTAATCCGCGCCGACGCTGCGCGCGAGCGGGGTCGCGAACTTGGGCGACCGGTCGCCGCCGGCCGCCAGCCCCGCCAGATCGCCGCCGAACTGGTAGCGCCAGCGCTCGGGATCGGCGCGGAACGCCGCCGCGCTCTCCGCCGCCGGCGACGCCGCCACGGGTCCCGTGGCCGCGTCCAGCATCAGCACCCGCACGCCCGCCCGCACCAGCGGCCAGGCCGCGCTCACCCCCGCCGGCCCGCTGCCGACGATGATCACCTGGGGGTCCACCGTCATTCAGGGGTAGCCGTCGCGCGTGGACGTCGTGCCGCAGCCTCGTCCTTCGAGGCTTCGCTTCGCTCCTCGCCTCAGGATGAGGCTGAATTTCGAGTTGGAGCCATAGTCTCGCTCCACAACGTATCCGCCGACGACACCATATGATTTTCGCCTCATCCTGAGGCGCGTCGCGAAGCGGAGCCTCGAAGGGCGAGGCGAACGCACCACGCTGAAGCCGCCCCTCACCGCGCCAAACTCCCCAGCACCAGCCGCACCGGCATCGCCAGCCCGTCCAGCGCCAGATCCATCGCCAGCGCCGCGAGCCGGCCGAGCCGGCCGCCGCGCGCCAGGGTCCGCTCGCCCTCCGGGCTGGCTTCGGCCAGGGCCAGGGCCATCCCGAGCCGCCGCCGCAGCTCGCTCTTGCCGCCGAGCGGCTCGACCCAGCGCAGCAGCCCCGGCCAGCGCCGGGCCAGGGGCGGCAGCGGCGCGGCCCCGCCCGTCCCTACCGCCCGCGCGTAGCGGCGCGCCAGCGCCCCGCCCGCCCGTCCGCGCAGCACATAGCCGAGCACACACCGCGCCTCGGCCAGCAAGAGCCGCCGCGTGGCGGGCTCTCTCGCCATGCCCTCGGCGAACGGCGCCGCCGTCAAACCCAGCCGTTCGAGATCCGCCCGTGTCTCCACGAACCGCACCCCCGCCAGGCCCAGCACCCGCTCCGGGTCCACCGTCGGTCCCACCGGCAGAGCGTTCAGCACCCGGCAGGCCAGCAGCACCGGCCCGAGCGGCAGCGGCAGCACCATCACGCCGCGCCCCCGCGTGCACCGCGCCAACTCGCGCAGGAACCGGCCGAACGGCATGGGCTCGGCCCCGGCCAGCCCGAGCGGCCCGCACACCCCCCGGTCCGCGGCCGCCAATATCCCGCGCGCCACCTCGTCCCGGTGAATCGGCTGCACCGGCTGGCCCGGCCGGATCATCGGCAGCACCGGCGTCAGGCCGACGATCCGGCAGAGCAGGCCGTACATGGCCGTGCGCGGCCCGCCATAGACCAGCCCCACCCGCAGCGACGCCTCGCCCGGCCGGTCGAACAGCCCCTCGATGGCGAACTTGCACCGCCCATAGCGGTTCAGCGCATCCGGCCGCGCGGAGAGCGAGGAGATGAAGATCGTGCGGCCGATGCCCAGAGCGCGGGCGCTGTCGCGCAGAATCAGCGCGGCGGCGAGGTTGGGATCAGACTCCTCTCCCCCTCGAGGGGGGAGAGGTTGGGAGAGGGGGTGAGCGCGGGACGTTTCTGGAAGGGAGCGTGAGGCGCCCCCGCCTCCAGCGCCTTTCGCTTCGACGTCGTTCTCCGACACCCCCAACCCCAACCCTTCCCCCCTCGAGGGGGAAGGGAGCGCGCCCGCACCCCAATCGTGCGCCAGATGCACCAGGGCCTGCTCCCCCGCCGGCTGGTCGGGATCCAGCGCCCCCTCCGGAACCCCCTCCCCGAGCCGCCAGGCCACGAACCGCGCGCCCGCCACGGGGCGCCGCCCCAGCACGGTCACCCGCCGGCCCTCGGCCAGGGCCGCCTCGACCACCGCGCGGCCGATATAGCCGCTCGCGCCGGTGAGGATCAGGTGTCCGCGCCCCGCCCCCGCCTTCAAAGTCCCCGGGCTCACGGCGTCCGTCCGGGCTTGCCAGCCCTGCTCTCCAAAGATCCCCCGATCTCCAATATCCCCAACAGAAACGCCGACGATCCGAGCTGCACCCCGGCGGCGACGGCGCAGCCGGCCAGGATCATCGCCCGCAGCAGCTGGCCGCTGCCGAGCGGGCCGAAGCCCATGGCGCTCCAGCGCCAGGCCGCCCAGCCAAAGCCGCACACCCCCGCCACCACCAGCACGCCGGCCATGCGCAGCCAGGTCTCCAGGCTGATCCCCTGCATCAGCGCCTGGTAGCGGGCCTTGGGCGCCAGCACCCCGCCCCGCTCCAAAGACCGGCGGGCGATCATGCCGAAGCTCAGCACCTGCACCCCCACCAGCATGGAGATGCAGCCCACCAGGAAGGTATGCACATCCAGCGAGACGCCGGGCGCCACGGTCAGCGGCCCGAACAGCAGGGCCAGGGTGATCGCCGCCCCGACCAGCAGAAAGCTCAGCCCCGGATAGACGAAGGTCCAGCGCGGGCTGTGCAGCAAGAGGAACCGCAGGTGCCGCCAGCCGTCCCGCCAGGTCTTGAGGTGCGGCGCGCGGCTGCGACCGTCCTTCTTCAGCGTGGTCGGCACCTCGACGATGGTCAGCCCGGCCAGGCTGGCGCGCACCACCATCTCGCTGGCGAACTCCATCCCCGTGGTCTTGAGCCCGAGGCCCAGCACGGCGGCGCGGCTGAAGCCCCGAAGGCCGCAGTGGAAGTCGCGCACGGGGGCGGCGAACAGGAGCCGGCCGATGAAGGTCAGCACCGGGTTGCCGAGATAGCGGTGCAGGAAGGGCATGGCGTCGGGCATGATGCCGCCCTGGAACCTATTCCCCATCACCAGGTCCGCGCCCCCTTCGAGGGCGGCGAGGAAGGCGTCGAGGTGGCGAAGGTCATAGCTGTCGTCGGCGTCGCCCATGATCACATAGCGGCCGCGCGCGGCGGCGATCCCGTCGCCGAGCGCCCCGCCATAGCCGCGGGTGGGCGCCTGGATCACCCGCGCGCCGAGGGCGGCGGCGATGGCCTGCGAGCCGTCGGTGCTGCCGTTGTCGGACACCAGCACCTCGCCCGCCACGCCCGCCTCGCGGAGGTAGTCGAGCCCGGCCGTGACGCAGGCCGCCAGGGTCTCGGCCTCGTCGAGGCAGGGGATCAGGATGGTGAGGGTGCACGCGTCGGCGGCCGGCGCGGCGGGACCCAGCGCGGGATCGGGATCGATGCGAACCTTGGCGGACTTCACCCTCGACCGTCTCCCCCTTCACGCGCGACCGCGACGACCCTGAGACGCAACTGCTGGCGAAAGGCTTAAGGCGGTTTGCGGAGGGGGGGAAGTGGGGGGCTGTGGGCTCATTGCCGCCCTTCGGAGAGACTCCTCTCTCGCGGCTTGCCACTTCGGCGTCGAACGGCGAAGTCGGGCTCTTTGCAGACCTTGGCAAGGTCCGCTCTGAGCCGCGTCGACGCGCTGTCGGTGACGCAGGTGAAGCAATCCGTGACTCGGGCCACGTCATTCCGCCAGGAGAGCGCACCAGCGATCAAGTCCACCGAGTCGACTGATGGCGATATACCGATAACTGGGTCCAATGAGGCAGGAGCCGGCATTCTACGCTAGAAAACACATTCCTCATCGCAATGCCGGTGCGACCGTTGCCGTCTAACTCCGGGACTCCCAGCGGGTGGGCCTGCCCATAGGGGTCTCAACGCGACCGACGTAGGCGAACTTTTCGGTGAGGTGGCGCGCGAGGGCTCTACTCGCGGTGGTAATGACTAGCTTCATGCCAGCGCCACTTTCCATGATTGTCGCGCGAAAAAAAACGGGCAAGCCCACTCAATTCAGATCTTCCAGGTGGGTCGCCAAGAGTGACGTCCTTTCTCAAGGCTCACGTGAACTAGAAAGAAGAAGATAAGCGTAGGTGTGCACTTATACATCGCTGCGCGAGGTGGCACCCGAAGTAGTCCACGTGACGGTTGAGTTGCGGCCTTGATTTGCAACCTGTGAGTCTTGGCGGCCACAACGCTCTCGGACGGCACAGGGGACTCCAAGCTACCCCCGTTTCACCCCGCTAGTGGTTTCGATGCGCGCTCCCGATACCGCACGGGACCTGTCCCGTACCCTGGCCGGGGTGCTCCCCGCGCACCCCGGCGCCCCGCGATTTTTCTTTGGCGGCCATACATTGCGACGTATGGTGGGCGGCTTCTTCTCGTTGCCACCGAGCGGCGCGACTGGGAGACGTCAAGCGTTCTATAGCTTGGGTTCGTCTGCAGACGACTGAACCTCTCGGAACGGCTCGCTGTACTGGAGCGCCGCGCTCCTGCGATCGCCCATATCGATCAGCAGGTCCAACCCACGAAGGAGTTTCTGCCCAAGCGAGACAGACATGGGCGTCTCGCGATCGGCAAAATGTTGGATCAGTCCGGCGATGCGGGCCGGGAGCACCGTCCCATGCCAGCTCTGCAGATTTCGGCCTGGTTTGCCGACGACATCGAGGACCTGATCCGCGAACGCTTCGGCTGGATAGTAATCCTTGGCGCGCTCACACAGCGTGAGAAATTTCGACATAATGGCTGTCGACCAGCCGGCAGCCCGGACGAACCGATCAACGATCGGCACGATCCGCGATATCTCCGACCAGTCGCCGTTGACATACCGTGCTGCGAGGTTCGCGCGCTCGACAGCCACGAACATGAGCGTGTCGACCAGCCCGGGCAGGTCGGTGCCAGTCAGGCTGCCTGCTCGGTAGGAGCTCTCAACGAAGGTGCGGTCAGAAAGTACCCGCTCAAGGCACGTTTGCAGGAGTTCCGGTGCGTCGTCGGGGACGGAGGCGCCGTCGTAGACGTAGCGGCGCACATACATATCGATCACGGGATTCAACAGATCCCAACAGGCTTCGTCCTCAAGGCCGAAGATGGGATCAAGAAACAAAGGCTTCGCTTCAGAGTACGGGTAGCACCCGATCATCCGTCCGAGCGCCTGGCCAAACGAATGGGTCCACTCAAAATGCCGCGAAGCTCGATTTTGACGCCCAGGTTTTGCGCCCGGCGGCGACATTTTCAAGATCGTCCATGCGAGATGTCCGGTAAAGGCAGCCTCAATTGCGTTCTTCGCATCGCTGCGCAGAATTTCCTCGACAGGTATCCGTGCGAAAACGTCAGCGGCGACCTTCGAATTCCACCAGGTCGGTGAGGCGACCCAGTGGTCTGTAGGATCAACGAAGTCACTCTCATCAAGATCGTCGTCATCCTCTTCCCACGCCTCAGCAGAGCGATCGCGGGCGGATGACTTGACCCATGGAGCGGGCGGCATCGGAAGAGCGGGCCATCGATCCGATGCTTCGTAGCGTTCGATAGCGCCGATGACGGCCGCTCTGAGAGCCTCTGCGGTATGCGGTTGGTCCCGATGCGGATCGCGCGGCTGAGGCGGAACTGTGCATAGCGACAGGGCGAGGTGCAGTGCCGTCCACGAGAGATGGGGATTGGTGCTCCACAAGCGCAACGCCGCGCCTACGGCGGCTTTAGATACGCACTCCAGGGGGTGGGCGATCAGTACGAAGAGCATCACGACGGCGTCGGGATTAGCCGTCCCGAGGCGAATATCGGCCTCAAACCCGTGGGCAGCGAAGACCCCCGGGTGCCAGGGGATTACGGACTGCGGCGACCAGAACATGTCGCGGCTCTCCGGGGCGGCTAGCGCCCGGCGGAGCGCGTCTCGGGCCCATTCCAAATCGCGGTCGTTCAGGCCGTCTCGATGTCTAAGCGCCATTGCCGCCGCGGCCGCTAGTGCGCCCTGCGCGTTGATATCGTCAGATTCGGATGAATCCCTTTTGACTGGGTTAGCCTCCAGGTCTTTGGCGAATTCGATCGCTGTGGCGGTCGTGAAGTTGTCGCCAAGCTCGCCATCGTCGAAGAATTTGCTTGCCCACATCCAAAGGCTCGATTGGCGAAGCCAGCGGCCCGCCTCCGCCCGACGTGCCGTGTTCTCAGGTGCCGCTCCTGTCGGACTGACATGGACGATAGCGACCTGATCGGGGTCATTCCCGATTTGCGCGCGCTGGTAGTTCGCGAGGTCAACCAACTCGGCATACTCTCTCGCGTCGGCAATAAACCTATCTCTGATTTCGGGTATTTCGCGATGCTCCTCCCGCAGGAACGGCGGCGCGGCAGGGAAATCCAAAATCGCCGCTTTGATGCGCTCGCTCATTTCCTCACCAGCCATGAGGAAGTATCTAGGAATCTCGAAGCTTAGCTTCTTCTTCCGTATGGCTCGCGCGTTGATCTTCTTCACCGCTTCCGCGTGCGGGATGTCGGACTTACGCATGAATCCGATGAGGCTTGCCTGGGAGCCTCCAAAATCTTGCCGACTGCGGGCTTCGTCCGCGATCAGGACGCGGTGCGACGTCAGGAATGCGAACCCCGTCTCCGAAACGACCTCCGACTCCACAATGAGCGCGGAGGCGACAGCCAAAACCGCGATGCAGTCGTTTCCTTCAAGTATCTGCTGGATCAGCTCATCAACGGGTCGCCCTCGTTCAAACTCGGCAAAAGCCCAGTCTTCGAGCGCAAGATAGGCGCACAGCAGTGGTTTCGGACCCCACATGCCTCGAGACCATTGATACTCGCGCTCGGTGCCCCAGAAGCGCTGTGTGCCCCACGGAAGCACCAGATCAAGCGGGATCGGTGTTCCTTGATCGTCGTATGAGAGACGATGAAGCTGTCTCCACGCCGACATCGCGTGATTGCTCAGCATACGAAGGAGCTTTAGTGCGTCGGCGGGGGCGTTCGAGAAAAGAGAATGGAAAGGTTCACGAAGCGGCGAGGCCGGGAAGAAATGTCCGCCGTCATGGATGGCGAGCGCGTCCCAGTCGTGAAAGCCGAACGAATGCCCGCCGAGCATTGATAACGCACCGCTAGCCGCTAGCTCCTCCACGCGTGTTCTGGCTTCCGGTGGCTTTGCAAGAGCAGCTTTGCTGCGTTCTGACGAGCGCGCTCTCTCTTTCCTTTCCCGAGAGACTCGATCTTCGGGCAATTCGCCCTGGAAAAATTTGAGACTCAGCTCGACGATTTGATCGGAGTGCGTCGAAGCGAGAAGGGGGGAGTAGGTAGAAATCTCCTCAAACGTCTTCTCACGTATTCCTTCAGAACGCAGGAGCAGAGATAAGTAATTGCCTGTCAGCTCCGGGCGCATAGCCGCGCCACGGAAAATCAACCGTGCGAGCGATGCCCGGAATTCGCCAATGCTGCCTTGGATCTCAGACCATGCTGACGGATGGGGCGGTGGACAGGTGGCTTGAGACTCTAGCTCGATTTCCGTCAGCCATTGGGCCGCAAGATCGAGTAGAGCGTTCGACAGGTCGTTAGGAATTCCCCCGATCGCATTTTGCCAGACCTCAAAAACTGCAAGCACATCGGGACGCAATCGGACTGGAATTCCCGCCATCCGCGCGAGCAAGAATTCGAGGAATCGCCGCCACGCACCAAAATCAGACGGCCAGCCGAAAAGATCGGCCATGCGAATCCGTTCTTCCCGTTCAATCTCTTCACGGGTCAGGATCGCCGGATTGGGTGTCGTGCGCTCGGCTTGAAACCAGACCAGCGCTTTCGCCAGAAACATATGCCCGTCAGCCTCGACGGCTTTCGCATACTCGCCGGCGAACCCCAGAAAATTGGGCGCGGTGAACGGAGCGAGCAACCAAGCCCGCATCCACTGGGAGCGCAGTCCTGACCGGTCGAGTTGATGAAGCGTCCCGAGCCAGGCCTTTGGATCATCAGAGAGCGACTGGGACAGCAATTCGACAACGCGTGCGATCGCTGGTGGCTCGCCGCAGGCTTTGACTTCGTCTGGCCAGGCAGCGCGCTGATCTAGGAGGGCGTGGAAGAACGCCCACTCGAAGAAGATGTCATGGGCGAACCGAATAGTGTGCCCGCTTCGCACGTGCTGAACGATTCCATCAGCGACGAACTGATCGATCAATTGCGAAGTAGCGCGCGTTAGATCGCGAACTTCAATCTCTTGCTCTAGGTGACGCGCACGCAAGCTCCCTAACTCGACGATCGCCCGCTGCCGATCGAGCGCACCCTGTCCCTCGGCATCGTAGCCGCCGCGGTTCCACCAGTTGTCGATCAGATCGGTCTCAGATTGCGGGCTGAAGTCCGCGCTCCCCCCGGCAGCGAAGTTCTGATCCAAAACCTTCGCAAAGAACGGGCGCCGCACGATTTCACGAACCTCACGCGAGCCGAAAAGCAGCGGCTGTAAGTGCGGCTTGGCCTTTGCGAGCGCGGTAGCCTCAGTGTCGTCGAGCGGCTTTACTTCGACGGTTTGCACTGTCGTGCCGGCAAGAGCTGCACCCAGCCAATTGCGCAGGGGCTCAATCCCGCTATCGCGCAGCGACATCACGATCTGCCAATTGTCGAGCAGGGGATCGGTCAAGATCGCCCGGACCAAATCGACGATGATCGGCCGATGCTGCTTCTCGATCCGGTCAATCCCGTCGACGAAGAGGGTCGTGGAGCCAACGGCACCTATCTCAACCAAAAAGTCTGTCAGTGGTGCACCCGACAAGCCGTTCGCTGCGGCGAAACTCGACCACCCCGTCCCGTCGAGGCGCCCGGACTTGATTAGAAGCACGGAGCCCTTCGTGAGTTCGGACTCGATCGCGCCGCGTAGCAGGACTGATTTACCGCTCCCCGGCAGGCCTACAATTTGGACGATCCGAAAATCTGATTGAGCGGTCGCCAGTCTCGCACGCGTTGTGACGCGATCGAGGTGTTCGCCTCCGACATCGTAATCGATATCCGCTAACCACTGACGGGTGAGGTTTGTGACCGCCGCCAGGTCGCCACGTAGACTGGCGCTTCCGGTTAGTCTGAACGATGGGGCGAGTTTTCGAACGAGCTTCGGACGGTCGAAGATTTCGGCTTTCCCCTGGCCTTCTCGAACCAGGCGTTGAATCTCAGCCCATGCCCCCACCGCTTGCGACTGATGCGCTCCATCCAGACACGATCTGACGGCATTCAGCGCGTTTGTCTCGCTGGCGCTGCCGGCATGCAGGAAATCAAATTCAACGAGGGCTAGGTGCGCGAAGAAGCGGTGCTCCTCTTCGGGCGTGGGAGGACTCCCCTTCGCCTGCCGGATGAGCTTGACGATGTCTGCTTTGATCGCCCTATGGGGTTTGCTCGCATGACCACCGCCAGTGAAGCGGGCAAGGAATTCTGCTGGCGTCGTGCTTGCGCTTGCCAAATCAGCGACAAATCGCAGGCCCCTCAACTTTGCTGGCGCCACATCGTCGACTGCGATTCCGAACTTATCCAGCCCGATCCGAAAATCCGGCTTGGAGAGCGTCAACCAGCAATCTCGAATGACATCGCGGAATATCGAGTTCGCCTGACCTGAGCTGATCGTCAGCGAACGTTTCACCTGAAGGCTGACACGGGCGACATCACCGCTGCCCGCACTGCAATCGACGATGACGTCGTCTAGAGGCTCGCCGGCGTCGCGCTGCTGAAGGGCGACCCGAGTCACAATTCGGCTTCCCGTCCCTGGCGCGGACGCTTGCTGAAGCAGCGCTGCTACGTAGGACGAAGCAACAGACTCCTCGTAGGTGAAGCCCGCTCCACCCGCCAATTCAGGCGATTGCGTCACTCAATTCTCCCGCCATGACCACGCAGCGGCCATTCGTTGGAAAGTGCGTTGGCTGACCGGCGGTCGACATATCTCCTCACGTCAGGAGAGTGTAGCTTACCGTTTGCGAACAAACTGGCAACTTGAATCCCGATAATTCATATGGGATTCCTGATAGATCCCGCGCCGACGTACGGACCTGGAGCTAACGCCTCGGATACTGCCCTCAGCGCGCTGCTGAATAGCGGCCGCTCGCTCGATCCGCGGAAGGTCCGGTTGGTGGAGCAAGGCCAAGGGCCGCTCCTGGCGCAAAACCGCCACCGTTGAACACAAACATCACTCGGCTCCGGCTGTTCCACATCTTCCACTGCTGATCGCGGAATGCGGCGACACCATGCATAATTCCCACCACGACCGGTGATCTAGATAAGGCGAACCTCGACCGTCCACGCTTGCCGCCCGCCCCCTCCACCATCCGCTCTTCGGCGGATGGTTCCCCTCCCCCGCTTCGCGGGTGAGGTAGAGGCGATGGCCCGCTGCGCGGATAAGGTCGGGTCTCCGGCGCTCGAACCCTTTACCGCCGGCAACCCACGCCACCGACCTCTGCGACCCGCCACGGTGATTGCGCCCCGCCCGCGACGGCTTACGTAACGGTCCCCCTGGGTGTCGGGCCGGCGGGACGAGGACCAGCGTCATGACCACCATCGGCATCATCGGATCGGGCAATATCGGCGGGGCGTTGACCCGCCTCTTCACCCAGGCGGGGCATCAGGTGGCCGTCGCCAACTCGCGCGGGCCGTCGTCGCTTGAGGCCCTGGCGAAGGAGACGGGCGCGCGCGCCGCCACGGTCGAGGACGCGGTGAAGGGGGCGCGGATCGTCGTCGTCACCATTCCCCTGAACCGGGTCCCGGACCTGCCGAAGGACCTGTTCGCCGGGGCTCCGGCCGACCTGATCGTCATCGACACCTGCAACTACTATCCGCGCCAGCGGGACGGGGCCATCGCTCCGATCGAGGCGGGGTCGACCGAGAGCGGCTGGGTGGCGCAAGAGCTCGGCCGGCCGGTGATCAAGGTGTTCAACAACATCTACGCCGCCCACCTGCAGTCGGGCGGCAAGCCCCGCGGCGAGGCCGGCCGGATCGCCCTTCCCGTCGCCGGCGACGACGTCCAGGCCAAGGCCGCCGTCATGGCCCTGGTGGACGAGATCGGCTTCGATCCGATCGACGCCGGGACGATCGCCGAGTCCTGGCGCCAGCAGCCGGGCTCGCCGGTCTATACCCGCGACCTCGACGCCGACGGCGTGCGCAAGGCCCTGGCCGAGGCCAAACCCGAGCGCACGCCCGACTGGCGCGCCACCCCCAACAGCCCCGGCGATTTCGAGCGGCCGGCCTGAGGCTGCGGCGTGGGGGGAGGGACAGGTTGGATCAATCCCGCGCTAGGCTAGGCGGGCGAGGTCGCGTGCCGCTCCACCTACCCGCGGGCCGCAACCCTTTACGTCTTCGCCGGGCTTGTCCCGGCGATCCAGCCTTCGGGCCGGGGCGCTTCCCTGGAGCCGGCGCGAGGCCGGGCATGACGTATGCGGAAGGGAGCCGGTCCGTCGCGTCCCCCGCTTCCACGGCGCGACCGCGAGCGGCGACCGCCCGCAGCACGCCCATTGCAAAGCCCGCGCGGCGGCCCAGAATGGTCGCCAACGATAAGAGCGGCGCCCGGCAAATCGGGCGCGCACGGGGAGATGAGCATGAACCCTTTCTGGGCCACGGCGGCGGCGACGTTCGCGGCGCTGACGGCGACGGCGGCGCTGGCCGCCGGTCCTGACACGGTGACGATCGACTCCGGCACGCTGCACGGCGCGGTGTCGGGCGCGGTGGCGAGCTTCAAGGGCGTGCCCTATGCCGAGCCGCCCGTGGGCGCGTTGCGCTGGGCGCCGCCGCGCCGGGCCGCGCCCTGGGCCATGCCGAAGGAGGCCTTGGCCTTCGGGCCCTCCTGCCCGCAGGGGCCGCCGGTCGCCTCGCTGCTGGCCGGGGCGGCGAGCGGCCCCACCGCGGAGGACTGCCTCAGCCTCAACGTCTGGGCGCCGGTGGGGGCCAAGGGCGCGCCGGTGATGGTCTGGCTACACGGCGGCGGCAATCAGCAGGGCGGCTCGGCCGTGCCGTATTATGAGGGCTCGAGCTTCGCCCGCGACGGCGTGGTGCTGGTCACGGTGAACTATCGCCTGGGACCGCTCGGCTTCTTCGCCCACCCCGCCCTGGTCAAGGCGGCGCGCGCAAAGGCCGGCGGCGGCGAGCCGGTGGGCGACTACGGGCTGATGGACCAGATCGCCGCCCTGCAATGGGTGCAGCGCAACGCCCGGGCCTTCGGCGGCGACCCGGCGCGCGTCACCGCGTTCGGCGAGTCCGCCGGCGGGCAGGACATCCTGCTCCTGCTGGCGTCCAAGGCGGCCAAGGGCCTGTTCGCCCAGGCCATCGTCGAGTCCGGCGGCGGCTGGGGGACGACGCCCACCCTCGCCGACGCGGAGGCCCGCGCGGAGGCCGCGGCCAGCGCGGCGGGCTTGTCCGACGCCACGCCGGAGCAGCTGCGCGCCCTGCCGGTGTCGGCCTTCGACGCCCCGCCCTTCCGCCGGGCCTCTGGGCCGATGGTCGACGGCGTGATCGTCTCAAGCCCTTCGATCGCGCAGAGCTTCCGCGACGGCCGCGCGGCCGCCGTGCCCCTGCTCATCGGCTCGAACGCGGGGGAGGACTCGCTGACCACGCGCGAGGCCGCCGCCGCGGCCCTGGCCAAGCTTTCGCCCGAGCGCCTGGCCGCCCTTCGCGCCGCCTATCCTGGGGCGGACGACGCCCTCCTCGGCCGGAATCTGTTTCGCGACTCGGTGATGGGCGCCCCGGCGCACTGGATCGCCGGCCAGGCGGCGGCGCGCGGCCAGCCCGTATGGCTGTACCATTTCGCCTTCGTGCCGCCGGGGGTGACGGCGTTCTTCCCGCGCGCCATCCACGGCGGGGAGATCCCCTTCGTGTTCGAGACCATCGACAAGGCGCCGATCCCGCCCAAGGCCCTCACCGACGCCGACCGCGCCTACGCCGCCACCGTGCACGGCTGCTGGGTCAGCTTCGCCAGGACCGGCGTCCCCGCCTGCCCCGGCGCGCCGGCTTGGCCCGCCTATACCCGCGCCGCCGACCCGACCTACGTCTTCGGCGACGCGCCGCACGTGGAGACGGGGTTCCTCAAGGCCCCCTACGCGGTGCAGGACGACATCTTGAAGGACCGGGGCGGCGCGTCCGGAGCGTTCTGACGCGCGTTCCGATGTGATCGGCTCGATCGGCCGGTTTCGATCTGCCGGCGCACTCCGGACTCACCGCCATCCATCACCGGTTGGACATGCAGGTCTTCAGCGTCTTGTCCGCGTTGCTCGTGCAAGCCTGGTAGGCCTTCTGCTCGACGGCGGTCGGCTTGATCGGCTTGACGCACTGGCGCATCGCCGCGCTGTAGGCGAGATTGCAGCCTTCCAGGCTGCCATTGCCGCCGCCGCCGCCGCCGGGGGGCTTATCCGTCCCCGTCGGGCCAGAACCGAGATCGCACGGTCCGTGCTCTTGAACGACCCGGCCCGTTCCGTCCTTCATGGTGCAGTATACGTCGCCTTTTGCCGCCGGAGGCGGCGCTCCGGCGGGCGCCGAATGAGCTGTGGAGGCGACGACGGCGACGGTCAGCGAGACCATCAGTGCTGCGAATACTGGGTTTGAGATTTTCATGCCGGCTCCTGAAGGCGTTATTCCGTGTGGCGCGCGGACGTTTCCTGCCTGACCGGCTCCCGAAATTGAGGTCGAGCCGAATTCATGCAGGAGCAGGTCCGAGACAGCCGCCACTAGGCGCCCGTCGACCGCACATCGACAAGTTCAGAAACTATACTTGTGCGCGATCGAATCCTGACGCCCCATCGCGCCTTGCAGCGAGGTTCGGCCTGCGCGCGGCCGGCCCGGGACGCGGGCCCTTGGGGAGGTGATGGATGAGCGAGGTCCGATACGGACAATACTGTCCGATCGCCATGTCCGCCGAGATCCTTTGCACGCGCTGGACCATGCCGCTGATCCGCGAGCTGCTCGAAGGCAGCCGGCGCTTCAACGAGCTGCGCCGCGGCGTGCCCAGGATGTCGCCGGCGCTGCTGGCGCTGCGCCTGCGCGAACTGGAGGCGGTGGGGATCGTCGAACGCCTGCCGGTCCAGGGGGCCGCGGATCTCTATGAATACGTCCTTACCGACGCCGGGACGGCCCTGGGCGAGGTCGTGGGCGCCTTCGCGAAGTGGGGGCAGACCTGGCTCGACGAGCACACGGCCCTCGACAACGCCTCGATCGATCACCTGATGTGGGAACTGCGACGCCGCGCCAATCCGGCCGAAGCCTCGCGCACCCCGGCCGTCATAAATTTCACCGTGAACGACGTCGGGCCGAAGAGTAAGCCGAACTGGTGGCTGATTCTGGAGCGCGGCGCGCCCGGCGACGTATGCTGGGAAGACCCGGGTCGCGAGGTGGACCTTTACGTGAAGGGCGACCTGCGCACGCTGACCGGGGTCTGGCTGGGACTGACCACCGTCGCCGAAGCGGTGGCTTGCGGAACCCTCGAAGTCTCCGGAGACAAGGCCCTCGCGGGCAGCATGCCGCGCTGGCTGGGTCTCAGCAAAGCCGCCGGCATCGCCAAGCGGGGAGGCGTTCGCACGGGCGGATATCAGCGGGCGGCGGTCACAGGGTGTTGAAGCGCTACGCCTTCATGAAGCCGAGGTCCGCGGTCGGGAAGGACGACAGCCGGGGGAAGATCACCGCCAGCTGCGACGGGGTCACCCCCATCCATTTGGCCAGGGTGGCGATGTAGGCGTCGACCGAGGTGGTGGGGATGAAGGCCGTGCCGACCGCATCCGGATTGACGAAGGCCGGGGTGGTGGCCGTGGCCGCGCGGTCGATGCCGAGGGTCGGATAGGCGCCGTAGATGTCGCCGCCCTTCACCGCTCCGCCGCTGACCAGATGATGGCCGCCCCAGGCGTGGTCGGTGCCGTCGCCGTTGGTGGTGAAGGTGCGGTTGAAGTCCGACGCGGTGAAGGCGGTCATCTGATCGCCCATCCCCAGGCTGGTCATCGCGCTGTCGAAATAGGCCAGGGCGTGATCGAGCTGGGCCAATAGCAGGCCCTGCCGGCTGTTCTGGCTGTCGTGCGTGTCGAAGCTGCCGTAGGAGACGAAGAACATCTCGCGCTGCACGCCCAGGAGGGCGTGGGCGGCGGCGGTTTCGGCCACCGCCTGCAGCTGGTCGGCGAGCGGGTTGTCCACCACCTTGCCGCTGATCGGATCGGTGAACGGCGGGGGGGCCGCGACCTGGCTGTAGGCGCCGCCCGCCGCGCCGAGGGCCGCGTCGTAGACCACGGAGGCGTTGATCGAGCGGGTCACCGCCGCCGCATAGTCGACCATCAGGAAGTTGGTCGCCGACGGGCCCAGCGAAGATTCCTGCAGGCCGGCGCGAAGCTCGGCCAGGAGCACGCTGGATTCGTCGTAGGTCCCCGTGGCGCTGAGTAGGGTCACGTTCTGGGCGGTGGCGCGGTTCTTTCCGTAGTTGATGCGGAACGGCCGGGTGCCGGCGCCGTCGAGATAGACGGTGTTGCCCGCGGTGGTCACCGCGGTGAAGTCGGTGGCCGCGCCGTTGACGGCGGCGAAGGTATCGCCGATAAGCCCGCCCCAGCCGGTGCCCGATCCCTCCACGTGGCCCGATTGCCAGGCCGACTGCTGGTCGGCGTGGGAGAACAGGCGCTGCGGGATCAGGGTCGTGGCCGTCGGCTTGAGGTAGGCGGCCTTGGTCAGCGGCGCCAACAAGGTGCCCACGTTGGCGATGACGGCCAGCCGGCCGGCGGCGAACCGGCTCTGGGTCGTGGGCATCAGCGGATGGACGCCGAAGGTGCGCTGCTTGGTTCCCGTCGCCGTGGCGTTGGCCGCCGGCACGGTCTGGGCGGTCAGGGGGGTGATCGGCAGGACGCCGCCCCAGTGTTCGGGCATCGCCGTACTGCTGATGACGCGCTTGGTGAGGGGCGAGGTCTGGCCCACCGGCGCCGCGGCCGTGCCCGGCGGCATGAGGGCGATGGGGTCGGTCCCGAGGAAGCGGGCGTTCCAGTACTGCAGGAAGCTGCCCTGGTCGGTGGCGATGAGCAGGTTGTTGCTGTCGTTGCCCCCGGTCAGGAAGATGCAGACCAGGGCCTTGTACGGCGAGGCGGCCGGGGCCGACTGGGCCGCGGCCTCGCCGATCGCCGACAGGTTGAGGAGCAGGGGCCCGGCCACGCCGAGGCCGGCGAACTGAAGCAGGGCGCTGCGACGGGAAGGCAATTTGTGGGTCACGTTGCGGTTCCTATCGCTGAACGATGTATTCTGGCGACGTCAGGGTGATGATGAAGGCGGCCCTGACCTTGTCCATCTGCACCGCGGCCTTCTGGGCGGCGGTCGGCGTCTTGGCGGACGATTGCGTGGCCGCCAGCACGCGGGTCAGCCGGGCCGAGAGCACCGGGCTCATCACCCCGCCGAAGAACAGGAAGTTGATGCGGTCGATCAGCGCCTGATTGTTGTCGCCGGTGGTCACGCCCGGCGGCGACAGCGCCGCGATCTCCTTGCTGTAGGTGACCGTCACGTCCCCGCCCGGCCAGGCTTTGTTCTGCGCCGCGGCGATCATCAGGTTGGCGTAGCTCGGGATGGTGACGCTATCGACCGCCTGGAACTCCGGCGCCACGAGGCCCGCCTTGGCGATGTTGGTGCCGGGCGGCACATAGTCGGGGGCCCAGAAGTTGAACACCGACAGGGCCTCCAGCGGCGCCTCGTCGAGCTGGCCCGCGTCGCCATAGTCGACGGACTGCAGGAAGTTTCCCGTGGGCGCGCTGGCGGTGGGCTTTGAGGTGGCTTCGCACGCCCGCAGCCAGTGGGTCATGCGGATCACCGGTTCGCGCAGCTTGCCGAAGGTGTTGCCGAGCGCCGTCGCCGTGCTCTGCGCCTCGGCGTCGGTCAGCACCGCGGTCAGGGTGGCGAACAGATCGCCGTAGCCGGCCGGATTGCCCGTGGCGGAAAAGACCGCCGCGACGCGGCCGACATAGGCGGCGCTGGGATTGCTGGTGACGAACTGCTGGATCAGCCGGCGGGCGATGAAGGGGGCGACGTTCGGATGGTAGGCGATCACCCGCAAGGCGCTGTCCAGCGACCGCGCCTGGTAGGTGGCCAGGGCGGCGGCGCCGGCCGCCGTGGTCGGCTTGGGCCCGGTGTAGGCGGCGATGGTGGTGCCGAGGAAGGTCTTGGACAGCTGCGAGTGATAGGCCGGGTAGGCGATCAGGGGCTGCACGTCGGGCGAGGTCTGGTCGACGCCGACGGCCGGCTGACGGCTGAAGGTGGAGGCGGTCGGCGTGGCGGCGTACCAGCTCCAGCCGGTGAACACATTGGCCAGCCCGGCGATGTCGTCGTGGGTGTAGGTGGGGACGACGGCGCCCGTGGTGTCGAGCTTGGTCGAGCCGTCCGGATTGAGGCGAACCAGGCCGATGGACATCAGCTGCATCACCTCGCGGGCGTAGTTCTCGTCGGGGTGGCGGGACGGATCGGTGTCGGCCTGCTGGTTGCCGATGATGTTGAGGTAGAGCCCCATCGCCGGGTGCAGGGTCACCGCCTTCAACAGGTCGATGTAGCTGCCCAATCCCTTCTGGCTCAGCATGTCGAACCAGGAGGCGGCGATCCGCGCCGTGATGCTGGAGGATTTGAACGAGACGACGAAGATCTGCGACAGCGCCAGCGCCATCCGGTGACGCAACTGGTCGTCGCCCAGCACGGCGCGGGCCCAGAAGCTCTCTTCGAACTGGGCGTAGCTCACGAGCTGCTTGGTCACCTTGACCGTGGGGGCGGCGGCGAGCGCCGCGGCGTAGGCGGCGTCGAAATCCGCCTGCCGGCGCGTCACCCACTGCAGGTGGAAATTGGCGGACGTCGTCCAGAATCCGGGCGCTCCGCCGGCCGTCGGGGCGGCCTGGAGCTGGGCGTTGAACCAGCCGGTCGCGCCCTGTTGCTGGTAGGCGAGGATCGAGGTGTCGGTCGCGCCGAAGGTGCATCGGTTGAGGAAGGTCGGCGCCGAGATCCTGGCGGTCGTCGTGGCGCCGCCGGCGGCCGGAGCGGACAGCTTCCCGGCCACGCTGGCCACCGTGGCGGCGGTCGCGATGACTGCGGCTACGCTTACACCGGCCGTGACCGTCGTGGCCGCGTTAGAAGTGGTCATGATGAGTCCCGCCCTTGTCCAGCCCACCGTATTCGATCAGAGCAGATTCGCGAGTGGACTATTCGACGCGGCGGCGCATTACTGAAGCCCTACTCGGCCAATTTGTCATTAATTATATATAAACTCGAACTACCGTGATGCGTTATTACAAGGATAACGTCCGTTCATCTTGTGTCCAGGCTTCGCCGCGGCGGCCCGGACGGCGCCAGTCAGCGACCGATTCGGCGGTCGGGGACGCGAAGTCAGGCCGGACTCAGCGGCGCGCGCTGTTGGGCGTGAAGGCGATCTCGGCGACCATCCGCCGGCCGTCCCGTCGCGAGAGTTGCACGGCCACATCCACCACGCCGGCGACATAGTCGACGATTTCGCGCCGGCCGAGGTTGGCGCCCGCCTGCAGCACCATCAGGGCGATCTGGTCCACGGCCGCGCGGGGGTTGTCGGCGTGGACGGTGGTGATGGAGCCCGGATGTCCGGAATTGACGGCGCGCAGGAAGCTGTAGGCCTCGGGTCCGCGCAGCTCGCCGAGGATGATGCGGTCGGGGCGCATCCTGAGCGACGCCTGCAGCAGGTCCTCCATGTCGATCCGCGCCTCGCCGAGCTGGCCCCGGGCGGAGATCAGGCCGACGGCGTTGGGGTGGTCGAGCCGGACCTCGGGCGTATCCTCGATGGTGATCAGCCGCTCGGTCCGCGGGATCTCCTTCACCAGGGCGTTGAGAAAAGTGGTCTTGCCGGTGGAGGTCCCGCCCGAGACGATGATGTTCTTGCGCGCCCGGACGGCGCGGCGCAGGAAGCCGGAGACGTCGCCGGCCTGCAACAGGGCCTCGAGGTCGATATCGTCGAGCGCGGGATCCTCGAACTGGGTGCTGCGGACCGTGTCGAAGGCGCCGGCGGCGGCGTAGTCGTCGAGGCCCAGATCGCTGACCACATGCTTGCGGATGGCGATCGCCATGGCCCCGCGGGTGGCCGGCGGGGCGACGATCTGGACCCGCGATCCGTCCGGCAGGGTCGCCGCCAGCAGCGGGTGCTCGCGATTGACTCCCTGATGGTTGGCGGCCGCGATCTGGGTGGCGAGCCGCCAGAGAGCGGTGTCGGTCAGCTCGGGCGCGGCGCAGCGTTCGGTCTCGCCGCCCAGCGTCTCGATCCACACCTCGCCCGGCGCATTGATCAGGATGTCGGTGACGTCGGCGCGGTTGAGCCAGGCCGCGAGCGGGCGAAGGTAGGCTTCGAGATAGGCGCCGCGATCGCTGGCCGGCCGGTTCACTTCACGCCGCCGACCGGGGCGAAGTCGAGATCCCGGGCCACGAAGATGCGGATCGGCGAGCCCTGCGGCACCTTGATGGTCGGGGAAATGGTGGTGGGCGACGCCGCCGCGCCGAGGTTGGTGGCCTCGGTGCTGGAGCCGATCACCACCTGGGTGCTCGGCGCGCGGGCCAGGCTGGCCATGCCGAGGTTGATCACCGTGAGCAGGGCCGCGCCGCCATACCGTTCGAAGAAATGGCGATCCACCGTCCCGTCGAGGCCGGCGCGCCCGAGCGGATCGGTGCCCGACGAGCCGATCTGGATCGACGCGCCATCGGGCCGGATGATGCGGGTCCAGATGACGAAGGCGCGCGACTGGCCGAGGGCCACCGCGCTCTTGTATTGGCCGATCACCCGGCTGCCGCGCGGCACGAGCACGGTCGAGCCGTCGAAGCCGCGCACGTCGCGGCTGACCACCGCCCGGGCGAAGCCGGGAAGGTCGGAGTTCAGCGCGGTCTCCAGCACGCCCGGGATCATCGCGCCCTGGGCGATCGTCTCGCGAGTGTTGCGCAGGAGCGTGGCGCGGGACCGTTCGGGCTCGGCGGCGCCGACCCGCTCGGCGAACTTCTCGTCGGCGTTGAGACCGGCGGTTTCGGCCGCGCCGCCGCCGGTCGACCCCGCACTCTTGACCGCCGTCGCGCCCTGGGCCTGGCCGCTCGCGGCGGCCGGCGCCGGAGCCTGCTCCAGATCGACCACCAGGGCGGGCGACTTTCGCGCCGCGGCGGTGGGGTCGGCGCCGGCGGGCGAGGGCGGCGGGTTGGCGGCCATCGCCGTGAACGGGTTGAC
>CAILTK010000057.1 GCA_903837135.1 uncultured Caulobacterales bacterium
ACGTCCGCGAGGCAGATGAGGCTCGATCCGAGCCCAGGCCTCATCATCTAGCCAGTAAAGCTTGCGACCCATCTCAAGGCTCCCTTCCAGAAGCCTTGAATCAAAACTCCAGCCGAGCCGCCAGACCCTTATTGAGTACGGACCCTAGGGGAGGGGACGTCCGACCTCGCGCCACCCCTTTCTGTCGTCATCCCGGAAAGGCCGCAGGCCTTGTCCGGGCCCCATGGCGCGAAGGTTGGCCGATTTCGTGTCGCGCCCGATCGGCCAAGGTTCCGGATCTCGGACAAGCGCAGTGCGCGTTCAGGGATGACGACACGGGGGGATGGCGCACCACGGGGCCTGGCGGTCGATCGAGAAGCGCGCTCTCGTCGCAAAGCCCCGTTTGCGCCGCAGGATTGCGCGCTATACCTCCCGCCATAACGACCAGCCGAGGCGCCTATGCAGTATCTCCACACCATGGTCCGGGTGACCGACCTCGACGCGTCGCTGGACTTCTACTGCGCCAAGCTCGGGCTCAAGGAGGTCCGGCGGATCGACAACGAGCGCGGCCGGTTCACCCTGGTGTTCCTGGCGGCGTCGGATGACGAGCCCTCGTCCGCCGCCAAGCGCGCGCCCGAAGTCGAGCTGACCTACAACTGGGATCCGGAGGCCTACACCGGCGGGCGCAACTTCGGCCACCTGGCCTATGCGGTGGACGACATCTACGCCGCCTGCCAGCGGCTCGCCGACGGCGGGGTGACCGTCAACCGTCCGCCACGCGACGGGCATATGGCCTTCGTGCGCTCGCCGGACGGCATCTCCATCGAACTGCTGCAGAAGGGCCAGCCGCTGGCCCCGGCCGAACCGTGGGCCTCCATGCCGAACACGGGGGTCTGGTAGGCGTGGCGCCCGCCCTGGTCATTCACGACACCACCCTGCGGATGGTGTTCGACTATGCGGGCGTGGCGGTGTTCGCCGCCACCGGGGCCCTCGCGGCCGCGCGCCGGGGCTTCGACATCGTCACCTTCGCCTTCTTCGCCGCAGTCACCGGCATCGGCGGCGGCACCCTGCGCGACCTTCTGATCGGGGCGCCGGTGTTCTGGGTGCTGAACCCCGGCTACCTCGGCGTCTGCATCGCCGCCGCCGGAGCGGTCTGGGCCGTGGGCGACCGGTTGCAGCGGCTCAGAACCCTGCTCTGGCTCGACGCGCTGGGTCTCGCCGCCTACTGCGTCATCGGCGCCTCCAAGGCCGCGGACTGGGGCGCGCCGCCCTTGGTGGCGGTGGTCATGGGCGTGCTGTCGGCCTCGTTCGGCGGGGTGGTGCGCGACGTGCTGGCGGGCGAGCCCAGCGCCCTGCACCGCAAGGAGATCTACATCACCGCCGCGGTCGCGGGTGCGGCGGCGTTCGTGCTGCTGCGACTGCTGGGCCTGTCAGAACCCGTGGCCGGCGGGGCGGGCATGGCCGCCGCCTTCGCCCTGCGGGCCGGGGCGCTCGTGCGCGGCTGGAGCCTGCCGGGCTTCGGTCCGGGCGACCAGCTCGCCGCGGTCCCGGCGGTCCCGGTCAGCGCGCCCGCGCCGGTCGCCCCGCTGGTCCCCGTTCCGACGCCGCCCGACCCCGTCGTGGAGGACCCGCCCGAACCCGCGCCGGCGCCCAAGCCCCGCCGCAGGGCGCCGCCGCGTCCCAAGCCGTCCGTCGACGGCGCGATCCCGACCGCCGCCGTTCCGCCCAAGCGCCCGCGCGCGCCGCGAAAGCCGCCCGTTCCGCGCGGCGACACCCCGGCCCGTGAAGGCCCGGCCCGAGAAAGTCCGGACGGCGAAAAATAGGCGAGACAAGCGCCGCCTCGGGCCTTACGCGACGCGCCTGTCTCGCGTTGCGGAGTCGCCGATGCTCACCCTCCTGCTGGTTCTCGCCGCCGGCCTGTGGGCGGGCGCGCAGAACGCCCTCGCGGGCGGCGGGTCCTTCGTCACCCTGCCGACCCTGATCTTGTCGGGGCTCGATCCGCGGGCCGCCAACATCACCTCGACCATCGCCCTGTTCCCGGGCCAGGTCACCACCGGCTGGGTCGGACGCAAGGCGGCGACGGGGGCGGGGGCGCTCTCGCTCCGCGCCCTGGTGCTCATCAGCCTGACCGGCGGCGCCTGCGGCGCGGCGCTGCTGCTGCTCACGCCAGCGAGCTTCTTCGCCCGTCTGGTGCCCTTCCTCGTGCTGTTCGCCACCGCCGTGTTCGCCTGGGGCAGTTTCTTCCGGAGGAAGCAGGAGACCGCCGCGCCCAGGCTCGGCAAGCGCGGCGCGGCGGTCGCCCAGTTCTTCATCGCCATCTACGGCGGCTATTTCGGCGGCGGGATCGGCTTTCTGATGCTGGCGGCGCTGACCTTCGCCGGCCTGCAGACCCGGGCGGCGGCGGCGACCAAGAACGTGCTCGCCGGGGTCATGAACGCCTCGGCGGTGGTGATCTTCTGCTTCTTCCCGGGCGTCGGCTGGCGGCAGGGCGGCGTGCTGGCGGTAGGCGCGGTGATGGGCGGCCTGCTCGGCTCCTGGGCCCTGCGCCGCGTCAACGAAAACGTCCTGCGTGTGGGGGTGGTGATCATCGGCGTCGCCCTGACCATCGGCCTGTTCGTGCGGCGCGGTTGACGGTTGCGCTGCGGTCGCACCCGCAGGGGGTGTCGGCGCCGGACGGAGGGGGGCGCACCAAGAACCCCAAGCCGCGTCCGCATGGTCCAGGCGCGCCGGAAGGTGTCTTGGCGAGCGCGGAGGCGCCGACTCAGGTCCCCAGCTTGCGTTTGGCGGGGTCGCCGACGAACAGGCGCATGAACTTCTGCTCGGAAAGCTCGAGCATCTCGTTGTCGCCGTCGGTGTCGCCATAGGCCGCCATCAGCCGGACGTCCTCGCCGAACTGCTCGCGAAGGCGTTTGACCTTTTCCGGCCCGCGACAATTGCGCCCATGCAGGCCGCCGCCGACGCGGCCCGATTTGTCGAAGGCGATCTGCGAGGCGATCAGCAGGTCCGCGCCGAGGCCGCGCGCGAACGGGGCGACGATGGTCTCGGGCGAGGCGGAGACGATCACCATCCGCGCGCCGTCGGCGCGGTGCCGGCGCCAGACCTTGAGCGCGTCGGGCCGCAGGATCAGCGGCGCCATCACCGAGGCGAACTCGGCCGCCTCCTGTTCGAGGATCTCCCTGGGAAGGCCGCGCAGGTAGACGCGGATGGCCGCCGCCTTCAGTTTTCCCTTATCGCGGTTGATCAGATAGCCGATCGCGGCCGGCAGCAGGCGAATCATGTCGGCGTAATAGGCGAGGCCGCCGATCCGCCAGCGCAGGAAGGCGGTGAAGCTGTCGCTGGTCGTCAGCGTGCCGTCGAAGTCGAACGCCACCAGCGGCCCCTGGCGGGACAATCCGCCCGACAAAGGACCTTGTCCCGGGCTCTGGCGCTCCTCAGGGCGCGTCACCATGTTGCAACTCCGACCGTAAACACGACTTATAGCAAAAGCGGCGCCCAAACGGGGCTCGCCCCTTGATCGCATTTGCGCGAGTGTGTTCGTATAACAGTTTAGGGTGCGTCAGGGTTTCCGTAAGCCTTAGGGCCCAAAATCTGTAAGATGGCCTCCAGTTCGCTTAAGGTGGGGGTCGCCTTGCAGGCCGGATCCGTCCGGAGTGCGCCATTCGCCGTATGGACGCGGCGGGTGAAGAGTGAGAACGACGATGACCAAAGCCGCCAGCGGCGATTCAAAATCGACCCTCTACTGCTCCTTCTGCGGGAAGAGCCAGCATGAGGTGCGCAAGCTTATCGCCGGGCCGACGGTGTTCATCTGCGACGAGTGCGTCGAGCTCTGCATGGATATCATCCGTGAAGAGCACAAGATCACCTTCACCAAGGCCAAGGACGGGGTGCCGACGCCCAAGGAGATCCGCGAGGTTCTCGACGACTACGTGATCGGCCAGCACCACGCCAAGAAGGTGCTCTCGGTCGCCGTGCACAACCACTACAAGCGGCTGAACCACGCGTCGAAGAACAACGACGTCGAACTGGCCAAGTCCAACATCCTGCTGCTGGGGCCGACCGGCTCGGGCAAGACCCTCCTGGCCCAGACCCTGGCGCGAATCATCGACGTGCCCTTCACCATGGCCGACGCCACCACCCTGACCGAAGCCGGTTACGTGGGCGAGGACGTGGAGAACATCGTCCTCAAGCTGCTGCAGGCGGCCGACTACAACGTGGAGCGGGCCCAGCGCGGCATCGTCTACATCGACGAGATCGACAAGATCTCGCGCAAGTCCGACAACCCCTCGATCACCCGCGACGTGTCGGGCGAGGGCGTGCAGCAGGCCTTGCTGAAGATCATGGAAGGCACCGTCGCCTCCGTGCCGCCGCAGGGCGGGCGCAAGCATCCGCAGCAGGAGTTCCTGCAGGTCGACACCACCAACATCCTGTTCATCTGCGGCGGCGCCTTCGCCGGTCTCGAAAAAGTGATCTCGGCCCGCGGGCAGGGCGCCTCGATCGGCTTCGGCGCCAAGGTATCGGATCCGGACGAGCGCCGCACCGGCGAGATCCTGCGCGGGGTCGAACCCGACGACCTGCTGCGCTTCGGCCTGATCCCCGAGTTCATCGGCCGCCTGCCGGTGATCGCCACCCTGGAGGACCTCGACGAGGTCGCCCTGGTGCAGATCCTCACCGAACCCAAGAACGCCTTCGTCAAGCAGTACCAGCGCCTGTTCGACATGGAGAACGTCGGCCTGACCTTCACCGACGACGCCCTGCGTTCGGTGGCCAAGAAGGCCATCCTGCGCAAGACCGGCGCGCGCGGCCTGCGCTCGATCCTCGAGGCCATCCTGCTCGACACCATGTACGAACTGCCCACCTACCAGGGCGTCGAGGAGGTGGTGGTCAACGCCGAGGTGGTCGAGGGCCGCACCCAGCCCCTGCTGATCTACGCCGAAAAGCGCGACAAGGGCGGCGCGGCTTAGGCTGCGGCTCAAATACCGGAGTCGTCCTCGGGCTTGACCCGAGGACCCAGCCGCTCCGGGCTCACCGCTGCATGGAGCGGCGTGACCGGCGGTATGACGCCCGGACCGGCTGGGTCCTCGGATCTTCGCTGCGCTTCGTCCGAGGATGACTCGGCGTTGGAGGGCGACGTGGCCGGTGGCGCGGCCGCCGCCACGAACCCCTTCGCCAGGCCGTGGTACAGGCGCTCGGGCGAGATCAGCTTGGCCACCGCGTCGGCGACGATGGCGGCGGCGAACAGCGGCATCAGCATGGCCCGGTCGGCGGTCATCTCCGAGATGATCACCACGGCCGTCAGCGGCGCGCGCACCACGCCGGTGAAGTAGGCGATCATGCACAGGGTCGCCACGGCCCCTCCGGAGTCGTGTGGGAACACCAGTCCGATCCAGCCGCCCAGTCCCGCGCCGACCGCCAGCGACGGGGCGAAGATCCCGCCCGGCACGCCCGACAGACTGGTGGCGACGGTGGCCACGAACTTGGCCGGGGCGAAGAGCAGCGGCTGATGACCGCCCTCGACCAGGGTTCGCGCCGCGGCGTAACCCGTGCCCCAGGTCAGGCCGCGCGAGGCCACGCCCACCCCCGCGACGATCAGGCCGCACACCGCGGCGGCGCTCACGGGCCGGGCCTTCAGCGGCCTGATCCATTTCGGCCCGTCGAGCAGGATCCGCGAGAAGGCTCCGCCGAGCGCGCCGCCGACCACGCCCGCCACCACCGCGATGAGCAGGGCCCGAAGCACGGGCAGGGTCTCGGTCACCACGCCGAAATAGACATAGTCGCCGGCCAGCGACAGGGAGACGAAGCCCGAGATCATCACCGCGGCCATGACCAGCATGGCCAGGCGCTGCTCGTAGGCCGCGGCCAGCTCCTCGATGGCGAAGGCGACGCCGGCCAGGGGCGTGTTGAAGGCCGCCGACACCCCCGCCGCGCCGCCGGCGATGGCCACGGCCGAGGTCAGGGGAACGCGCAGCCAGCGGTGCGCCGCCGCCATGATCGCGGCCCCGACCTGCACCGTGGGCCCTTCGCGGCCTGCCGAGGCGCCGACCGCCAGCGCGGCCACCGTCGCGGCGATCTTGAAGGCCGCGGTCCGCAGGGTGATCAGTCCCCGGGTCATCGCGCCCTGCATGTCGCCGGCCGCGGCGAGGACCTGGGGGATGCCCGAGCCCCGCGCCGCCGGCGCGACGCGGGCGGTCAGCCAGGCGAGCAGGGCGAAGGCGAGGGGGGTGAGCGCCAGGGGCGCGTAGGGCCAGCGGTCGACAAGGGCGCCGAACAGCCGCATCGCCTGGTCGGCCGCCCAGGCGAAGCCCAGCGCGACGAGGCCGAGGGTCAGGGCGCCGCCCGCCGCCGCCAGCCGGCTCTTCCAGAGGGGACCGAGTCGCTCACGCCAGCGCGCCTGCAACTGATCGCGGAAGGTCTGGGAATCCATGCGTGCTTTTGGCGGGCTCCTGCGCGGGTTTCAACTGCGGCCGCGTCGTTCGCGGCTCTGCGCGGCGCCCCGGCCCGCGCCTTCTGTGCATAAAACGTGCGGCGCATCGCCCTGCGGCGGCAGGACGCTTGAACCTGTCGCGCTGCACCGCCACATAATCGTCACGACGGAGTCGACCGGGATGCCTGATAGGGTCCCGGTCTCAACTCCCGGCCCGGGGGCGGTATCCCTTCGTCCCGGACCGCAGCAGGCCGGATGCAGTCGAGCGTCGGCCAAGGAGCGTGTAATGTCGGATATCAGGACTCTGCCTGTTCTTCCGCTGCGGGACATAGTGGTGTTCCCGCATATGGTCGTGCCTCTCTTCGTCGGACGCGAAAAATCGGTCCGAGCGCTCGAAGAGGTGATGCGCGGCGACAAACAGATTCTTCTGGCCACCCAGAAGAACTCGTCGGACGACGATCCCCAGCCGTCCGGAATCTACGACGTGGGCGTGATCGCCACCGTCCTGCAACTGCTCAAGCTGCCCGACGGCACCGTCAAGGTGCTGGTCGAGGGCAAGAGCCGCGCGGCCCTGCTGCGCTTCACCGACCAGGCGGAGTTCTACGAAGCCGAAGCGGCGGACCTCGAGGAGGACGGCGCGGACGCCAGCGAAGCCGAGGCGCTCAGCCGCGCCGTGGCCGAGCAGTTCGAGAACTACGTCAAGCTCAACAAGAAGGTGCCGCCCGAGGCCCTGGCCTCGATCCCGCACATCACCGAGCCCGGCAAGCTGGCCGACTCGATCGCCGCCCATCTGGCGGTGAAGATCCAGGACAAGCAGCAGCTGCTCGAGATCTTCAACGTCGCCAAGCGACTGGAGCGCGTCTACGCCCTCATGGAGGGCGAGATCAGCGTCCTGCAGGTCGAGAAGAAGATCCGCTCGCGCGTCAAGCGCCAGATGGAGAAGACCCAGCGCGAGTATTATCTCAACGAGCAGATGAAGGCGATCCAGCGCGAACTGGGCGAGCAGGACGACCAGCGCGACGAGCTGATGGATCTCGAAAAGCGCATCAAGAAGACCAAGCTGTCCAAGGAGGCGCGGGTCAAGGCTGACGCGGAGATGAAGAAGCTCCGCAACATGAGCCCGATGTCGGCCGAGAGCACGGTGGTGCGCAACTACCTCGACTGGCTGCTGTCGATCCCGTGGGGCAAGGCCAAGAACAAGCCGATCGACCTCGGACTGGCCGAGGACATCCTCGACACCGACCACTTCGGCCTGGAGAAGGTCAAGGAGCGGATCCTCGAATACCTCGCCGTGCAGTCGCGGGTGGGGAACCTGAAGGGGCCGATCCTGTGCCTCGTCGGACCTCCCGGCGTGGGCAAGACCTCGCTCGGCAAGTCGATCGCCAAGGCCACCGGCCGCGAGTTCGTGCGGCTCAGCCTCGGCGGCGTGCGCGACGAAGCGGAGATCCGCGGGCACCGGCGCACCTACATCGGCTCCATGCCCGGCAAGATCATCCAGTCGATGAAGAAGGCCAAGACCACCAATCCCTTCTTCCTGCTGGACGAGATCGACAAGCTCGGCGCCGACTGGCGGGGCGACCCGTCCTCGGCCCTGCTTGAGGTGCTCGATCCGGAGCAGAACAACACCTTCGCCGACCACTATCTGGAAGTGGACTACGACCTGTCGCAGGTGATGTTCGTCACGACGGCGAACAGCCTCAACATGCCGCAGCCGCTGATGGACCGGATGGAGATCATCCGCATCCCCGGCTACACCGAGGATGAGAAGGTCGAGATCGTGAAGCGCCACGTGCTGCCGAAGATCATCGAGAACCACGGGCTGAAGCCGGGCGAGTTCATCGTCCCCGACGAAGCCATTCGCGACCTGATCCGCTACTACACGCGCGAGGCGGGCGTCCGCTCGCTCGAGCGCGAGGTGGGCAATCTGGCGCGCAAGGTCGTTCGCGACCTGATGCGCGAGAAGGTCGAGTCGATCACGGTCGATCCGGAGCGGCTGGCCAAGTACGCCGGGGTGCGCAAGTACCGTTACGGCGAGACCGACGAGTTCGATCAGAAGGGCATCGTCACCGGCCTGGCCTGGACCGAGTTCGGCGGCGACATCCTGACCATCGAAGCGGTCAAGATGCCGGGCAAGGGGCGGATGACCGTCACCGGCAACCTCAAGGAGGTGATGAAGGAGTCGATCTCCGCCGCCAACTCCTATGTCCGCTCGCGGGCGCCGGCGTTCGGGATCCATCCCTCGACCTTCGAGAAGGTGGACGTGCACGTGCACGTGCCGGACGGGGCCACCCCCAAGGACGGCCCGTCCGCCGGCGCGGCCATGGTCACGGCCATCGTGTCGGTGCTGACCGGTATCCCGATCCGCAAGGACCTCGCTATGACCGGCGAGATCACCCTGCGCGGCCGGGTGACGGCCATCGGCGGCCTCAAGGAAAAGCTCCTCGCCGCGCTCCGTTCGGGCGTGAAGACGGTGCTGATCCCCAAGGAGAACGAGAAGGACCTCGCCGACATCCCCGACAATGTGAGGTTGGCGCTGGAAATCATCCCGATCGGCACCGCCGACGAGGTGCTCGCCCATGCGCTGGTCGCGCCGCTCGTGCCGATTGAGTGGAGCGAGGATGAAGCCGCGGCCCCGTCCCCGGCGACGCCCGACGACCTGGAGCCGGACACCATCGTCACCCACTGACGCGGTTTCCGTCTGAAAGTTGAAGAAAACAGGGGGCGGCGCGGCCATCGCGCCGCCCTTTCGTTTTGACGCGGACGGAAAGCCGTCCAATACTCGACCGGACGAACCGCCCCCACAGAACCAAGGCGGACGCTCAACGGGTTGGGAGACACACATGACCAAGGCCGAACTGGTGACCGCCATTGCGGAGAAATCCGGGCTCAACAAGAACCAGGCGAAGGATGCGCTGGACGCCTTCATCGACAGTGTGACCAGCTCGGTGAAGGATGGGTCTGAGGTCCGCATCGTCGGCTTCGGCAGCTTCGTCCCGGTCGCCCGCGCCGCCGGCAAGGCCCGCAACCCCCGGACCGGCGCCCCGGTCCAGCGCCCGGCGTCCAAGACGGTTCGCTTCCGGGCCGGCGAGGGCCTCAAATCGGCGCTGAACTGAGAGGCGGCGCGCTGGATCCGATGACGCGGACGGCGAGGGGTCGCCCGCGTCGAGCGCCGATGCTATAGGCCCGCGTCCCGCCTCGCAGGCGACGGATGGGCGGCTAGCTCAGCTGGTTAGAGCACCTCGTTTACACCGAGGGGGTCGGGGGTTCGAATCCCTCGCCGCCCACCATCCTGTGGCGCGCTGGGCGATACGCAGGACAAGTCCGCCACAAAGCGCGAAGCAGGGCGCCCTCCAAAGCCTTGGCGGAGAAGGGTTGCCCCGGCCGATGAACCCGTCGCGGGCGCGATCGTTTTACCGGCTCGTAAGCGGAGGCTCCCATGCCGGCGAAGAGATGGTCGCAGGACGTGACCGAACATTCCGATGCGCTCGATCTCGAGGACAAGGTGTTCGAGAGGGAGGATCCCAAGGCGATCGCCCAGTCGCTGAAGCGTTCGGCCGAGCGGTCCAAACGCAGGAAGGGCACGCCGTTCCAGTCGGCCATGTCGATGCTGACCTTCTACATCAACCGCGCCGGCAAGGGCCTCAGCGACGAACGCAAGACCACCCTCGAGAAGGCGAAGGACGAGCTCCGAGCCCTGTACGGCAAGCCCGCGAAGGCGTGAGCGAAAGGCATGCCTGGCGTCGGCTAAGCTGCTATGATGGGGCCAGCCGATGGTCTGCTGTGGAGGACGGCGTGAGCGAGACGCATGCTCAGCGTTGGCGCGGCGATCATCACCAAGGACGAGGACTTCGCGCAGCGCAGGATTCTGGCGACGGCCGGGCCGGCTGTCGTCTGGATCAGACTGCCGAACACGCGTCGGCGAGACCTCATCCTCTGGTTCGAGGCGGCGCATCCCGACATCCTGGCGGCGCTCGGACGGGGTGAGACCCTGGTCGAGGTGACCTGACGCGTCTGTTCGAAGAGGGAGGAATGGCGCGAGCGACGGGACTTGAACCCGCGACCCTCGGCGTGACAGGCCGATACTCTAACCAACTGAGCTACGCCCGCGCATTCCGGGGTCCTCGCCAGGGCCGGGGCCGAAGCGGGGAGGGCGCTGAATAGGTCCGCCCCCCTTTGGTGTCAAGCACGCCGGACCGCGCGGCGCGCGTCATTTCGCTTTCGGGGCGTTTGAAGCGGAAGAGACGTTGGTCTAGAAGGGCCGTGTTGCGTCGCACCCAGCGGCGGGGAGTCTCGATGGCCGCCTTCCTTCTCCAATACCTGCCCATCGTCATCATGCTCGGCATCGCCGGGGTGATCGCGCTCGCGCTCATGGGCGCCGCCTGGCTGTTCGCCCCGAGCCGGCCCGATCCCGAGAAGATCTCCGCCTACGAATGCGGCTTCAACGCCTTCGACGACGCGCGGATGAAGTTCGACGTGCGCTTCTATCTGGTGTCGATCCTGTTCATCATCTTCGACCTCGAGGTCGCCTTTCTGTTCCCCTGGGCGGTCACGCTGATGAAGCTGCCGCACGAGGGCCAGGTGTTCGCCTTCTGGTCGATGATGGGCTTTCTCGGCATCCTCACCGTCGGCTTCATCTACGAGTGGAAAAAAGGCGCGCTGGAATGGGAGTAGAGGGCATGGATGTCGTCGTCCCTCCGGCCACCGGCGGCCTGATCAGCGATTCGGGACGACAGGTCCTTGATGGGCGGACCCTGCTGCCGGCGCTCACCGGCGGCCGCGCGGCGGTCGAGGGCTACGACCCCAAGATCCACGATCCCTATTTCGACCGGCTGTCGGACATGCTCGCCGACAAGGGCTTCGTCACCGCCGCCCTCGACGACGTGATCACCTGGGCGCGCACCGGCTCCTTGATGTGGATGACGTTCGGCCTGGCGTGCTGCGCGGTGGAGATGATCCAGGCCTCCATGCCGCGCTACGACCTCGAGCGTTTCGGGGCCGCGCCGCGCGCCAGCCCGCGCCAGTCGGACCTGATGATCGTCGCCGGCACCCTGACCAACAAGATGGCCCCGGCCCTGCGCAAGGTCTACGACCAGATGCCTGAGCCGCGCTACGTCATCTCCATGGGCTCGTGCGCCAACGGCGGCGGCTATTACCACTACAGCTACAGCGTCGTGCGCGGCTGCGACCGGATCGTGCCGGTGGACGTCTATGTGCCGGGCTGCCCGCCGACCGCAGAGGCCCTGATCTACGGCCTGCTGCAGCTGCAGAAGAAGATCCGCCGCACCGGGAACATCGACCGATGAGCGCCGTCACCGATCTCGTCGGCGTCTCCAACCCCGGCGCCGCGGCCGCCGACCTCGAAGCCTTCGGCGAGGCGATCAAGGCCGATTCCGCCGGCGCCGTCGGCGGCGTGCACGTGGTGTTCGGCGAGTTGACCCTCACCGCGCCGGCCACGCGCATCGTCGACCTCTTGGCCCTGCTGCGCGACAATCCGGCCTACCGCTTCGCCCAGCTGATCGATCTGTGCGGCGTCGACTATCCCGAGCGGCCCGAGCGCTTCGAGGTGGTCTACCACCTGCTGTCGCTGACCCGGAACAAGCGGATCCGCGTCAAGGTCGCCACCGACGAGGACACGCCGGTGCCCTCGGTGGTGGCCGTGCACCCGTGCGCCGACTGGTTCGAGCGCGAAGCCTTCGACATGTACGGCATCTTCTTCTCCGGCCACCCGGACCTGCGCCGCATCCTCACCGACTACGGCTTCCACGGGCATCCGCTGCGCAAGGACTTCCCGATGACCGGCTATGTGGAAGTGCGCTGGGACGAGGCGTTGAAGCGGGTGATCTACGAACCGGTCAAGCTGCCGCAGGAATACCGGGCGTTCGACTTCCTGTCGCCGTGGGAGGGCGCCCGCTACGCCCTGCCCGGCGACGAGCGCGCCGACACCCCGGCGCCGGGGGCGCCGCCGGCGCCGCCCAAGGGGTGAGCACGGTGAGCTTGGGAGAGACGACCATGGCTGAGACCCTTCTCACGGACACCACCCTCACCGTGACGCCGGAGCCGAACGTGCTTGGGCCCGGCGTCACCGAAGAGACCAAGGTCCGCAAGTTCAACATCAACTTCGGCCCGCAGCACCCGGCCGCGCACGGTGTGCTGCGCCTGGTGCTCGAGCTCGACGGCGAAGTGGTGGAGCGGGTCGACCCGCACATCGGCCTGCTGCACCGCGGCACCGAGAAGCTGATGGAGGCGCGCACCTACCTTCAGAACATCCCCTATTTCGACCGGCTCGACTATGTCGCGCCGATGAACCAGGAGCACGCCTTCTGCCTGGCCATCGAGAAGCTGGCCGACATCGCCGTGCCGCTCCGTGGCCAGCTGATCCGCGTGCTGTTCTGCGAGATCGGCCGCATCCTCAACCA
>CAILTK010000058.1 GCA_903837135.1 uncultured Caulobacterales bacterium
ATCGGCGGCAGAGATATTTGTAGGGCGGCTGGCGGTAGAATTAGAAGTCGACGAGAAGGGGCGACGACAATGGCCACAGGCAGAGGCAACACCTTGACGGGGCAGCTCGCAGAACACTTGGTCTGCGCTGAATTGGCCCGTCGCGGTCTGATCGCCGTGGGGGGCGATCAGCCAGATGATGAATCCCGCCAGCAGCACGCCGGCGACGATCCAGATCCAACGGCTGCGTCGCCCCTTGATGTCAGAGGATTTATAGAACCGGTATGGGCCTTGGTCCGTCACGCAGCGGGCGCTCCCTCAGAGTCGTCGCCTCATGCGGCGCACCGCCCAGGCGGTGTGAGCAATAGGCGGGTAGTGTCGACCTATTATTTCAATTCATGACTGCGGCAAGCGAGAAGCTTGACGATCTCGCGACTATGGGCGGCGTCGACTGCCTCCGCGGCGCCGCATCGTTGCCATTATGCTACATCCGGAAAGCTTATGGGCGTTGGGACACCGTGCGCCTTTTACAGACGGCGGAATTGTGGCTTCCATCCCTGTGACGGACACGTTCCGGACGATGCACACCGCCAAAGACGCGCCGGTTCTCAAGGCAGCGACACGGCGGTGGGGGCGAGGGGTGGGGCGGGCCTTCCAAGGCCCGCCCCTTTCGCGTTTGCGGACAGAGCCCGTCCCGTTCGCGCAGATCAGCTCTGCGGTCGCGCTTCAGCCCGGCCGAGCGCGGTTTCGTCGACCCGGTCCGCCAGATCCCCGGCGTTGCGGTCGAGGCTTTCGAGGGCGAAGGCCAGGGCGAACACCGGTCCCGCCTCGTCGAACCCCAGCGCCTGCGTGACGCGCGCGCTGCGCAAGGCGTCGATCACCGCCTCGAAACTCTTCAGCGCCTCGAGCTTGCCGGCCCGGTCCACCACCGCGCCCCGGGCCAGCGCCGCGGCGCAGCGTCGCATGAACCCGGCCTGCGCCCGCAGCAGTCCCGCCGCGGCGGGCCCCAGTCGCGGCCGGATGCTCTCCGGCAGGGCGGCCACCGCCCGGCCGACGGCGACGCCGTCGTTGCGCACCCGCCAGAGCGTGCGCGGCATGGCCTCGGCGATCTGGTGGTCCGACAGACGGCTCGAGCGCTCCCGGGCGGCGTCCGCCATGGCCGCGTCGACCTGACCGAGGGCGAGCCGAAGCGCGGTGTTCTCCGCATGCCGGTCCGGCCGCTCCGGCGGGAGGCCGAGATCGTCCGCCAGGCGCTCGAACAGCAGGGCCTGCTGGGCGAGCGCGCTCTGCACGCGCTCGATCACCACGCTCTGCGACCGGGCGGGCAGCACCAGCACACTGGTGGCGACCCCGATCACGCTGCCGATGAAGATTTCGACCACCCGCAACAGGGCGGCTTCGAGCGGGCCGGTGTGGCCGCCCACCGGGCTGATCAGCATGATCACCGCCGTCACCGGCGCGACCTTGAGCGTCGGCTTCAGCGCGGCCGCAAGCGCGGTCAACGCCACGGAGACCGCCAGCGCCTCGCCGAGCCCGAGCGGCGTCTGTGGACGAAGCGCGGCGGCCGCCCCGCCGATCGCGGCGCCGAGCAGGGTGCCCTTCATCCGGTCGATCGCCGCCGACAGGGTGCCGCCGATCGAGCCCTGCATCACGATCACCACCGTGAACACCGCCCAATAGCCCTGCGGCAGGTTGAACAGGTGGTAGACGACGAAGGCGAGGATGCAGCCGACGGTGACGCGCGCCGCCTGGCGGAGCTCGGCGCGGCGCGCACCGATCCGCGCGACCCAGCGAGTCGGCCAGGGCTCGGGATTATCGCCGGTCGCGGACATGGACCCGTTCTAACCCGTCGGGGAGGCATGTCATCGCGCCACCTGTTCGACCGCCTCAAAGATTTGTTGACCTCTCCGCGTCATGCTGGCCGCGAGGACGCGTCTCGGCGCCCGCCCCCGGTCCGAAGGACGCCTTTTCATGCCCCGCGCGCTGCCCCTGGCCCTCCTGCTCGCAAGTCTGGCGACGAGCGCCGCCGCCGAGCCGCTGACGGTGGCCATCGACCATTCCTCCCGGCTGAACGTACAGGGCTCCGCCGCGTCGGTCGTGGTCGGCAATCCCCAGGTCGCGGACGTGACGGTGGTGGACAGCCATACCGTCTTCGTCTCGGGCCGCGGCTATGGCGAGACCGACGTGATCGTGCTCGACGCCGCGGGACGCACCCTCTACGCCGGCGAGATCATGGTCGGCACCCCCGGCGGCGGACGGGTTTCGATCTATCGTGGCGCGGAACGCACCGACATGGCCTGCGCGCCAGGCTGCGAAGTCTCGTTCCGCTCGCCCACCAGGAGCGGCGGATCCGGTTCGGCCGGCGGCGCCTCGGCCCCGTCGGGCGGCGCCTCCAGCGGGCCTTCGATGGGGTCGATGGTCGCCGGCGCCGTCGGCGGGGTCGCCAACGCGGCCTCCACGGCCACCCGTTCGGTGGGTTCGGCCTTCGCCCGACCGTGAGCGCCCCGCGAATAGCGGGAACCGGCTTTCGCTCGAGAGTCGCTCTAAGTTGCAGAATCTAAAGCAAATTGTCCGTCCTCAAACGATTCCGTCTAAGGCCGGCTTGCTCTGGCGTCCGCGGCGTCAGCGCATGTCCTTGCCGAGCACGCCGCCGCCCTTGACGAACATCATGCCGATCAGGCCGATACAGAGCAGCATGGCGATCGGCGCGAAGCCCGCCTGCTGAGTCTTGAAGATGGCGGTGGAGGTTCCGACCAGGAACGACCCGAGCCACGCCGTGACCGTGCCGGACAGGGCGTAGAGGCCGAAGAACGACGCTGCCTTGCCCTCCGGCACGAGCCGGGTCAGCAGGGTGCGGCTCGAGGCGTACTGGCCGGTGACGAACACCCCGGTGCCGAGGCCGATCAGCAGGTAGACGACTTCGGGCAGGGTGCGGAACATCGGCCCGCGCCACAGCGGCGCGTGCGCGGCCGGGTCGAAGTGGATGACGAAGAACATGTGGTCGCGGCCCATCGACAGCTGGCCGATCAGGCAGAGCAGAGCGCCCAGCACCTCGATCCTCACCGCCTGGCGCGGGCCGAATCTGGCGTCCATGAATCCGCCGAACAGGCCGCCGAACACCGCCGCGATCGACAGCAGGATGCCGTACGCCAGCATCTCCAGGGTCGCCCAGTGCATCACGCCGGCGGCGTAGACCCCGCCGACCGCCAGGAGCGCCGTCATGCCGTCGGTATAGAGCATGCGCGAGCCGAGATAGAGGGCGGCGTTGCGCTCGGTCCCAAGGCTCTTCACCGTCTCCAACAGACTGGCGAAGCCGCGGCGGAAGGCGGCGATGGCGGACAGGCCGGTGGAGGGCGCATCCTTGCTGAACAGGAACAGCGGCACGGCGCCGATGGCGAGGAACACGGCCACGAGGGGGCCGGCGATCCGCTCGGGCTCATGCGTAAGCTGGTTGAGGCCGAACAGCGGGCGCCTGGGAACGAAGCCCCATGGCACATGGCCCGGCAGGACGAAGCCCCACAGCACGAAGGCCAGCATCAGGGTCGAGACGAAGCTTCCCCCGGCGAGAGCCAAGCCCGAAGCGTGCGGTCGCTCGGTCACCGTGGTCGCCGAGGTGATCATCGCGTTGTGCAGCATCTCGGCGTAGGCGAACAGGCTGGAGCCCACCATCAGGATGGCGCTGATCGTCAGCACGGAGAGTCCGGTGTGATCGGGCTTGGCCCACCACAGCGACGACATCAGCGGGATGATCAGCGCCGTGGCGATCAGCAGCATCGGCTTGCGTCGGCCGATGTTCTGCACCCAGGAGCCGAGGAAGGGGGCGGTGGAGGCCACGGTCAGACCGTAGATCGTGGTGATGAAGGCGATCAGCTCCTGCCCCTTCACCGCGTTGCCGACCACCACGGTCGCGAAGTACGGCTGGAACAGATAGATCACCACCATGACCACGTAGGGATCGCGCACCCCCTCGTAGAGCGACCAGGAGAAGGCGCCGAGGGACAGGCCGCGCAGGCCGCGATCCTTGATCAGCTGCGCGGGCCCGGACCCATCCGCCGCCGCGCGCATGACGGGATCGAGCCCGTCGTCCAGAATCACGTCCGCCGTGCCGGCCTGCTCGGTCATAGATCCTCCATCACCGCCGGCGCCGTCTTCGGTCTAGTAAGGGCGGTATGGACAGGTTGGACCGGCCGAACGGCTTTGTCAGCCCTTGATGACGGGGGGCGACGCGGATGTGATCGCCGGGCGAGTCAGGCGACCGCGGCCAGCCTGGTCTCCACGGCGTCGAGCGCGTCCTGAACCGAGGCGGCGTTGCGGCCCTGTGCGGCGAGCGCGTCGCCGAGCGCGGTCAGGCAGAGGCGGACGTGGCGCGGCGTGGCCGACGCGCCCATCAGGCCCACCCGCCAGATCCTGCCCTTGAGCGGGCCGAGACCGGCGCCGATCTCGACCCCGAACCGCTCGAGCATGTGCATGCGCACCCGCGCCTCGTCGACCCCCTCCGGCGCCTTGACCGCGTTGAGCTGGGGCAGCCGGTGGTCCTCGGCGACGTTGAGCTCGAGTCCGAGGCCGCCGAGCCCCGCGAGCAGGGCCTGGTGCATGGCCAGATGGCGGGCGATCACCGCCGTCTGGCCTTCTTCGAACAGGGCGACCATCGCCTCGTGCAGGCCGTAGACGGCGTTGACAGGCGCGGTGTGGTGATAGGCCCGGCCGCCCTCCCCGCCCCAGTAGCTCATCAGCAGCTGCAGATCATAGAGCCAGGTGCGCGGCTTGGTCTTGCGCGCCTTGACCGCCTCCTGCCCCCTCGGACTGATGGCGAAGGGGGCCAGCCCCGGCGGCGCCGAGAGGCACTTCTGCGTGCCCGCGTAGAGCACGTCCGCGCCCCAGGCCTGGGCGTCGACGGTGATTCCGCCCAGCGAGGTGACGCAGTCCACCACCGTCAGCGCGCCGTGCTCCCGCGCGAGGGCGCAGAGCGGGCCCGGGTCGCTCATCACCCCGGTGGAGGTTTCCGCATGGACGAAGGCCAGCAGCTTGGCCCCGCGCGCCCACAGGGCCGCCTCCACCTTGGCCGGATCGATCGGCTCGCCCCAGGTCTGCTCGACCCGGACCACCTCGGCGCCGGCGCGCTCGGCCATGTCGGCCATCCGCTGGCCGAACAGGCCGTTGATGGCGACCACGGCCACCTCGCCGGGCTCGAGCAGGTTCATCATCCCCGCCTCCATGCCGCAGGTGCCGGGTCCCGGCAGCGGGATGCAGGCGTGTTCCGGCGCGCGAAACAGGCGCTGGAGCCCGCCCTTGGTCTCCTCCATCAGCATCTGGAATGCGGGGTCCAGGTGGCCGAGCGTGGGCCGGGCCTGGGCCAAGAGCACGCGCGACGACACGTCCGACGGGCCGGGGCCCATCAGGATCCGCACGGGAGGATAGAAGCTGTTCACGATCGAGCGATCCGTTTCCTGAGAGGGCGGTCTCACGCCATGGTGATTGGAACAAAGGGAGGGGAGCGGTCAATCTACCGGGGTTGGATGGAGGTCCAAAGTCCTCGCGTCCGTCGCCCCGCCTTCCGCCGTCAGGTCCGGCGAAGTCTGGGCGGCGGACGCGGTTTCTTACGCCCCGGCGCGTATCGCGCGGACGCGAACCCGTGGCCCGCCCCGCCTTAGGTTCGACCCCGCCCTTACTCCAGCAGCCTCGCCTCGATCCCGGCCTTCAGCGCCGCGTCCACCCCGAGCGCCAGCTCCAGATAGCTGTCGACCGAGCCATAGCGCGCCTCGATCGCATCGATCGCCAGGTGCAGGTATTCCGCCTCCACGCCCATGCCTGCGAAGACCGCCTCCTGGCTCGGTGTGCGGCCGGTGAGGTCCTGCACCCAGGCGGCGAACAGCGGCGCGCGCCTTTCGAACCGGGCGTGGTCGTTGGTGAGAAGATAATCGGCGATCGTGTCGTCCTCGCCGACGCCGAGCAGGCGGTGGGTCAGGGCGGCGAGCAGACCCGTGCGGTCCTTGCCGGCGGCGCAGTGGATCAGCACCGGCCCGTCCGCGTCGGCCAGGGCGGCGAAATAGCGGCGATAGAGATCGATGTGCCGCGGCTCGAACGGCGCGTGGCGATAATACTCGCGCATGAAGTCGCGCATCGACTCCACCGAATGATCGGACGTCAGTATGTGGCTGTGGAAGTCGTCGAGCGGCTTGTCGCCCTCGTCGTTGTCGATCACCCGTCCGCCGAAGCCGGGGCCCTGCCGGTTGGGGTTGCGCGCGCGCTCGCTGGGCCGGCGCAGATCCACCAGCACATGGAGTCCGAGGGCGTCGATCCGCTCGAGGTCCCGGTCGCTGGCCCCCGCATGGTGGGCCGAACGATAGAGCCGGCCGGAGCGGACCCGTCGGCCCGAGGCGGCCGGGTACCCGCCGAAGTCGCGAAAGTTCTCGACGCCGTCCAGCGCCCACATCCGTTCGAATCCGCTCATGCACCGAGTCCTAAGGCGCCAACACGACGGAAGCGAGACAGCTTTGCTTCGCCGGGCGGCTATGCACAGTGCGTGTGAACGGATCGGGCAAGGCGTGGACCACTCGCATGGATCAGAACAGGCTCAGCTATCTGGCGCACCGCAGTCACCGGTTCGCCAGTCCGGTGTCCGAGCCCCTGCTCGACCGGGTGCTCGACGTCGCCGGGCTTCCGCCCGCCGGCGTCGCCTTCGATCTCGGCTGCGGGACGGGAAACATGGCGCTGCACCTGGCGGAACGCTGGGGTCTGCACGTCCGGGCCGTCGACCGCTCCCCGCTGATGATCGAGGACGCGGCGCGACGGGTGCACGGCCGCGGCGCCCCGGGCAGGGTCGACCTTCACTGCGCCAGCTCGATGGACTTCCTGGCCGACGCGGGAGAGGCGGACCTCGTGGTGGCGATCGGCGCCGTGGCGCTGACCCCCGGCGACCAGGGCGCGGCGGCGGTGCTCCGGGGGCTGGCCGCGAGCGTCCGCCCCGGCGGCTGCCTGCTGTGGGGCGAAACCCACTGGAGACGCGACCCGTCCGACATGCTGCGCCTGCTGCTCGGCCCGACCGTCCTGGCCTACGCCTCCCACGCCGATTACGTCCGCGCGGGCGAAGCGGCGGACCTGACGCCCCTCTACGCGGTGACGAGCTCGCGCCAGGAGTGGGACGAATACACCTTCCGCTACACGACCGCGCTGGAGAACCATCTTCGCGACCACCCCGACGATCCTGACGCCGTGGAGATCCGCAACCGCGCGCTGGGCTGGCGGGCGCTCTACCTGCAGGAAGGCCGCGACACCATGGGCTTCGGGCTCTACCTGTTCCGCAAGCCCGGCTGAGGCCGGCTCAGCCCGTCTTCGCCTCGTCCTCGATCGGCACGCCGTAGAGTTCGAGCCGGTGGTCGACCAGACGGTAGCCGAGCCGTTTGGCGATCAGGGCCTGCAGGCGTTCGATCTCCTCGTCCATGAACTCCACCACCTGGCCGGACTTCATGTCGATCAGGTGGTCGTGGTGGGTGTCGGGCGATTCCTCGTAGCGGGAGCGGCCGTCACGGAAGTCGAGGCGGGCGATGATCCCCGCCTCTTCGAACAACCGCACCGTGCGATAGACGGTGGCGATGGAGATGTTCGGATCGACCGCGGCCGAACGGCGATAGAGCTCCTCCACGTCCGGATGGTCGTGCGAGGTCGACAGCACGCGGGCGACGACCCGGCGCTGGTCGGTCATGCGCATGCCCTTTTCGACGCAGAGCTTCTCGATTCGGTCCACGGGGGCCTCCAAGATCGGGACGAACATAGGCTGGCGTCGTCGCGCTGTTAAGCGTTCGCGGGAGAGAGAGTCTTGCGCAGCACCAGGGCGTCCATGGGCCGGCCGTCGCCGCGCCGATAGTAGCCGTTGCGGCGGCCCACCGGCTCGAACCCGCAGTCGGCGTACAGGGCCAGGGCCGCCGCATTGTCGGCGGCGACCTCGAGGAACAGGTTTTCCGCGCCGGTCTCGTGCGCCCGGGCCGCCGCCGCCTTCACCAGCGCCCGCCCCACCCCGCGCCGCCGCGCCGCCGGACTGACCGCCAGCGTCAGGATCTCCGCATCGCCGGCGAGGGCGCGCACTAACACGAAGCCGCCGTCGTCGCGGAGGGCGAAGGCGGCGGCGGCGCCGATCTGTCCGCCGAGGTAGGCTTCGCTCCAGGGCGCGTCGAACGCCTCCGCGTGCAGCCGGGCAAGATCGGGCGCGTCATCGATCGTCGCCGACCGGATCACCGCGCCACGCCCCGCTCGGCGAGGGTCCGGGCGTCCGGCGCCCGCAGGTAGAGCGGGCGGGGCGCCTCCACGGGCGCGGAAGCCTGGAGGGTCAATCTGGCCAGGGCGGCCGGGTCGGCGAACGCGCGCGCCTCGCGGCGCGCGTCCCGCGCGGCGTCCGCCAGCAGCGCCGCTGCGGAGCCGACGATGACGTCCGGCCTGAACCGGGCGATGACGGCGAGGGCCTCTTCGAGCGGGCGCTGCTCGGGCGCGCCCTCGGTCTGCAGATAAACCTGCCCCCGCCCCGCGTCGATCGCGGCGGCGATGCGACCGCCGGTGGCGCTGGCCCGCAAGGCCTCGAGGGAGCCTATCCCCGCCAACGGCGTCTTCCACGCCAGGCCCAGCCCCTTGGCGAAGGCGATGCCCACCCGCAGCCCGGTGAACGATCCTGGGCCGACCACGACGCCGATGCGGTCGAGCGCCGCGAACGCCAGGCCGGCCTCGGCCATCGCCGCCTGCGTCAGGACCGCGATCGCCTCCTGGTGTCCCCGCGCCATCTCGACGCAACGCACGGCCAGCACCCGATCATCGCGCGCGACGACGGCGGTGGCGGCGGACAGCGCGGTATCGAGGGAGAGGGTCAGCACCCGCCGCCGCTAACCCGGCGGCGGCCTGGCCACAAGACGGCAGATGTTCCGCCGCTCACGGAGATCGCTCCTCAGACGACCTGATTGGCCGCTTCGAAAGTCAGGCGCGGCAGGCGCTCGAACAGATTCTCGTCGGTGCCGTGCCCGATCGAACAGATGAAGTTCGACTTGACGTTGGTCCCGCCGAAAAACGCCTTGTCCACCGCCGCGTTGTCGAAACCGGACATCGGACCGCACTGATAGCCGAGCGACCGCGCGGCGATCATCAGATAGGCCCCCTGCAGCGTTCCGTTGCGAAATCCGGCGCTCTCGCGGAAGGCCGGGTCCTGAAACCAGTCCTTGGCGCCCGGATTGTGCGGAAACAACTCGGGGATGTGCTCGGGAAAATCCATGTCCGTGCCGATGATGACGGTCACCGGAGCCTTCTTGATCTTCTCGCCGTTCGAGGGCATCGCCAGCTCGGCCAGACGGGCCTTGCCTTCCGGAGACGCGACCCAGACGAAGCGCGCGGGGGAGATGTTGGCCGAGGTGGGGCCCCACTTCATCAGATCGTAGATGTCGCGGAAGACCTGTTCGGGCAGAGTCTCCTCGACCCAGCCGTTGTGCGTGCGGGCCTTGCGGAACAGGGTGTCGAGAGCCTGATCGTCGAGCGGCTGAGTCACGGCGGCGCGTCCTTTGGATTGCAACAACAACTGTGGCGAATAATCGGCGTCGGCGCCGAGTTCAAGTCTCGAAATTCGGTCTGAACCCTCTCGAAACGCGATGGACCCGCGAGCGCTCCCACCACCAAACCTCTACCGCCAAGGCAGATCTACAAGGTCTGTTCGACCCGCGTCACCTCGGGCACGTAATGCTTGAGCATGTTTTCGACGCCCGACTTCAGCGTGGCCGACGAGGACGGACAGCCCGAGCAGGAGCCGCGAAGATGCAGCCAGACCACGCCGCTGTCGGGTTCGAAGCGGTCGAACAGGATGTCGCCCCCGTCCTGGGCCACCGCCGGACGTACCCGGGTGTCGAGCAGTTCCTTGATCTCGGCGACGATCTGGGCCGCGTCGCCCTCGTAGACGTCGTCCGTGTGGGCGACCGCGGTCTCGCCCCCGGCGACGTCGAACAGGGGACGACCGGCGCTATAGTGATCCATGATCTCGGCCAGGATCGGCGCCTTGAGGTGGCGCCAGTCCGGCGTCTCGTCCGGCGTCTTGGTCACGGAGACGAAATCCGGACCCAGGAACACGCGCCGGACGCCGTCGATCGCGAACAGGGCGCGGGCCAGCGGCGAGGCTTCGGCCTCGTCGGCGTCGCGGAATTCGCGGCTGCCCTCGCCCATCACCGCCCGGTCCGGCAGGAATTTCAGCGTCAGCGGGTTGGGCGTCTGTTCGGTCTGGATGAACACGGGTCGGCCTCTGCAGCGATCAGACCCCCTAGATGGCGCCCGGGGCCGCGCAAGCAAGGTCGGCGGCGAGCGCCCCGAGAGCGAGCCCCCAAAAGCGAGATCCCCAAAAGCGAGATCTGGGCGCCGTGCGTTTCCCGTTTGTCACCTTCAACCGCTCGCGGCATAACACCCGGGCTCAGGAGCGGGATGACTCGGACATGAAAATGCAACGCTTGGCGGCGCTGGCCGCGGGTCTGTCGCTGGCGATCGCGGGGACCCACGCCCATGCGGGCGACGTGATGGCCGGCGTCTACGCTCACGGCCTCGGCGTCAAGCAGAGTCGGGAAGGCGGGGTCGACCCGCTGATCGGCTACAGCACCGACCCGATCGGCGCCCTCTGGTGGCTGGGCAAGCCCTCGGTGCACGTGATCGTCGCCGGAAACACCAACGTGCCGACCGACTTCGTCGCGGCGGGCTTCGACTGGCGCATCAAGCTGTTCAGCTCCAAATGGTACATCCGGCCAGGCATCGGCATCGCCTATTCGACGGGCAAGACCCAGGTGGAGAACCCTTATACGCCGGGCCTGACGCCGGCCGAGAAGGAGCATCTGCTGCACATCGCCAACACCCGGATCGAGTTCGGTTCGCACGCCCTGTTCGAGCCGGAGCTGGCGCTCGGCTACCATATCACGCCCAAGTGGACGGCCGAACTCTCATACGTTCACCTGTCGAACGGCGAGATCCTGCACCATGGTCAGAACCAGGCGCTGGACGACGTGGGCCTGAGGGCGATCTATCACTTTGGCCGCTAGGGCGGCCGCGCCGGCGATTATCCGGCTTCCTCTGAAGCGCGTACCGCTCTAGAAGGCCGCCGACGCACAACCAGCCAAGCCTCGCCGCCGAGTCCTGTCGAAGGGCGGCCGGGTCTACCGGGCAGGGGCGGAGCTGCATCCATGGCCAATGTCTGTGTGGTCGGCGCCCAGTGGGGCGACGAGGGCAAGGGCAAGATCGTCGACTGGCTGTCGAGCCGGGCCGACGTGGTCGTGCGCTTCCAGGGCGGGCACAACGCCGGCCATACCCTGGTGGTGGGCGACAAGGTCTACAAGCTGTCGTTGCTGCCCTCGGGGGTGGTGCAGGGCAAGCTGTCGATCATCGGCAGCGGCGTGGTGGTCGACCCCTGGCACCTGATCGAGGAGATCGACAGGCTGCGCGCACAGGGCGTGGCCATTTCCCCGGACATGCTGGTCGTCGCCGACAACGCCTGCCTGATCCTGCCCCTGCACCGCGACCTCGATCAGGCGCGCGAGCGCGAAGCCGGCGCCGGCAAGATCGGCACCACCGGACGCGGCATCGGCCCGGCCTATGAGGACAAGGCGGGCCGCCGCGCCATCCGCGTGGCCGACCTCGCCGACCCCGAGGCGCTGAAGATCAAGCTTCCACGCCTCCTGGCCCACCACAACGCCCTGCGCCGCGGCCTCGACCTGCCGCCGATCGATCCTGACGCCCTGACCGAGGAGCTCGGCGCCGTCGCCTCGACCGTGCTGGCCTACGCCCGTCCCGCCTGGCGGCTGCTCGACCAGGTGCAGCGCGAGGGCCGGCGGATTCTGTTCGAGGGGGCCCAGGGCGCCATGCTCGACGTGGACCACGGCACCTATCCCTTCGTCACCTCCTCCAACACCGCCTCGGGTCAGGCGGCCGCCGGCTCGGGCCTCGGCCCTTCCGCGGTCGGCTATGTGCTCGGCATCGTCAAGGCCTACACCACCCGGGTCGGCGAAGGCCCCTTCCCCAGCGAGCTGTTCGACGAGGACGGCCGGCGGCTCGGCGAACGGGGGCGCGAGTTCGGCACCGTCACCGGGCGGGCCCGCCGGTGCGGCTGGTTCGACGCCGCCCTGGTCCGCCAGACAGTCGCCGTGAACGGCATCCACGGCGTCGCCCTGATGAAGCTCGACGTGCTCGACGGGTTCGAGCGGCTGAAGATCTGCACCGGCTACCGGATCGGCGACCGGGTCCTCGACTATCTGCCCGCGGGAGTCAGCGACCAGGCCAGGCTGGAGCCGGTCTACGAGGACTGGGAAGGCTGGAGCGAGCCGACCTACGGGGCGCGCAGCTTCCGCGACCTGCCGGCGCAGGCGGTGAAATACGTCCGCCGGATCGAGGAGCTGATCGGCGCGCCCCTGGCCCTGCTCGCCACCTCGCCCGAGCGCGACGACACCATCCTGATGCGCGATCCGTTCCTGTAATACCGCGCCTCGGTCAGGTCAGGGTCGACACCGTCCAGGTGGCGCTTTCGATGGCGTTCTTTTTCATCAGCTCCTCGACGACGGCGTCGAGATCGTGGGGATCGGCCGTGGTCGGCACCAGCGACGCCGCCAGTTCGACCTGGCCGTCGCCCTCCGACAGGGTTTCGATCTCGCGGATCGGATAGTTGCGCTGTTCGAGCAGTTCGAACAGCAGGTCCCGGGCGTCGGAGATCGAGTCCGGCTCGCACACCACGTGCACGCGGTAGAGCGCTTCGGTTTCGTTGGGCCTGATCGGCCGGCGGTTGATGAAATCGGCGATCGGCCGCAGCAGGGTGTTGCCGGCGAGGATGAACGCCGTGACCAGCGCCGCCTCGCCCTGCAGGCCCGCCCCGGCGAAGGCCCCGACCGCGGCGGAGGCCCACAGGGTGGCGGCGGTGTTGAGGCCGCGCACCTGCGCGCCCTCCTTCATGATCACCCCGGCGCCGAGGAAGCCGATGCCGGACACCACATAGGAGATCACCCGCACGCCGCCGTCCGGCCCGGCCACGCGCGCGCCGAGGTCGACGAAGGCCGCCGCGCCGAGGGCGACCAGCACATTGGTCCTGAGCCCGGCGTTGCGCTGGCGCCACTGCCGCTCGAAGCCGATCAGCCCGCCCAGCACGAAGGCGACGCAGAGGGCGAGCGTAGTGTGGACGATAGGCTGGAGGACGGACGGCATGGCGTCCTCTATCGGCGGGGAAAACCCTCCGCGTCCAGACCGTCACAAAACGATCATGACCGCGCGGCGCCCGATCTAAACCACGCCCACCGTCTTCAGCCGGGCGCGCGGGTGGATCTCGTTCTGGCTCAGCACCACGGTCTGGCCGCGGAAGCGTTCGATGATCGAGCGGACGTAGGGGCGGATCGGGGCGGAGGTGAGCAGGACGCCGGTCTCGCCGTTCTGGGCCGCGCGGTCGAAGGCGTCGCGAACGCCGCGGATGAAGTCCTGCAGCTTGGAGGGCGCGAGGGCCAGCTGCTTGTCCTCGCCGGGACCGATCAGGGCTTCGGCGAAGGTATGCTCCCACTCCGGCGACAGGGAGACGATCGGCACCGCGCCGTCGTCGCCGCGGTTCTGCCAGCAGAGCTGGCGCGCCAGCCGCTGGCGCACGTGCTCGACCAGCTGGGTGACGCCCGGCGTGTGCGGCGCCGCCTCGCCGACTCCCTCGAGGATGGACGGCAGATCGCGGATCGAGACCCGTTCCTTGAGCAGGGCCTGCAGCACCCGCTGCACGGTGGCCGCGGAGGTGACGTTGGGGACCAGGTCGTCCCACAGCTTCTTCTGCTCGGGCGACAGCTCCTTCACCAGCTTCTGCAGCTCGGCGTAAGACAAAAGGTCCGACATATTGTCCTTCAGCACCTCGGTGAGGTGGGTGGTGAGCACCGTCGCGGGGTCCACCACCGTATAGCCGCGGAAGGTCGCCTCCTCGCGCAGGCTGTCGTCGATCCAGGTCGCCGGCAGGCCGAACGCCGGCTCCTTGGTGTGCTCGCCCGGAAGCTGGATCTGCCCGCCGCGCGGGTCCATCGCCATGAGGTGGCCGGTGCGCACCTCGCCCTTGCCGGCCTCCATCTCCTTGATCACCAGGCGGTAGCCCTGGTTGGGCAGGCGCATGTTGTCGAGGATGCGGACCGAGGGCATGACGAAGCCGAAGTCGGCCGCCAGGGTGCGGCGCAGGGCCTTGATCTGGTCGGTGAGCTTGCGTCCGTCGAGATCGTTGATCAGGCCGAGCAGGCCATAGCCGAGCTCGATCTTCACCTCGTCCATGGCCAGGGCGGTGGAGATCGGCTCCTCCTCCACCGGCTTGGACTCGCGGTCCGCCAGCGCCGCCGCGTCGGCGGCGGCGACGGCGACGCCCGGGGCCTTCGCCGAGCGCCAGGCCAGCATGCCCGCCCCGACGGCGATCGCGGCGAAGGGCACCAGCGGCATGCCCGGCATGATGCCGATGACGCCCGCGGCGGCCGACACCATGCCGAGCGAGATCGGATTGGTGCCGAGCTGCGCCACCAGCGCCTTGTCCGCGGAGCCCTCGACCCCGGCCTTCGACACCAGGAAGCCCGCGGCGATGGAGATCACCAGCGCCGGCACCTGGCTGACCAGGCCCTCGCCGATGGTCAGAACGGTGTAGGACGACGCCGCCTGCTCCAGCGTGATGTGGTGCTGCAGCAGGCCGATCAGCATGCCGCCGACGATGTTCACGCCGGTGATGATCAGGCCGGCGACGGCGTCGCCGCGCACGAACTTGGAGGCGCCGTCCATGGCCCCGAAGAAGGTCGACTCCTGTTCGAGCTCCTTGCGCCGGCGCTTGGCGTCCACATCGGTGATCAGGCCCGACGACAGGTCGGCGTCGATCGCCATCTGCTTGCCGGGCATGGCGTCGAGGGTGAAGCGGGCGGCCACCTCGGCGATCCGGGTCGAGCCCTTGGTGATCACCACGAAGTTCACGATCACCAGGATGATGAAGACGATCACGCCGATGATGAAGTTCCCGCCCATCATCAGCTTGCCGAAGGCCTGGATGATCTGGCCCGCCGGATCGCCGCCCTCGTGCCCGTGGCTGAGGATCAGGCGGGTCGAGGCCAGGTTGAGGCCGAGCCGGAACAGGGTCGAGACCAGGAGCACGGTCGGGAAGGCGGTGAATTCGAGCGGCTTCTGGATCAGAAGCGAGGTCATCAGGATCAGCACCGCCGAGGTCAGCGACAGCGACAGCAGCACGTCGATCAGGAAGGCCGGGACCGGCAGCACCAGCAGCAGGACGATGCCGATGACGCCCAGCACCAGCGCCACCTCGCCGCGCACCAGCGCGCCGCGCGCCTCCTTCAGCGTCGGCAGCTTCGACAGGCTGAAGCGGGAGGCGGCGACGTCGGTCATGCGCGGAGGCCGAACGTCGCGGCGATCAGCCCGCCGACCTCGGCGATGGCCGCGTCCTGGGCCTTCTGATCGACCCTGGCCCCGGTGAGGTAGACCGAGATCAGGACCGTCCGGCCGCCGATCTCGATGAAGGCGTTGTCGCCCTCGGTGTCGCGGCCGTTGTTGCCGGTCTTGTCGCCGATCACGCCGCCGGCGGGCAGGCCGGCGCGCAGCTTGGTCAGCCCGGTCCTGCAGCCGACCATCCAGCCCTTCAGCAGGCCGCGGCTTCCGGGTTTCAGGATCGCGCCGTAGACCAGCCGCTCGAGGCTGGCGGCCATGGCGCGGGGCGTGGTGGTGTCGCGCGGGTCGCCGGGGATCGAACTGTTCAGGGTCGGTTCGGTGCGGTCGAGGCGGGTGTCGGGATCGCCCCAGGCGCGCAGCCGGGCGGTCAGGCCGGCCGGACCATCGACCACCTTGAACAGGAGATTGGCGGCGGTGTTGTCGCTGAGTTCGACAGCCGCCGCGCAGAGATCGCGCAGGCTCATGCCGCCCTCGGCCAGGTGGGCGCGCGTCGCCGGCGCGTACTCGAGCAGGTCGGTCTCGCCGTAGGGGATCCGCCGGTCCAGCGCCAGCGCGCCGTGATCGACCTTCTCCAGGACCGCGCCGACCAGCAGGGCCTTGAAGGTCGAGCACATGGGAAAGCGCTCGTCCCGGCGGTGGGACACCGTGCGATGCGAGCCGAGCTCGAACGCATGCACGCCCAGCCGGCCGCCGAGCGCGGTCTCGATGTCCGTCAGGGTTCGCGCCGGCCCGGCCAGCGCCGGGGCGCCGACGAGCATCACGGCGCCGGCGCCGGCGACGACGCTCCGCCGGTCGACGCGAAGCCCCGAAGGACGAGGACGCCGCTCCGCCGGGTCAGGCCGCATACTGGCTGCCCATCCCCGCCTGCGGCGGGGGCACGGCGACGCCCGAGTCCGAATACTCCTTGAGCTTGTTGCGGAGCGTGCGGATGGAAATGCCGAGGATGTTGGCCGCGTGGGTCCGGTTGCCGAAGCAGTGGCCGAGGGTGTCGATGATCAGCTGCTGCTCCATCTGCGCCACCGTCTGGCCGACGAAGGCGCGCATGGCGGCGTCGGCCGCCGCCGAGGCGCTCTGGACGACCCGTCCTTCGACCATGGCCTGGGGATCGCCGGCGCCGAGCAGCTGGCCATCGGGAAGACGGATGGCGTCCTGGCCGATCTCCGCGCCCGTCGCCAGCAGCACCGCCCGGTGCATGGCGTTCTCGAGTTCGCGCACATTGCCCGACCAGCGGTGACCGACCAGCCGCCGCTTCGCCTCCTCCGAGATCGCCCGCTCCGGCACGCCATTGGCGGCCGCGTACTTCTTCACGAAGTGGTCGGCGAGGGCGACGATGTCGCCCGGGCGTTCGCGCAGCGGCGGCAGCTTCAGGTTCACCACGTTCAGGCGATAGAGCAGGTCCTCGCGGAAGCTGCCGTCGCGCACCGCCTGGATCAGGTCGCGGTTGGAGGTGGCGATGACGCGGATGTCGACCTTGACCGGCTTGGAGCCGCCGACCCGGTCGACCTCGCGCTCCTGCAGCGCGCGCAGCAGCTTGGCCTGCAGCCGGGCGTCCATCTCGGAGATTTCGTCGAGCAGCAGGGTGCCGCCGTCGGCTTCCTCGAACTTGCCGATCCGCCGGGCCACCGCGCCGGTGAAAGCGCCCTTCTCGTGGCCGAACAGCTCGGACTCCAGCAGGTTCTCGGGGATGGCGGCGCAGTTGACGCTGATGAACGGCTTTTCCGCCCGTCGGGATTTGCGGTGAACGTAACGGGCCATCACCTCCTTGCCGACGCCGCTCTCGCCGGTGATCAGGATCGAGGCTTCCGACCGCGACACCTGGTCGGCCAGGGCCAGCACGGGCTGCATGGCCGGGTCGCGGGTGACCATCGGCCGGTCGTCGTCGGACACGGCGGCGAGGACCGCGGCGATCAGCTCGGCCTCGGGCGGCAGGGGGATGAACTCCTTGGCCCCCTGACGGATCGCCTCGGCGGCCCGGCGCGGATCGGCGCCGACGCCGCAGGCCACCACCGGCACGCGGATCCGTTCGCTCTCGTTGGCGGCGATCAGCGCGGCGATGTCGAGTTCGTAGTCGACCATCAGGAGGTCGGCGCCCTGCCCGGCCCTGAGCGCGTGGGTGGCCTGTTCGATGGACTCCACGTGCGCCACCTTGGCGCCGGTGGCCATCGCCATCTTGACCGCCGAGGCGAGTTGCCCGCTCAGCCGTCCCACTACCAGTAGACGCATGGTGGTTCTCCTCTACCCGCCGGCCTCAGGCCGCCGAGTCCCCGTCCTTGATGATTTCAGTCATGGTCACGCCCAGGCGTTCGTCGACGATGACGACCTCGCCGCGCGCCACCAGGCGATTGTTCACATAGATGTCGATGGCCTCGCCGACCTTGCGGTCGAGTTCGAGGATGGATCCCGCGCCGAGCTTGAGCAGTTGCGCCACCGACAGCTGGGCTTTGCCGAGCACAGCGGAAATGCTCACCGGCACGTCGAACACCGGCGCCAGGTCGGCGGCCGTCTTGTCCTCCTCGCTTTCACCGAAGGGGGTCAGCGCGGTGGTCGGCCCGAACTCGTCGAGCGGCAAGGCGTCGCTCATGGCGCGTCTCCTGAAAGGGGCAAGGGTTCGGCATGGAGGCCCTCGGCGGCCAACGCGGCCTGGAGGGCGGCGTCGATGCGGGCGGCCGCCAGAGCGGGGTCGAAGGCGGCGCGGCCTTCGCCCCAGTCGAGCACGAAGGCGGCGGACGGCGGACCCGGCTCGTTCTTCACCGTCACCTGACCGGGATATCCGGCGTCCTCGGCGGCGCGGGCGAGGTCGGCTTCGAGCCGCGCCGGATCGGCGGAGGCGCAGCGCACCATCAGCCTCGGCGCCGCGTCCACTTCGCGGGACAGGGCCTGCAGCGCCGCTTCGACCGGGGCCTGGGGAAACCGCTCCAGCGCGGCGTCGGCGACCTTGCGCGCCGCGGTCAGGGCCAGTTCCGCGGAGCCGCTGCGATGGGCGTGCGCCGCCGCGGCCAGGGCGCCCATGGCCTGCCGGATCACGCCGCCGACCTGCGCCAGGGCGGCGGCGGACTGCCGCTCCGCCTCGGCGATGGCCGAGCGCTCGCCGGCGGCGAAGGCCTCGGCGCGGGCGGCTTCGACCTCCTCGAGGGTGAAGCTGCGTTGCGGCTTCACCGGCGCGATCACCCGGCCGCCCTCGAACACGGTGTCGAAGGTGAAGCGGCGAAGCGGTTCGGCGTTGGCGGAGGGAGGGATCATGTCAGTAGATCAGCTCGTCTTCGCTGCCGGCGCCGGCCAGCATGATCTCGCCCTTGGCGGCCAGATCCTTGGCCACCTGCACCATCGACATCTGCGCCCCGTCCACGTCCTTCAGCCGGACCGGCCCCATGGAATCCATGTCCTCGCGCATGATCTTGGCCGCCCGCTCCGACATGTTGGAGAAGAACATCTCGCGCAGGCCGTCCGACGCGCCCTTGAGGGCGAGGGCGAGCTGGGACTTCTCCACCCCGCGCAGCAGGGTCTGCACGCCGCCGGGATCGAGCTTGGACAGATCCTCGAACACGAACATCAGGGCGCGGATGCGCTCGGCGCTTTCGCGATTGCGCTCCTCAAGCGAGGCGACGAACCGGCTTTCGGTCTGCCGGTCGAAGTTGTTGAAGATGTCGGCCATCATCTCGTGGCTGTCGCGCTTGGAGGTGCGCGCGAGGTTGGACATGAACTCAGTGCGCAGGGTCTGTTCGATCTTGTCGAGGATCTCGCGCTGCACCGGCTCCATGCGCAGCATGCGCTGCACGCACTCGAGGGCGAAGTCCTCGGGCAGGGCGGCCAGCACGCGGGCCGCGTGGTCGGCCTTGATCTTCGACAGCACCACCGCGACGGTCTGCGGGTATTCGTTCTTGAGATAGTTGGCGAGCACGGCCTCGTTCACATTGCCGAGCTTGTCCCACATGGTCCGGCCGGCCGGACCACGGATCTCCTCCATCAGGGAGTCGACCTTGTCGGGCGGCAGGATCGACGAGAGCAGGCGCTGGGTGCCCTCGAACGAGCCCATGATCGCGCCGGTGCCGGACAGGCCCGACACGAACTCGTGCAGGATCTGCTCGACCGCGGCGGAGGAAATGGTGCCGAGCGACGACATCGCCTGGGAGATCTCCTTGATCTCCTCGTCGTCGAGCTGGGTCCAGATGCCCGTGTGCTCCTCGCCGAGCGCGAGCAGGATGACGGCCGCCTTTTCGGGCCCCGTCAGTCGACTGGGATCCTCGATCGCCGCCTTTTTTTTGGCCATCGTCGCCATCAGGCTTCATGCAGCCAGGAGCGGATGATCGAGACGGATTCGTCCGGATGCATCTCGACGAAGTCGGCGACCCTCTTGACCGAGGAGGTTCTCACCTGGCCTTCGATGCGGGCGATGTCGATCGCACCGCCGTCGTCGCCGTCCGGACCGGTCAGCAGGGCCAGACCGCCCTGGCCCCCAGCCCCGCCCGCGCCGCCGCCGCCGGGCAAGGCGACGAGATTGCCGGCCCCCGCCCCACCGCCGAGGGTCGCCCCGCGCATCATCGGCCGCCCGACGAAGAAGATCATCAGCACCGCGACGAGCAGCATGACGCCGAGCTCGGCGAAGCGCAGGATCGAGTTGCTGTCGAGGCTGAAGGGAGAGGAGGCGCCCGAGCCGGCGTCCATGCCGTCCGCCGGCTGGAAGCGGACATTGATCACCTTGACCACGTCGCCGCGCTTGTCGTCGGCGCCGACGGCGGAGCGGACCAGCTGCTCGAGCTTGGCCATCTCGTCGGCGGTGCGCGGCGTATACGGTCCGGGCTTGCCCTTCACCGCCGGGCCGGTGGCGCCGTCGACGGCGACCGACACGGACAGCTTCTTGATTCCGCCGGGTTCGGCGACGGTGGTGGTGGTGGTGTGGCCGATCTCGTAGTTGGTGACCGCGTCGTTGCCGTTGGTGCTGGCGCCGACGTTGTCCGCGGTCGACAGGCTCTGGCCGCCGGGCACATTATTGGTCGCCGACACCGTGTTGGAACCCGCGGGCTTGCTTTCCTTGCTGGCGTTGGTGGTCTCGCGGGTCGAGCGGGTCACCTGGTCGTCGGGATCGAATTTCTCTTCCTGGGTGGTGACGTGGTTGGTGTCGACGTCGGCATGGACGGTGACCCGCGCCTTGCCGGGCCCGACTACGCCCTCGACCAGATCCTTCACCTGCTTGCGAATCCGCTCCTCGACGTCGTTCCCGGCCGCTTCGCCCCCGGCCGCGGTCGAGGCGTCGTCGAGCCCGGCCAGCAGGTCGCCCGACTGATCCGCCACCGCGACCCGCTCGGGTTTCAGGCCCGAGACGCTGGCGGCGACCAGGTTGCGGATGGCGCGAACCTGGTCGGCGCTGAGCCGGTGCGCGCCGGTCTCGACCATGATCGAGGCGGAGGGGGTTTCCGGATCCTGCTCGAACAGCTGGCGCTTGGGCAGGTTCAGCGCCACGCGGACCGACTGCACCCCGTGGATCGAACGGATGGTGCGGGCGAGCTCGCCTTCGGTGGCCCGCTTCATGTTGAGGGTCTGGACGAAGTCGGTCTGTCCGAGCGCCGGAGCGTTGTCGAAGATTTCATAGCCGACCGAGCCGGAGGTCACGAGGCCCTTGCCGGCGACCATCAGTCGGGCCGTCGCCACCTTGTCGCGGTCGACCATGATGGTGGTGCCGTCGCCCTTTTCCTCGTGCTTGATTCCCGCTTGATCCAGGGAGGCGACCACCTGGGACGCTTCCTTCGGATCGAGGTTGGAGTAGAGCAACGACATCGACGGGGTGCCCACGCGCATGAGGATCGCAGCCAGCACCGCGGCCAAGCCGGCGGCGCCGCCCAGAATGGCCGCAAGCCGGCCGATGCCGAATCCCTGAAGCGCTCTGAGAAGACCCTGCACGCGTTCTCACCCCTCGACGGCGCTTGCGCGACGCATCCACTGGGCAAGATTTACCGGTCTCATGGTAAATGATGGTTTAAGACCGCGACCCGCGCCCGGCAGTTTATTCCGGGTGCGACACCGGGAAACGAACGGCGTCCGGACGGGCGAGTTCATCGACACCTCGGCTGCGTGAAGCCCCGGAACGGCGGACCGGACGGGGGTCCGGCAGTTGCCGACCCGGGCCCTACCGGATATTCGAAGGCGCTAAACGGCCGGTGAAGACGGGTCTACGCGGTCGCACGGGCTCTGTCCGGGCCGACCACCCCGCCCACCGTGCGCGACGACCGAGAGCCCGCCGATGTCCCTGATCATGTCCCGCCGCGACCTCGACTTCATGCTGTTCGAATGGCTGGACGCGTCGGCCCTGACCGAACGGGCGCGCTACGCCGACCACTCGGCCGAGACCTTCCATCAGGTGCTCGACACCTGCGAGAAGATCGCCACCGATCACTTCGCCCCGCACAACAAGCTGAACGACCAGAACGAGCCGCAATTCGTCGACGGCGGCGCGGTGGTGATCCCCGAGGTGAGGCGGGCGCTGGAGGTCTATCGCGACGCCGGCCTCGTCGCCCCGGGCCAGCTCTATGAATACGGCGGCATGCAGCTGCCGGCGGTGGTGGAGAAGGCCTGCACCACCTGGTTCCGCGCCGCCAACATCGGCACCTCGGCCTACCCCTTCCTCACCGCGGCCAACCTCAACGTGATCGCCGCCTATGGCGAGGACTGGCAGAAGGCGACCTTCATCCCGCCGATGGCCGAAGGCCGCTTCTTCGGCACCATGTGCCTGTCGGAGCCGCAGGCGGGCTCGTCCCTGTCGGACATCCGCACCCGGGCGGTGAGGCAGGACGACGGGACCTATCGCCTGTTCGGAACCAAGATGTGGATCTCGGGCGGCGACCAGAACATCTCGGAGAACATCGTCCACCTGGTGCTGGCCCGCTCGCCCGACGATCTGCCGGGCGTGAAGGGACTGTCGCTCTACATCGTGCCGAAGTTCCTCGTGAACGAGGACGGGAGCCTGGGTGAGCGCAACGACGTGGTCCTGGCCGGGCTGAACCACAAGATGGGCTATCGCGGGACCACCAACACCCTGCTCAACTTCGGCGAGGGCGGCCACAAGCCGGGCGGCCGGGCCGGCGCGGTCGGCTATCTGATCGGGGGGGAGAACCAGGGCCTCGCCTGCATGTTCCACATGATGAACGAGGCGCGGATCGGCGTCGGCACAGGCGCGGTGGCGCTGGGCTACACCGGCTATCTGCACGCCGTGGAGTACGCCCGCACCCGGCTGCAGGGCCGCCCCGCCGCCGCCAAGGACCCGACCACGCCGCAGGTCCCGCTGACCCGCCACGCCGACGTGCGCCGCATGCTGCTGGCGGCCAAGGCCTATGTGGAGGGCGGCCTGGCGCTCAACATGTTCTGCGCCCGGCTGGTCGACGAGGAGCGGACCGCCGACACGGCCGAGGCGCGCGCGGAGGCCCACCTCTTGCTCGACATGCTGACCCCGATCGCCAAGAGCTGGCCCTCGCAGTGGTGCCTGGAGGCCAACAGCCTGGCGATCCAGGTGCATGGCGGCTACGGCTATACGCGCGACTACAACGTCGAGCAGTTCTACCGCGACAACCGGCTGAACCCGATCCACGAGGGCGCCCACGGCATCCAGGGCATCGACATCCTGGGCCGCAAGGTGGCGATGCAGGGCGGGGCGGGCCTGCGCCTGTTCAACGCCACCCTGGAGACGACCATCGGCCGCGCCCGCGCGGCGGGAGACGAGGCGCTGTTGGGCTTCGCGGCCGATCTCGACACGGCGCTCGCCCGGCTAAACGCCGTCACCGCCACCCTGCACGGCGCCAACGACCTGGAACGGACCCTGGCCAACGCCACCGTCTATCTGGAGGCGTTCGGCCACATCACCGTGGCCTGGATCTGGCTGGAACAGGCGCTGGCGGCGCACGGCAAGGCCGGCGACTTCTATGACGGCAAACGCCAGGCGACCCGCTACTTCTTCCATTGGGAGCTGCCCAAGGTCTATCCGCAGCTCGACCTGCTCGAACAGCTCGACGACACCACGCTGGAGATGCAGGACGCCTGGTTCTAGAAACGAAGCGACAAACCGCAGCCGACGAACGCGCGCGGGACCCGCAGGAGGAATGACATGACAGCCGCCGCCGCCAGCGCCCCCGAGCCGATTCTCGAGCCCGACCTGCCGATCGTCGATCCGCACCATCACCTGTGGGACCGCGCCGGCCTTGTCGACTCCTTGCCGCCGGTGAAGCACGAATTCGAGCGGATCGTGCGCATGAGCCCGCGCTACCTGCTGGACGAGCTCCTGGCCGACCTGCGCTCGGGCCACGACGTGCGCGCGACGGTCTACGTGGAGTGCCGGTCGATGTACCGGATCGATGGCCCCGCGGCCCTGCAGCCGCTCGGCGAGACCGAATTCGTCAACGGCGTCGCCGCCATGAGCGCCAGCGGGACCTATGGCGCGGTGCGAGCGTGCGCCGGCATCGTCGGCCATGCGGACCTGATGCTCGGCGACCGCGCCGCCGAGGTCCTGGAAGCGCACATCGCCCGCGCCCCCGACCGTTTCCGCGGCATCCGCCACAGCGCGTCGTGGGACGCGGACCCCGCCGTGCTCGGGCCGCTGGCGGGCCGGCCTGAGGGCCTCTTCCTCGACGCGACCTTCCGCGCCGGCTTCGCCCGCCTGGCCCCGCTCGGTCTGTCGTTCGACGCCTGGCTGCTGGAGCCGCAGCTCGGCGACCTGATCGATCTCGCCCGCGCCTTTCCGGACACCTCCATCATCCTCGACCACGTCGGCACGCCGCTGGGCCTCGGCGCCTACGAAGGCCGGCGGGACGAGCGGTTCGACCCCTGGCGCCAAAGCATCCGCGCCCTGGCCCAGCTGCCTAATGTGTCTGTCAAGCTCGGCGGCCTGGCCATGCCGTTCTGCAACTTCGACTCTTCCGGCGACGGCCCCCTCTCCGAGCGCCTCGCCCGCCTTTGGGCGCCGTACACCGAGACCTGCATCGAGGCCTTCGGCGCCGGTCGCTGCATGTTCGAAAGCAACTTCCCGGTCGACCTCTACAGCTGCAGCTACGCCGTGCTGTGGAACGCGCTGAAGCGCATCGCCACCGGCGCCTCGGCGGACGAAAAGACCGCCCTGTTCAGCGGCACGGCGGCCCGGGTGTACCGGCTGGATCTGGCCGGGGTGCTGTAAGCGCCCGCAGCGGACAGTCCGAGGTATCGGCTGACGGCTCCAGCGGAGTGCTGCTCGCTGATCTCAGTGCAGTTGTCGCCGATAATGAGGCGCAGCCCGTCAAGCTGTAGCTCTGAAGGCGGCCAATTGGCGAACCGCGATTGGAAAAAAAGCCCTGCGCTCGAGCGACCGCCGCGTCAGGCGATACCTATCTCGGTCTGAGCTACGCCGCGAAGGTCAGCAGAGGGTCGATCGCGGACATCTCGAAATTCCGCTGGTGGCGGGGCCGATATCGAACCGCCCCTCATCCCTCAGGCGAGGATGCGCGCGAGTGCGTGCGTCGTAATAAAAACATGCCGCAACCGGCCAGCAAGCCGATCAGAAGAACATTTCCCCATTTCGGTAGCGTCGGAACATCATTGGCGCAACTTACGATGACATTGGTGACAGGGCCGCCAGCGACACCAGAGCCGCGCACAACCGAACACGTTTGACCCGCAGGCTGGGTCGACACCGTCACCGCATAGGCGGTGTGAATTATGACATAGTTCGCAAACGTGAAGGCGCCGTCGGCGCCGACCGTCAGATTATCGCCGCCGTTGTTCTGCAGAACCACAGACTTGCCGGCGCCGAGGCCGCTGACGACACCGCCAACGGTGGGCGTTTGGCAGATGCGGAGCGCGTGGACCGTCCCCAGACACGCGTTCAGGCAAACCGGGCCAAGCCCGTTGCAGCTGGAGCTACATGTATCCTCATTGTTGATGCCGCCGATTTCACACCCGAATTGGCAGGCGCCGACATCGGCACACTGCCCTGTGCATTGGTTGACGGCATTTTGCTGGCATTGTTGATCGAGTATACCGATGTCGGGATCGGGTGCATTTTGGGCATGTCCTGAAAGTGCACCAATAAGGATTCCACATGCCAAAGAGAGGCAAAATAGTGCTGTTTTCGCCCGCTTGAGCATTGATAATCTTCCTCACTTCTCAAGAATGGGCGCTCTCAGACCGACGACACATCGATCCGAACGTCACGTTTCGTTGGACTGGGGGTGATAGGACGCCGATCCGAATGTTCGCCGCCAGGGCGGCAGCGACGCCCCTCAAACGCAACGTCGCAGTCGCAGGCCGCGCGCCGGATGTCGTCCGTAAGAGCCCCACCCGAACGCCCCAGTCGTTGCGTGCGCAGGGGGCGGCAAATCCACCAGGGTTTCAATACGATAGATTGACCGGTCGAGCCGCAGACCGGTCAAACTTGACCGGTTGGAGAGCAGTCTGTCCGACTATTGCTGCTCGAGCAGACGGGCGACGAGATCGAGCAGCAGATCCGGCTGGGCGGGCTTGTAGAGGATTTCCATGTCCTCGCGCGCAGCTTCGGCGACCCGTTCCGGGTGGGTGTCGCCGGTCACCAGGATGGCGGGCGTCCGCCGTCCGAGTTGCGCTCTCAGCCTGCGCGAAGCCTCCGCGCCGCTTTCACCGTCGCGAAGTCGGAAGTCGCAGATCAATAGGTCCGGCGCACGGCGCCCCGCGCTTTCCTCGGCTTCGGCGATCGTTTCGACGGCATCGGCCGAGTAGCCGACATCTTGCAGGAGCGCGCTCAGGCTGACGCGGATCGCCACATCGTCATCGACGATCAGTATGTGTCCGGAGCTGACGCCGGCGGTCCGCGAAGGCTCGGGCCGCGGGGTGGGCGCAGAGCCTGGCTGCGGGTCGATTTCGCTCAGGGGTAGGCTGAAGCGGAACACACTGCCCCGACCGACCCATGAGTTCAGCGTAATTTCGCTTCCGATCAACCGCGCCAGGCGGCGGGCGATGGCGAGACCCAGCCCCAGCCCTTTGCGCCGATCGCGTTCGGAATTGCCGAGCTGGGTGAAATCGCTGAACACCTCTTCCCAATTACCAGAGGGAATGCCGATGCCGGTGTCCCAGACCTCCAGCACGATGCGCTCGCCGCGCCGCCGACATCCGATCAGAAGGCCCCCCGTCGCCGTGTAGCGTATGGCGTTGGACGCCAGGTTCAGAAGGATGAGCTTGACGATGGTGGGGTCGGACGAAACGACCGCATCGACCTCGCGCGTGCGGTAAACGAGCTTTTTCGCGTCGGCGGTGACGGCGATCTCTTCCTCGATCTGGCGCAGGACCTCGGTGAGGTGAAACGCCTGGATCCTGGGGACGATGACGCCCGCTTCGGCTCTGGAGAAGTCGAGCAGCGTGTCCAGCATTTCAAACGATGCGGTGAGGGCTGAGCGGGCGAGGCCCAGGGTCTTGCGCTGCTGCAGGTTCAGCCGCGATCGATCCAGCACCGCCAGGAACATGCCGAGCGCGTGGATAGGCTGGCGCAGATCATGGCTGGCGGCGGCCAGGAACTTGGACTTGGCGGCGTTGGCGGCCTCCGCGGTGCGTTGCGCGGCCCGGGTGCTCAGGACCTCCTGCTCCAACCGCCGCGCCAAACGCGTGTTCGCAAAGCCTAGAAGGATGGAGTCCCTATAGGTTCGACCGGTAATCCTGGTGTTCGTGAAAAGACCCACGCTGAAGATGGAGGTGAGCAGGATCGAGTAGAAAGTGACCGATTGGCGCGCGACGACGTCGTGCAGCAGCAGGAAGTTCGCGGCCTCCATGACCAGGTAGCCCGCGATATAGGCGATGTGAATACGCGGCAGACCGCCGAAGGTCGTGACGCCGGCGGCGAGGACGCCCACCAGGATCATGACGGAGAAGAGCTGCTGGAAGTCTGAGCCGTGACCACTGGCCAGCGTCAGCGCCGCCCAGCCCATGGCGTGAGGCGCCTGGCCGATCATCAGGCGGTACATCAGCGCTTCGGGCCGTTCGGCGATCAGCTTCATCGGAAAAAGCCAGCGATATTCGACGTAGGCGCCGACCTTGAGCGCCACCTGTACAGCCAGCCACAGGTAGATCGGCGGACCGATATCGTGCAGGACCACGGTGACCAGCACCGATATGCCCAGCATGGTCCACGGCGCGGTGGACACCATGCGGTAGACGAGACGAACCTGCTCGGCCAAAACCTCCCGCTCGGGAACTTGGTCCTCGGGCCTCAGCAGCGTCGTCGGCCCGGCCGCGGTCACAAGAGACCGAGCTTTTGGGCGTGGAGGACAGCTTGAACCCGGCTCGGAACACCCAGCGCCTTCATGAGCTGCTGCACATGACCCCGTACGGTGAACTCCGAAATATCCATCCGCTTGGCGATGATCTTATTCGAATGCCCCTCCCCAAGATGCTGCAGCACCTCCAGCTGGCGGCGGCTGAGAAGGGGCGGCGGTTCTGCCCCTGCAGGATTGACCGGCCTGGGAGCCAGCGAACGGATCGCGTTCACGAACTGTTCGGGCGGCGCCGACTTCAGCACGACGGGTCCTCCACTGAGACGCCGTGCGCGTTCGATCTCGCTGCGATCCTGCTCTGAGGTAACGATGATGATCGCGGTGTCCGGCCAGCGGAGCTTGATCAAAGGAATGGCTTCATGACCGCCGATACCATCGAGATGCAGGTCGAGAAGAAGCACGTCAGGGCTGGTGCGAGTGGCCTCGAGCGCCAACCCGAGCGAGGCGTGAGACCTGAACGTCGCCCCTGGAAAGGCGCCTTTCACGATCAGCTCGATGCCCGAGCGGAACAGGTTGTGGTCATCGATCGACATGATCGAAAAGGCACGCAAAGTCGTCACTCCGTTGCCGACGTCTCGGTTCAATCCGCCGAGCCAAGCTCGTTGTGGGTGATACCGATCTTGGTCGCGGTATCCAATCGGAACGGGACGCCGTAGTATTTATCTTCGCAATCAGAGTGAAGTTTGCGGACTGCTGAAGTCCGCGTGTAAGGCGGGGGCGCCGTGAGGCCGGCGCCCAGACCAGCCGAGTTGCGAGCCGTCTGTTCACCGCCCGGCTTCGCATCGAGCGTCAGCCGTGAATGTCCTGAATCCAGAGCGCATCCAACGACCCCTCAAAACTTGAACGGCGGCGCTCTTTCCGTTCCAGGAAAGCCAGTTCCGGGGCAGGATTCTTCGATCTGGCAGGCCGGATGGCGTGCACTCGGCCGCACATGAATGCGGCCGGCCCGCAGTCTGCGGGCCGGCCTTTCGAAGGGCTTGAACGACGCGCCTACCAGTGGCGCCAATGGCCGTGGTCACGCCAGCCATCGTGCCAGCCGCCCCATTCACGATGGGCGTAGCCGCGCGGCCCCGTCCACACCCCGCCCCGCCAATAGCCCGGACCGTAGGCCCACCCGCGCCAGCCCGCCGGGCCGCCCCATCCAAAGCCCCTATGCCAGGCGTGTCCGCACCAATAGAAGCCCGGGCCGCGCCAGCCGCCATCGTACCAGCAATAGCCATGGCCGCTGTACAGGTACTGAACCTTGTCCAGGTGCACGGTTGCGGGCGTGTCGACGCCGACGACCAGAGGGGCCGCCGGCTGGGCGCTCGCCGCGCCCGCGAGGGCGACGGCCGCTGCCGCTCCAAGAACCAAGTTTCGGATCATCTCAATTCTCCTCGTCAGATGATGAGGCCGCCCGGGGGGGAACCTCCCCATCCCGACCTTGCCCAGCCGATCTTGGACGGGCGCACCTGAACCGACGCCGAACGTGTCCGTTCAGACTGTGTTCATGGGAGCATCACCGCCGCATCGGCGGGGCGATCTGTCCCGCGCGTGGAGCGGTCGAAGAGATCTCCAGCACCGCCGCCGAACGGGACGTGCGAGCGACCTTTGACTAAAGCGCCGCGCGAAAAGTGGGAACCGGCTTTCGCGCCGGCGGCGCTCTAAACTTCAGACTCTAGAGCAAATTATCCGCCCTTAAGCGATCCCGTTTTCGAGCGGCTTGCTCTAGCGGCCCAGTCCCCTACGCCACCGCCTCGATCTCGCTCGCCGGCTCCGTCATCGACTCCGCCAGAAGCGCGGTGATGGCCTCCATCAGCTCGGCGGCGCGGACCGGTTTGGACAGATGACGGTCGGCGCCGGCGGCGAGGCTGGCGCCGATGTGTTCGTCGAGGGCGTTGGCGGTCAGCATGATCACCGGCGTGCGGCGCGCGCCGGCGGCCGCCTCGCGGGCGCGGAGTTCGGCGGTGGCGGACAGGCCGTCGAGCTCGGGCATCTGCATGTCCATCAGGACGATGTGGAAGGCCTGGCGCGCGAGGGCCTCGAGCGCCAGACGGCCGTTCTCCACCATCACCAGGTCGACCCCGCCGACGGAGTCGAGGATCAGCTGGATTACCTTGCGGTTGGTGGGATGGTCCTCGGCCAGGAGCACGCGCACGCCCTCGAGCGAGAAGCCCGCCTCGTCCACCCCGGCCGGGTCCGCCGCCGCCTCGGCCTCGGCCCGCGCCAGGGGCAGAACGACGCTGAAGGTCGAGCCGCGGCCCGGGGTCGACTGCGCGTCGATCTTCCCGCCCATCAGCTCGACCAGCGAGCGGCAGATGGCGAGGCCCAGCCCCGTGCCGCCGAAGCGGCGGCGGATGGAGACATCCGCCTGTTCGAAGCGGTTGAACAGGCGCGCCCGCACCTCCTCGGTGAAGCCGATGCCGCTGTCCCTGACGGAATACCGCAGACCGGCGGCGCTTTCGGTGACCGCCAGAGTCACTTCGCCGGCTTCGGTGAACTTCACCGCATTGGACAGAAGGTTGGACAGGACCTGGGTCAGGCGTACCGAATCGCCGAGATAGGTCCCTGCGGCGGCGCTCTCGACCGACCAGGTCAGGTCGATGCCCTTGGCGTCGGCGGAAGCGCGATGCAGCTCCGCCACCCGCGAGACGGTGACGGCGAGGTCGAACGGCCGGCTCTCCATCCGCATCTCGCCCGCCTCGATCTTGGAGAAGTCGAGGATGTCGGTCAGCACCTGCTCCAAGAGCCGCCCGGACGAGACGATCAGTTCGGCCAGCTCCGCATTGCGCGGCGTGGTCTGTTCGGCCGCCAGGGTCTCGGACAGGGCGATCACCCCGTTGAGCGGCGTGCGAAGCTCATGGCTCATGTTGGCCAGGAAGCGCGACTTCTCAGTGTTGGCGTGTTCGAGTTCGGCGTTGGCCTTTTCGAGCTCCGCGGTGCGGCGCTGGACCCGGTGTTCGAGCGAGGCCAGGAGCTCGTCCCCGCGATCGCGCTCGGCCTGCAGCGAGCGCGCCAGGACGCCGATCTCGTCCGTGCGCTGCGCCAGCGCGGTGGACTCCTCCGGGTCGCGACGGCTGCAGGTCGCGGCCAGCGCCTGCAGCGGAAGGACGATCGCCCGGCGGCCGAGCTGGACCAGCACCACGGTCTGCAGGGCGGCGCCCAGCAGTCCAAGCAGCAGCACCCAGGAGGCCGATCGGGCGGCCGACCAGATGACGGCGGCGGCGGGATAGCGGATCAACAGATACCAGCCCGGCCCGGTCATCCGGCCATAGGCGATGATGTCCTTGCGGTCGGGGCTGAGCACCACGCCAAAGCGCTGACCGCTCCGCTTCAGGTTGGCGGCGAGGGACTTCAGGCCGAGGGACTTCTCCAGCGCGGCGACATTGGCTTCGGTACGGTGGGCCAGGTGGGCGCGTGGGGCGGCGATCACGTCGCCGTCGCCGCGGACGACGAGGGTTTGCGAGCCGCCGAGACCATCGGCGACCACGCCCTTGAGGAATCCGTCGAGCCGGATGGAGGTGCCGAAGGCGCCGACGTAGCGCCCCTTCACATAGGCGGGCGTCGCGCAGGCGGTCGCCAGCCGCTGGGCGCCCGAGGAGTCCTGCAGCAGGCGTTGGAGCGAGGTGCAGCGGGTCTCCCCGGTCGGATCCTCCGCCGGGCTGACGAAGCGACTCATCTCTTCCTTGCCGACGTCCAGATCGGCGGGGGCGGTACGCCGATAGAACATCAGGTGGTCCGGCCGATCCGGGCCGAACATCACCAGCCGCGTCTGCGGCGCGTAGAAATAGAAGTTGTCGTAGTCGCCATGGGCGGCCTGGCCGAAGCGGGCGACGATCGGATAGGCCGACGCCATCACCACCTTGTCCTCGCCGGTCATCGCCCGGGCCTTGCCGAAGAAGGCGCCGACGCCGAAGACCCGAGCGCCATCGGCGTCGACGTAGCCGTCGTAAACCTTGTCGCGGCTGCGCCGGGTTCCGTCCGGCAGGGCGAGGGTCGCGCCCTCGATGATCCGGTCGGCCTCCGCCGGCGTCATGGTCGCCGCGCGCGCCGCGAAGGCGTCTATGGCGCTGCGCTGGAGGGTGATCAGATTGGAGAAGCGGCGGTCGACGTTGTCGGTCCGCTCCTGAACGTACTGGCTCAGGAAATCGACCTGGCGATGTTCGAGATCGCGCTGAAACACCGCGAACGCGGCCAGACTCGTCACGGCCGTGAAGGCCAGCGAGGTCAGGCCGACGCCGAGGAGAAATCGCTGCGAGACGGAGGTCGCCATGCCTCCGTCCTAATCACTCCAGGTTTAGATCAGGTAAGCGCGTGGAGGTTTTTTCCGTCGGATGGCGGTAGGGGCCCGCGGAAAAAAGACTGTGGAGTCCTGTGGTTAGACCACGATCAGGCGCCCGGCGGGCCGCATTCATCCACAGGTTTCATTTCTCCGGATGGAGCAGCGCCTGATAGGTGAGCGTGCGCGCCTGACCGCCGAGATCCTCTCCGCCGGTGCCGCCCATCCGCTGGATCATGCCGACGAACAGGACGTCGTTGGTCGGGTCGATCCAGAACCAGGTTCCCGCCGCACCGCCCCAGCTCATGGTGTTCTTGCCCTCGAGCGTGCCGGCGGCGCGCGGGTCGTTGACCACCATGAAGTCGAGCCCGAAGCCGACGGCCTCGTTGAAGCGGGCCACCGAGGTGCCGTTGGACGAGACCAGCACATTGTGCGGGATCACGTTGGTGTCCATCAGCTCGATCGAGGCCGGCGACAGGATGCGCACGCCGTCGAGCTCGCCCTTGTTGAGGATCATCTGGCAGAAGCGGGCGTAGTCGGTGGTGGTGGAGGTCAGGCCGCCGCCGCCCGATTCCATCGCCGGGGGCTTGGTGTAGTCGGGCATCGGACTGCCGAACAGGTCCTTGGCCTCGGCGATCTTGCCGGTCTTGTCGCCGACGTAGACGGTCGCCAGACGGCCTTCCTTGCCCGGCGCCACGTAGAAGGCGGTGTCGTTCATCTTCAGCGGCTTGAAGACGGACTTGTCGAGGAACTCGCCGAGCGTCATGCCGGTGATCTTCTCGATGATGTAGCCCTGGATATCGACGGCGCTGGAGTAGGACCAGTTGGTTCCCGGCTGGAACATCAACGGGATCTCGGCCGTCCGCTCGATCATCTGATGCAGGCCGACGGACGCCAGCACCTTCTTCTCGCGGTAGAGCTTGTCCACCGGGTTCACGTCGCCGAGGCCATAGCCGAAACCGGCCGTGTGGCTCATGATCTCGCGCATGGTCGGCGGACGCTTGGCGTCCTCGGTCATGATCCGGCCGTCCGGTCCGACCCCGGTCATCACCCGCAGATTCTTGAACTCCGGCACATACCGGGTCACCGGATCGTCGAGCCGCCATTTGCCCTGCTCGAACAGGATCATCATGCCGACGCCGGTCAGCGGCTTGGTCATGGAATAGATGCGGAAGATCGCGTCCTTGTTCATCGGCGCCCCCGTCTCGAGCGAGGCCTTGCCGTAGGTGTTGAACTCCACGACCTTGCCGTGCCGGGCCAGAAGTGTGGTCATGCCGGCGACCCGGCCCTGGGCGACCACCCCGGCCATGTAGGCGTCGAGCAGCTTCAGCCGCTGGGCGTCGAACCCGACCGATTCGGGGCTGGAGGCGACCGCCAGCCCGTCGGCGGCGACCGGCCTGGCGGAAACCTGGGGCGCAAGCGCCAGCGCGACCGCGGCGACCGCCGCGACTAAAGACCCATAACGCACCAAGATCGCCTCCCGTGTATTTTCCCCAAGCTTAAGGCGTCGTCCGGCCGGCGCAAGCGCCGCGCATACCGGAAAATCGACTTTGGGACTCGCCGACGGCCGCGAGGGCGTGCGAAGTTGCCGGCGAAGGTGGAGACGCGATGGCTGAACTGGCCACGGAAGCGACCGGGCCCCTGAAGGGCGTCCGCGTCCTCGACATGACCAGCGTGGTCTTCGGCGCCTACGCCACCCAGATGCTGGCGGACCTCGGGGCCGAGGTGATCAAGGTGGAGTTCCCCGGCGGCCGGCGCGGCGCGGGCGGCGACATCATGCGCTGGGCGGGCCCGACGCCGCCGGGAGCGCCCGAGGATCTCGGGCCGATCTTCATGGCGGTCAACCGCAACAAGCGCTCGGTCCTGCTGGACCTGCGCGAGACCGAGGCCCGAACGGCGCTGGACCGGCTGATCGCCGAATCGGACCTGTTCGCCGCCTCGGTCCGGTATGAGGGCCTGAGGCGGCTCGGGCTCGACTACGAGGCGGTGAGGACGATCCGGCCCGACATCGTCTATGTGCACGGCGCCGGCTATGGCGCGGAAGGTCCCTATGCGGGCGAGCCGGCCTATGACGACCTGATCCAGACCGCGTCGGGCTTCGCCGACGTGCTGAGCCAGACCGACGGCGATCCCGAACCGCGGCTGATCCCGAGCCTTCTCGCCGACAAGGTCTCGGGCCTGTTCATGGGCCAGGCCATGCTCGCCGCCCTGTTCCACCGCCAGCGCACCGGCGAGGGCCAGTTCGTCGAGGTGCCGATGCTGGAGTGCGTCACCAGCTTCAACCTGGTGGAGCACTTCTACGGCCACCTGTACGACCCGCCCACCGGTCAATGGACCTACAACCGGGTCACCACGCCGCATCGCAAGCCGCATCCGACCAAGGACGGCTACATCGGCCTCCTGCCCTACAGCAGCCTGCAGTGGGAGCAGTTCTTCGTCCTCGCCGGCTGGGGCGAGGAGATCACCAAGGACCCTCGTTTCGCCGACGACGCCGCGCGGACGCGCAACATCCAGGCGCTCTACGCCCTGCTTGACCAGGCGACGGTGACCAAGACCACCGACGAGTGGCTCGCCTTGCTCCGCCCCCTGAACATCCCGGTGGCGCCGCTGAACCGGATCGGCGAGCTGATGGACGATCCGCATCTCAAGGCCGTCGGCCTGTTCGAGCGCTACCAGCATCCGGACGCCGGCGCCTATTGGTCCGTGCGCCCGCCGGTTCGCTACTCGGCCACGCCGGCCAACATCCGCCGCCACCCGCCCAGGCTCGGCCAACACACGACCGAAGTGCTCGCCGAGCTCGGGCTCCCGCCCGCATCCAAGGCCCAGGACTGAGCATGGACTTCGACCTCGCCGAAGAACACCGGATGCTCAAGGACCTGGTCCGGCGCTTCGTCGACCAGGAGCTCATGCCGCTGGAGACGGCGATGATGGACCGGGACATCGCCGGACACGGCCCGGGCCTGTCGGAGGCCGAGCGCGAGCGCGTCGACAAGGTCTCGCGCGAGATGGGCCTGTGGGGCCTGGATGCGCCCGAGGACATCGGCGGTCACGACCTGCCGGCCGTGGCCCTGGTCGGGGTCAACGAGGAGATGGGCCGCACCATCACCCCCTTCACCCTGCCGCCGGACAGTCCGAACCTCCGTATGCTGATGGCCACCGTCAGCGAGCGGCAACGCGAGGCCTATCTCGCGCCTTACGTCCGCGGCGAGACCATCTCGGCGATCGGCATTTCCGAGCCCGGCGCCGGTTCGGACCCCGCCCGCATGACCTCGCGCGCAGTGAGGGACGGCGAGGACTGGGTGCTGAACGGCCGCAAGATCTGGATCAGCCGCGCGGCCGAAGCCGACTTCACCATCGTCATGGCGGTCAGCGACAAGGAGAAGGGCGCGCGGGGCGGCGTCTCGGCCTTCCTGGTCGACAAGGGAACGCCGGGATTCAACGTCCTGCGCCGCATACCGATGATCGGCGGCGCGGCGACCTACGAGATCGCTCTGGAGGACTGCCGCGTCGAGGGCTGGAAGCTGCTCGGGACCGAGGGCCAGGGCTTCGCGCCGATGCAGCTGCGCCTCGGCACGCGGCGGATCGAAATGGCGGCCTGGTCGATCGGCATGGCCCAACGGGCGCTCGACATGATGGTCGAGTACGCGCCCCAGCGGACCACCTTCGGCCAGCCGCTGTCGGAGCGGCAGGCGATCCAGTGGTGGATCGCCGACGCCGCCACCCGCATCCACGCCGCCCGGCTGATGACCTACGACTGCGCCTGGAAACTCGACCAGGGCCGCGACGTCCGGACCGAGATTTCCATGATCAAGGCGTTCGCGACCGAAATGGCCTATGAGGTGGTGGACCACGCCATGCAGACCTTCGGCGCCATGGGCATGACCCGCGAACTGCCGTTGCAGCTGATGTCGGCCAGGCTGCGCACCATGCGCATCTACGACGGCCCCACCGAGGTGCATAAGTGGGTGGTGGCGCGAAACCTCCTGGGGAGCCGGCGATGAGCGACATCAGGGTCACGCGCGACGGGGCCGTCGCCATCCTCGTCATCGACCGCCCGCCCAACAACCACGTCTCGGTCGATCTGGTCGGCGGGATCGCGGACGCCCTGAGGACGCTCGACGCCGAGCGCGACTGCCGCGCCGTGGTGCTGGCGTCGGAAGGGCGGGTGTTCTGCGGCGGCGCGGACCTCACGCCGGCGGGGCCGGACGGCGGCAGGCCGGGGTCTATGGCCGGCGATCTGTACCGGCAGGCGGAGCGGCTGTTTCGGACGAAGAAGCCGATCGTCGCCGCGGTGCAGGGCGCGGCGGTCGGCGCCGGCCTTGGCCTGGCGCTGGCGGCCGACTTCCGCGTCGCGGCGCCGGAGGCGCGCTTCTCGGCCAACTTCGCCAAGCTCGGCTTCCATTCCGGGTTCGGCATCTCCCTGACCCTGCCGCGGGTGGTCGGACTGCAGTCCGCCGCCCTGCTGCTGCAGACCGGCCGCCGCATCACCGGCGAGGAGGCCCTGGCCATCGGCCTGGTCGACCAGCTGGCGCCGCTGGCCGATGTCCGCGCGGCCGCGCTGACCCTGGCGCACGAGATCGCCGCCAACGCACCCCTGGCCGTGCAGGCGATGCGCGCCACCCTGCGAGACGGCCTCGCCGACGCCGTGCGCGCCCGGATGGCCCACGAGCTTTCGGAGCAGACGATCCAGCGCGCCACCGCCGACTTCGCCGAAGGGGTCCGCGCCGTCGCCGAGCGGCGGCCCGGCCGGTTCACCGGCGCCTGACCGCGCGCCCCCGGACCGCCTCGCATGAGCGCGCACCTGCACCGCAGCGACGCCGGCATCGCCCAGGCCATCGGCAAAGGCGGGGAAAGCAAGCATCCGCGCCTGGTGCTGGTCACCTGCATCCTCGCCTCCAGCCTGGCCTTCGTCGACGGCACGGTGGTCAACGTCGGCCTGCCGGCGATCGGCCGGAGCCTCGGCGGCGACGCGGCCGGGCTGCAGTGGGTGATCAACGCCTACCTTCTGCCGCTGAGCGCGCTCCTGCTGCTGGGGGGCGCCCTCGGCGACCGCTTCGGCCGTCGCCGGTTGCTGAATTTCGGGGTGATCCTGTTCGGCCTCGGCTCCGCCGGCTGCGCGGCCTCGCCAGGACTGGCCGGACTGCTGGCCGCGCGCGCGGTGCAGGGCGTGGGAGCGGCCCTGTTGCTTCCCAACAGCCTGGCGATCCTCGGCGGGACCTTTCAGGGCGAGGCCAAGGGCCGGGCGGTGGGGGCCTGGGCCGCGGCGTCGGCCATCACCGGCGCCGTGGGACCCGTGCTCGGCGGCTGGCTGATCGACGCCGTGGGCTGGCGCGCGATCTTCCTGATCAACCTCCCGCTGGCGATCGCCGCGGTCGCCCTGGCGCTGGCGACGGTGCGCGACCCGCCGGCCGAGAAGGACCCGCAACCACCCGACTGGCTCGGCGCCGGCCTCGCCACGCTGGCGCTCGGCGGGCTGGTGATGGGGCTGACCGAGGGGACGGGCCCCGCCGGCTGGACCGTCCAGGCGTTCGCCGCGATCGGAGCCGGGCTGTGCTTCACCGCAGGCTTCCTATGGAACGAGATCCGGCTGGGCGACCGGGCGATGACCCCGCCCGCCCTGTTCGGTTCGGCGACCCTGATGGGACTCAATCTGCTGACCTTCCTGCTCTATGGCGCGCTCAGCGGTTTGCTGGTGCTGATCCCCTTCGTCCTGATCGAAACCGCCCGCTATCCGGCCGCGACCGCCGGCGCCGCCCTGCTGCCGTTTCCGCTGCTGATGGCGATCGGCGCGCCGCTGAGCGGTCAACTGGCGGGCCGGCTGGGCTCGCGCTATCTCCTGGCCGGCGGATCGTTCTGCGTCGCGATCGCCTTCCTGCTCGCTCTTCGCATCGCCGGCGGCGATTACTGGACCGAGGTCCTGCCCTGCCTGGTGGTGTTCGCCGTCGGCATGGCGGGGGTAGCCGCCCCCCTGACGACCGCGGTTCTGAGCGCCGTCGATGCGCGACATACCGGCGCCGCCTCCGGCCTCAACAGCGCCCTGGCGCGCACCGGCGGTCTTGTCGCCGTCGCCCTGCTCGGCGTCGTGCTGGCCCAGCGCGGCCACGCCCTGCTCGCGCCCTTCCATGGGGCGATGGCCGTCGGCGCGGCGGCGGCGGCCGGCTCGAGCTTAATTGCGCTGCTGATGATTAAATCGCCCCGCAAGGGAACAAAATAGGATATCCAGATCGCCTGTCGCCTGAATTTTAGGCGCGGCAGCCCTGTGACGAAAATTTGACCATCGCCGTCGGATCGGGCGGCCGCTTTCTGCGTTCTGGTTCCGATCTTGACCGGAGTATCCATGTCGCAGCCCACCTTACGGGTCGTCGCCCCGCAAACCCCGCTTCAGCCCTCCACCGCCCGGGTTCGTTCGATCGCCCTGATCGGCGATTATCCCCCGCGTCGCTGCGGCATCGCCACCTTCACCTGCGACGTGCGCTCCGCCCTGCACCAGGCGCGGCCCGAGGTGAGCTGCGACGTCTATGCGGTGACCGACATCGAAGGCGCCTATGTCTATCCGGACGAAGTGGTGTGCGAAATCCGGCAGCAGGAAATCGGCGACTATCTCGCCGCCGCGGACCGGCTGAACGCCACCCGTCCCGACCTGATCTGGGTGCAGCACGAGTTCGGCATCTTCGGCGGCTCGGCGGGCGCGCACCTGTTGACCCTGCTCGAGGCCACCGACCGGCCGGTGATCGCCACCCTGCACACCATCCTGGAGACCCCCAACGACGACCAGCGGCGGGTGTTCGAGCGCCTGCTCGCACGCTGCGCCAAGGTGGTGGTGATGGCCGAGCGCGGCCGCGAGATCCTGCGCCGCGTGTGGGAGCTGGCCGACGACAAGATCGTGCTGATCCCTCACGGCGCGCCCGACCGGCCGCTTTCGGACACCGCTCCGTTCAAGGCGGCCCTCGGCTTCGGCCATCACGAGGTGCTGTTCACCTTCGGCCTGCTCTCGCCCGGCAAGGGGGTCGAGAACGTGATCCGCGCCCTGCCGCGGATCGTCGCCGAACGGCCGGACGTGCTCTACGTGGTGCTGGGCGCCACCCACCCGAACCTTCTGCTGCAGGAAGGCGAACGCTACCGCCGCTCGCTGCTGTCGCTGGCCGAGACCCTTGGCGTCGGCGCGCATGTCCGGCTGGTCGACGAGTACACCGACACCGACCGCCTGGTGGAGTATCTGCAGGCGGCGGACATCTACATCACCCCCTACCTCAATCCGCAGCAGATCACCTCGGGCACCTTGTCGTACGCCGCGGCGCTGGGCCGTCCGATCGTCTCGACCCCCTATTGGCATGCGGCCGAACTGCTGGCCGACGGCCGGGGTCGTCTCACTCCGTTCGGATCGTCCGACGCCATCGCCGACGAGGTGATCGATCTGCTGGTCCATCCGGACGTGCGCCGGGCGCTCAGCGACCGGACCTACGAGGCCGCCCGCGAGACGATCTGGAGCCGGTTCGGCGACCGGATGGGCGCGGTGTTCGACGACGTTCTGGCCCGGCCGCAGCGGGCCCGACCGGCCGGTCGGGCGATCGCGGAGGTGGGCGCCAAAAGCCCCGCGACGCTCTCGCTCGGCGGCGTGCGGCGAATGACCGACAGTTGCGGCATGTTGCAGCACAGCCTGTTCAGCCTGCCGGACCGTCGGCATGGATACTGCGTCGACGACAACGCCCGCGCCCTGATCCTGATGCATCGCATGCCCGGCGCGCCCGACGCCGAGCGCCGGGCGTTGACCCAGACCTACGCCGCCTTCCTCGCCCATGCCTGGAACGAGGACGAGGGCTGTTTCCGGAACTTCATGAGCTATGAGCGCGGCTGGCTGGAGCCGCGGGGATCGCAGGATTCCAACGGCCGCAGCATATGGGCCGTGGCGACGACCGCGGCGCTCGCGTCCGATCCGAGCCAACGCCGGTGGGCAGCCGCCCTGATGGATCAGATCCTGCGGCGCACCGATGAGATCGAGCCGCCGCGGGCCAACGCCTTCATCCTGCTCGGCCTCACCACCATGATGGAGGCCGGCTGGGGCGAGGACCACCTGCGTCGCGCCGTGCAAAGCAAGACCGACGATCTGCTGGCGATGCTGCGGTCGCGCAAGGAAATCGGCCGTCCGTGGTTCGAGGACCACCTGTCCTATGACAACGCCCGTCTCGCCGAAGCGGTGATCCGGGCCGGTGTCGCCCTCGGCGACCCCGGGATCGCCGCCGAAGGGGTGGATGCGCTGGATTGGCTGTGTCAGCGCCAGACCGACGCGGTCGGCAACTTCCTGCCCGTGGCGACGGTCGACTTCGGCCGGCCGCTCGAAGCCAAGAGCCTGTTCGATCAGCAGCCGGTGGAAGTGGCCGCCACGGTCGACGCCTGCGAGGCGGCCTGGGCGGCCACCGGCGATCGCCGGTGGATCGAGGAGGCTGAGCGCGCTTACGCTTGGTTCTTCGGGGCGAACACGCTCGGCGTCAGCCTGGCCACCGCCGACGGCGACAGTTTCGACGGGTTGACCTGGGCCGGCGCGAACGAGAACCAGGGCGCGGAGTCGGTTCTGGCCCTGCAGCTTTCGGCATGCATGCTGCACAAGTTGACGGGGACCGGGGGCGCTCGGCTAAAGACGGCGCTCGACATCTAGGGCGCGTCAGGCCAAAGTGGCCCCGGTTCTGGCCGCCCGGACATGCTCTAATCATCAGATTCCAGACGATTTCGTCCGGATCAGACCGGTCCATCTGATTCGTTACGGGTCTGGGGTTTTGAAACGGGAGACTCGTCGGCATGACGAGCTTCTACATGGGCGCACCAAGCCTCGACCGATCTGAAGCCAACCGCGGGAGAACGCGTGTCCCTTCTTGAAATCCTCCCGACCAGGCTGGTTGCGGAGCCCGATCGCGTCGTGATCCGCCCGTTCCAGATCGCCCCCGAACCGCGCGCCCTCCATCCGCGGGAATCCTCGCGGGCGCAGAGGATCGTCAACGCGGTCCTCGAAATGGACATGCGGACCTGCCAGTCCGAACTGGCCCTGGTGAACCGCGACTTCGGCCAGAGGCATTGGCAGACCCGGGAGATCTTCCTCGACCGCTATCAGCAGGTGAAGGAGGACCTGGACCTCGGCAACCACGTCCGCGAGGACCGCAAGGAGCTGATCGGGGCGTACTTCTGCCACGAGTACTCCTACACCTCCGCGGCGCTGATGAACCCGTCGATCGTGCCCCATCCCGATCAGACCGGCATCATGCCGGGCGCGCTGCGGATCGTGCTGTCGCTGCGCGCCGTCGGCGAAGGCCATATCTCGTCGATCGCCTTTCGCGAGGGCATTCTGACCTCTCACGGCGGTTTCGACCTGATGCCCCGCCCGCCCTTCTCGGTCGCCGCCCGCGAGCGCAAGCGCGCCACCGAAGACAACGGCATGGTGACCACCGCGGAGCGATTTTCCGAGTCCTCGCTCTCGGGCACGGTGATCTTTCCCTTCACCCAGCAGCAGCGGAACGGGCTCGAAGATCTGCGTCTGGTCAAGCTCGAGGACGACGCCGACGGCCCGCTCTATTGCGGCACCTACACGGCCTACTCGGGCTTCAACATCGCCTCCGAACTCCTGGTCACCCGCGACTTCCGCACCTTCGAGCTGAAGCCGATGTCCGGCCCGGCGGCGCGAAACAAGGGCATGGCGATCTTCCCGCGCAAGATCGACGGCAAATATGCGGTGATCGGCCGGCAGAACGGCGAAAGCCTGTTCTACCTGACCTCCGAGGATCTGTTGCACTGGGAGGACGGCGACCCGCTGATCGGCCCGCTGTATCCGTGGGAGCTGGTCCAGATCGGCAACTGCGGCTCGCCGATCGAGATCGACGAGGGCTGGCTGCTGCTCACCCACGGCGTGGGCCCGGTGCGCAAGTATTCGATCGGGGCCGTGCTGCTCGACAAGGCCAATCCGCGCAAGGTGATCGGTCGCACCTCCAATCCGATCCTGTCGCCTTCGGACGAGGATCGCGAAGGCTATGTGCCGAACGTGGTGTACACCTGCGGCGCGCTGGCGCTCGGCCGGCGGCTGTTCATGCCGTTCGCCGTCGCCGACAGTTCGGTCAGCTTCAGCTGGGTGAACATCGACGAGCTCCTCGCGCTGATGGTCTGATCGAGGGCGGGGGCGGAACGCCGCGCCGCAACGGGCATTCTCCGACGAAGGAGACCGTCATGCTGAAGAATATTCTGGGCGCCTTCGTCGGCGCCAAGGTGCAGGAAAAGTCCGGACACCCCCTTACCGGCGCGGTCGTCGGCGCCGCCGCCGTCAGCCTTGCGCGCCGGTCGCTTCCGGTGGCCATCGGTCTGGCCCTCGGCGTGGCGGCGATGGAGCTGGTTTCGCGCTACCGCGCACGGCAGGCCGAGCATCCCGCGCTTGGGCGCTGAGGCTTTCGTCCGCGCTCCGACCAACACCAGCCGCCGCCGAAAAGGCCAAGGTTCACAATAAGTTGGTTTGGAGGAACGGCGGCGGACGGGGGCCGTTACCGGGGTGGGGCGCGCGGCGTTCGCCCGCACCAGTATCAAGGAACGGACCCATGAACGACCAGAACAGATGGAGCGAGAACCGCTACGGCGAACGCTCCCAGCAGGAGGACTATCGGGCCGATCCCGGCCGGACCCGGGATCCCTACGGCAGCAACTATGGTCAGGACCGGTATCGCGACCGCGGCTATGGCGGCGGCGGATATGGCGAGAGCTCGAGCTTCGCCGGCCAGCGCTACGGCGGCGGCGCCGCCTACGAGGACCGCTCCTTCGCCGGCGGCGATCGCGGCTATGACCCCTACGGCTCCGCCTATGGCGCGTCTGGCGAGGACGTCTACCGGGACCGACAGTACGGCGCGGATCCGCGCGACAACCGGCGCTACGACAACCGCCAGGCCTCGGACGCCATGATGCACCAGGGCTATCGCGCGCCCTTCGCCGGGGTTCGCGGCGACGCCCAGACCTATAGCAACGCCGGATACGGTCAGGCCGCCGGCGGCGGACGCGGTTACAGCGATACGACGCGCTATCAGTACAACAACTACCAGACCGAGCGTAACCGCGACGGCGCCGGCTTCGGCGCCCGCGATTTCGCCGCCCAGGGCGACCGCGGCCTCTGGGACCAGACGCGCGACGAAGTCTCGTCCTGGTTCGGCGACGATCAGGCGGCGCACCGGCGGCAGCTGGACGAAGCGCGCCACAACCTGCATCGCGGTCGCGGCCCCAAGGGCTACACCCGCTCGGACGACCGTATCCGTGAGGACGTGAACGACCGTCTCACCGACGATCACATGCTCGACGCGTCCGATATCGACACCAAGGTCTCAAACGGCGAAGTCACCCTGAACGGCCATGTCGACAGCCGCCAGGCCAAGCGCCGGGCCGAAGACATCGCCGACCGCATCGCCGGTGTGAAGCATGTGCAGAACAATCTGCGCGTCAAGGATCAGGAAACCACCTCGAGCTTCGCGGCGTCGGGCGGAACCAGCGCCTCGGGCGGCCAGACCGGCGCCGCCGGCCAGAGCGGATCGAACCAGAGCGGAACGAACCAAACCGGAACGAGCCAGACCGGCGTCAAGTCGAACTGACCCGACCGCTTCGATCAGCAAGGGAGCGCCCCGGTCTCGGCCGGGGCGTTTTCATTTGAGCGCCGCCAGTGCGGCCTCCGCCGCCGCCGCCCCGGTCTCGAAGGCCCCGTGGGCGGTGGAGAAGGCATGCGGCGAGCACGCCTCGCCGGCGAAGAACAACCGGTCCGCCACCGGCGCCGCCAGCACCGCGCGCGCGCCGGACCGGCCGACCCGGGCGTGCGAGTAGGCCCCGCGGATGAACGGATCGGTGCGCCAGGCGGAGGCGGCGAGCGGCTCGACCTGGCGGCGAACGTCCGAACCGAACACCCCGGCCAGTTCATCGATGGCGAAGGCCCAGACCGCGCCTTGGGCCTCCATCTCCAGCGCGGCGGCGAGCGCCCCGCCGTAAAAGCCTTCGATCACCGGCATGCCCATGGGGCGAAGCGTGTAGCCGCCGGTATCGGCCGTGTCGGTCCGGCCCCGCACCATGGTCTCGACCGGAAAATCGTCGGGCCGGCGCAGTTTCAGGAAGGCCTTCTCCACATGACCGAGCGGCAGCGCCGCCGCCGCGTCGCGTTTGTCGGGCAGCGGCGGATCGAACGCGAGCCGCCGCTCGGCGAGGACGGTGGAGGACACCGCGATGATCGCCGCCCGCGCGGCGATCACCCCGCCCGCGGTCTCGAGCCGCACCCCCGGCCCCCCGTGATCTATCCGCGCGACCGGCGTCGACAGGCGGACGTCGAGGTCGGCGGCGTACGCGGAGATCAATGCGCCATACCCTTCGCGCACCCGCCAGTTCTCGTCCGTCGGTTGGTAGGCCGCATAGTCCTTGACCGAGATCTGGTCGAACGGCGCGCCGTTGTAATAGCCGGAGAAGGCGTTGAGCAACGGCGCCCACCGACGCTCGTCCTCCCGGATCAGGCTGGAGGCGACGAGATCGGTCTCGCCCTCCGCCGCCTGCTGCAGCCGGTCTTCGAAGGCCTGAAACACCGTATGATAGGCCGCCTGTTCGGCCAGCGGGAAATTCACTGTCATCGCCGGCTTGGTCCACGCCGGCGCCGAGCGGTCGAGCGTGAACCCCATCGGTTCGACCAGGGCCGCCCAGGGATTCTGATCGGCGGAGTGCAGCCATCCGCAGCCAAGATCGATCGCGACACCCGGAGAGGCGCTCACGGTATGCGCCCGTCCGCCGACCCGATCCGCCGCTTCGAGCAGGACGGCCGACACGCCGGAGCGCTTCAGCCGCGCCGCGGCCGCGATCCCCGCCGCGCCGGCCCCGACCACCACCACATCGACCGCGTGCGAACCGCTCATGCCGATGCGTTAAGCACGCCGCCGCGCACGAGGCGAGGCCCGTCACCCGCCACGGGTCGCCCCTAGAGCAGGTGCTCCACGCGGATCGGCAGGTCGCGGATGCGCTTGCCGGTGGCGTGGAACACCGCGTTGGCGACGGCGGCGTTCATTCCGGTGATGCCGATCTCGCCGATGCCCTTGACCCCCAGCGGATTCACCCGGTCGTCCTTCTCGGGGACCATGATGATCTCGATCGGCGGGACGTCGGCGTTCACCGGCAACAGATAGTCGGCGAGGTTGTCGTTGACGTAGCGCGCCGCGTCGGCGTCGATTTCGGTCGCTTCGTGCAGGGCCGCGGACAGACCCCAGATGGCGCCGCTCATGAACTGGCTGTGCGCGGTCGTCGGATTGACGATGGTCCCGGCCGCGAAGGCGGAGACCACGCGGCCGACCCGCGCCTCGCGCGTCCGCACATGCACGCGCATCTCCACGAAATGGGCCCCGAAAGCGAAGGCGGTGACGTCCTTTCGTCCCGTGCCGCGCGACATGACCATCTTGCCCTCGTACAGCCCCTGGGCCGCGGAGGGCGGCAGGCCGGCCGGGATGTTTTCGGCGTAGACCTCGAGGCGACCGCCGGTGCGGGCCACGGCCTTGTCGAGCGGCTCGGAGAGGTTTCCGGGTCCGCGCAAAAGCCCGTCCTGCAGCCGCAGCGCCGCGGGATCGGCGCCGTGGAACGGGCTGTCCTGCGCCTTGACCGCCGCCCCGGCGACCCGGTCGCGCACCATCTGGCAGGCCTTGTAGGCGACGTTGGTGGTGGAGGCGGCGTTGTTGGAGCCTCCGGCCACCGGCACGGGCGGAAGGTCGCTGTCGCCCATGGTCACGGTCACGTCCTCGACCTTGAGGCCGAGCGCATGCGCGACAGTGACGGCCACGGTGGTGTAGGCGCCGGTGCCGATCTCATGGCCGGCCAGCTGGATCGCCGCCTTGCCCGACGGCGTCAGGCTGAGCCGGGCGGCGGCGGGCCCGATGTTGGACGGATAGCAGGCGGTGGCGCAGCCCCAGCCGACCTGCCAGTCGCCGTCGCGCATGGCCCCGGGCTTGGGATCGCGCCTGCTCCAGCCGAACCGGGCCGCGGCCTGATCGAAGCATGGCATCAGCGAGCGGGACGAGAACGGGCGTCCGTCCACCGGATCGGTCTGCGTGTCGTTGACCCGCCGAAGCTCGACCGGGTCCATGTTCAGCGCATAGGCCAGCTCGTCCATCGCGCTTTCGAGGCCGAACATGTACGGCGTCTCGGGCGGCGCGCGCATGAAGCCGGGCGTATTGCGGTCGGCGTGGACCACGTTCACCGCCGTGGCGATGTTGGGGCAGGCGTACATGCGCGCCGTGGTCTCGACCCCGGCGACGTTGTAGCCGGACGGCCGCGAGGTGACCTCCCAGCCTTCGTGGAAGAAGGACACCAGCTTGCCGTCCCGGGTGGCGCCGAGTTTGACCTGCTGGCGCGTCTCGGCCCGATAGGTGGCGATGGTGAAGCCCTGGTCGCGGCTGGCGATCAGCTTGACCGGACGGTTCAGCCGCTTCGCCGCCAGGGCGATCCAGGCGGTGCGGCCGGTGGGCGAGCCCTTGGAGCCGAACGCCCCGCCGACGAAGCGCGACACCGTGCGTACATCCTTGGGGTCGAGCGACAGCTGCTTGGCCAGCCCGCCCTTCAGCCCCCACATCGACTGGGTCGGCTCGTAGATGGTCAGCTTGGGGCCGTCCCACACGCAGGTGGTGGTGAACAGCTCGATCGGATTGTGGTGCTGGGTCGGGGTGGAGTAACGCGCCTCGACCTTCACCGGCGCGCCCTCAAAGGCCCCGGCCGCATCGCCTTTCTTGGCGTCGGGGGTCTGCGGCTTGTGCGCCTCGACCTGCACACCGGGGCTGTCGAAGCTGGCGGAAGGGGCCTCGGCGGCGTAACGGACCCCGACCCGGTGCGCGGCGTCGCGCGCGGCCTCGAAGCTCTCGGCCAGCACCACGGCGATGATCTGGCCGTCATGCCAGATCTTGTCGCTCTCCAGCGTCGTGGTGTTGTCGGGTTTGCCGGCCGGATCAGGGTTGGTCTTGACCTGCCCCCCGACATTTTCATGGGTCAGGACGTCGATGAAGCCGGGCGCGGCGCGCGCCTGATCGAGGTCGAAGCCGGCCACCCGGCCCCGCGCGACGGCGCTGGTGACCAGATAGGCGTAGGCCGGATTGGCCACCGGCTCGTCGGAGGCGTAGCGCGCCGCGCCGGTGACCTTGGCGACGCCGTCGATGCGCGGGGTCGGGCGGCCGAACAGCTGGCGGGGATCGTCGGAAGCATCATAGGCCATGGGTCAGACCTCCGTCGCCGAAGCGGCCAGCAGGGCGCGCACCACGGTGCGGCGGCCGAGCTCGACCTTGTAGTCGTTGTGTCCGTGGCCGACCGCGCCTTCGAGAGCCAGGCGGGCGGCGGCGGTCGCCGTGTCTTCGGTCAGCGGCTTGCCGACCAAGGCGGCTTCGGCGGCCTTGGCGCGCCAGGGCTTGTAGGCCATGCCGCCGAGCCCGATGCGGGCATGGCGCACCACCCCGCCGTCGAGGTCGAGCGCCACCGCGGCCGAGGCGATGGCGAACTCATAGGACTGCCGGTCGCGGATCTTGAGATAGGTCGAGCGCCGCGCCCAGGGCGCCGCGGGCACGCGGAAGCCGACGATCACCTCGCCGGGGCGCAGGCTGTGTTCGATGTGCGGCCGATCCGAGCCCGTGTGCAGGTCGAGGATCGAGATCCGGCGCGCGCCGCCGGGGCCGACCAGCTCCACCTCCGCGTCGAGCGCCGCCAGCGCGACGGCGAAATCGCCCGGATACTGGGCGATGCAGCGCTCGCTGACACCAAGCACCGCGTGCTGGCGGTTGAAGCCGCCGATCGCGGCGCAGCCCGAGCCCGGCGTCCGCTTGTTGCACGCGGCCCAGCTCGGATCGCGATAATACGGACAGCGGGTGCGCTGGAGCACATTGCCGCCGAGGGTAGCCATGTTGCGAAGCTGGGGGCTGGCGGCGAGCTGGAGCGCCTCGGCGATCGCCGGATAGTCCCGCTTGACCGCGGGATGGTCGGCGACCGCCGCCATGGCGGCGAGACCGCCCAGGCGCAACCCGTCCGGGCCGACCTCGATGCCGCTGTGCCGCGCCTTCAGCGGCGTGATGTCCACCACCCGCTCGGGCCGCAGCACGTCGAGCTTCATCAGGTCGAGCAGGGTGGTGCCGCCGGCCAGGAACTGCACCTTGGCGTCGGTCTGGCCCTGGGCCGTGGGATGGCGCGCGGCCAACGCGGTCGTCTCGGCCCGATCGTAGGCGAAGGGGCGCATCAGACCTGTCCCACCTTGGCCGGCGTCCCTGGACTGACGGCCATCTGCGGCCTGGCCTGTTTGATGGCGGCGACGATCTTGGGATAGGCGGCGCAGCGGCAGAGATTGCCGCTCATGTACTCGCGGATTTCGTCGTCGGACCCGGCGTGGCCCTCGTTGACGCAGGCGATTGCCGACAGGATCTGACCCGGCGTGCAGTAGCCGCACTGGAAGCCGTCCTGGTCGATGAAGGCCTGCTGCATCGGGTGCAGACGGCCGCCGGCCTCGGCCAGGCCTTCGATGGTGGTGATGCGCCGGCCCTGCACCGAGACCGCGAGGATCAGGCAGCTCAGCACCCGCTCGCCGTCCACATGCACGGTGCAGGCGCCGCACTGGCCCTGGTCGCAGCCTTTCTTGGAGCCGGTCAGGTCCAGGTGCTCGCGCAAGGCGTCGAGCAGGCTTGTGCGCACGTCCAGCATCGCGCGCCGCGCCTGGCCGTTGACGGTCAGCGTCATGTCCACCTTGCCGGACGCGTCGCTTTGAGCCGCTCTGCCGGTCTCGGCGGCCGAGCCGACCGCGGGTACGGCGGCTATGCCCGCCGCCGCGCCGATGACATGGCGGCGACTGGGGCCTTCAGGCTGTGTGCGATCCATCGACGGCTCCGACGTGTCCGGGAAAATCCCGTTCGACGCGCGGGGTTCCTAGCGCTCAGCTTCCCGGATGGTATCGCCGCTCGGTGTGTCCCTTGAGCTGGTCCGGATAGAAGTAGACCTCGCGCAGCCGTCCCGAGGCGTAGCGTTCCGCCTCGTCGTCGAAATGGTCCGACATCGGATCGCCGCTCTCGCCGCCGGCGGTCACCGCCTTGGCCCGGACGCGCGGTCCGAACTCGACCACCGCGACGAAGCTGTTGCCGCTCGTGCCGTAGTAGCGCCGGGTGCCGTAGGGCCGCGCCCCGAACGAGGCCAGCGAGCCCCAGGTGGCCGAGGTGAAGGGCACCGGAATACTCGGCCCGTTGTCGTCGAAGTGCTGGACGATGCTGTCGTCGAGCCGCTGGAAGCGGTTGATCTGTCCCCAGGGCGTGCGCCAGGTTCCGAAATCCTTCTTCAGCTTATCCGACGCCTCCTCGAGCGCGGCCAGCTTCTGCGCCGCTGTGGTCTGGGTGGCGATATAGTCGAAGATGTAGGTCTTGGACTTGCGCGCCTCTTCCTGGGTCCGGGTCACCAGGAGTTCGCCCCAGTACACGGCCAGGGAGGTCGGGACCGAATCCGCGCCCCAGCGGTAGTTCCAGCTGCGCAGCAGAGCCATCTCGTCCTTGAGCCGGGCCCTTTGCGGGTCGTCCGGCGGAAGGGCGTCGTACGCGCGGACCAGCGGCGGCGTGATCTCGGCGAAGGCCGGCAGATAGCTGTCGTAGGCCACGGCGTTCAGCCCCTCGAGGGTGAGGCCGGTCTTGCCGGTCAGCAGCAGGGTGGCGTGCAGGCCGCGCGCGTTCTCGCCCGCCTGATCCATATAGCGCGGATAGGCCGAGCGTCTGGGGCTGTCGGGTCCGGCGGCCGAATAGGGCCAGTCGTTGGTGTTGAAGATCCAGCCGACCTTGGGGTTGAACAGGTGCGGCGCCTCGTTCAGCGCGTGCAGCCCGCGCCAGTCGGAGGCCGGGTCGGCGCCGTCCACCGGATGTGAATAGTCGAACCGGTCGTCGCGCCTCGGGATGAACTGCGGGTGCAGATAGGCGATGTTGCCGTCGGCGTCGGCGTAGATGGTGTTGTTGGAGGAGTTGGCCTTCAGCTCCATCGCGCGCATGTACTGGGTGTAGTTGCGCGCCTTGGTCAGCAGGAACGACTGGCTGAGCGCCTCGATCGGCCTGTTCATCAGCGAGACCGCCACCCATTTGCCGTCGCGCTCGCGCACGATCGGGCCGTGGTGGGTGCGATAGACCGTGAAGCTGCGGCTCGCCATGGCGCCGGCGGCCGTGCGGTAGGGAACCACGACGGTCGACACCATCACCGGACGGAGCTGGCCGCCGTAGCGATAGAAGAGCTTGCCGTCCTTGTGCACGATGGTCTCGGCGAACTCGTCCACCGCGTCCGACCCCGAGGTGGTGTGCATCCAGCCCAGCCGGTCGTTGAAGCCCTGATAGAGGAAGAACTGGCCCCAGGTCGCCGCGCCGTAGGCGTTCAGTCCCTCGCCGCTTTTCACCTGCATCTCCGAACGGAAATAGAACGAGGTGTGCGGATTGATCAGCAGGAGGGCGTGGTGGTCTGCGGTGTTCTTCGGCGCGATGGCGATGCCGTTGGAGCCGGAGGGCTCGCGAAGAAACTCCGGTACGTCTTTGACGGGGGCTTCTTCGGTCAGCAGGGCCAACTGCTTTTCGCCGTAGAACCGCTCGAGGTCCTTCAGCGACACCCGCTCGACGTCGCCGCCGATGCTGCCTTCGCTGAAGCTGAGCGCCATCCATGGCTCGAAGCGGCGGATCACCCGGGGATGAATCTCCGGATGGACTGAAAGGTAGTAGTTCAATCCGTCGGCCCAGGCGTTCATCAGCGCCTTGAGCGGCCCGGGGCTGCGGGCGTAGAGGGCCTTCAGCGTCACGGGATCGATGAACAGTTTCATCCGCAAATCACGGTAGACTTCCCGCTCGCCCTCGGCTTCGGCGAGCCGACCCTGGGCGTTGAGGAAGTTGGTCTCCACACGATTGAAGTCGTCCTCGGCCTGGGCGTAGATCATGCCGAACACCGCGTCGGCGTCGCTCTTGCCGGTGATGTGGGCGATGCCCCAGTCGTCGCGGACGATGGCGACGGCCTTGGCCTCGGCCTGCCAGCGGTCGGCTTCGCTCCGGGCCGGCGCGGCCCCTGCCGGCGTCGCGGCGAGCCCCGCCGCCATCGCGATCGCCACCATCGCCAGCCGCCCCATCTGCGTCATCCTGATCTCCCCGTGTGCGGACGTCATAGCGCGGAGCGGCGGCGCAGCGCAAAGCCGTCGGCGATTGTGACACCGGCGCCAAGCTCTGCGATAACGCTGCGGGATGGCGCGAGGCCGGCGGAGGAGCCGGCGCATTCAGGACCGATCGATGACTCACCGCGAACCCCTGCTCGAGCCAGTGGCCATCGCCGACCTCAGGCCGACCCAGATCACCGTCGGCTTTCGGGAGGTCAACGAGAAGCGCAGGGCCTGGCGCGCACGCGGCGGCCTGAACGGCTCGGAGTTCCTGGGTCGCCACATGATCCCGGTACTGAAAGGACCCAAGGGCCGACCGTTCGTGATCGATCATCACCATCTGGCCCGGGCCCTGCTCGACGAAGGCGTCAAGGAGATCGCCGTGGACGTGGTCGTGGACCTGTCGAAGCTCGGCAAGGACGAGTTCTGGGTTCTCTGCGACAACAAGGGCTGGTGCCATCCCTACGACTCCAGCGGCGTGCGGCGCGGCATGGACGCCATTCCCAAGGACATCGCCGCCCTGACCGACGATCCCTACCGCAGTCTGGCGGGCGAACTCCGTCGCCGGGGCGGCTTCGCCAAGGACACCACCCCCTTCAGCGAATTCATCTGGGCCGACTTCCTGCGCCGGCGGATCAAGCCCACGGCGGTGGCCAAGGACTTCGACGCGGCGATGGCGAAGGCGCTGGTGCTGGCCAAGGGCCTGTCGGCGGCGCATCTGCCCGGCTGGTGCGGCCCGGTGGACGATAACTGACGTCTCCGGAGCGTCGCCGCGACACCCGCCGATCTGCTCCGCCGATGCGCTTTGCGGCGGTTATCTGATACAGGTCAGCCCTTCGGGGACGAGACAGGTCCAACCCTTGACACTGTCCGGCAAACCTGAGGGCATCGTCCTATCGGGACGGGCAGAAGAAGAGAACGCGGCGAGTACGATCGGTTGATGACCCCAAGCAGAAGTCGGCGCTTCGACGAGAAGCGCGAAGAGATCATCGCCTGCGCCACAGCGCTGATCAACGAGCGCGGGGTTCGCGGCATGACCTTGGCTGACGTAGCGTCAGTCGCCGGCATCGTTCCCACCAGCATCGCCTACTACTTCGGCAAGAAGGAAGCCCTGGCCGCCGCCTGCTTCGAGGCCGGCCTAGACCGGATGATGCAGCTGATCGCCCTCGCCCACCAGGAGGCGACCGCGCGGGAGCGGCTCACGGTCTTGCTCAGGAGCTATTTCGATCTTAAGCGGCGCGTGGCCGAGGGGTTCGAACCGGCGATCCCGATCTTCAGCGACATCCGCACCTTGAGCGAGCCCTGGTCCAGCCAGGTCCGCGAACGCTGGAAGTCGTTTTTCCAGGCCACGCGCGACCTGCTGAGGACGCCGGAAATGGCCTGGCTGCGCGACCGGGCGGCCGCCTCGCGCACCAACATGATCATCGAGCACATGCTGTGGCTCAGCGTCTGGCTGCCGCGCTACGATCTGGATGAATACCCGCGCCTGTGCGAGCGGATGCTGGACATCCTGCTCGACGGGATCGCTTTGCCCGGCGCCGTCTGGGCCCCCCAGCCGATCGATCTGTCGAACGACGCCGCCGACGAACCGGGCATGCCGGACGCCCTGCTGATCGCCGCCACCCGGCTGATCAACCAGCACGGCTACAAAGGCGCGTCGGTGGACAAGATCTCCGCCTCGCTCCAGCGCACCAAGGGAGCCTTCTACCATCACATCGACGGCAAGGACGACCTGGTGGCGGCCGGGTTCGAACGGTCGTTCGAGGTGCTGCGCACGGCGCAGAACAAGGGCCTGGCGCTGGAGGGCGACGCCTGGATCCGCCTTCATTCGATCGTGGCGGCGCTGGCCGACTTCCAGATCTCCCCGTCGGGGCCCCTGATGCGCATCTCGGCCCTGCAGTCGCTGCCCGAGCCCATGCGGCGGAAGGTGATCGACGGCTCGGACCGGATCGCCCGCCGATTCTCCGGCATGGTCTCGGACGGGGTGGCGCAGCGCGCCCTGCGCCCGATCGACCCGGCCATCGCCTCGCAGATGCTGAACGCCGCGATCAACGCGGTCGCCGACCGTCACCTCGCCAAGCAGGACCCCCAGCTCGAACGGGCGCCGCTGCAATACGCCGTACCCATGCTGTTCGGCATCCTGTGCGGCCCGGTGCGCGAGGTGCTGGGACCGCGGCAGGGCTGAACGTTCAACGCCCGTCCGGCGAGAGGGCCAGCAGCACGTTCACGCCGTTGCCGCCGGTGCGCGAGGCGCCGTTGAAGCCCGACATCAGATAGACCATGCCGTTGGCGAGCACGGGGCCGCCGCCCATGCCGTCGATCCCGCCGCCCGGATGGCTTTTGACCGCGTTGGCGGTGTCGTAGGTCTGACCGGTGGTGGAGAAGGCCCAGATCACCTTGCCCGTGGCGGCGTCGTAGGCGCGCAGCCAGCCGTCGAGACCGCCCTCGAACACCGCGCCGGGCATGGCGCTCGGCGGCGCGGACTGGGCGCGGATGCAGGCCCCCTTGGCGTAGTCGCCGGAGCGGTCGCCGGCGTAATGGCAGGGCGCCTTGGGCGCCGGCAGGCTCCATGCGATCCGGCCGGTGGCGGGGTCCAGCGCGTAGACGCCGGGCCGGCCCTTGGACGCGCCCGGAGCCGAGACCAGCGCCGCCGGCGCCCCGGGAACCTCGCCCAGCAGCAGGGCCGTATCGGCGATGGCGATGTAGAGGCGTTTGGGGTCGCTGCCGATGCCCCATTCGATCCCGCCGAGGGCCGAGCCCGCGCCGACCGGGGTCTTCCACAGCAGCTTGCCGGTGGCCGGATCCATGCCGTAGGCGATGCCCGACTTCTGACCCGAGAGCAGGATCTGCCGCCCACCCGTTTTGGGGCCGCCCTTCAGCGTGAACAGGATCGGCGAGGCGCCGAAGTCGTAATCGGGGCCGCGCGGGTTCGGACAGTTGGGCGAGCGGAACTGCGGCTCGCAGCCCATGGTGTAGTTGTCGCCCGCCGTGACCTGGGTGCGCCAGCGCACCTTGCCGGTCTTCATGTCGAGGGCGACGATGGCGTCGTCGCCCTTGGTCGGCGCGTCCGTATAGCTGTCGCCGGTGGCGACGTAGACCAGGCCGCGCTTCAGGTCCGCCGTCGGCGCCGACCAGATCGCGGCGCCGGCCGGGCCCTGCAACTGCACGCCCAGTTCAGTCTTGCGGGTGGGACGCAGCGGCTCATCGATCATCGCGGTTCGCCACAGGACGTGGCCGCTCTTGAGATCCAGCGCCGTCAGCGAGCCGCGGAAGCTGCAGCAGGGGTAGGTCTTCTGGATCGCCGAGCCTTCCTCGCCCGAGGACATGGGCACGAACACCCTGTCGCCGGCGATGATCGGCGCGCCGGCCATGCCCGCGGCCGGGTGGGCGTCCAGCACCGTGCTGCGCCACAGCTCCTGCCCGGTCTGGGCGTCGTAGGCGCGGGCGGTCTTGTTGGCGAGGCCGATCACCGTCACCCAGCCGCTCGGCGACACGGGCGAACGGATCACGCTCGGCGTGGTGCGCGACACCGCGTCGGTGGCGGCCCAATGCACACAGCCGGTATCGGCGTCGAGGGCGTAGAACCGGCCGCCGCGGTTGGTGACGAACAGCCATTTGCCGGTCACCGTCACCTGGCCGCCGCCGGCCAGGGCCATCGACCATTTGACCTTCAGCGTCGGGATCTCGGCCAGGGTGAACCCCGGATGCGGCTGATATCGGGTGGCGTCGGCGTCGCGGCCGATGGTGGACCAATCGAAGGGGCCGACGCTGATCGGCGGGTTGACCGCGCACATCTGGTCGACGCCCGCCGTAGGGGCGGGACGCCGGCGGGGGGCGGCGTCGCCGGCGGAGGGCGGGTCCTGGCCGGGCGTGAGATAGGCGGCGACGGACTGGATTTCGTCCGGCGACAGGCCCTTGGCCATGGGCGCCATGACGCCGCTGGTGAGGGCGGTGACCACGTCGACGCGGGGGCGCTTGGCGAGGTCGGGCCGCGAGGGGGCGCGCTCGATCGGCGGCTCGTGGCAGAGCTTGCAGTGCGCCTGGAACACCGCCTCGCCGGCCGGCGCGCCGGCGGCAGTCGTCTCAGCGCGCGACGCGGCCGGCGCCGCAAGCAGTACCGCCGAGGCCGCGGCGATGAAGAGGCTCCTGGCCCAGGCGGCGTTGGTCACGTGGTCTTCCCCCGACTGTCAGTCCGGGCTTGTCGTCCGCCCGGTACTAGCTTGGCAGTTTCAATTCCTTGGCGATGAAGTGGCCGGCCACGCACTGGACCAGGAAGGCCAGCACGAACACCGGCGCCAGGCTCAGCATGCCGTACTCGAGGCCCTTGGCCGCCCCGAACATCGGCTTGAAGTGATCGCTCATGAAGCCGACGAACAGCGGGCCGCCGCCGAGACCGACCAGGTTCAGCACGAACAGCAGGAGCGCGCCCGAGACCACCCTTTGATGGGCGGGCACGGCGTTCTGGACCACGGCCAGGGCCGGGGCCAGGTACATGTTGTTGAGCAGGGCCGGGCCGGCGAAGCACAGCAGGGAAAGCTGCCAGGTCGGCGCATAGACCGCCGCGACCATGAACGGCAGGCTGAGCAGGATGGAGACGGCCGGCACCATGGCGTAGGCGCGCGGGCGCATATGGCCGAGCCGGTCGACCAGCACGCCCGACAGCCAGGTGCCGAGGGCGCCGGTGACGCCCGACATCAGGCCGTAGTAGAGGGCCACCTGCGGCAGGCTCATGCCCTTGGCGCGCATCAGCAGCGAAGGGGTCCAGCCCAGGAGGCCATAGCCGACGAAGGCGGTGACGCCGCAGCCGAGCGCCGTGAGGGCCAGCATGGGGCGGCCGAAGAACAGGCCGATGGCGGCCAGGGGGTTGCCGGTGTGCGGGGAGGCGCCGCCGTCGAATCGGCCGCGCGGCGGCTCCCGAACGGTGAGGTAGAAGATCGGCGCGATCACCAGGCCGACCACGCCGAGCGCCTTGAAGGCGGCCTGCCAGCCATAGTGCGCGGCGATATAGCCGCCGCTCATCGCCCCGAACATGGTGCCGAACGGCACGCCGAGCGAGAAGATGGCCAGGGCCGTGCCGCGTTCGCGCGGTGGAAAGTAGTCGGAAATGATCGAATAGGACGGCGGGGCGCCGCCCGCCTCGCCGACGCCGACGCCCATGCGCGGGATCGCCAGGGTCAGGAAGCTGGTGGCGAAGCCGCAGGCGGCGGTGAAGAAGCTCCACAGGGCGGCGGCGCCCGACACCACCCGCACCCGGTTCACCCGGTCGGCCAGGAGGCCGACGGGGATGCCGATCACGGTGTAGAACAGGGCGAAGTAGAGGCCGGTGAGCGACCCCAGCGCCGTGTCCGATAGATGCAGCGCTTTCTTCACCGGCTCCTGCAGCACGGTGAGGAACTGCCGGTCGAGGAAGTTCAGCGTGTAGACGACCAGGAGGGCCGCCAGCACATAGTAGCGATAGGGACCGACCTTTACCGGCGCGGCCGTCTCGCCGCTGTCAACGCTCGTGCTCACGCGCCGTCCCCTGCCCTTGATCTGACCGCAGCCTTCCCGTTCCGCCGCGGGGCGACGGCCCGGATGATCCGCGGACGTCCCGCCGCGCTTATTTGTCGGTCGGGTCGGAGCCGTCCTTCGGCGCCCCGGTGCCGGACGAGCCCATGAACACCTTCTGGCCGTTGGCCAGGGTCACGTCGCGGCCGTTGGCGCGGCACTCGGGCGTGCACAGCCGGTCCTTGGACTGATAGCCGCGCACGATGATCTCGGTGCCGACCTTCAGCGAGTCGCGGTTGATGCCGTTGCGGAACAGGGTGTTGGGCGTGCCGCCCTCGACCATCCAGGCCTTGCCCGATGCGGCGTCGGTGACGTGCACCCAGGCGTGCGGGTTGGTCCATTCGATGCGGGTCACCTTGCCGCGCAGCAGCACGGGGGCGGTGGCGTCGAATTCCGCCGCGAAGGCGTGGTGGGCGGCGGCCTGCTGGGCCGTGGCGCCGAGCGCGACGACCGCCAGGGCGGCGGCGGCGATCGTGAGTTTGCGGGTCTTCATGGGATCGGCTCCGGTCAACGCATCACTTCAGGGGTTCACGGCGCAGGTCGCCGTACATCAGTTCCGTCACGAACTCCACGCACTTGAACTGCTCGAGGCGGGCGTCCGCGCCGACGTGCTTGTAGAGCGTCATCTCCATCTTCCACGGCCGGGTGAAGGTTTCGGGATCGGAGATCTCGGCCTCGTAGCGCAGGGTTCCGGGCCCGGTGGGGGTATAGCGCTCCACCACCTTCAACTGGTCGGAGTGGAAGTTTCCGGCGCGGTCGAACCAGGTCTGGTCGTTGAGGTCGGTCACCACCACCACCAGCGTGTCGCCCTCCCAATGGGCGACCGACTGGCCCATCCAGCTGTCGGCGGGCGCGCGGCCCGGATCGACGAACAGGATGTTGCGCGCCGCGCTGTCGTATTCGTAGGCGATCAGCATGGCCGAGTCGCTCTGGAAGATCTGGAACGGCTTGTCCATGTAGGTGGCGCGCGGCACGCCCGGCAGGTAGCACTTCACCTCCGGATCGCGGGTCAGGTAATGGGCCTTGTTGTCGTCGCGCTGCTTCAGCGCCTCGGGCTTGTAGGGCAGCAGGCCGCCCTCCACCACGCCCGGGCCGGCGGGAACCGATCCCACGGCGCCGAGGGCCAGGATGGCCTTGGCCGGGACCGGACCGACGGGGCCGGCGCGCAGTTCGAGCGCCGCGCTGGCCGCGTGCGGCTCGATGTTCCAGCCGGCGGTGTTCATCACCTGCCAGACTCCGTTCAGGTCGGGGTGTTTGCCATCCGGACCGCGCGGCGCCCTGTAGGCCGACGCCGCCTTGGACGCCGGAGCCGCCGCCGCAACGCCCGCCCCGGCGAGACCCGACCAGACTATTGCGCCCACGGCGCACGCCGCCATGAGGACCGAGGTCTTTTTGATCATGTGCCTTCCCGCTCGCCCCGAGGCGTTTGTCTTCTTACGGCCGCTACCCGGCGCTTGCTGCGGCAATGTCCCCGACTGGGCGGTGATGTCAACACCCGCGGACCAGACCGCTCCTTCAAATCTCACCAGGAAAGCCGGACGATCGACTGTTTTCATGGCGCTTTTTGCAGGGCCGCAAATACTATATTGACGAAACAGCTGTCCGCGCTCAGGCTTTGAGCACGCTGCGGCAGGCCTTCAAGAGCCAGCGACGGAAGTATCCGTCGAAGCTAGGCCGAGCGCAAGGATTCGCGCAGGACGGGCGGAAGCAGATGGGGGTCTCTTCGATTTCGACGCGCGCGTCGGTTTGCGCCGCGCTCGCGGCCCCGGTCGCCGCTGTCGCGGCGCCGACCTACACCCCGCCGACGACCGCCTTCAGCCAGCCCGACGGCGAGCGGCTGGCGCTGTCTGGACCTGAACCGCGTTACAAATCTCATCTGAACCGTAAACGTCGAGCGTTACGGCGTCGAACCTGCCAATCGGGGGCGGGTGGTCATCGGGGAGCACAATGATTCTGGCGTTTCTGACCTGGCTCCAGGAGAGCCTCGGCAAGGGCAAGGGCGACGACGCGCAGTCGTGGAGCCAGGCGCTCATCAGCTCGCTGAACTTCTGGAGCATCCTCGAGGGCACCCACCTTCTGATGCTGATGCTGTTCGCCGGCACCATCATGGTGGTGGACTTCCGGCTGCTTGGCATCGCCTTTCGCAAGACCCGCGTGTCGGTGATCTCGACCAAGGTCCTCCCGCTGACCGTGGCGGGCTTCCTGCTGATGATCGTCACCGGGCTGGCCCTGTTCTACGCCAAGCCGGTCTATTACTATCACAACCTGTGGTTCCGGCTGAAGCTGCTGTTCCTGCTCGCGGCGATGATTAACATCGCCGTCTTCCACTACCGGGTGCAGAAGAACCAGGACGCCTGGGATACCGCGGCCACGCCGCCGACCGGCGCCCGGGTATCGGCGATGGTGTCGCTGCTGGCCTGGACCACGGTGATCTTCTTCGGCCGGCTGATCCCCTACAACTTCGTCGAATGCGGCAAGCCCCTGCCCGGCTGGATCAACGCGGCGCAGGAATGCTCCACCTCTGAACACGGCGCCCAGTCGCTGGACGGCAAGATCACGCTGGTGAAGCCCAAATGAAGTTCTCGATCCTTCTGCCCGGCATCCGCGCCTGGGTTCTGCATCTCGACAAGGTCTGGCCGGCCTACATCGTCAAGCCGAACTTCGCCTACTGGGAGGTGATGCACGTCCTGGCGATCGTGATCCTGGGCGGCTGTTCGATCCTGCTCGGACTGCGGCTGATCGGCTACGGCCTGACCGAGGAAAAGCCGTCCGAGCTCTACAAGAACCTCAAGGTGTGGCTGCACACCGGCGTGATCGGGGTCACCGTCACCGGCGTCCTGATCGGCATGGCCAACGCCGAGAAGCTCTACGACAGCCCGGCCTTCTTCGTGAAGCTGGTGTCGCTGGTCGCCGGGATCATCATCACCTACTTCGCCATGCGCCCGATCGCCCTGGCCGATGGCGAGGTCACCCCCAGGAGCGCGGTCGGCGGCGTGGCCGGCCTGGCCGTCTGGTCGGTCGGCCTGTGGGTGTTCCTCAGCGGCGGGCTTCTGACGCCAGGCTTCTTCCACGTGATGACCGCGGCGGCGCTGGTCGTGCTGTTCATCACCCGCGGCCCGCTGCGGCTGATCTACGCCGCCGGCGTGGCCGTGGCCCTCGTGGCCTATTTCCTCGCCACCCACGTCTTCATCCCGTGGGGCGATCTCAAGCACGCCGACCCGGCCAATGTGATCATCTCGGTGCTCCTCGGCCTGTGGATCGCCGGCGCCGCCGTCGTCCAGACCGTGCTGAACCGGCGCAACGTCGAGAGCGAGACGGCCGACCGCGGGGCCCTGTTCGCCAAGCTGATCGGCTATGCGGTGATCCTGGTCTGGGTCTGCGCCGCCGCCGCCGGCCGCTGGATCGCCTATGGCTGAGGGCGCGGCCTGACGGCGAGGGCGGCGCTGGCGGGCGCCGCAGAGGGGATCACAAGGCGGACCAAAACCGGCACGGTGCGAGGAGACCGGCCGCTTGGTCAGGCCCTCGCGGTACGCCATTTTCTCAAATCTGTCGCCGAATCTTCAAAAGCCGGTCTCAGCGCCCGGCTACCGAGCTTGGCCGTAACGGGGGCCAAAGGCCCCCAAACGGGGCGTCGGCGATGATATCCAAGGTGTACGCGAGCGTCGGCTCGCTCGCGATCCTGTCGGCGGGCTTCGGCGCGAACGCGCAGCAAACGGTGGCCACCGCGCCGCCGAGCGACGCCGCCGAGGTGACCGTCATCGCCCACGTGCAGCCGCTGGCGCCGTCGGTGGTGAAGCTCGACACCCTGCAGCCCACCTCGGAAGTCCAGGCCGACTTCCTGCGCAACAACATCGTCCCGCTCGCGAGCGTCGACGACATCATCAAATTCCAGCCGAGCGTCTGGTCGCAGAACCCGAACGGTCCCGGCATCGGCAAGGCCGAATCGATCAGCCTGCGCGGGTTCCAGGACTCGAGCGGCCAGTTCAACATGACCTTCGACGGCATCCCGTTCGGGGACGCCACCGACCTTCACCACACCACCTCCTCGATCTTCATCGCCCATGACCTTGGCGCCGCCGAAGTCGATCGCGGGCCGGGCACCGCCTCCACCATCGGCAAGGCGACCTTCGGCGGCACCATCGGCTTTCGCAGCAAGGCGCCCGACAGCGAGGGCGGCGTCGAGCTTTACGGCACCTATGGCAGCTTCGAGACCAAGGCCTTCGGCATCGAGTTGGACACGGGTCAGTTGGAGAACAGCAAGGGCTTCATCGACCTGCAGAACGAGCGGACCCATGGCTATCTGACCGGATCGAGCGAAAGCCGGACCAATTTCGCCGCCAAATATGTGATCGAGGTCAACCCCAAGACCCAGCTCACCCTCGTGGCCAGTTACAACAAGGAATTTCAATACACCACCCAGGGCGCCACGCTGGCCGAGTACGCCCAGTTCGGCGACAACTATGGACTGTGCTACAATCCGGCGCTTCAATGCTACTACGGATACCAACCCAGCAACTACTATAGTTCATTCAACTATGTGAACCTGAAGACCGAGGTCGGTCCGGTGCGCATCCAGAACACTGCTTATGAAGTCTACTTCGAGCACGACTACGCCGAGAGCAAGGACGCCAGCGACAACAATCCCGCCGACAACGGCGTGACCCAGTACAACCCGACCACGCTGAAAAAGATCGCCACCTACGCGTCCGACATCCCAGGCAAGCGCGCCGACGCCCAGTGGACCGCCTTCGGCGACATCATCCGTTTCGCGGTCGACACGCCCTTCGGCGAACTGCGCACCGGCTTCTGGTTCGACCAGCAGGACGACGACCGCTATTCCTACAACACCGACATCACCACGGGCCTGCCGAACATCGGCAAGAAGGGGACGGCCTACAGCTACAGCTACAAGGACGTCGGCTGGACCTACCAGCCCTATATCGAGCTCGAATGGCGTCCGATCGAGAACCTGAGCGTCGTGCCGGGCTTCAAGTACACCAGCTACACACGCTTCCTCGACGCCCAGATCAACAAGAGCACCGGCGTGCCGGTCAACGAAACCCAGACCTATTCGGCCAGCCAGCCGTCGGTGGCAGCGAACTATCGCATCATGCCGACCTGGAGCGTCTATGCCCAGGCGGCGCGCGGCTTCCAGGCGCCGCCCATCAACGTCTTCCAGGTCAACCTCATTTCGCCGCTGAAGCCGGAGACCACCTGGAACTACCAGTTGGGATCGACCTTCAAGGGCAAGAACTGGAGTCTGTCCGGCGACGTCTACTACATCGACTTCAGCAATTATCTCTCGCAGCAGACCATCGCCGGGTCGACCAACACCACCTTCGTCAACGGCGGCGGCGCGATTTACGAGGGCGCCGAATTCGAGGGCCAATACGCCGTCACGCGCGGTCTGTCGCTCTACGGAAACTACACCTACAACAGCGCCAAGTATAAAGGCACGCGCATCTGGCTCGAAGAGGTTCCGGAATGGACGGCGTCCGCGGGCATCCTTTACGACGCGCATAGGGGCCCCTACGCCTCGCTCATCGGCAAGCTGATCGGGCCGCATTTCGGCGACGACGGCGGCGGGACCGGCGACGCGCCGGCCACCCGGGTCGGCGTCACAGGCACCGCGGACTTCGCCGCCGGCTGGCATTTCAATCCCGACTATCCCTTGCTCAAGCACGCCACCGTCAGCCTGAAGATCAGCAACATCTTCGACGCCCGCGACGTCTCGGATTTCGCCGGCTATCAGGCGGCGACGAATACGACGACCTTCTGGCGCCTGGCGGGTCGGAGCGTGTTCCTGAACCTGGACGGCAAGTTCTGATCAAGCTCTCACCCGCTGCCCGAGGCGATCACTCGGTCGCTCCCTCGCGGTCACGCCTCGGCTCGGTCCTGTGCCTCGCCATGGTTCTCCTGGCGGGTTTTCGGGCCGTCTCCCATGCGGGCGAGCCCGCGACGCTTGAGCGTGTCGTGGTGGTGATGCGCCACGGCGTTCGTCCGCCCACCAAGGGCGCCGATGCGCTCGCTTCGTTGGGCGACAGCCCCTGGCCCAGCGAAGCGCAGTGGGGCGCGGCGCCCGGCGACCTCACGCCGCATGGCGCGGCGGCCATCCGCCTCCTCGGCGCGGACCTGCGCCGCCGCTATGCCGGCGCGGGCCTCCTGCCTGCGGCCGGGTCCCTCGCGGCCAAGGTCTTTCTTTGGGCCGACAGCGCCGACCAGCGCACCCGCGAGACGGCCCGCGCCCTCGGCCAGGGCCTCTCGCCGGAAGAACCCGTTCCCTACGCCAGCCGGCCGGCCGGGGAGCGCGATCCCTTGTTCGACGCGCTCGCCGCCGGGGTCTGCAAGCTTTCGCCTGCCGAGGCCGAGGCGGCGCTGAGCGCCCGAAGACCCTTCGACACGCCGGCGACGCGGGCCGCGCTGGACCGGTTGCAGACCATCCTGGCGCCCCAGGCCTGCGGCGGCGGGACGGGAACCTGCCTCGAGGGCGAAGAGGCGGTGAGCGCAGACGCGCGGTCGGTCAAGCTGTCGGGCCCGCTGGCCACCGCGTCGACCGTCGCCGAGGACCTGCTGCTCGAATACGAGAACGGCCTGCCGATGGACCGGGTCGGCTGGGGCCGCATGCGGCGGGAGGATCTGGACCTCGTCCTGGCCGCGCACGCTCGCACCTCCGACCTCGCCCGACGCACCGCCTACGTGGCCGAGCGGCGCGGCTCGACCTTGGCCCGGCGGGTGATGGCTCTGCTCGCGGACCGGCCGGTCCGCGAGGACGGCTGGCCCGATCTTTCACAGCGCCGGTTGGTCGTCCTGGTCGGGCACGACACCAACCTCTCCAACCTCGCAGGCGTGCTGGGCGTCGATTGGCGTCTGCCGGGCCAGCCGGACGAGACCGCCCCGGGCGCCATGCTGGTGTTTGAACGCTGGCGCGAACCATCCGGACCGGTCGTCCGGCTCGCCGTCCTCTACCAGGACGCTGAGCAGGTGCGCGGTCTCGCAGACCGGCCCGCGCACCGCGTCGACCTTCACGCCGGCGCCTGCGGTCCTGGCGACTGCCGGCTTACCGACCTTGCCGGTCGCCTCTCCAAGACCCTCGCCGCGGCCTGCCCCGACCCTGACCGGGCGCCTTGACGAGGGCGTCGCGGCGAAGATGATGTCCCGTTCCAGCTCGACGGATACCGCTCCGCCGACCGTCGCTACTTCCCCGCCGTGGTCGCGTTGAACTTGCTCTGCGCGGCCTTCACGTCGGCCGGCCAGTCGGGCAGCGGCGGATACTTGGCCTTGTCGCGGGCGGCGATGTAGGCCGGCATCACGTACTTGGCGTGGCAGGCGACGCAGACCTGATAAAGGGCCGCGCCGGTGTCGAACATGCGCTTGGAGTCCTTGGCCTCCGCCGCCTCGCGCGCCGCCTTGGCCTTGACGATCAGGTCCTGGGCGAAGGCGTCGAACTCCGGGCCGCGCGAGTTGCCCGGCAGCTGCAGGATGTTGCCGGCTTGCATGACCTCCGTGGCGCCGCTTTCGGCCGCCTCCCAGCCCTCTTCGGTGGTCGGGGCGTTGCTCTTCTCGCCCTCGGCCGTCTCCACCGTGCCGGTGGCGCGCCAGAAGGCCCAGGAGCCCGGATCGACCAGATGGCCCATCAGCTCCTTCATATCGAGCGAGGTGTCGAACTTCGGCGGCGGCGGCGCGGGCTTGGAACAGGCGGCCAGAAGAACGGCGAGCGACGCCAGGGCCAGGACCGAACGCTTCATGGAGTTTCCTGTTTTCTTAGCCGGAGCCGCCTCGGGCGGAGCGGATTGAACACGATCGTCCGGTCGAATCCAGCGAACTCGCCGGTTTTGAACGTTACGTACGGTTTCACGCCCGGGCGGCCCCGTCGCGGTGGCCCGAGCGGGCGTTCATCTGATTGATATCCTGTGCTTATTTCTGGTCCAGCCGCCCCGGCCGCCGCGACGTCGGTGTAACCTGAGATACCCTGCGTCGCCCGTGTTACACGCTTGCGCCGCGTCGCGCGGCTCGCCATTCAGCAGGGCGAGCGCGATGTCCGAAGCGCGTCCAGAAGGAAGCCAGTCCATCTTGAAACGTCCCGCCGATCCGCCGCGCGGACGCCGGCTTCTGGCGATGGCGTCGGGCTGCGCCATGCTGCTGTCCGCCCCCGTGGCGGAGGCTCAGGGCCAGGCCGGGGCGACGGCGACCGATCCGGCCGGTGAGGTTGTGGTCACCGCCTCGCGTCTGAATCTCCTCGGCGCCGCCCTCACTGCGAGCCAGGGTTCGATCACCAAGGAAGAGGTCGAGCTTCGGCCGATCTTCCGCATCGGCCAGCTCTACGAGACCGTGCCCGGCCTGGTGGTGACCATCCACTCTGGCGAGGGCAAGGCAAACCAGTATCTGCTGCGCGGTTTCAACCTCGACCACGGCGCCGACTTCGCCAGCTTCGTCGACGGCATGCCGGTCAACCGGGCCACCAACACCCACGGCCAGGGCTATTCGGACCAGAACTTCCTGATGTCGCAGGTCGTGGCGGGCCTCGACTACACCAAGGGGCCCTACTACGCGGCCATCGGCGACTTCGGCGCGGTCGGCGCGACGCATGTGCGACTGGTGAACGACCTGCCGGCCCAGGTGGCGGCGACCGTCGGCACGTTCGGGGACCAGGAGGTGTTCGCCGGCGGGACCTGGCATGTGGACAGCGAGGACCGCGTGTGGGCCGCCGCCGACCTCGGTCATGTGGACGGGCCGTGGAGCCCGCCCGAAGACTTCCGCAAGATCGACGCGACGCTGAGGTTCAGCCACGGGACGGACGCCGACGGCTACAGCCTGACCGCGATGTACTACAAGAGCGCCGGCCGGCTCACCACCGACCAGTCGGTCTCCGCCGTTCAGGATGGGCTGATCGGACGCTATGGCTCGCTCGATCCCAGCGATCGCAGCCGGTCCGAACGGCTCAGCCTGTCCGGCCATTATGGCGCGTCGCGGGGCGACTGGCGGTTCTCCGCCGACGCCTATGTGATCCACGCCGGCATGACGCTGTGGAACGACTTCACCCACTACCTGTTCGACCCGGTCAACGGCGACCAGGAGCAGCAGGACGAGACGCGCACGACGGCGGGCCTCGACGTCGCCGCGACGCTGAACACCAGGATCCTCGGTGTCGACGCCCAAACCCTCGTCGGCGTGCAGGAGCGCTACGACACCCTCTACATCGACCGCCGGCACACGGTTCGGCGCCGGCCGCTCGCCTATTGCGATCTGGCCAATCCTGACGGCGTGTCGGCCACGCCCTACGCCGCGGTCGGCGGCGCCTGCAACGCCGACCGGGTTCAGCTGAACGACCTCGGGCTGTATGGGCAGACCACCCTCCGCTGGCTGCCCTGGCTGCGCACGGACCTGGGGCTGCGCGAGGAGGACTACGCCGCCACCGACCGCAGCCTGGTGAGCGGCTTCCACGGCTCCGGATCGCAGACCCTGCTGCAGCCAAAGGGCAGCCTGGTGCTTGGCCCCGTCTATCGGAGCGAGCTCTATCTGAGCGCCGGCCGGGGGTTTCATTCCGACGACGTCCGCGGGGTGTTCGGAACCCTGCCGCTGGAAGGCGTGCCGGCCGTCGCCGGACGGACCCCCTTCCTGTCGCCCGCGGTCGGCGAGGAGGTGGGCCTGCGCACCAACCTGATCCCCAGGGTGCAGGTTCAGGGCGCGGCGTTCCAGGAGGACTTCAAGTCCGAGCTCGCCTACGACGCCGACCAGGGCGAGGACTCGGCCAGCGCGCCGAGCCGCCGGCGGGGCGTGGAACTTTCGGGCCAGTATCGCCCGTTCCGCTGGCTCGAGGTCAGCGCCGACCTGGCCTGGTCCAAGGCCCGCTATCGCGCCTCGCCCGCGCAGCTCGCGAACTTCGGCCTGAGCGGCGCCTTCATCGCCAACGCGCCAGGCTTCATCGGGTCGTTCGGCGTGCTGGTCGACAACCTCGGTCCCTGGTTCGGGGGGCTGCAATGGCGCGACCTCGGCGCCTATCCGGTCAGCGACGGGAACAAGGACCCGCGCGACAAGGGCTACAGCGAGGTCAACGTCGACGTCGGCTACAGGGTGGACGGCCACCTGAAACTGCAGCTCGGCGTCTTCAACCTGCTGAACGCCCGCGCCGATGCGGCGGCCTATTATTACACCTCGAGGCTGGTCCCGACGGGCGCCGAGGCCACCGGTCTGCAGGTCCACCCGCTCGAACCGATCTCCGCCCGGTTCACCGCGACCTACGCCTTCTGAAACGCCCACGAGGCGACACGCCGGACCCACATGGCCGGCCCCTGCCGGAAATGTGGGCCCGGCGTACAGGTCCCGGCGAAAACGGGTGATCGGTCCCGCTCCAACGTTCGGTCGCTTGCGATCGGCCCGCTTGAGAAATCCTTGAGACCGCCGTGAGGACAAATCGGCGCCTCCCTCTCACGTCTGGGTCGATCGACCCCGACGGCCAGCGGCCCTTCGCTGCGCACCAAGGGGTCAGGCAACCTTATGTGGCGCGTCATGACACGAACCGTTCGGGCCCTTCTCGTCGCGCTCGCGCTCCCCACGCTCCTTAGCGAGGCGCGGGCGGAGACGCCGACGCCGGCGCCGAGCTCCGCGACGGCGGCGCTCGGGCGCACGGTGCGCCAGCTCTGCTGCGGGATGATCGACTGGAGCGGCCTGGACAAGGTGAAATCCGTGCGCTGGATCGGGGCCGGACCGACCCTTCTCGACAAGCCCACGGCGGACGGTTCGGCCATGGCGCGGGGCGGACGCTTCGAGCTTGCCGGCGCGCCGGCGGAGCTGTTCGCCGCGGGGGCGCGGTCCGGCGTCGCCGCTTACTACATGCGCACGCCGGCCATGAACCTGGACGAGTCCGGCATCCTCGCCATGCTGCGGAGCACCGGACTGAAGGTTGAGCTGGCGCGGTGCCCGGTCTCGCGCGGCGGCATGCGGGAGAGGCTGTGGTTCCGGGTATCTGCGCCGAAGGGCGAGCCCGCGATCTTCTACGCCGGCCCTCAGAACGGCAGTCCGCAGACTGGCGTTCCAGGCGACATCTACGCCCTGCACCTGACGCCCGACCTGCCCCTGCTGCCGCCGCAGGAGGTGGCCCGCTTCACCGAGCAGTGCGGCGAATCCGGCCGAGGCGCGGCGCCCGCCGCCGCCCGGTCCGCGCCGTCCCAGGGTTATGAAGCGGTCGCGGGCCTGCTCGCCGATTGGCTGGCCCTCGGCGCGGCGGGGCCCGCGCCTTACGCGGCGCTGGAGAAGCAGGCCGCGGTGAAGTGGCGTCCAAACGTCTTCACCCGCACCAGCCCGGGCATCAATACCGAGTCCGCCTGGGACGAAAAGGGAACCCACTTCCTCAACGGCGAGCTGAAGACGGCCACCACCGCCATGAACGCCGCCGCCTTCGGCGACGCCCGCGGCGCCACGCGCTTCTACCTGAAGGACGGGGCGAACCTGCCCCGCGGCGCCGTCCTGGCCGAGCTGCGCAAGCGCGGCTTCACGCTCACCACCCTGCGCTGCGGCCAGCCCTACACGGAGGAGAGCACCGACTGGTGGAGGATCACCAGTCCGTCGGGCCAGTCGGCCGTGCTCGCCCGCACGGTCATGCTCGGCACAGGCCAGCGCCAGGAAGACTACGCCCTGCGCCTCGACAATGTGCTGCCGCCGATCCGAAAGGGCGAGACCGACGCCTCGGTCTGCCGCGCTCTCTGACCCCTGCCCCCAAGGAGAACCGACCATGATCTACAAGGGCGTGATCACCTCGCTCGGCGACTACACCGAGCTGACCACCCAGGTGGTGCATACCGATGGTTTCGGCCGGTCGCGCTCGGGAATGTACGACACGCAGAAGGAGAGGTTCATCGACGGCCTGACCATCGGCGGCAAGACCTTCGGGCGCGTATCCTGCGCCGCCAATCTCTACCCGTTCCTGGAGCTCGGGAAGGAGGCGGAGATCTACACCTGGATGCACCCGTTCCTGGGCGTTCCGCCGATTCGCACAGGCGTCATCGGCGTCGTCTACCCGAACGAGCGGCGCGCCTACGTCTCCGGCCTCGGTCAGATGACGCTGTCGCTGCTGATGCTGGCCATGCTTCCGCTCTTCTGGCTCATCCCCGGACTCATCGTCGGCTCGATCCTTGCCGGTCTGCATCTTCCCCCGCTGCTGACGCTCCCGATCTGTGTCCTGATCATCTTCTCGCCCTGGATCGCCGGCGGCTGGATGATGTGGACCCAGGCCCGGCTGCGCATGGCGCACCCCTACGCCACCACCCCGCGCCGCGGCGGATGATCGGCGAGACCCGACGGCATGCGTCAGCTGCACTGCTGCACGGTGCGGGCGCCCACGTGCGCGACCACGCACTGCTGGTCCGGGCGGCACAGCGCGTTACCGCACAGGGTCGCTCCGGGCGAGCCGCACAGGTTGACGTTGCTGGCTCCCCACTTGCCGGTGAAGCATTCCTGGCTTGGACTGCAGACGCTTCCTCCGCACTGTTTTGAGCCCGGTGCGGCGCAGATGTTCAGGGGGCTGGCGCCCCATCTGCCGGTGACGCACTCCTGGCCCGGGCTGCAGATCGAGCCGCCGCACTGCTTCGAGCCCGGCGCGGCGCAGATGTTCAGCGTGCTGGCGCCCCATCGGCCGGTGACGCACTCCTGGCTGGGGTTGCACAGGTTCCCGCCGCAGATGGAGGAGCCGGGCGCGCCGCAGAAGTTGACGCCGCCGGCGACCCAACGGCCGGTGAAGCACTGCAGCCCGGGACCGCAGACCCGCGATCCGCAGGGGATCCCGGCCGGCGCCGGAGCCTTGGACACGGGCGTCGGAGACACCGGCGACCTGGCCGGCGAAGCCAGCGCCGCAGGAGCGATCAGCATCAACGACAGCAGCATCACGGCGAGGCGGCGCAGAAGCCCGGGCTTCATGAAGACCGCCGGGCCGCCTTGCACGCACGGCGGCGTTCGGATGAGAGCGTGCGTCGCGCTGCGCGTTTCGCCCGCAGCTTGGGCGTCGCGATGATGAAACTCGTCCGACATTGAAACAATCTCCCGGCGGGATTTGACAGTCGGCGCCGCCCGCCGAAGAATCCTGACGGAAAGCTCAAGCTTTTCTCAAGGAGGTTGGGCCATGGGCGACGACGCGGCCTCCGGCGCTGGCCAGCGCCGCATCTGGGCGTTCGGGCGCTGCGTGTTCGATGAAGCGCGCTGGGTGCTTGAAGTCGCCGGCGCGCCGGTGGAGCTCGAAGCCAAGCCCCTGGAAATCCTGCTAGAACTGCTTCGCCACGCAGGCGAAGTGGTCACCAAGGAGGAGCTGCTCGACAGTGTCTGGCCGGGACTGACGGTGGTCGAGGGGTCGCTGACCACGGCGGTGTCCAAGTTGCGCAAGGCGCTGGGCGACGATGCGGCCGCGGCCATCGTGACGGCGCCACGGATCGGCTACCGCCTCGGCCTGCCGGTGTCGTGGCGCGTCGCGCCGGCCTCAAGGACCGACTTCGCCTTCCATCCCGGCGACCCGGTGCCCGAACGATCCAACTGGCGCTTCGACGTCCGCCTCGGTGGGCAGGCCGGATCGGAAAGCGAGGTGTGGCGTGTCAGACACGCCAAGACCGGCGAGGCGAGGGTGATGAAGTTCGCCGCCGACCCGCGCCGGCTGCGCGCCCTCAAGCGCGAGGTCGCCATCGGCCGCGTCCTGAGACAGTCCTTCGGCGAGCGGGCCGATTTCGTGCCGATCCTCGACTGGAACTTCAGCACCGCGCCGTTCTTCATCGAAAGCGCCGATGGCGGCCCCGACCTCCCCGCCTGGGCGGCCGAGCGCGGCGGGCTGGCGACCCTGCCGCTCGCCGAACGGGTGGCCCTCCTCGCCGCCGTCGCCCATACGTTGGCGGCGGCGCATGGCGTGGCCGTGCTGCACAAGGATCTGAAGCCCGCCAACATCCTCATCGAGTCCGCGCATGGCGCGCCGCGTCCGCGGATCGTCGATTTCGGCAGCGGGACCCTGGCGGATCCGGACCGGCTGACGGACCTTGGCATTACCCACAGCGGCTTCGACATGGCCGGAGCGGAGGCCCGGGACCCGACCTCGGGGACCTATCTGTGGATGGCGCCGGAGCTGCTGAAGGGGGGCGCCGCCAGCGTGGCCTCGGATGTCTTCGCCCTCGGCGTCATGCTCTACCAGCTGGTGGTGGCGGACCTGCGCCGGCCGCTGGCGCCCGGCTGGGAGGCGGAGGTATCCGATCCCCTGCTGCGCGCGGACATCGCCGCGGCGGCGGCGGGCGATCCGGCCCTGCGGCTCGACAGCGCGGCCGAACTGGCCCGGCGTCTCGGCAGCCTCGACGCCCGGCGGGCCGAACACGAGGCGCGGACCGAAGCTGACGCCCGTGCGGCGCGCGCCGAACTGAAGCTGCAGCAGGTGAAGGCGCGCCGACCCTGGGCGATCGCAGCCGGCGTGGCCCTGACCATCGGCGCCGCGACGACGACCGCCCTCTACTTCAGCGCGGCGGGCGCGCGCGACACGGCGCGCCGCCAGACCGCCATCGCCGACCAGATCAACACCTTCCTGGCCAGCGACCTCCTGGCGCGCAGCAATCCGTTCAGGGGCGCGGCGGCGAGCGAGACCCTGGTGGGGGCTGTGGAGCAGGCCGCGCCGCTGATCGACAGCCGCTTCCCCAGCGAGCCGGAGGTGGCGGCGCGGCTGCACCAGACCATCGCCAACGCGCTCGATCGCCGGAGCGACTGGGTCGCCGCCCGGGCGGAATACGCGCGCGCCCTGGGGCGCTGGACCGAGGCGCGCGGCGCGAACTCGGCCGACGCCACCGCGGCGCGCCTGCAGGCCGCCGCGATGGAGGCCCGCAGCTTCGAAGGCGGAAGCCGCCAGCGCGCCGAGGGCATGATCCGCGCGGCGGAGACGGCCATGGCCGCCATGCCGAGGCCGCGTCCGGACCTGCCCGTATGGCTCGCCTCCGCCAAGGGCATGGTCGCCCTGGTGACGGCGGACATGAAGACGGCGGAACGGGAGTTCGGGGTCGCCGCCGACGGGGCCGCCGGCCTGCCCGGCTTCGATGCGATCCAGAGGCTGAACTTCCGCCAGAGGCTGGCCTTCTCCAAGATCCGGCTAGGCGACGGAGCGGGGGCGGAGCGCCTGTTTCGCGACCTGGCGCGGGACTACGCCTCGATCGAAGGGCCGGACGGCCCCAACGTCCTCATGGTCAACATGAACCTGGCTCAGGCGCTGATGATCCAGGGCCGCCATGCGGAGGCGGTGGCCCAGGCCGACCGCGTCTATCCTCTGATGGTGCAGCGTCTTGGTCCCGACAACGAACTGACCCTGCAGGTCCTCACCACCCGCGCCCAGTCCGAAGGGGTGCTGGAACGGTGGAACGACGCCATCCGCGACGATCTCGTCGTCCATCAGCTGGCGGTGAAGAAGCAAGGGCCGAAGAGTTTCTTCGCCATCGCCTCCCTTTCGGACGCGGCCACCGCCGAGTGCCGGGGCGGCAGGATCGCCGCGGGCCTCGCGGACGCCGAGACTGCGCACGAGATGGCCAAGGCAGGCTTCGGCAAGTCCGCCCTGACAGACGCCGCCGCCTATACGGCGGGGGCCTGCCTGATCCAGGCCCGGCGGTATCGGGATGCGGCGGCGCACCTCGAGGGGATCGACCGCCAGTCGGTGGCCCAGCTCGCCGGCGATCCGAACTGGGGCGCGAACGTCGACCTCGCCCTCGCTCAGGTGGCCAGCGCGATCGGCGACCGGGCCGAGGCCCAGCGCCGGCTCGACGCCTCCGCCGGGGCCTTCCAACTGCCGGGCGCGGAGCCGTATCAGGCCCGCCTGTGGAAGGCGGCCTACGCGGCGATCACGCCGAAATAGTCAGACGAAATAGTCAAAGAAAATGGTCAGAGCTTGGGCTTGTTCTGGCCGGCGCGCTTCACCGCGTCCGAGGCGCCCTTCTGCTGCACGCCCATCCTCACCTCGCGGCTGCGGGTCATCGAGTCGATGCCGAGCCCGACATCGGTCATCATGATGCTGAGCGCATGCACGAGGGCCGGATTGTCGGCCGGCACGATGTTGGCCATGATCAGGTGGCTCTTGGCGCAGACATGGGCGTTGGAGGGGATGGGCGCGGGCCGGTTGATCTCCGATTCCTCGTTCATCATGTAGCTCAGACCGACGAAGGCGCCGCAGGCGCGCATCTGCACCTCGCCGATCGGCCGGCCGGCCTCGTCCCAGCCCCAATAGATCTGACGACTTCCGAAGCCCAGCATTTCCCGGCCGTACTTGGCCCGCAGGGCCGCGACGGTGTCGACGATGGTCGGCGCGCTCTTGTCCGAATAGATCACGTCCCGGTCGATCCCCAGCACGCTGGGCGTATTGGGCAGGTAGCTGATGCTGAGGTTGATGCGTTCGGCGTCGGCGTTGGGCGTGTTGGACGAGGGTGTCGAGGCGTAGATCATCGACACCATGTAGCCGGGCCCGAGCTCCGGGATCTGCCTCTGCTGGGTCTTGATCTCGAGGGCGGGGCGATAGGCCTTCAGGCGCGCCATCGCCTCCTGGAAGGTCATGCCGGTGTGGAAGCCCGCCGTCTCGAGCATAGGCGCCGCGGCGCTGGCCCGGAGGGCGAACAGGCTGGACGCCAGGGCGGCGAACGCCACGGTGAGGGACGCCAGGGCGAGGCGGGCGCGGGTGGTCGAGGTCATGGGACACTCCGGTTTGTCGGGATGGATGAGGATCAGACGCGGGCGACGGCCGCCGGCTTCGGCAGGCGCAGCAGGCCCACGGCGGCCGCGGCGAGCGTCAGGCCCGCGAGCAGGATGACGTAGGCGCCCAGGCCCGGCTGGACGAAGTTGGCCGTCATATCCGCCGGGGCGATGCCGGCGCCCATACTGTCGAGCATGGCGCCGGCCTCCGCCTTCACCACCAGGACGCCGACGAAGCCCAGAACGCTGAGGACGCCTAGGGACAGGGCGATGAGGCCGGTGGGTTGGCCGCGGAACGCCTGCACCAGCAGCAGGATCGCGCCGAGGGGCACGAGATAGACGAGATAGGCCAGCCTCAGCATGGCCGCCCCGGCCTTCAGCCCGTTGCTCTTGTCCTTGGCCTTCTGCAGCTCCGCCGCTTCCTGGGCCGCATAGGGGTTGCGGCCGCCATAAAGGTCCATGCTGGACCGGCCGATGTAGCGCGTCGCCATGTCCATGCCCTGGGTGGCGGTGGAGACGCCGCGATCGGCAAGGTCGATGGCCGCCCCCACGCCGACGAGCGTGTATTTGCCGCCGCCCGGCAGGGCCGCGCGGATCATCTCCCCCGCCGGTCCGCCCAGCACCACCAGATGCAGGAACAGCGACGCCGCGAGGAGAACCAGCGAGAGCTGGACCTTGAGGTCGCCCTTGAGGAGGGCCAGCGCCCGCGCGCCCGCCGGCGAGGCTGCGCCAAGCTCGATCGTCTGCTGGGCCCGGACGCCCAGCGCGCCAAGGTCGATCGACTGGCCGGTTTGGAGCGGATAGACACCGCGTGCGCCTTCGGGGCCCGCCTCGAAGTCCACCTTGACGCCGGCGGCGGGCTCGCCCGCGCCCTTCCAATCGGCCCGCCTGAACGGATAGCGGGCCCCATCCTCACTCAGGATCACTCCGCCGTCGGGCTCAAGCCCCAGAATCCGTCCCTGCATGATCTCGCCCCGTCCTATCGCCCCGTCGCGGCCCTGCGCCGATCCGGGGCCGATCCGGGACGGCCGATCCGCCCCGTCGGGCCGAGCTAGACCGGAAGGCGGCGGAGAATCCTCACGCCGTCCTAAAGGATTTCCAAAGCCACGATTTTCCCGCTTGCGGGCAAGGCTCCACAGGCCGCCATTGTCTTCCGGCCCGGCGGGATTATGAATTCCCCTGCGGAAGGCGTTCCTCAATCCTCGCCTGCCCGTGACGGAGACCGCCCAACCATGGCCAAGCTGGCGGCGCAGCGTGCGGCGGGAAACGACCGCCGGGCCGAGATCATCGCCGCCGCCGCCGAGGTTTGGAACGCCCAGGGGGCGAACGGCTTCACCGTCGCCGCCGTCGCCCGGCTGGTCGGCCTGCACCCGGTCAGCCTGGGCCATTACTTCCGCACCCGCGACGAGCTCGCCGCCGAGTGCATGCTGGAGACGATCGCCCGCCTGACCGCCCTGGCCGGCGACGCGGCCCGCCGCCCGACGGCGCGCGCGCGCGTCGCCGCCTATGTGCACGGATATTTCGAGATCCGCCGCCGCATCGACGAGGGCTCAGAGCCGCCCCTGGCCAACTTCGGCGAGATCCGCCGCATCGATCCGTCGCCGACGTCGCGGGTGATCGCAGCCTTCCGCGGCTATCTCCGGGCGATGATGAGCCTGTTCGTCACCCCGGCGAACCGGTCCGACCGGAGCGCCCGGGTGGTCTACGCCCGGCTCGTGATCGAATACACCGGCTGGGCCTTTTCCTGGCTCGGCCTCTACAGCCCCAAGGAGTACGCGGGCGTCGCCGACCGGATGCTCGACATCATGTTCGGCGGCGTCGCCGCGCCGGGCAAGCCGTGGCCGCGTCAGGCCCCGCCGATCCTCGGCCGGGCGGCGCAGACCCGCATTTCGCGCGAGCGATTCCTGATCGCCGCGACCGAGCTGATCAACAACCACGGCTTCAACGGCGCCTCGATCGACTCCATCGCCGCGAGCCTGAACGTGACCAAGGGCTCCTTCTACCATCACCTGGCGGACAAGGAGGACCTGCTCCTCGCCTGTTTCGAACGCACCTTCGCCCTGAACCTGGAAGCCCTGGAGAAGGCGGCGGACGCGCCCGACGGCTGGCGGCGCCTGCAGGCCGCGATCGCCGCCCTAATCGTCTATCACGCCCGCGGCGACAACGGCCGGCTCCTGCGCATGCAGGCGGTCGCCGCCCTGTCCGGGCGCAATCGCGAGGCCATGCTGCAGCAGTATCGAGATCTCGCCTTTCGCCTGGCGGTGGTCGCCTGTGCGGGCGTCGCCGACGGCTCCGTGCGTCCGGTCGATCCCTTCATCGCCTCGCAGATGCTGCTCTGCGCGCTCAACTGCTCGTTCGATCTTAACCATTGGATGAACCGCGCCGGCGAGGTCGACCTGATGGACGATCTGCTGCGGCCGGCGATGATGGGCTTTCCGATCTGAGCTTGGGCGCAGGAACCGTCCCGCGGCGCCCGGGTTCTCCCGCCAGGAGAACCGTCATGCCCGACACCGACCAGCAATTCACCGACGCCGCCCGCCGCGCCTCCGAGGAAGAGCGCGCCATCCAGCGGCAGGTCGACGGTGAAAGCCGCAGCTTCGGCGGGAGCGGCGAGGCCGCCAGACGGGCCGGCGCCATGCAGGCCGGCGCCCGCCCCTATCCCGAACCGCCGATGCCGGGCCGCCACCTCGAAAAGCCCGGATCGGAGGCCGATCTCGAGGTTCAACCACTCTACGACGCCCCGTTCTACAAGGGCTCGGGCAAGCTCGAGGGCAAGGTCGCTCTGATCACCGGCGGCGATTCCGGCATCGGCCGGGCGGTCGCGGTGCTGTTCGCGCGCGAAGGCGCGGACGTCGCCATCGGCTATCTGGATGAACATCAGGACGCCGAAACCACCCGGGCGGCAGTGGAGAAGGAGGGGCGAAAGGCCATCCTGCTGCCCGGCGACGTCGCCGAGCCCGCCTATGCGCCGGCCGCCGTGCAAAAGACGCTGGAGGCCTTCGGCCGGCTCGACATCCTGGTCAACAACGCCGCCTTCCAGGAACACGTGGACGACCTCAGCCAGCTCACCGAGGAACATTTCGATCGCACGATCAAAACCAACCTCTACGGCTATTTCCACATGGCCAAGGCGGCGGTCCCGCACCTCCCCAACGGCGGCGCCATCGTCATGACCGGCTCGGTCACCGGCCTGATCGGCAACAAGGACCTGCTCGACTATTCGATGACCAAGGGCGGGATCCACGCCTTCGCCCGCTCGCTCTCCACCCACCTGATTCCCAAGGGCATTCGGGTGAATGTGGTGGCGCCGGGACCGGTGTGGACCCCGCTCAACCCCGCCGACAAGGCGGGCGAGGACCTCGAGCAGTTCGGCGCCTCCACCCAGATGAAGCGTCCCGCTCAGCCGGAAGAGATCGCGCCGGCCTACGTGTTCCTCGCCTCGCCGCAGATGTCGTCCTTCATCACCGGGGAGATCCTGCCCATCCTCGGCGGCTACGCAGGCGGGTGAGCGGTCGATCACCGGCTCATCCAAGTCTACGCCCGGCCATGCGTCGCGCGTTTCGTTAATCTTGACCTGACAGATTGCCGGTTCGCGTCGCCGCAACAGCCGTGATAAAATCGTATACCTTGCGAACTAAGAAATATAGATAAGTATTGAATGGGTGAGGAGACGGAGGGCCCTGGGGAGCGGCCGGCGCTGCGGGCAGCGCTGAACGACTCCCTGCGCTCGGTGTGCGGGCAGAACGTCGCCTATCGACAGGCGGTGGCGGCCCGGCTTGGCCTGAGCTCGAGCGACCTCGACTGCCTGGGCCTTGTCGCCGCGCGGGGTCCGATCACCGCGGGCGCCTTGGCCGAGGCCACGGGCCTGACCAGCGGCGCCATCACCGGGGTGATCGACCGGCTCGAGCGCGCCGGTTACGCGGTCCGCGTGGCCGACCCGGCGGATCGGCGCAAGGTGCTGGTGCGGGTCTCCCCCGCCGCGGCCGCGCGCGTCGCTCCCCTGTTCGAACCGCTGGCGAGCGCGACGCACGACTCGCTCGCGGCCTACAACGTCGCGGAGCTCAGGATGTTGCTCGGCTTTCTCGAGCGGACCGAGCAGGCGGGCCACGCCGCCCTGGCCCGGTTGCGCGATCTGCCCCGGCCGGACCCCAAGCGCGTCCGCCCTTGATCGCGCAGGACGTCCCAGGGAACAGAGACGCCCTTGCGTCGTTGGTCACGGGTAGTCGGTAATGGGACATTCGGACGATGGCGCTGAGACGGGCGGCCAAGGGCGAGGGGCACCTCGCGCTGCGTTATTCGCTGGTCGCCGGCGTGGGCCTGCTCACCGACGGCGGCGTCCTCACCCTGCTCGAGCATCTGGGGATGGAGCCCGCGTGGGCCAGGGTGTTCTCGCTCGCCTGCGCCATGCAGGTGACCTTCTGGATCAACGGCCTGTGGGTGTTTCGCTGCCTGACCCGCAAGAGCTGGGGGCTGGTCTGGCTCGGCTATATGGCGACGAGCGGATTTGGAAACTTCTGCAACTACTGGGCCTTCGTGACGCTGGTTTCGCTGCACAGCCCGATCTGGTCCAATCGTTGGCTCGATCTCGCCATCGGCGGAGTCCTGGCCTGGACCATCAATTACGGGTGTGCGCGGCTCCTCGTGTTCGGGCGCCGCCGCGAGGGTTCCGTGGAGGGCTGCACGCCTATATCCGAGGTGCTCGAGGAGGTGTCGACCCGGCTAGGCGGCTCCGCCCCGGGAGCCGTCGGCCCAGTGCAGCGTTAGAGCGTCGAGGCTGGAGCACCAGGGAGTCGAAGCGATGATGAGGCAAGTGATCTTCGCGGGCATGGCGGCGGCGAGCGCCCTCATGGTGGCGGGCGCCGATAAATCGGACCTCGCTCCGGCGTTCAAGAACACCGTGGTGTCCACCTATCCGGACGGCCGCACGGCGCGGCTATGGCTCTCCGCCGACGGCACCTACACCGCTGAGGGCCGCAGGCGGGACCGCAGCACCGGGCACTGGAAGCTGAAGGGCGACAAGATCTGCCTGCGGCAGTCCGACCCGGCCACGCTTCCGTTCTCCTTCTGCACGGCGGTGCCCTCCGGCGATGTCGGCTCGACCTGGTCGGCGAAATCGGTCTTCGGCGACCCGCTGAAGGTTCAGCTGGTCGCGGGCCGGGACTAACGCACGCTCCGTGGGAGCCGGACTTCGGCCCCAGCGTGCGTCCAACCGTGGAACGTCAGGCGCCGCCTTCCGCGCCCTGACCGACGAAGGCGTCCCATCCCAGCATCGACACTCTGGCGACCAGTTCCAGGTCTTCGCGGCCGGCGCCGTCGCGGGCGAGGATCGACATTCCGCTCTGAGCGTTCTGCACGAAGCGCGCGAGACCCGCGGCATCGACGGAATCGGGCAGGTCGCCCTCGCGAACCGCGCGCTCAAAACGGGTTCGCAAGCGGTCGAACACGGCGGCGCGCGCGGCGTGCACGAGACGGCCGAGGTCCGGTTGAGCGTCGCCGCCGACCGAGGAGAGGATGATCATGCAGCCGCGCGGAGCGTCGGCGAGAGATCCGGTCAGCGCAGCCGCGGAATCCATCAGATAGGCGTTCGCCGCCGCCCGCGCGGTCGGCGCGGCCCCGAACCGGTCCCAAACGAACCCCTCATAGTGTTCGCCGTAGTACCGCAGCGCCGCCACATACAGGTCCCTCTTCGAGCCGAAGGCGGCGTACAGGCTGGGAGCCTCGATGCCGATCGCCTCGGTGAGGTCGGCGATTGACGTCCCGTCATAGCCCTTGAGCCAGAACAGTCGGGTTGCGAGCCCCAGCGCCTCCTCGCGATCGAATACCCGCGGCCGACCGCGACCGCGCCGAGGCGCCTGGGAAGGCCCGGCGATCTCCGATTTATTCATGGTACGTTACATAAATCGATGGACTCGGTTTCGCAATCCGACTACGGATTTGTTTAGTGTTTGATAAACAAATGGATGATCGATGAACGCGCTGAACGGAAAAAGAGCCCTGGTCACCGGGGGGTCGCGGGGGATCGGAGCCGCCATCGCCCTCGCGCTGGCCGACAAGGGCGCGGACGTCGCCATTACCTACGAGCGCTCGGGCGATCGCGCGGCGGCGGTTGCACGGTCGATCGAGGAGAAAGGCCGCAAGGGGGTCGCGATCCAGGCGGACGGCGCCGACCCGAAAGCCATCGAAAGCTCCGTACGAGACGCGGTGGGCGCGCTCGGCGGCCTCGACATCCTCGTCAACAATGCCGGAATAGGACGTGCGGGCTCCGTCGCCGACATCAGCCTGGAGGACATCCAGGCGCTTCTCGACGTGAATGTGCGGGCGCCCCTGCTGTATGCGAAAGCCGTGATCCCGCATCTCAAGGAGGGCGGCCGTATCATCACCATCGGCTCGAGCCTGGCGGAACGGGTCCCCTTCCCCGGCATGACGGCCTACGCCATGACCAAGTCGGCCCTTCTTGCGTTCACACGGGGTCTTTCGCGCGAGCTGGGTCCGCGGAACATCACCGCCAACCTCGTCCTTCCCGGCGCGATCGATACCGAGATGAATCCGGCCGATGGCCCCATGGCGGACGTGGTCCGGAGCATGGTGGCGCTCGGCCGCTACGGCCAACCCGAGGAAATCGCCGCCGCCGTCGTCTTTCTGGCGAGCCCGGCCGCCAGCCTGGTCACCGGCGCCATCATCTCCGTCGACGCCGGGGCGAACGCCTGAGGTCGCTCTCCAGAGGTCTGGCTGGGTGTGATGGCGGCCGACTCAGGCCGGGCCCGCCCCTCGGCTGACATTCGCCCGGATCGCCCGGGTGCGGGGTTTGTCCGGGCGCGGGGTCGTCCCGGACTCGCCGATGATCAGGCGGCGGCGGTCGCCTGGTCTTCCTGCGGGTCGCGCAGCACATAGCCGCGACCCCAGACCGTTTCGATATGGTGGGCGCCGTTGGTCGACGCCGCCAGCTTCTTGCGCAGCTTGCAGATGAAGACGTCGATGATCTTCAGCTCGGGCTCGTCCATGCCGCCGTAGAGGTGATTCAGGAACATTTCCTTGGTCAGGGTCGTACCCTTGCGCAGGGAAAGCAGCTCCAGCATCTGGTATTCCTTGCCGGTCAGGTGAACCCGGCTGCCGTTCACTTCGACGGTCTTGGCGTCGAGGTTGACCAGGATGTCGCCGGTGCGGATCACCGACTGGGCGTGACCCTTCGAGCGGCGGACCACCGCATGGATCCGCGCCACCAGCTCATCCTTGTGGAAGGGCTTGGTCATGTAGTCGTCCGCGCCGCCGCCGAAGGATTTCACCTTGGTGTCGATCTCGGCGGTGCCCGACAGAATCATGATAGGGGTGTTGATCTTCGCAACCCGCAGCTGACGGAGCACATCCATGCCGCTCATGTCAGGCAGGTTCAGGTCGAGAAGGATCAAGTCGTAGTCGTAGATCTTGCCGAGATCGACGCCCTCTTCGCCCAGGTCGGTCGTATAGACGTTGAAGCCCTCGGACTTCAGCATCAGCTCGATCGACTGCGCGGTAGCGCTGTCGTCCTCGATCAATAGAACCCGCATTGACCCCTCCTGGCGCGCGCCAAATCCCGTGGGCGGAGACCGCAAAATGCGACCGCCAATCCCGTTCCCCGCAACGCTAGGCCACGAGTCACTTAAGTTTCGTTAATGGTAAATCCGATGGCCGAATCAGTAGAACGATTTGGAGTCGCGCTTCAAGCTTCACCGTTATCTATTCGTTTCGACGGCCGTGCGGCGGTTCGACTCAGGGGTGTGCAGCTCGGTCAGCCATCCCGCCTGCCGGAGAAGGGCGATCGACTTCCGGCTGACCGGCGCCTCGAGATCGTTGACTAATTTCAGTTTCAGGTTGCGGCCGTCCTGCACGACGCCGGTCACCGCGCACCGCGCCACCCACCACGAGCGATGCACCTGCAAGCCTTCCGCGCCGAGTTCGGCCATGGCCGCCTTCAGCGGCATCAGGATCAACTCTGAGCCGCGGTCGGTGTAGGCGCGCACATAGTGGTCTTCCATGCGCAGGCAGAGCAGGGCGCGGCCGAGCCGCGGCGGCAGCCGGTCAAGAAAGGCTGACGGCGCATCGCCGGCCGGCCGCGCCTTTCCGTCCCCGGCCGGCGACGCCGGCTGCGACGGAAAGGCGCGGCGGGTCCAGAGGGCCAGTCCGCTGAGCGGCAGGCCGAGCACCACCGCCTGGCCGTACCAGTCGATCGGCCGCATGTGCGGGCCCACCCGGGGCCAGAGACCGACCACCACCGCGGCGCTCATCAGGCTCACCGGCGCGGCGATCACCAGCACCGCGAGCGGCGCGGTGAACCAGGCCGGCTGGCCGAGCCGGGCGCCGAGGGCCAGCGCCAGCCTGAGCAGTGGAACGTAGATGAGGACTCCGGCCACCATCATCCCGACCCAGAAGGCGATGCGGACGCCGACCGTATCGTTGAAATAGGTGCCGAACGGCCCGACCAGGCCGAAGAAGACCCCGACCGCGACCGCGCCCAGCAGTTCGCGCCGCCACTCCCGCACATCGCCGATCAGGACGCCCATGGCCCCTTATAGCGCGGCTCGCCGGCTCGCGAACCCATTCGCCCATTCGCGCAATCCCGGTGGCCCCGATCCTGGCGGGAGGCCACGACGAAGCGATCAGTCACGGAGCCCAACGCCTCATGTCCCTCCTTCGTCTCCTCGTCGCCGCCGCCTGCGCGCTCGGCCTGGCGGCCGCCGCCCACGCCGAGCCGGCCGTCGGCTATCAGCATCTGTCGATCCCCGACCCGCAGGGGCCGCCCGTGGAGATCGGCGTCTGGTATCCCACCGACGCCGCGCCGAAACTCGGCGCGGTGGAGCTGTTCCAAACCCCCCTGGCGACCGATGCGGCGGCGACGCCCGGCGTCCACCCCCTGGTGGTCATCTCCCACGGCAACGGCGGGAGCTTCGGGTCGCATATCGACACGGCCCTCGCCCTGGCCCGCGCCGGCTATGTGGCCGCCGCCCTTACCCACACCGGCGACAACTACCGCGACCAGAGCCGGGCCGTGAACATGGCCAACCGGCCGCGCCAGCTCAAACTGCTGACCGATTACATGCTGACCGGCTGGCCGCAGCACGCCGCGATCGATCCGGCGCGCATCGGCGCCTTCGGCTTCTCGTCGGGCGGTTTCACCGTGCTGGTGGACGCCGGGGGCGAGCCGGACCTGGCGAAGGTCCGGCAGCACTGCGCCGACCACCCCGCCTATTACGACTGCGCCCTGGTGGCGCGCTTTCCCGGCGCCCTGGACCGTCTGGTCGCGACCCAGGTCTGGACCCATGATGCGCGCCTGAAAGCGGTGGTCGTCGCCGCGCCGGCCCTGGGGTTCACCTTCGGCAGGCCCGGCCTGGCCGGCGTCACCCTGCCGCTGCAGCTCTGGCGCGCCGAGTTCGACCGCGTCCTGCCCCAGCCCGATTACGCCGAGGCGGTGGACCAAGACCTGCCCGTCGCCCCCGACTACCGGCTGGTCGCCAACGCCGACCATTTCGACTTCCTGGCGCCCTGCTCAGACGCCCTGCGCAAGGCGGCGCCGGCGATCTGCGTCAGCCGCCCAGGGTTCGATCGCGAGGCCTTCCACGCGGATTTCGACAAGGCGGTGGTGGCGTTTTTCGACGCGAACCTGAAGCGGTAGACGCCTTGCCCCTATCCGCTCAGTGATGCGTCGACGGGCATCCATCAAGCCTGGGCCGCCGCCAACTCGGCCTTCAAGGTCGCCATCAACGCCGCCGCGGGCATCGGCCGGGACAGGGGCGCCGCCTGCCCGGCCCACTGGGCGCCCCAGCCGTAATCGCCCCGGGCCTTGGCGGCGGCGTTCAGCGCCTTGCCCGCGTCGTAGGCGATCGGATAGGCGGGAATCCGATCGTGAACGCCGTCGCTCAACGCGGTGAAGCGGTTGGCCAGCGAGCGGGCCGGGCGGCCGGAGATGGCGCGGGTCATGACCGTATGCCGCGCGGGCTCGCCGGCCAGCGCGGCGCGGTGGCCCTGGTCGGCGTCGCTCTCCTCGCAGGCGATGAAGGCGGTGCCGAGCTGGGCCGCGGCGGCGCCCAGCGCCAGGGCGGCGGCGATCCCGGCGCCGTCCATGATCCCGCCCGCCGCGACCACCGGAATGTCGAGGTCGCGCACCAGCAGGCGGGTCAGGGCGAAGGTCCCGAGCTGGTCGTCGGGCGCGTCGGGATCGAACACGCCGCGATGGCCGCCGGCCTCCCAGCCCTGGGCGACCACGGCGTCGCAGCCGGCCGCCTGCGCCAACCGGCCTTCGACGACGTTGGTGGCGGAGGCCAGCAGCACCGCGCCGGTCCGCCTGAGCGCGGCGATGGTCGCAGGCGGCGGCAGGCCGAAGTGGAAGCTGATCACCGGCGGCCGGGTCTCGAGCAGAAGGTCCAGCATGGGCGGGTCGGCCAGGAAGCTGGTGTAGATCTCGGCCAGCGCAGCCGGCGGCTCCGCGCCATAGCGGGCGAACGCGGGCCGCAGCCGTTCGATCCAGGCCGCCTGTTTCGCGGCGTCCGCCTTGGCCGGCTGATGGCAGAACAGGTTGACGTTGAACGCCCGCACGGTGCGCTGGCGTACGGCGTCGATCATGCCGCGCGCCCGCTCCGCCCCGGCCGCCCCGACGCCGATCGACCCCAGGCCGCCGGCCTCCGACACCGCCGCCGCCAGAGCCGGCGTGGAGGTTCCGGCCATGGGCGCCTGGATGATCGGCGCCTCCAGGCCCAATCGCTCCAGAAGGCCGGTCATGCGGCTTCGATCCTTGGCGGGGTCCAGGCGCGCGAAATGGCGGCCGGCCGCGGCAGGTAGAGGCGCAGCACCATCGAATAGGGGCCCTTGGCGGGCGCCGGTAGCCAGTTGGCCGTGCGCGCGCCGCCGGGATCGCTGCGGGAGATCCATAGGCTCAGCCCCCCGTCGCGATCGCGGACCAGGCCGGGCGTCCGGTCGCCGATGGCGTAGCGGTCGATCCGATTGGCGGCCATGAAGAACTGGCCGTCGGCCGTGGCCTCGTACATCGTCAGAGACCAGAAGGCGTCCACCGGCGGCGTCTGGTCCGCGCCGAAGCGCAGGCGATAGAGGCCCTCGCCGTCGAACAGCCGCCGGCCGTTCGGCGCCAGGGCGGTGAGGTACATCGCCTCCTCGGGCGGCAGGGCCGCCAGCCCGCCCAGGGCCACGCGCGCGCGGCCAAGGTAGTCCTGGAAGAAGGCTCCGGTGTCGGCGGGTTGGAACAGCCAGCCGTCCTTCGCGTCCGCGCCCAGACCGACGCCCCCCAGGCCGACTCCCTTGACCAGAGCGATGGCGTCGGCGACGCCGGCGGCGACCTCGGCCTGCTGGGCGAGGGTGAAGCGCCCGGGATCGAACGCCTCGAGGCCCAGCGGCGCGATCCGCCGAAGGACGGCGCGGTCGGTGGCCGGCGGCGGGGTCTCCGCCAGAAGCGCGGACGCCGCCCTGAAGTAATCCTGCCAGGGGCCGTCGCGCCGCGCGCCCTTCGCGGCCACACCCGCCGGCCCCCCCTCCACGCGATAGCCGCCCAGCACCGCCCGGGCGGCGTCGAGGTCGGCGGGGCCGTTCACCACCACCCGCGCCAGCGCCCACACCCACGGCGTCGGCGAACGCAGGGCGTTGCCCGGCGCGGCCTCGTCCGGGCCGACCAGGGTGAACCGGCCGCCCTCGGGGCCGGTGGTGCGCGTGCCGAGGACGGCGAAGTTGTCGCTCCACATGTCCATCAGCGCGAAGGAGGCGTAGCGCGCGCCGAGGTCCGGCTGGACCAGCGTGACCGGCCCCTTCGACAGGTCGATGAAGGCGGAGGCGTAGACGGTGTCGTTGTTGGGGGTGGTGACCGTCCGGGCTTCCGGGCCCGCCAGCGCGCGTTGCGGATAGAAGGCGTTGGCGCGGGCGCCGAGGCCGAGGATCCGCGCCCGCACATTGGCGATCTCGTTGAGCGGGAGGGTATAGATCCAGGCCTCCCGCGCCGCGTCGCGCAGGGCCGGGCCGCCCTCAGCCCTCGCCACGCCGGCGCCCAGCAGCGCCGCCCCGCAGGTGAGCAAGTCCCGCCGCCGCATCCCGACCTCCTGTTCTTGGTTGGCCTGTTCTTGGTTTGGCCTGTTCTTGGTTTGGCCGGTTCTTCGTTGGCCCGACTATGGGCGGCGCCAGCGGAACCGTAAAGCGTGGGCGCGGTTGTAAGCGGAGCCGTCGTTGAGTCGATCCCGCGCTTTCCCTGCGGCGACGGCGGGTTCATCATCGCACAGCCAAGCTTGGGGTTCCGCCATGTCGACGCGTCCGCTTCTGTTCAGCTTCGCCCTTGGGCTCGTGCTCGTCGGCGTCGCCGGCTGCGGCAAGCCCCAGCCCGGCAATGCGGTCGCCGCCACGACCACCACGACGACCACGGCCACAACCACCCCCGCGGCGACGCCCTACCCCGGCGCCCCCCTGGCCGCACCACTGCCGCCGCCCGACCCGTGTCCGTCGATCGGCACTCTGGCCGAGGCCAAGGGGCCCATCGCCCTGAACGGCGCGCGCATGGTCCGCCTGAACACCGTGTGCACGGCCAACGACATGACGGCGCACCTGCGCACCTTCGGCGAGGGGACGCGCTTCATCCTCGTCGCCGACGACCTTCGCGCCGGCGTGCAGCCGGGCGCCCTGTTCGAACTGCGGCTCGGCCCGCCCACCACCGGCGAAGCGGCGGTGATCGGCACCATCAACTTCTACGCCGCCCAACGCCCGACCGGCATGGGCCAGCCGCACAGCATCAGTTTCGACGTGACCGGTCAGGTGCAGTCGCTGGCCGTCTCCGGCTGGCCGACGCAGGGCCTCGGAGTGGCCGTCGCCCCCTCGGGGCCGGTGGCGCCGGGCGCGGACGCCACCGTCGGCGCGATCCGTCTGGTGGCCCAGGCCCCGCGATGACCCGGCCGCTGAAGTTATCCCCCCACAGACGAGCCGCGTTGGGCTGAACCCGCCGCGGTGTTAACCTCGGCCGGAATGGGGACCGGGGGGTCTGTCATGAGCCGATCACGTCGTGGCGTTCTGCTGACCGGAGGCGCCCTGGGGCTGGCCGCCGCAACCGGATTGACCGCGTGCGACCAGAGCACGGTGGTGGATAACGCCACCGGCCCGGCGGGCGGAACGCCGCCCACGGGGACTCCTCCGACGGGGACGCCCCCAACGGGGACACCCGGAGGCGGAAACACCACGACCAGCGGCGGGACCGGCTCCGGCGGCGGGGGAACCCTGCCGCCGGGACCGCGCATCCGCTACGACGTGTCCAGCGCCCCGGGCCAGGCCATGCTGGCGGTCTACGCCCGCGCGGTCGCCCTGATGATGGCCCTGCCCGCCAGCGATCCGCGCTCCTGGACCTTCCAGTGGTATTCGCACTGGGTGAAGGGGGCGCAGGATTCCTCCGGCAAGACCGCCGCCCTGGCCAGCGTGTTCGGCCCCGCCGCCTCGCCCGCGAAGTCTCTGGCCCAGGTGATGTGGGATGGGTGCCAGGCGCACGGCGACAACGAGGACGAGAATTTCTTCCTGCCCTGGCACCGGCTCTATGTGGTGGCGTTCGAGAACATCGTCCGCGGGATCGCCGGAGAGCCCAACTTCACCCTGCCCTACTGGAACTATCTCGACCCCGGCCAGCGCGCGATTCCCGCCCCATTCCGCCAGGCCGGCGACCCGACCTGGGGCTCGCTGTTCAACCCCAACCGCAACGCCGCGGTCAACGCCGGCGGGGCCATCGCCTCGGCCGCGAACCTCTCGCCCGAGGTGCTGAGCGAGACCACCTATTCGTCGCTGGGCGCCGACCAGGGCTTCTGCGCCAACCTCGACCTCGGGCTGCACGGCACGGTGCACGTGGGCGTCGGCAACGCCACCGACGGCATGGGGCTGGTGCCGTGGGCCGCCGACGATCCGATCTTCTGGCTGCACCACTGCAACATCGACCGGATCTGGGCGAGCTGGAACGCGCTCGGCAACGCCAATCCCTCGGACGCGGCGTTCACCGCCAAGCCGTTTCCCTTCGCCGATCCGAACGGCAAGCAGGTGGTGTTCACCGTCGGCCAGGTGCTGAACCTGCAGCAGGCCGGCTACGATTACGACGCCCTCGTCGGCGTGAGCGGCCAGGCGATCCCGCAGACGGCCCGGCGGGAGCCGCGCCCGGCGGCGCCCTTCCGCCTTTCGCTGGTCGACGTGGCCAACGCCACCACCACCCAATCCCTTCCCGAGGCGCCCAAGCGCCCGGTTCCGGTCCTGCGCACCCTGCCCTCCATCACCCACGTGAGCGAGGGCGTGCGGCTGGGCGGCGCGGCGATGCGGATTCGACTCATCTCGACCCAGGGATCGCCCGAGGTGGCGGCGCGCACCCTGGCTCCGCTGCTGACCCCGGCGGTTCGGATGCAAACCCGCGCCCTGACGGCGGCGCCCTCGCCCACCGCCAAGCTGCTCGGTCTGTTCAACCTCAAGGCGGCCCGGCCGCCCGCACCCGCCGCGCCCGCGCCGGCCCCCGCCCCCCCGCCGCCGCTGACGCCGGCGCCCAGGGCCGGCCAGAAGGTCTTCCTGGTGCTGAGCAACCTGTCGACCGACATCCAGCCCGGCGTGATCTACGAGATCTATCTCGAGGCCCCGGCGAAGGGCGGCGGCTCACAGGCGTATCCGATCGGGGCCCTGTCGTTCTTTTCGGCGATGCGGGCCATGAGCGGCATGAGCATGGCTTCCCGGGCGCGCAGCTTCGACATCACCGCGCTCGCGTCCACGCTCGCGGCCCAGGGCCGCCTCGAGGCGTCGCCGGCGATCACCTTCGTGCCGGTCGGCAAGCCCGCCGCTCTGGCTCAACCACTGATTGGAAGCGTTTCACTCGCGATTCAGTGAATTTTTGACTCTGGAGTCAAAGAAACTGCCCAAATTATGGTGTTCGGCGCCGAAAGCGTTGACACCTTCGCAAATTTGACGTTTCTTCCTCGTCGTGAGGTCACGGGCGCTGAGACGTTCGACCCTCCGGCGTTTCGGGGAGGAAACGCCCGCCTAATCAAGAACGACCTGAAGGCCCGTTGCGATATCCCCCGCAGCGGGCTTTCATCTTGTGGGCCCGCCTCGAGAATTTTGACCATCGTGTCAAAATTTTCCCCTTGACCGCTCGGCCGTCTGATCGACGCCAGACGCGCGCCGCGACGGACCGGATTCAGACGCTCACCCCCAGCTCCGCCGCGGCCAGGGCCTTGGTCGCCTTGTAGTCGACCTTGCCGTTGGGCGCCCGGCCGACGCTGTCCACCAGCACCAGATTGCGCGGCGCCTTGTAGTCTGCCAGCGAGCCCTTCACGTGGGCGGCCAGGTCGCTGAGGGTCGGCGCCTCGGCCCCGGGCGCCAGTTCGACCACGGCGCAGATCCGCTCGCCGAACCGCGCGTCGGGCAGGCCCACCACCACCGCGTCGCGCACCGCCGCGTGCCGCTTCAGCGCCTCCTCGACCTCTTCGGGGAAGACCTTCTCGCCGCCGGTGTTGATGCACACCGAGCCGCGGCCGAGGATCTCCAGCGTGCCGTCGGCGTTCACCAGCGCCCAGTCGCCCGGCATGCACCAGCGCTTCCCCTCGAACACCGGGAAGGTCTTGGCGGTCTTGTCCGGGTCCTTGTAGTAACCGAGGGGCAGATGCCCCGACACGGCGGTCATGCCGCGCTCGTCCGAGCCCGGCTGCACCCGCCGACCGTCCTCGGTGAACACCGCGCAGGTCTCGCTGACGGCGAAGCGGGCGGTCTTGGCTTCCTCGCCCTGGCGCGACTCCGACGCGCCCATGCCGATCGCCTCGGACGAGGAGAAACTGTCGATCAGCGCGGCGTCCGGCATGTGCCGCAGGAGGCCCTGCTTGTTCTCCCGGCTCCACATGCAGCCGGAGGAGCCGATCAGCCGTACCGAGGACAGGTCCCAGCGGCCCGGATTCGCGTCGAGCGCCTCCAGGATCGGTCCGGCGAAGGCCTGGCCGACGATGCCGATCCGCGTGGCTTTGAGCCGCTCGACCTCGGCGCACAGCTCCTCGGCGCTGAACCGGCGCGACGGCAACAAGAGCACCGTCCCGCCGAGGCTGAGGGTGGTCATCGCCCCGAACCCGCCGGTGCCGTGCATCAGCGGCGAGGAGGTCAGGCCGCGCGGGGCCGGATAACCGGGATCGCTGACCCGTCGCGCCACGTCGCCCAGGGCGGTGAACGGCCCCAGACCGAGCACGGGATTGGCGCCCCCGCCGAGCGCGGCGAACATGTCCTCCTGCCGCCACATCACCCCCTTGGGCATGCCGGTGGTGCCGCCGGTGTAGAGGAAGACGATGTCGTCGCCCGACCGACCCCAGGGCGCGAGCACCGGGCGCTCGCCAGGCGTCGCCGCGACCACCGCCTCATAGTCGGCGGCCCAGGCCGGGATCGGATGGCCGCCGTCGCGAACGGCGATCCAGCGCCTGACCAGCGGCAGACGATCCTTGATCGCCTCCAGCGTCTCGCTGAAGCTCGAGTGGAACACCACGGCCTCGGCGTCGGCGTTGTCGAACAGATAGGTCAGTTCATCGGTGGCGTAGCGGTAGTTGACGTTGAACGGATGCAGCCCCGCCTTCATCGCAGCGAAGTAGGTCTCGAGGTATTCGGGCGCATTGTAGAGATAGGCGGCCACCTTGGCGCCCTGCCGAAGGCCCGCGCCCAGGAGATCCGCCGCCAGGGCGTCGGCGCGCCGGTCGAACTCGGCCCAGGTCCGCACCTCATCGCCCTGGACGATCGCCGGCCGCTCGGGCTGGGCCAGGGCGATGGTTTCCCAGATGTTGGCGTAGATCAGCTCGTCCATGGCCCGCGTCCTCCATGCCGTATCTTCGGCTTGGTATGGAGTAGGCGCCCTGGGCCTCCGTCAGGTCAAGCGGGGCGCTTCCCTCCCAGTGCAGGAGCACGACCCTCAAAGCGTCAGCGGATCGCGGTTTGACATAAGACGCGTTGACGCACGAGCGTCTTTCCCCCTCTGATGGGATATGACGAAACCCACCCAGCAAGAGTTGATGCGGGAGCTGTACCGCAAACATGGCCCAAGCCGCGAAACAGTCTGCAGCGCTTATGCCGAGGCAGAGCGGAGCGGCTTAGTTGATCGTAAGAGCAACATGCACAGCATGACACCCGAGCAATACGCGTCTCGCCTTTTCAGCGACGTGCGCGCCCGCGGCGGCTTCGACATTGCCTAAACGGAGCAACGGAATCATCCGGTTAGCGCCGCCAAGTGGCCGTGCCGAAGAAGACGTTCGCGGTCAGATCTGCGAAAGCGAAACCGATGAAGCGCTTCCCTAGATTTTGCCCCGCGATCTAATGGCTCATTTTGTTTACGAAAACTGGACCTTGAAAAAGGCAGTCGTTCACATAGGCGCCTGCGCCTCTTGCAACCAGGGACGCGGCGTCCACGCCGTTGATTCAGGGCGAAATGGCAAGTGGCACGGGCCGTTTGGTGAGCGGGATACCGCCATGAAATTCGCCCTAACCTTGCGCCAGCCAGACACCCGCGCTTGTGGGAAGTGCGGCGGGTAAACCTAGGCCGGAATGATACTGAAGGGCCGCAGCGACGTGCGCTGCGGCCCCTGCCGTCGTTCAGTCAGTATCTTAGCGGATGCCGGCCACCAGCAGGCGCTCTTCGGCTTCGTTGCGGAGCTTGACCACCTGGTCGCCGTACTTGCCGTACTCCATGCGGGCGATGGTACGGGCATGCACCTCGTCCGGACCGTCGGCGATCCGCAGGGTGCGGATCCCGGCGTAGGCCTTGGCCAGGCCGAAGTCGGTGGTGACGCCGCCGCCGCCGTGCGCCTGGATGGCGTCGTCGATGATCTTCAGCGCCAGCTGCGGCGCGGCGACCTTGATCATGGCGATCTCGAGCCGGGCCGACTTGTTGCCGGCCTTGTCCATCATGTCCGCGGCCTTAAGGCAGAGCAGGCGGCACATCTCGATGTTGATGCGCGCCTCGGCCACCCGCCATTCCCACAAGGAGTGGTCGGAGACGTACTTGCCGAAGGCTTTGCGCGACTGCAGCCGCTTGACCATCTTCTCCAGCGCCACTTCGGCGACGCCGATGGTGCGCATGCAGTGGTGGATCCGGCCGGGGCCGAGGCGGCCCTGGGCGATCTCGAAACCGCGGCCCTCGCCGAGCAGAAGCGCGTCCTCGACCTTCACGCGCACGTCCTTCATCACCACTTCGGCGTGGCCGTGCGGGGCGTCGTCATAGCCGAACACCGGCAGCATGCGGACGATCTCGATTCCCGGCGCGTCGAGCGGCACCAGCACCTGCGACTGCTGGGCGTGCTTCTCCTTGCTGGGGTCGGTCTTGCCCATGACGATGGCGACCTTGCAGCGCGGATCGCCCACGCCCGAGGACCACCACTTGCGGCCGTTGATGACGTACTCGTCGCCGTCGCGCTCGATACGGGTCTCGATGTTGGTGGCGTCCGAGGAGGCCACTTCCGGCTCGGTCATCAGGAAGGCCGAACGGATCTCGCCGTTCATCAAGGGGCGCAGCCACTTCTCCTTCTGCGCCAGGGTGCCGTAGCGCATCAGGACTTCCATGTTGCCGGTGTCGGGCGCGGAGCAGTTGAACACCTCCGAGGCGAATCCCACCTTGCCGAGCTCCTCGGCGATCAGCGAGTACTCGAGGTTGGTCAGCTGGATGCCTTCGAACTGGAAGGTGTCGTCCACATGGCTCTGGCCGGAGTGCGGCGGCATGAAGAAGTTCCACAGGCCTGCGGCCTTGGCCTTCTCCTTCAACTGTTCGACCACCTGGACCACCTTCCAGCGGTCGGGGCCGATGACGTTCATCTCGCGCTCGTATTCGGGGACGGCGGGATAGATGTGCTCGTCCATGAACCGGGTGACCCGGTCCAGGTAGTGGCGTTGATGTTCGGTGAGGCTGAAGTCCATGGGGCGCTCCTTGAGCCCGCCCGCCTCGGCTTGATGCCGATGGCGCAACCGGGCCCTGTTCTGAAGTATGGTTCCCGACGCCGGACTGTACCGGCCGGTCGGGTCCCGGGGGTTCATCGTTTTTGACGGCGCCATTGTGCCCCAGGGCCATGACATATCGCAAGCCGAAGCCGCGACAGCCGCATCTTACCGCAATGTCACTGGCCCGCCGACCCGCCCGCGGCTATCAGGCGGTATGCTCAAACCCGCCCCCGTCCTCGAAGGCCGCTTCGTCCGGCTGGAGCCGCTGAGCGAGGGGCATCGCGAGCCGCTGCGGGCCGCCTGCGACGCCGACCCCGACGTCTGGACCGAGCTCTATCCCGTGCCGATGAACGGCGAAAACCTCGACGTCTGGTGGCGGCGGATCGAGCGCGATCAGGCGGCCGGCGCGGTTCAGGCTTACGCCGGCATATCGGCGCTCGGCGTGGTGGGCTGTTCGGTCTTCATGCTCGACCCGCCCAACCGGCGCGTGGAGATCGGCAACACCTACTGGCGGCCCGACGCGCGGGGCGGGGCGGTGAATCCCGAATCCAAGATGCTGATGCTGGCCCACGCCTTTCGGCCCGGCGGCCTCTACGAAACCGGCGCGGCGGTGGTGCAGTTCAGGGTCGACGCGATCAACACGCGCAGCCGGGCGGCGGTGCTGAAGCTCGGCGCCCATCTCGACGGCATCCTCCGCCACGACCGGATCGTGTGGACCGGACGGCTGCGCGACACCTGCGTCTTCTCCATCCTGTCCGAGGAATGGGCGATGGTGCGCGACAAGCTCGAAGCCCGCCTCATGGCCGTGTCCGCGCAGCGGGTGTGAACGGGGCCGGACCGCGCATCGAAGCACGCACAGGCAGCGCCTCTTGAGGCTGGATCGGCCGCTCTGCGTCCTTCGATACAGTCGGCTTCGCCGACTTACTCAGGATGACGAGCGGGAGTTCGCTCCACAAACCACGGGGTCGGTCAAAAGCGCGAGATCACCTGCCCCGTCTCGCCCGGAAGAAACCGCGCAAGAGATCGGCGCTTTCGTCCGCCAGCACCCCTGACGCCACCACGGGTTTCCAGTGACAGGTGGGCTGGTCGAACACGCGCGCGCCGTGGACCACGCCGCCGCCCTTGGGATCGTCCGCGCCGAACACCAGCCGGCCGATCCGCGCGTGGGTGATGGCGCCGGCGCACATGGCGCAGGGCTCGAGCGTCACGAACAGGGAGAGGCCGGTCAGACGATAGTTGCCGAGCCGTTCGGCGGCCAGGCGGATGGCGCGGATCTCGGCGTGGGCGGTCGGATCGTGCGTCCCGATCGGCGCATTGCCGGCCTTGGCCACCACCTCGCCGGTCGTCGGGTCGACGATCACCGCGCCGACCGGCGTCTCGCCGGCGTCCGCGGCGGCTTGCGCCTCGGCGAGGGCGATGCGCATGGTCGTCTCGTCATGGTCGATCACAAACAACACCCAAGGCGGACGGGCCGCCCCGGTCAAGTCCCAAGAAGTCAAGCCCCGGGAAGTCAAGTCCCGGGAAAGGGCCCGCGCGCCAGCGAGCCGAACGAGGGTTCGAAAAAAGGACCATTCAAGGGACCGCCTAAGGGGCCGTCGCGCGCGGCGGGTCCCCGTCCGGCCGCGACCACGGCCGAGCGGCCGCCCAGGGCGACGAAGCCCCCGGCGCGGGAGCCCGACGACGCCCCGCCGCCGGCGGCGGTCCGCGCCGACGAACGGGTGGCCAAGGCCCTGGCCCGCGCCGGCGTCGCCTCGCGCCGCGACGTGGAGAAGCTGATCGCCGAGGGCCGGGTGGCGCTGAACGGGGTGGTGCTGACTACCCCTGCGATCAAGATCGGTCCCAGCGACATCCTCACCGTCAACGGAGCGGTGGTCAGCGACAAGGAGCCGACGCGGGTGTGGCGCTACCACAAGCCGGTCGGCCTGCTCACCGCACACAAGGATCCGAAGAACCGGCCGATCGTGTTCGACCATCTGCCCGAGGGCCTGCCGCGGGTGATCTCGGTCGGCCGGCTCGACCTCGCGTCCGAGGGCCTTCTGCTCCTGACCAACGACGGCGAGCTGGCGCGGGCGCTGGAGCAGCCCTCCACCGGCTGGGTGCGCCGCTACCGGGCGCGCTGCTATGGCCACGCCACCCAGGAGAAGCTCGACAAGCTGAAGGACGGGATCACCGTCGAGGACGTGCGCTACGGTCCGATCGAGGCCAAGCTCGACAAGGTCAAGCACGCCGCCGCCGACGTCGACCGCAAGGGCCCGGCCAATATCTGGGTCACCGTCGCCATCACCGAGGGCAAGAACCGCGAAGTGCGCCGGGTGCTCGAGCACATCGGCCTGAAGGTGAACCGGCTGATCCGTCTCGCCTATGGCCCCTTCGCCCTCGGGACCCTGCCGACCGGCGCCGCCGAGGAGGTGGGTCCGCGCGTGCTGCGCGAACAGCTCGAAGGCCTGATCCTGCCCGAAAACCTGCCCAAGGGCGACAAGGCCGGCGGGATTCTGTTGCCCCGCGGCCAGTCCCCGCCAAGGTTCGCCGACCGCGCCGCGCCGAAAAAAGCCGCCGCCACCGCCGAGCCGGCCCCGCGCAAGGAATACAAGGCCGGCTGGGCCAAGCCGAAGAAGAAGAACCCGGCCCACCCGCCCAAACCCACCAAGAAAGGCCCCCCCAAACCCCGCGGCGTCGACCTCACCTACAAGACCGCCCCCCGCCGCCCGGACAGCAAGGGGCCGGTTAAGCCGCGGTAGGGGGATGATATCTCGTACCTCCCCCACGAAGCGGGGGAGGTAATTGCCAAGCGTCGGTCGGCGCACTGAAAGCGCACTTGCCAGACTCTCGCATATCGGCTCCGATCCCGCGCGTCATGGAGAGCGATATGCGGACACTGAGCCTTGTTCTGACGGCGGCCCTCAGCCTGCTCGCCGCCGGCGCCGCGCCGGCGCAGACCGCCGGGCCGAAGGCGGGTCCGGCCATGGGGCCGCTGCGGCCTGATCAGGTTCGCTTCCGCGCGCTCTACAAGGAGCTGGTGGAGACCAACACCAGCCTGTCGGTGGGCAGTTGCACCGAGGCCGCGGCCAAGATGCAGGCGCGGCTCGCGGCCGCCGGCTATGCGCCGGCCGATCTGCACCCCTTCGTCGCGCCGGGCCATCCCAAGGAGGGCGGGCTCGTGGCGGTGCTGCCGGGGACCGATCCCAAGGCCAAGCCGCTGCTGCTGCTCGCCCATATCGACGTGGTGGAGGCCAGGCGCGCCGACTGGCAGCGCGACCCGTTCACCCTGGTGGAGGAGGATGGCTACTTCTATGCGCGGGGCGCGGTCGACGACAAGTCGATGGCCGCCACCTGGGTCGATACCCTGATCCGGCTGAAGGAACAGCACGTCGCCCTGAAGCGCACCGTCAAGATGGCGCTGACCTGCGGCGAGGAGACCGAAGGCGCGTTCAACGGGGCGGAATACCTGTCGACGCACGAGCGGGGCCTGATCGACGCCGAGTTCGCCCTGAACGAGGGCGGCGGCGGCCTCTTGGACGGCGCCGGCGCTCCGGTGATGATGTCGGTCGAGGCGGCGGAGAAGACGCCGCAGAACTATCTCCTGACCGTGACCAACCCCGGCGGACACAGCTCGCGCCCGGTCAAGCCCAACGCCATCTACCAGATGTCCGCGGCCCTCTTGAAGATCGCCGACTACCAGTTCCCGATCATGTTCAACGACGCCAACCGGGCCTATTTCAGCGCCATGGCCAAGCTCAAGGGCGGCGCGACGGGGCAGGCCATGCTGGCCCTGATGGCCAATCCGGCGGACGCCAAGGCCTACGCCGTGGTCGACGCGGACCCGAGCTCGAACGCGGTGTTGCACACCACCTGCGTCGCCACCGAGGACGCCGCGGGGCACGCCACCAACGCCCTGCCCCAGCGCGCCACCGCCAACGTCAACTGCCGCATCTTCCCCGGCGTCTCCACCGAGGACGTGCTGAAGACGCTGCAGACCGTGGTCAACGATCCGGCCGTGGTCATCACCGAGCCCGACCACCGCGGACCGCTGTCCAAGGCCCCGCCGCTGACGCCGCAGGTGCTCGACCCGATCCGCCAGGTCTCGGCCAAATACTATCCCGGCGTGCCTGTCGTGCCGATCCTGCAGGCCGGCGCCACCGACGGCGTCTTCCTGGGCGCGGTCGGCATCCCGACCTACGGCGTCGGCGGTCACTTCCTGCCGCCGGACCTCGGCCACATCCACGGCCTGAACGAGCGCATCGGCGTGAAGACGCTCTACGACGGCCGCGACTTCCTGTGGGACCTCGTCATGCTCTATGGGATGCAATGAGCGCGGATGGGCGAATTTGAAGGGCTGGATACGGTCGAGCCGCTGAAGCGGCGGATCGAGCGGCACAGCTTCGACCGGCTGATCATGCTGTCGGACGGGGTGTTCGCCATCGCCATCACCCTGGCCGCGCTGGAGATCCGGCCGCCCGCCGACTGGCATGACCTGCCCGGCCTGATCGCCCAGCTGCGCTTTCCGGTGCTGGCCTATCTGGTCAGCTTCGTCGTCGTCGCCTCCTACTGGGCCAGCCAGCGCGAGCTGTTGAGCCGGCTGTTGCGCGTCGACGGCCTCTTCCTTTTGCTGGCCCTGGCGCAGCTGATGGTCGTGGCCCTGATCCCGTCGGCCACCCAGCTGCTCTACCGGCACGGCCCCGACGGCGCGGCGGTCGCGGTCTATGGCGGGGTGCTGGCCGGCTGCGGCTATCTGTCGGCGGCCGGCTGGGTCTATGGCCTGTTCCGGCCCGGACTGGCGCATCCGGAGACGCGCTCGCCCTACCGCTGGATAAGGATCGTCACGGCGCTGATCGTGCCGGTGTTCTTCACCTGGGTGGCCACTACCGGCGGGTCGCTGTCGCTGGCGCCCATCGTCGCCATGGTCATCGCCCTGGTGGCGCGCCGGGTGATCCTGGCGCGGTTCGCCAACAGCCCCAAGGGCGCGGGCTGAATGCGGATCGTCGCCGGCCGCTTCCGGGGGCGGACCCTGACCGCGCCCGAGGGCCGGACCACCCGGCCGACCGCGGATCGCACGCGCCAGGCCCTGTTCGACGTGCTGAGCCATGCGTCCTTCGCTCCAGACCTCGACGGCGCGCGGGTGATCGACCTGTTCGCCGGCTCGGGCGCGCTCGGGTTCGAGGCCCTGTCGCGCGGCGCGGCCGCCTGTCTGTTCGTGGAGACCGACGAAGCGGCGCGCGGCGCGATCCGCGACAACGTCGAAGCCCTGGGCCTGTTCGGCGAGACCCGCGTGCACCGGCGCGACGCCGCCGACCTCGGCCAGCGTCCGGCCAGCGCCGGCGGCCCCTTCGATCTGGCCCTGCTCGATCCGCCCTACCGCCAGGGCCTCGGCGAACGCGCCCTCGCCTCGCTGCTGGCCGGCGGCTGGCTGAAGCCCGGCGCCCTGGTGGTGCTCGAGCGCGCCGCCGACGAACCGCCCCCCGAGCTCACAGGCGCCGAGATCCTCGACCACCGCGTCTGGGGCGCCGCCGCTGTGTGGTTCATCCGGGCGGCGGGGTAGAGCAGGGCCGAATTGGGTTCAGGCCCCCCGCGAGTCATCCTCGGGCTTGTCCCGAGGACCCAGCAGCTCCAGGCTATAAGCCTCGCTTCTTCCGCTACCCAAGCGGCTTCGCGCGCAGTGCGGCTGGGTCCTCGGGTCAAGCCCGAGGACGACTCCGGGAGGGGGCGCTGTGCGAACGCCCTAGTATCGCCAGCTGGTCAAATCCGCCCCGGCCGGCGCGGTGTCGCTGATGCGCTTGAGGATCTTGGGAAGATACATCGTATTGTAGTGAAGCCGCGAGTAGGCGTTGGCCAGCTTGGGGTCGCCGTTCCAGCAGTGCTCGGCCCGGTCGCCATAGGCGATCTCGCCGCCCCAGGCCGGAGAGGTCAGGCTCTCCAGCGTGTCCTGGGCGAAATAGACCGCGTCGGTGAGGAAATAGGTGTCCGCCGAGCCGACGTAGATGTGCAGCTTGCCCTCAAGCTTGGGCCCGAGCATGGCCCAGTCGCGCTGAATTATGTGGGTCAGATCGAAATGCTCGCGCCAATAGGCGGCGACCTTGGGATCGATCTCGCCGGTCTTCTTGTCGAAGATCGGCGCGGGCAGGCCATCGGCTCCCTGCGGCCCGTACACCGCCTGCCAGATGTCGTACTGGCCGCCCGACCGGCCCTTGTCGCCCAGCACCAGCTCCATGTGGTTGCTGTCCTTCTGGGTGGCCATGGTGCGGCCGAGGTAGTCGCGCATGGACGGCCGGTCGATCGCGTTGGCCACGCCCTTGTCGACGTACTGGTTCTTGTCCGCGTAGAGATTGACGTTGGTGTAGGCGCGGAAATCGATCGGATCGGGACAGGCGGCGAAGGCGCCGTTGTACAGATCCGGGTAGAACACCTGGGTAGCCATGGCCTCCCAGCCGCCGGTCGACCCGCCATAGGTGAAGCGGGCCCACCCCTGGCCGAGGCCGCGGAAGGTCTTCTCGATATAGGGGATCAGCTCCCTGTTGATGGCGTCGCCATAGGGCCCGAGGTTGGCTGAATTCACCGCATAGCTGTCGTCGTAATAGGGATTGGCGTGCTGGATCTCGATCACCAGGAAGCGGGGGAAGCCCTTGGACGTCCAGGTCTTGTAGAAGTCGTAAGCTTCCCGCTGCTGGATGCGGTTGTAGCCCGCCAGGTGGAAGCGCTCGGAATAGTCCGGCTTCAGATCGGGGTCCGGCGGCGTGGTCCTGAACCCAGAGATGTCGTCGGGAAAATGCCCGTGGAACACCATCAACGGATAGTGCGCCTGCGGATGGTCGGCGAAGCCGGCCGGCAACAGCACGTGAGCGCCGAGGTAGACGTCGCGGCCCCAGTACTTGGACAGAAGCTCGCTGCGGATGCGGATGTGCTTAACAAATGGGGTCTCGGCGGGCGGAGTGACCGGCGGGATCACCTTGTCGAGGGTCAACGTCACCGGGGCGCCGCCCGGGCCGAGGTGAACCTTCACCGGCGCGGAATAGCGGTTGCCGGGTTTCAGGTTCCACTGCTGGCCCTCGCCCATCTCGGGCGGCAGCTTGACGGTCGAGCCGTCGGCCCGGTGGAAGGTCTCGTAGCGGTTCAGCACCGCCTGCACGGTGTAGTCGCCGGGCGGCAGGGCCGACAGCGTCTCGAGCGGCCAGCCGTAGGCGCGCGCGTCGAGCGCGACCGTCTCGCCGGGTTTCAGCCCGTCCACCGTCTGGCCGAACATGTACGGCGAGCGCAGGGGCGCCTCGAGGTCGACCTGCAGGCGCGGCTCGGGCGAGGGGTTGGGGCTCACCACCACCACCAGGCGGCCGTCGAGCGGCCGGGCGTCCGGGCTCAACGGAAGCGTCACCTTCACCGTCGCCGCCTGCGACAGAGGCGCTACGCCCCCGAGCGCCAGCCCGCAGAGCATCGAAGCCAAAACCCGAATTCGCGAACCCATGCCCATTCCCCCGCCGAGGCGCGATGGGATCGTAGCGGCGAAGGTGCGTCAAGGGCGCGGCGGCTCTGGCTGCGCGGGCCATTCTTTGGCAGAGCATGCCGATGCCCGCACCGGACCCGATGACCCCGCCCCTGACGCCCGAGCGGATCGCCCTGGCGGAGGTGATGCTGCCGTCAGGGACCCTCGCCGACACCCTGGCCTTCTTCGTCGGCGAGCTCGGCTTTCGCATCGAGACCATCTTCCCGGCCGAGGATCCCGAGGTGGCCAGCCTGTCGGGGCACGGCCTGCGGCTGCGGCTTTCGCCCGACGCCGCCGAGCCCGGCGTGATCCGGCTGCTGTGCGACGCGCTTAGCCCGCCCGCGGACCGGAAGCTGGTCGCGCCCAACGGGACCCGGATCGCGTTCGCCCCGCGCGACACGCCCATGGTCGTGCCGGACCTGGTCCCCGCGTTCGTGCTCACCCGCGTCGCCGACGGGCCGCCCGCCGGCGCGGGCCGCGCCGGCATGATCTACCGCGACCTGATCCGGGATCGCCAGGGCGGCCGGTTCATCGCCTCGCACATCGCCTTGCCGCAGGGCGGGCCGGTAACCGACTGGGTGCATTTCCACAAGGTCCGCTTCCAGCTGATCTTCTGCCGCCGCGGCTGGGCCCGGCTGGTCTACGAGGACCAGGGGCCGCCTTTTCTGATGCAGGCCGGCGACTGCGTGCTGCAGCCGCCGCGCATCCGGCACCGGGTGCTGGAGAGCTCGCCCGGGTTCGAGGTGGTCGAAGTGGGCTGCCCTGCCCTGCACGAGACCCTGGCCGACCACGACATGACCCTGCCGACCGGACTTCTGCTGCCGGAGCGCGACTTCGGCGGCCAGCGGTTCCTGCATTCCGTGGCGGCGGCGGCGCCCTGGAGTCCGCACGGCGACAGCGGCTTCGAACGCCGCGACACCGGTGTGGACAGAGCCACCGGCGGGATCGCCGACGCCTATGTGCTGCGCCCGGCCGGGTCCGGTCGCCTGGCCGCACCGGCGCACCACGGCGAACTGTTGTTCGGTTTCGTGCTCGAAGGCTCAGCGATGCTGGAGTGTCAGGGCGAAAATCCGCTGACGGGCGGCGACGCCTTCGTCATTCCGGCGGGGGAGGCGTGGAGGCTAAGCGACGCCTCACGGGATCTGGAGCTGCTGCAGGTGGTGGTCCCGGCCGCTGGATAGGGCGCTCCCCCCGAACCCCAAAAAGTCGTCATCCCGCTTGTCCGGGATGCAGGCGGTCACAGGCAAACCTACCGCGCCAAAGCCGTGCGCAGAAATGGGTCCAGGACAAGGTCTTCGGCCTTTCCGGGATGACGACTTTTTTTGTGATTGCCGGGTTTGGAGTGATTGACGAGCACGCGGGTCGTCAGCTTCCCGCCGCGCCTCCACGCCCTCTCCTGCCCACGCCCTTCCATACGAAATACGCCGCGCTCAGCACCGCCAGCCAGGGCACGCCGACGATCCACGACAGCCGCCAGTCCTGGTCCAGTCCCATGGTGACCAGCACCGCGCCCACCAGGGCGAGGCCGGCGAGCTGCATCCACGGGAACAGCGGCGTCCTGACCGGCAGGGTCTGGCCCTTGAACACCCGCCGGAAGCGAAGATGGCTGAGCAGGATGATGATCCAGACCGTCATGGCTCCGAACAGGGCGATGCCGAACAGGTAGGAATAGGCCATCGGCGTGAACCAGGAGACCGCCGCGCTGGCCAATATGCCGCCGCCGGTGACGAGGATCGCCGCCACCGGGGTCCCCGCCCGGCTGAGCCCGCCGAGCAGCCCCGGGGCATAGCCGCCGCGCGACAGGGAGAACAGCATGCGCGAGGACAGGTAGACGTTGGTGTTCATGCTGGAGAGGGCCGCGGTGATGACCACGAAGTTCATGATTCCAGCCGCCTGCCAGACGCCCGAATAGGCGAACACCTTCACGAACGGGCTGCCGGTGATGGCCTTGGCGCCGATGCTGGTCCAGGGAACGAAGGCGACGATCACCGCCAGCGCCAGGAGGTAGAAGACGAACAGGCGGAAGGCCATGCTGCGCAGGGCGGCGGGGATCACCCGAACCGGGTCCTCCGCCTCGCCCGAGGTGACGGCGATCAGTTCGATGCCGTTGAAGGCGAACACGCCCATGATCACCGCCATCCACACGCCGTGCGCCCCGTGGGGCATGAAGCCGCCGGGCAGGCCGGTCAGATTGTGCAGGCCGATGGCCGGGCGGCCGACGCCGGCGATGGCGGCGAGGCCCAGCACGACGAAGGCGATGATGGCGACGACCTTGATCAGGGCGAACCAGTACTCGAAGGTGCCGAAGTTCTTCACCGAGCGCGAATTGACGAACAGCAGGGCTGCGGCGAAGCCCAGCGACCACAGCCAGACCGGCGAGGCCGGGAACCAGAACCGCATGTAGAGGCCCACGGCCACCGCCTCGCCGCCGACCGCCAGCACCTGGGCCATCCAGTAGGTATAGCGGACGATGAAGCCGGCCCAGGGGTTGAGATAGGTCTCGGCGTAGACCCCGAACGAGCCGGCGGTGGGATGCACCACCGCCATTTCCGACAAGCTCAGCACCATCGCCAGGGCGGCGAAGCCGGCGATGGCGTAGCTGATCATCACCGCCGGGCCGGCGTAGCCGATGGCCAGGGCCGAGCCCGCGAACAGGCCGGTGCCGATGGCCCCGCCGAGCCCGATCATGGTCACCTGAGCGCGGCTGAGGCTCTTGTGAAGGCCGGCTTCGCGGGCGGCGATCTCGGCCCCTTCGGCGTCCGCCTGCGAAAAGGTCACGCGGCGGCGGCCACGGCGCGCAGCGCCTCGGCGAACCGTTCGACCTCGGAGAGGTCGTTGTAGTGCACGAGCGAGGCGCGCACGCAGCCCTTGTCCAACGCCAGGCCGAGCCGCTCCATCAGCCGCGGCGCATACATGTGGCCGTCACGGATGCCGATGTCGGCAGCCGCCATCCGCTCCACCACCTCGGCTGGATCGACGCCCGGCAGGTTGAACGAGAAGGTCGGCACGCGCAGATGAACCTGGTCGGGATCGGAGACGCCATAGACCGTGGCCCCGGCCGAGCCCAGCGCCGCCAGCATGGCGCGGGAGAGGTCGCGCTCATAGGCCTCGATCCCGGTCATGGCGGCGAGAATCCGTGCGCGGGGCGTGGCGGCGTCGGGGTCGAGTTCGGCCCCCAGCGCCTCGACATAGTCGACCGCGGCGGCCATGCCGGCCACGTTCTCGTAGATGAAGGTGCCAGCCTCGATCTTGTGCGGCGGCGCGTCGGGGATGAACTCCTCGCGAAACGTCGGCAGCCGATCAAGCACGGCGTACTTGCCCCACAGAAAGCCCATGTGCGGAGCGAAGGCCTTGTACCCCGAGCAGACCAGATAGTCGCAGTCCCAGGCGCGCACGTCGATCGGCGCGTGCGGGCCGAAGTGCACGCAGTCCAGGAACAGCTCCGCCCCCACCGCATGCGCCGCCTTGGCCACCGCCGCCACATCGACCCGCGAGCCCAGGGCGTGCGAGACCACGGTGCAGGCGACGAGCCGGGTGCGCTCGGACAGCAGGGGGATCAGATCCTCCACATGCAGGCGATGGTCGTCCCGCATCCGCCACCAGGACAGGGTCGCGCCGGTCTTCCGCAGTTCCTGCCAGGTGGAGATGTCGGCGTGGTGGTCGAGGTCGGTGACGATCAACTCGTTGCGCTCGGGCGACAGCGTCTGGCCGATGGCCAGGCTGACGAGCCGGATGAAGGAGGTGGCGTTCATGCCGAAGGCCACCTCGTTCGGATCGGCGGCGTTGAGGAAGGCGGCGACCTTCTCGCGCGCGGCGACGATCACCCGGTCGACCTCGACGCTCTGGGGATAGCGCCCGCCCCGCTGCACGTTGAACTCCAAGAGGTGGCGAGCCACCGCGTCGAGCACGATCTTCGGAGCCTGGGCGCCGGCCGCATTGTCGAAATAGATGAAGGGCGCGGCCTGCTTCAGGGCCGGGAACCGCGCGCGCACCGCAGCGACGGGAAAGGCCGGCTCGCGCTTGGGACGCGCCAGGGTGGCTTCGGCGAGGCTGGACGACATGAGGGCGCTTTCGGCGGGAGGGCCCACCGATGCTAGGGAAGCTTGGACGACGCCGAAAGGGCTTTGAGTCGCCGCAACAGCCCCCGCCGGACTTTCGCCTAATCCGGAGCCTGTCGAAGTAGCGGGCGAACGCACATTGATCGGCCCGCGTGACTCGCGTGCGTCCACACGGCGCCGTCGCTTGCACCCGCCGCCCGGTTGCGGCGTAAGGTCAACCTCCGTCCGAGGAGCTCGCCGATGCCCGACCCCGACCTTGTCGCCCTATGGGAAGCCCACTGCCGCTATGAGTTCGACACGCGCGACGTGGACGCCACCATGGCGACGATGACGCCTGAGCCCTACGTGAACCATGTGCCGACCATGACCGGCGGAGTCGGCCACGACCAGCTGAAGCGGTTCTACAAATACCATTTCATCGGCGGCAATCCGCCGGACACCGAACTGGTCCCCGTCAGCCGGACCGTGGGCGCCGACCAGATCGTCGACGAAATGCTGTTCAGATTCACCCATACCAGCGAGATCGACTGGATGCTGCCGGGCGTGGCGCCGACCGGCAGGCGGGTCGAGATCCCCTTGGTCGCCATCGTCCGCTTTGTCGGTGACAAGGTGGCGCACGAGCACATCTATTGGGATCAGGCCTCGGTGCTGGTGCAGACGGGCCTGCTGGATCCGAAAGGCCTGCCCGTGGCCGGCGCGGAGACCGCGGCCAAGGTGCTCGACACCGCCCTTCCCAGCAACGCCCTCATGACCCGCTGGAGCCACAGCGCCGATCAGCCGATCTGAGGTCGGCGGCGCAAGCCGCCCGCCGCGCGCCGGCCTCCGCAAGAGCAAGCCGCCTTGAACGAAATCGTTTAGGGGCGGATAAATGGCTCTAGATTCCGAAGTTTAGAGCGCCGCCGGCACGAAAGCCGGTTCCCACTTTTCGCGCGGCGCTCTAGGCTCCCGCGATCGGATATGCCATGGTGGATGTCCTCGCCATCCGCATCTCGATCGCTGCGGCGCCCCTGCCAGACGCCCTGATATCGCCGCGGAACCTCGCCGACCTCTCATCGAGAGCGTCGATCAATCCTGTCCCAGAATGGAAGCCTCGGTTTCGAGGATACGCCCATCATGTCCTTCTCCATCACCGCATCGAACAAGTACGGTCCGATCAGCCTTGTCAGGAAAACCGCCCGGGAGGCGTTCGATCTGGCGATGAGCTACAAGCGCAAGGGTTTCAATGAAATCCGCGTGACGAACATCCAGTCTGGCGAGGTGTTCGCCGAACAGCAGATCGTCGATGACCGCTTGCCGACGGATTCGCGGGACGCGGCGCCGTCGATCACCAGCGGCGGCGGCGCGACGCTGAGCCTGTCGAGCTGAGCGCCCGGGCGCGAACGCGCCTGGATCGATTTGGTCGGCATGCCCCGCACGACGGCGCAATGCCGGTCGCCCTTTGGGCCGCACGGTCAAGGTCTACGCGCCTACGGAACAAATTAACCGTGGGCGCGTTAGGATCCCCCACGGCGGCGGGCTGGAAAGCGTTGAACATCATCATCGTTGAGGACGAACCGTTCATCGCGCTCGACATCGAGTCCGCGATCGAAGCGCTCGACCACCGGGTGGTCGGCGTGGCCGACACCAAGGCCGCGGCGATCGCTCTCGCCCGGGGAACGCCGTGCGACGGCGCCCTGATCGACATCCGTCTGCGCGATGGCTTTACCGGTCCCGAAATCGCCGACGTGTTTCGCGAAGAGTTCGGCATCCCGTTCGCCTTTCTCACCGGCAACGCCGAACAGCTCGCCGCGGATTCGCGCGGCGCCCTGGCCGTCGTCGGCAAGCCGTTCACGCAGGGCCAGCTGGCCGAGGTTCTGCAGTTTTTCCAGGCCGCACGGTCCTAGAGCCTCCTCCTAGAGGCCGATCTCCGCCGCAGGCTCCAGCCTCGCCAAGAGCGCCGTGAGCGACCACCGCACACCGTGCGGTTCGAAGGTGTGGGTCGCCGAGCCGCCCACGGCCTTCGGCGTCAGACTGCACAGGATGGTGGACCCGAAGCCCGGCGCCGCGGGCGGCGCGAAGGCCGCGACGCCGCTCTCGGTCCAGTCGAGCTGAAGCGCTCCGTCCGGGGTCGCGGCCCAGGAGATCCTGACCTCGCCCTCATCCCGTGACAGGGCCCCGTACTTCACCGCGTTCGACCCGAGTTCATGGATGGCCATGCCGACATAATGGGCCGCTTCGGCCGGCAGGCGGCAGGCAGCGCCCACCAGCGCGACGCGATCCGGGAAGGATTCGAGCTGATATTTGAGCTGCCCCTCGATGACCGACCGGAGGTCCGCCCCCTTCCATTCCTGTCGCGCAAGTTCGTCGTGCGCGCTGGCCAGGGACCCGAGCCGCTCCTCCAGACGGATGAGGAAGGCGTCGGGCACGTCGAAGGATCGGGACGTCTGGCGCGCCAGACTCATCACGATCGTCAGCAGGTTCTTCGAACGATGGTTGAGTTCGCGCATGACGATGCGCAGGTGCTCTTCCTGGCGCTTCAGGGACGAGATGTCGGTCGCGGTGACGACCAGGCCGGCCCCTCCGTCCTCCATGCGCACCGGCTCGACCCGCATGTCGAACCATCCGGACGACGACGCCGTGGCGAGCTTGACCTCGGTTCGCTGGGGCGCGCCGCTCTGCAGCACCGCCCGCTTCAGGCGCTGGATCGGCTCCGCGCTGTCCGAAAACAGGATGTCGGATTCCGTGGCGCCGATCATGGCCGATGGGTCGAGACCCAGGGGCGGATTATAGACCCAGGTGTAGCGGAGATCGGCGTCCTGTTCGAGGACGGTGACCTGCGAGCCCTTCAGGGCGGCCTGGAAACGCCGGGTCGTGACCGCCGTCTCCGTTTCGCTGATCACGACGCGCTCGGCCAGTTGGGCGCGGGCCGCCTCGAGCGCGCGCAGGGTCTGCTGGTGCGACGCGATCTCGGCCTGGAGCACGCGCGGCGAGGGGATACGCAGCAGCTGCGGAAGCAGGAACGGCAGCGCCACGGCCGTCGCCAGCGAGACCACGGCGGTGAAGGCCTTCAGCACGCCCTCGGCGGCGTAGTACGGCGCCCACAGCACCACGATGCTGAACACATGGGTCATGCCGCACGCGGCGATGAAGACGGCGAACAGCAGCGAAAGCGCGATGTGCTGCCGATTGAGATCCGCGCGTCGGCGAACGAAGACGGCGATGCCGATCGGAATGGCGAAATAGGCCGCGGCGATCAGGGCGTCGGAGGCGATGTGCAGCGCCATCAGGCCCGGCCGCCAGTCCAGGCACATCCCATGCGGCATGAAGTCGGCGATCTGGGTCAGCCAATGGAACATGATCGCCTTCGCCTCGGCCGGGACGCTCTGGGTAGAGAAGAGCGCTCTCCTATGCCGCCAATCCGGCCGCGCCTCAAACGTCGCGCATCGTCGCGCCGGGGCGGGAACCGGCGATCAGGCCGGCGCGCCGGAGGCATCGCCGAGCGGCTTGGCTCCGAGAGACCTCAGCGTCGTGACGCGGCCCAGACCACCACCGGCGTGACGGCGACGCCCAGCGCCACCCAGCGCCCGGCGACGGCGAAGGACGACCAGAATTCGGCCGTCCGCCTGTCGGTCGACCCGGACATGAACAGCAGCATCGACCAGACGAACAGGAGGGCGCCGCCGACGCAGGCGGCCGGCGCGAGGCCGTCCCAATCCAGCCGGTCGGCCCAATCCGCCACCCGGTCGAGCAAGGGCGGGATCGACGCCCACCCTTTCAGGAGCAGGGCCCCGTAAGGCCGGAGACTGTCCATGGCGCCCTCCCCTCGAAACGGCGCTCGAACTCTGCGCCGCTTTCGGGCCGGGTCAACCGGGCTTGACCCAGCGGGCGGCGGCGTCCGCGGTGTCCGGCGGACTGGTGTTGAAGGCGATGGCGGCGTCCGGCGCGCCGTTGTGCACGGCGTTGACCACCCGCTCGAACAGCTCCAGGCTCTTGGGCGGGAGCCGAAGACCGCCGCCGATGACGACGCAGTCGTAGGTCGCGCTGGCGAGCTGCTTCTCGAGCATGGCGATACCGGCGGCGTCGGGCGCGATCATGCACAGGTCTCCCTGCCAGCCCCGCTCCGCGATCTTGGCGGCCGCGAGGTCGATGCCGGCCTGGATCTTCCCGGCGTCGAACCCCGGCGGCAGGGACGGGTCGGAAAAGTCCACGGTCTCGGGGACCTGGCCCACGAACAGGACACGCGTCATTTGAAACTCTCCATTGCGGTGATCGCGCTATGCTGGCGCAGGAAGCGTCCGAGTTCATCGACGGCCTGCCGGGCCGCCCCGAGCACGCCTATGTTCGCGGGAAAGACGTGCGGCATGCCGGCCCACTGGTGGAGCTGGATGTCGCCGCCCGCCCTGGCCACGCGCTCGGCGTAGCGGCGGGCGTCGTCGAGCAGGATCTCATCCTCGCCGACCTGGATCATCACCGGCGGCAGGCCGGCCGGATCGCCGTAGAGCGGCGACGCCAGCGGATCGCGGGGATCGTGCGCTCCAAGATACTGCAGAGCGGCCGATTGCAGCGCCGCCGGGGTGAGGAAGGGATCAGCCTCGGCTTTGGAGACCAGCGTGGCGCCGGTCAGGGCCAGGTCGGTCCAGGGCGACATCACCGCCGCCGCGCGCGGCGCCCGCTGGCGTCCGCTCCGAGCCGCGGCCGACGCCAGCGCCGCGAGGACCAGGGTCAGACCGCCGCCGGCGGAGTCGCCGACCAGAAGAATCTCCGAGAAGCTCAGCTCGCCGAGGCCGCGATAGACCGACTGGGCGTCCTCCACGGCGGCGGGAAAACGGTGCTCCGGCGCCAACCGATAGTCCGGAGCAAAGGCCGACAGACCGGCGGCGTGGGCGATCTGGCCGACGAAATTCCGATACGCCGAGGCCGAACCGAGAACGTACGCCCCGCCGTGCAGATAGAGAATCGCTGCGGCGGCGGGCGCGCCGGCCGGCCGCGACCACCAGCCCCGAACGCCGCCGACGGCTCCCGCCTCATGCGTGACGCCCTCTGCGGCGGGGGTATGCTCGATCACGGCGTCGAAAGCGGCCCGCTCGAGAACGCCTTTGGACGGGGCGGCCATCGCGCGGAGCTGCGCCAGGGTCGAACGGTCGGAGTCGCTCAGGTCGTGGAGAACGGGATTCATGCCGCGACCTCGCCCGCCGCCAGCTCTTCGAAGAAATGGCGGAGCGTCCGGGGCTCGCGGCCGAGCACGGCCCGCAGGGTCAGGGCGTTTCCCATCAGCCCGCGTTGGTCGTACCAGGCGAACATCCGCTCCAGCGCCGGGGCGCCCGGGCCCGCGCCCGCGGCGGCCCGCTTGGGATCGACCGTTTCGGCGCGGATTGAACGCCCCAGGACCCCGCCGATCATGGCCGCGACCTCGTGTCGGTCATGCCATCCTTCGGCGCAGCATTCGTAGCTTCCGTACAGGAGGCGGTCTTCAGTGAAGGCGATCGCGGCCGCCTCGGCGACATCGCGATAGTCGACGCGGGAAAACCGGCTTTCGGCGGACCAGGGTTCGGCCAGCACGCCCTCCTGGACGATCCGCGGCCAGGCCGGGGTGAAGTTCTGAAAGAACACCGTCGGGTGCAGGAAGACGTATTCCATGCCCGAAGTGAGCAAGGCCTCCTCCACGGGAGCCTTTCCGGCATGGTTGCCCAGGGCGGACAGGATCGGGTGGATCACCGACGAGAAGACGAATCGACGGACTCCCGCCGCCCGGGCGGCCTCGACCACCGCCACCCCGACGTCGGCCTCATGCGGCAGAAACGCCGGCGCGAGGTAGAACACGCCGTCGACGCCGTTCAGAGCCGCATCCAGGCTGGTGCGGTCGGTCAGGTCGCCCACCACCGTCTCCGCCGCGCCGTGACGGCGCACCTGGTCTTCTTTGGTCCGATCGTGGATCAATGCGCGGACGGCGGCCCCGCGGCGGACGAGTTCGGGGACCACCAGGCCGCCGAACCGGCCCGACGCCCCGACTGCCAATATTTTCATGGGCTTGTGGTTCATGAGAAACTCACCCCGCGTGTTGCGGCCCTCCCATAACGCAATGCCGACGATTGCGAGACGTGCCAAACCCGAACATACTGTTCCGTCTCAGGAACAATGCAGCGGGGCGGGAACGCCGGCCATGGACCTCAACGACCTTCGGGTGTTCGAACGGGTCGGCGCGTTGCTCAGCTTCTCCGCGGCCGGCCGTTCCTTAGGGATTCCGAAATCGAGCGTCAGCCGCGGCGTCGCGCGGCTGGAAGCGGAACTCGGGGTCCGGCTGCTGCAGCGCACGACCCGCGAAGTGATGCTGACGGAGGCCGGCGAGGTCCTGCTGCGCCGGTGCACCGAGATCATGGGCCGGGTCGAGGAAGCGACGGACTATATCGGCGGCGTGGCTTCGACGCCCCGCGGCCTGTTGCGGCTGTCCGCGGGGATAGGGTTTGGAGTCAATGTGCTGTCCGAACAGCTGCCGCGGTTCATTGAACTTCATCCCGATGTCAGCGTCTCGCTCGACCTCAGCAGCCGCTTGTCCGAGCTCCTGGCCGATCGCATCGACGTGGCGATCCGCATGGGGCCTCTGCCGGACTCCGGTCATGTCGCCGTCCGGCTGGGATCGCTCAGCCGTCATCCTTGCGCATCGCCGCGTTATCTGGAGCGGCGCGGGATCCCGGCGACCCTGGCGGCGCTGGCCGACTTCGACATCCTGGAGCTACCCGGGCTCGACGGACGGCCGCGTCGCTGGACCTTCCGTCGCGACGGGGCCACAGCGGCGATCGAGGTGCGGCCGAGACTGGAGGTCAACGACGCCCTGACACTGCACCGGATGGTCGTCGCCGGCGCGGGGATCGGCGTCTGCTCAGGCTATCTTTGCGCCCCCGCGATCGCCGCGGGCCAGCTGGTCCGCCTGTTCCCGGGGTGGTCGCTGGATCCCGTCGAGGTCAATCTGGTGTTCCCGAGCCGCCGCGACCTGTCGCCCGCCGTTCGCGCCTTCGTCGACTTCATGAAGGACAGCTCCCGCAGGGCGGACTGGCGGGAAGACCTGTCCGCCGGGGAATGACACGGCCCGCTCGCCTTCACTTCCGCCAGGCGTCCCCCCGCAGTTCGGCCGCCACGCCGGCCGCGAACAGGTCGCGCACATGGTGCAGGCCGAAATCCAGCGGCTTGTCCTCGACCGACGCCGGCAAGGCGGAGACCTGCAGGGTGCAGCCGCTGCTCCGGCAGAATTGCGCCGTCTCCACCAGGATGCCGCGGATCGCGGACTTGTTGGCGACATCGAACGCTCGCCCGAGCACCGGGATGGTCGCCCTCGGCGTGACGGCGAACAGACTGTCCACATGCCCGTTGATGACGATGTAGAGACTGACCTTGTCCCGGATGTCGCGCGCGGGATCCTGCAGCAGGGCGCTTTCGGGCACGGCGAAGAAGGCGCCCTGGGTCTGCGCATCCACATGCATTTCGGCGAAGGTGCGACCAGCGGCCTCGACCGAGATCATCGCCGGAGGAAATACCCCCGGCACGCTGGCGGCGGCCACCAGCACCTCGGTGAACAGACGGCGCGCCCCCTGGCCCCCGCGGGAGGCGATCGCGCCCATGTCCCAGATCACCAGGCGCTCGGTATCCAGATCGGTCGTCGCCACCAGCAGGCGGCGGCCCTTGCGATGCTCGGCCGCCACCGCCGTGATCAGTTCGTCGGTGACGTAACCCTTGACCAGATCCTCGAGCGGGCCACGGCTGAAGAAGCCGGGCGTCACCAGGCCGAGCAACCCCCGGCTTCGGAGCAGGCGCTGGACCTGGGGACTGGCGTAGGCGGTCCTGAGCTTGGCGTTCCACCCCGGCCCGACGAAGGCCAGCGGCGCCGCGAGCGCTCCGGTGCTGACCCCGGTGATGAGCTGGAACCGAGGCTCCTGGCCCGACTTCGACCAGGCGTACAGCAACCCCGCGCCGTAGGCGCCGTTGGCTCCGCCGCCCGAAATCGCGAGAATGTCCACCCTGCCCTTCGCATCGGCCCGGATGGCCTGGCGCATCACCGTCACCAGCGCGGGATCGTCGGCGGCGTAGCGGACCTGGCTGAATCCGGGGGGCTGGGCGATCGCCTGTTCGGCGGCGGTGAAGTGGGCGCGCGGCAGGGTGATGCATCCCGACAACAGCACAGCGAGCGCGCAGAGCGCCAGGACGGCGCGCAGGGAAATGGGCGTGCGCTGGATCACTACGGGCTCGGACAAGGGCTGTGCAAGCGGCCATCCAACCCTAAAGCTTGGCGGAATGCAGGCGCCAAGGCCGTTTCAGCCAAGCCAATACGCATTCTGTCCGTCCGATCCGCACGCCGACGCGCGATATGGTGCAAGGTCGCCGCGGATCTGAGACCTCTCTGCGCCATGACGGGACAAACATCCATGCCGACACCCAAGCCATCCATGCGCGCGACAGCCGGTCTGGCGCTCACCTTCGCCCTCGGGCTGGCCGCCGTAGCCGGCGCCGCGACGCCGACATCCGAAGTCACCATCGTCTCCGGCCTCAAGGGACCTGAAGGCCCGCTCTACCTCGACGGAAACCTCTACTATGTCGGCTGGGTGTCGGGGACCCTGTCGCGCTGGGACGGGACCCGGAGCGTCGTGCTCAACGACCAGAAGGGCTGCGGTCACAACGGCCTGGCGCTGACGCCTCGCAAAACCTTCCTGCTGGCCTGCACCGACGATCCGGGCGCCATCCTGGAGCTCGATCTCAACGGCAAGGTCTTGCGCCGGTGGAGCGCCGACCGCGCCGGCCGGCCGTTCAAGGGCGGTATCAACGACGTGGTGGTCGCGCCGAGCGGGGCCGCCTACGCCACCCTGTGGGGCCCCGCCACTGACAACCCGACGGCGGTGATCGGCGGGATCGTGTACCTCGGCCCCGGTGCGAAGGACTGGGTCCAGGTCGCCGACGGCCTGAACTACGCCAACGGCGTCGGCGTCTCGCCCGACGAAAAAACCCTCTATGTCAGCGAGACCGTCGGCAACATGATCCAGACTTTCACCATCAATAGCGACGGCACGCTGCGCGACCGCTCAAACTTCGCGCTCCTCAGCCTGCTGACCGACAGCAAGGCCCGGTCCTGGTGGCTGGGTCCGGACAGCATGAAGGTCGACGCGAAGGGGAACATCTATGTGGCGCAGTGGTTCGGCGGAAAGATCCTGAAGCTCTCGCCGGAGGGCAGGCTGCTGCATCAGTTCGACATCAGGGCGGGCGGCGGCACGACCAACCTCGCCTTCGGCGAGCGCGGCGAATTCCTCTACGTGACGGTGGTCGCCGACCCGAACGACCCGGACGCCAAGGGCGGCATCGTCAAGATCCCCAACGTGAAGTGACGGCGGCGCGGCGGCGGCGCGGGCTGGATATCGCCCTGACGGCGCCGCATGCTGGGCCAAGACCGGCGGCAGATCGGCCCGGCAGCGGAGAAGGCGCATGATCGTGGCCGAGGATCTGGCGTTCGGCGAGGGGCCGCGCTGGCATGACGGAAGCCTGTGGTGGTCCGACATGCACGGCAAGACGGTGTGCAGGCTCGTGGACGGCGAGGCGGCGACGGTGTGCCACGTGCCGGGCCGGCCGTCGGGCCTGGGCTGGCTGCCGGACGGGCGGATGCTGGTGGTGTCGATGACCGACCGGCGGGTGCTTCGGCTGGAGCCCGATGGACGGCTCGCCACCCACGCCGACCTGTCCCATCTGGCGCCGCGCCGGTGCAACGACATGGTGGTCGATCGCGAGGGCCGCGCCTACGTCGGCAACTTCGGCTTCGAGCTCGACGGCGTGGAGAAACCCCGCACCACCGTCTTGATCCTGGTCGAGCCGGACGGGTCGGCGCGGATCGCCGCCGACGAGCTCCTGTTTCCCAACGGGGCGGTGATCACCCCGGACGGGAAGACCCTGGTGGTCGGCGAGACCATGGCCGGGCGGCTGACCGCCTTCGACGTCGCCGCCGACGGCGGCCTGTCGAACCGGCGCCTGTGGGCCGAGCTCCCCAACGGCGCCTGGCCGGATGGAATCTGCCTCGACGCCGATGGCGCGATCTGGGTCGCCTCCCCCACCACGGCCGACTGCCTGCGCGTGCGCGAGGGCGGCGAGGTGCTGCAGCGCATCGAGACCGGCCGGGGGGCCTACGCCTGCATGCTCGGCGGCGCCGACCGGCGCACCCTGTTCATCTGCACCGCCGACTCCCACGATCCCGACCGGCAGGCGGACGAGCGCAACGCCCGCATCGAGGCGTTCGTGGTCGAGACGCCCGGCGCGGGACTGCCGTAAGACGGCGCGCCGGGACTTCATCGGGAGCGAACCGGACCGCTGCGCATTGTTAAGCTCGAAGCGGAGAGCGGACCATGACGGCGAACCAGGATTTTCGGCGGGAGTTGGCAGGGTTGATCCCGCAGATGCGGGCCTTCGCGCGCTCGCTTTGCCATGCCGACCGGGAGCTTGGCGACGACCTCGCCCAGGACGCGCTCGAGCGGGCGCTGAAGGCGTCGGACAGCTTCACGCCGGGCACCAACATGAAGGCGTGGACCTTCATGATCATCCGCAACCAGTTCTACTCGCACCGGCGTCGCAGTTGGCGCTCGTGCGCGCTCGATCCCGACACCGCGGAACGCAGTCTGGTGGCGGTCAGCAACGCCTCGGCCAGCCTGGAGCTCGACGAATTGCGCCGGGCGCTGGCGATGCTGCCTGACGATCAGCGCGAAGCCCTGACCCTGATCGGGGCCGGCGGCCTGTCCTATGAGGAAGCCAGCGCGATCACCGGCGCCGCCATCGGCACCATCAAGAGCCGGGTCAGCCGGGCGCGGGATCGTCTGGCCCTGATCTACGCCGAGGGCGGCATCGCCCGCGACGGCGAGCCGGCGCATCGCGCCATGGAGCTGATCATGCGCGGCGTTCCCATGCACGCCGCCGCGTAAGGCGGCTGGTTTGTAACGCCGCAACATCATGTCTCGGACTGTGCCGGACACGAAGTAATCCAGCATCATTCCGTCCCACGAAGGCCAAGCTTGGCCGCTACAGGGTCGCCATCGGAGGATGGCATGCCCGCTCACGTCCTAACGTCCTGCGCTGGGCCCTGCGGCCGGTTCCGCGGTCGCCCGCTCGCCCCGCCGGCCCCTTCCAGCGCCGTCTGACGAGGCGCGCCGTGCAGGTGTTCGTCGTCGGCGCGCCGAGATCTGGGACGACCATCGTCACCCAGGCGCTGAACGCCCACGATCAGATCAAGATCTTCGACGAAGTGAGCCTGATCGACGTGCTCGACTTCGGCGGCATGGTCGTCGGCAAACTGCTGGCGTTTCTGACCGAACGCGGGGGCCACGAGGCCTATCGCGCCCGTGTGGAGGCCGCCCAGGAGCCGGCCGCGGCGCTCCGCGAGGTGTTGACCGCCATCGCTGCGCCAAAGCCGATCTGGGGCGAGAAGAACCCGATGTACGCGACCCGGCTCGACGACCTCAGGCGCGGATTCCCCGGCGCCCAGTTCCTGTTCGTGGTTCGCGATCCGCGCGAGATCGTCAATTCCTGCCTGCTCTACCGGGACTCCCCCGCCCGCTCCGGCCAGGACTTCTGGATCAAGGACTCGGTCGCCGACGCCGTGGGACTGGTCGAGCAATGCTGGGGGCCCTTGAGGTCGGCGCAGGACGACGTTTCGGTGCTGCGCTACGAGACCTTCATCGCCCACCCCAAGGCGACGCTCGATGAGGTGTTTTCGGTCTGGCAGATACGGTTTCCCGAGCAGTCCCTGTTCGACGCCCATGCCGCGCCGGACACGGTCGGCGACCTGCAGTTCTATCGGCGCGGAGCGCCGCTTCCGTGGAAGGTCGCCAACCTCTCGCCGATCCGTTCCGAACCCCCGTCGCGGCCGCGGATCGATGCGTCCGATCCGGCCTGGGCCCGCGTCGACGCGCTTGCGGCGCAGTTCGGCTACCTCTGAGCGGACGGCTCAGATCGGGATGGCCAAGGCGGTCTGGATCCGCGACGTGTCGTAGATCACGCGCTTGCTCTTGAAACGCCACCGGCCGTCCGCCTCGACGACCACGTCGTGATAGCGGCCGGTCTGGTAGACCATCGATTGGCCGAGCTGGTTGGTGTTGATCACCAGATAGCTCGACTGCATCTCCACCACCGCCGCGTCCATGCGCTGGAACGACAGGCCGGAGATGAAGTGCCGATAGACCACCGGCTGGAAAATGTTGGCGTTGCGCAGCGACACCACCCGGTCGCGCAGCATGGCCTTGTTGTCGCAATAGATCACCGGCGCCGGCAGACCGAGATCGAAATTCTCCTTGGGGATGATCTCATAGAGGCAGTCATCGACGAACATCTCGGGCCAGAGTTCGAGGCGGTCGGTATCGAGGGTCGAGATGTATTCGTCCTGAAGCGCGAGCAGGACCTGGCGCAGGTGAAGGTCGGTCATGGGCGGGCCCATGATCCTGACCTCGAGTCATCCTCGGGCTTGACCCGAGGACCCAGCCGCGCAGCGTCGGACGTGGCGCCCGAGCAGCCACGGCTGTCGAGGGATTGGGTCCCCGGGTCTCCGCTTCGCTGCACCCGAGGATGCCCCCCCTGAACGTTAAACCCCGCCGCCACCTTACGCCCCCGCCATCTCGGCGTCGTCGAACCCCATCAGCGTCCGGTAGCCGGCCCAGAAGCTGCGGATCAGCTTTTCGGTGATCAGGGTGTCGCTCTGCTCGGGCGCGTCCCTGGCCATGTCGATGATCGAGGTCACGCCGCCGTCGCGCACCGTGCCGCGCTGCACCAGCTCGGTCGCCTCGGTGTCCTCCATCGAGATGTAGCCCGCAGGGCCGACCAGGTTGGCCTGCTTGATCCTGAGCTTGCGAAGCTCAGGCGTGTCGTCCGCGTAGCCGAAGAAGTGGAACACCAGTTCGAAGGCGTCCGGCCCCTTGGGCAGCAGCTGCCGGGCCACCAGGGTGTTGTGGATCTGCTGGATCACCAGCTGGGGAAAAATCGGCTGGATATGGTTGGTGGCCAGGACCTCGTACTCGGGCTCCAGCGCCAACAGGCTCTCGTCCTCCAGCACGAAGCCGCTGTCGAAGGAGCGGATCTTCTGCTCGGTATAGGCGCCGGAGGTCTCCGCGCCGCCGGACGCGGGATCCTGTTTGATCGCCATGATGAGGCTGTGCAGCCCGTGGCCGCCGTCTGTGACGCAGTGCGCCTTCATCCCCACCCGGAAGATGTTGAAGGTGGTGTGGAACAGGTGCAGCAGGCTGGCGTGGTAGGGGTCCTTGACGTTCTCGAGGTAGAGCTTCCAGTTGGAGGTCGAGAACTGCCGCGTGCAGCCGAGATATTCCACCGGCTTGTGGAAGATCCGCTCGATATAGCCGCCCATCACCGGGCCGATGTACTCGGCCAGCGAGCCCACCGTGTCGCTGAAGGTGGCGAACACCAGCCCCGCATAGCTTTCCACGCGCAGCTTGCGCAGGCCGTGCGCCTTGCGGTCGAAGTCCTTGGGCATGCCGACCTGGCCGTTGAGGCCGCGCAGGAAGGGCACGCCGAACAGGTCGCCTTCAAGATCGTATCGCCACTGGTGGTAGACACAGGTGTGTGACGCGGCGTTGCCGCGCAGCTGCCGGCAGACGATAGCGCCGCGATGGGCGCAGCGGTTGACCCAGGCGGCCAGGCCGCCGTCGTCGGTGCGGGTCATCACCACCGGCGTGTCGCCGATGAAGGTGCTCTTGAAGTCCCCGGGCTGGCGGATCTCGGCCTCGAGGCCGAGGAAGCTCCAGGTCGGCCCACGGAAGATCCGCTCCTGTTCGAGGTCGTAGATCGCCTGCGAGTGGAACACCGCGTAGGGCGTGCGCGAGCCGTCCGCGGCCATGGTGGGGTCCGGCGTCATGGCCGGCGGCGTGTGTGCGTTCATCGGCGCGGCTCCGCAATCGCCGCGAGGTTAGCGCTCTCGCCATCGGACCCGTGGGAAAACCGCCCGCGTGCAGCTCCCACGCCGCTGAACGCGAGAAAATTGGGCGCCCTCCTACGCGCCCAACCGTCCGAGGTCATAGTCGTCGAACTGGGCGATCGACCGCGGCGCGATGATCAGGGAGGGCGCGCCCGGACTGTCCAGGATGAACCGCAGGGCGGCGCCGGCGACGGTGAGGCCATCCTCGTCGGCCCGGCGGCGAAGCGCGGCGACGGTGTCGAAGGTCGCCGGCGTCAGCAGGTGGTCGTAAAAGCCCGGCGCGTCCTTGACCCGCCCGACCGCCGGCGCCTCGCCCGGTTTGTACTTGCCGCTGAGCAGGCCGCCCGAAAGGGGGCTGAAGGCCACGTACCGAAGCCCCTCGGCCTGGCAGAGCGGGATCACCGCCTGAAGGTCGCCCTGGTCCAGGAGGTTGAACAGGTTCTGCACGTGGGTGAAGGCCCGCCGGAGACGGCCCGCGGCGCCGGCGAGCACGCCCTGCAGATCGGCCAGGGTCGCGTTGGAGACCCCGAAGGCGGCGATCTTGCCCTGCTCGAGCGCCCGGTCCAGCGCCTCCAGCGTCTCGTCGATCGGTGTCGCCGGATCGAACTCGTGCAGATAGTAGAGGTCGATTTGCTCGAGGCCGAGCCGGCGCAGGGACTCCTCGAGGTGGAAGGACACCTGGGCGCGGCTGAGCGGCCTGTCGCCCGGCGGGCAGCCGTTGGGATTGCCGACCTTGGTGGCGATCTGCAGGCCGGCGCGGACGCCGGGGCCCTGCGCCCGCAGCCAGTCGCCGAGCACCCGTTCGCTGGTCCCCCCGCCGTAGGTGTTGGCGGTGTCGAACCGGGTCAGCCCCTGGTCGCGCGCGTGATCGAGCAGGGCCAGGGCGCGCTCGCGGTCGTCGCCCTTGTCGCGCAGGGTCGGCGACGAGCCGAGGCCGCCGAAGTTGCCGCAGCCGAACACGATGCGGTCGAGGGTGGCGCCAGTCATTCCGTATCCCTCACAACATCCGCTTCGCTTAGAACGGGTCCTGCCCGTTCAGGATACCGCCGAGCTTGCCCGCGTCGATGTTGCCGCCCGACACCACGCAGACGATGGTTCCCTTGCCGGCCAGGCCCGACAGAGCGGCGGCCACCGAGGCGGCGCCCGCGCCCTCGGCGATGATCCGGTGCTTGAGGGCCAGGAGGCGGATCGCGTCGGCGATCTCCTTGAACGAGACGCACACCGCGTCGTCCACGGTCTCCCTCACCAGCGGCCACATCTCGTCGAGCACGACGCTCGACCCCATGCCGTCGACGAAGCTCTGATCGAAGGCCACCTTCACCGGTCCGCCGGCCTGGAGCGCCGCGGCCACCGGCTGGCCGGCCTGGGACTCCACCGCCAGCATGCGGGTCGCGGGGCTCAGCCGGCGGATCACTGAGCCGATCCCGCTGATCAGGCCGCCGCCGCCGAAGGGGACGATCACCGTGTCGATCCCATCGAGATCCTCGAGAATCTCCGCGCCGATGGTGGCGTTGCCGGCGACCACCGCGGACTCGGCCACGGGATGGAAGAACACCCCTTCCGCGCCCTCGAAGCGGCGGGTGGTCAGCACCTGCCACCAGGCGTCGAAGGGGATGCGGTGCACGGTCGCGCCGAGGGCCCGCAAAGACTCCGTCTTGGTCATCGCCGCGGTGTCGGGAGCGACGATGACGGCCGGCACGCCCATCCGCCGGGCCGCCCAGGCCAGGCCCTGGCCGAAGTTCCCGGCGCTGGGCGCCATCACCCCCTTGGCCAGGCTCTCGGGGTCGGCCGCCTTCATGGCGTTCACCGCCGCGCGGATCTTGAACGAGCCGAGCGGCTGCAGGTTCTCGAGCTTGAGGTAGATGGTGGTGTCCGGCACGTCCGCCTCGAGCCGCCACAGCGGCGTGCGCCGGGCGATCCCGGCGACGGCGCCGCGCGCGGCCGCAACCTCGTCCGCCGAGGGAAGGCGCAGGGGGTCTCTCATGCGACAGGTCCTTCAGGGCCGCGCGCCGCGACGACCCGCTTCCACAGGAAATAGCCGAGGGTCAGCAGGATCAGCCAGGGAACGCCGACGATCCAGGACAGGGTCCAGTCCTTGTCCAGGCCCATGGTGAGCAGGAGCGCGGCCAGAAGGCCGAGGCCGGCGAACTGCATGGCCGGAAACAGCGGCATGCGCACGATCAGGTCGGCCGCCTTGTGGCGCTGGCGAAAGCGCAGATGGCTGATCAGGATCAGCATCCAGACGATGATGGCGCCGAACAGCGCCACCCCCTGCAGATAGGCGTAGGCCTTCGGGGTGAGCTTGGCGGCGCCGATGGCGGTGAGGATGAAGGCCCCCGACGCCAGGGTGGCCATCACCGGCGTCCCCGCCCGGTTGAGCCGGCCCAGCACGCTCGGCGCATAGTTTCCGCGCGCCAGCGAGAACAGCATGCGCGAACACAGGTAGACGTTGGTGTTCATGCCCGAGAGGGCGGCGCTGACGACCACGAAGTTCATGATTCCGGCGGCGTAGGGAATCCCCGACAGGGTCAGCACCTTGACGAACGGACTCTGCGCCACCGTCACGCTGCCGCCGGTCTGGGTCCAGGGGATCACCGCGGCCAGGACGCCGAGGGCCAGGACGTAGAACAGGAACAGGCGAATCGCCATGGTGCGCAGCGCCGCCGGGATCGCCACCTCGGGATTGGGCACCTCGCCGGAGGTGACCGCGATCACCTCGATGCCGACGTAGGACAACAGGCCGAGGATCACCGCCATCCACGTCCCGTGCAGGCCGTGTGGGAAGAAGCCGCCGGGCAACTGGTAGAGATTGTGCAGGCCCACCGGCGCGGTCCCGAGTCCGATGATCTTGCTGAGCCCCAAGAGGATGAACAGCACGATGGCGGTCACCTTGACGAAGGAGAACCAGTACTCGACCGTGCCGAAGTTGTTCACCGGCCGGCAGTTCACGTAGAGCACCACCGCGGCGAACCCGAGCGAGAACAGCCAGACCGGCGCGCCGGGAAACCAGTAGGTCATGTAGAGGCCGGCGGCGACCGCCTCGAACCCGGTGGCGATCACCTGGGCGAACCAGTAGGTGTAGCGCACCACGAACCCGGCCCACGGGTTCAGATAGGTCTCGGCGTAGACCCCGAAGGAGCCCGCGGCCGGGTGCGCCACCGCCATTTCGGACAGGCTGAACACCATGGCGACGGCGATGAAGCCGGCGATGGCGAAGCTGACCAGCACCGACGGGCCGGCGTAACCGAGGGCGATGCCGCTCGACAGGAACAGGCTGGTGCCGATCGCCCCGCCCAGGCTGATCATGATCACCTGGCTCTTGCTGAGGCTCTTGCTGAGACCCGTCTCGCGGGCGGTGACGGCCAGATCTTCCAAACAGCGCCCCTTCGAACCGACGGCTCAGCTCGGGGCTTTACAGCATGTCCGGCGCGCTCGCGAACCCCCTAACGGAACCTCGGGCTGGTCCGCTCATTAAGGCCAAGCTCGCCACTCACGGTCAGGGCATATGAGGGCTGCAAATGCTTGGAATCATCGCTCTGGTCCTGGTGGTGCTGTGGCTGCTGGGCTTCTTCGCCTTCCACATCACCGCCTTCGCGATCCACATCATCCTGCTGATCGCCGTCGTGCTGGTCGTCATGCACTTCCTGCGCGGGCGTCGGGTCTAGCCGCCGCTCACGTCAGGTTCCTCCGCGCCCGGACCGCGGCCGCCACGCGACGGTTGCCGAGTCCCGTCCGATCCGGCAGCTTAGAGGGGTGTACTACCTCCTTCTGAAGGCTGTGATCTCCGGCGTTCTGATCGCCGCGGCGTCGCAGCTTGCACGGCGCTATCCGGGGTTCGGCGCCCTGATCGCCTCTCTGCCCCTGGTCTCGGTGCTCGGGGCGATCTGGCTTTGGCGCGACAGGCCCGACCCGGCGAACATGGCGGACCATCTGCAGGCGACGTTCTGGTACGTCCTGCCGTCCCTGCCGATGTTTCTGCTGATGCCAGCGCTGCTGCGGTGGGGCGCGCCGTTCTGGCTGAGTCTGTGCGCCGGATGTGCGCTGACCATCGGGCTCTATATCGCCATGACGTGGGCCGCTCCCAGGATCGGCGTGCGGCTCTAGGGTTTTGACGCCCATATGATCCGGGAACCGGTTCCCGGGTTTGACGCGTCTTCTGCGGCGGACCTACGCGCGATCGCGGCGCGGGCGACGCAGGGTGAAGGTCTCGAACGGGGCGACGGCGCCGTCGGGGCCGACCACGTCGTAGTAGGTGACCGTGATGGTGGTGATCCCGCCGGCGCGCGACCCGGGATCGACGGTGAAGGCGGCGAAGCCGTAGGCGTGGGCGGCGTTGCGCACGGCTGACCAAGGGGCGTGCTCATGCACATAGATCGGCGGGCGCCGGCCGGTCTTGGGATCGGGCGCGCCGACGGCGGTGACCACCCGGCATTCGGGCGGATCGAACAACACCGCGTTCGACGGTCTCGACGTGCCGCCGCCGCCGATCACCATGTGCACCGTGCCCTGGGTGGTGTCGATCACCTGGGTTCCGGTGGCCGCCGGGATCGGCGTGCGCGTCGGGTTCAGTTCGTGGCCGCGGATCGGATGCGAGCGCTCGTAATGGTGCTCGTGGCCGCAGACCACGAGGTCGACGCCGTAGCGGTCGAACAGCGGGACCCATTCCTCGCGGATGCCGAGGTCGGCGCCGTTGAACTTGTCGGCGGTGGAGATCGCCACCTGGTGCATGCAGACCACGATCCAGTCGATGGCCGGATCCTTGCGCGCGGCGGCCAGCTCGGCCTCGAGCCAGGCCTTCTGCGCGCCCGCCGAATAGCCACGCACATAGGAGTCGCCGCCGTCCTGATAGGCGACGTCGTCGTTGGCGATCGAGATCACCCGCACCGACCCGACGGTGAAGGCGTACCACAGGCCGCGCGTGGTGTCGGTCTGGCCGGCGGCCTCGGGCACGGCGAAGTAGGTCTGGTAGGCTCGGTAGCCGATCGGCCCGTTGCCGAGTTCGTTCTCGTGATTGCCCGGCGAGGGCATCCACGGCCGGTTGGCCGCGCTGCGGCTGTTGTTGTTCCAGAAGTCCCACCAGGCGCGCACCCGGTCATGCGCCAGATTGGCGTAGCAGAGGTCGCCGTTGAACAGATGGAACAGGGGCTGGATCCGTTCGACGCCGAGCGTGGTGTCTCCGGCCGCGGGCGAGCCGAGGTTGTCGTTGACGAACAGCGGGTTGGGCAGGCCGGCGGGCAGGGTCGTTCCGTCGGGCGGCGTGTAGGCCCGGCCGAGGGTGGGCGTCCCCTGGTCGCCGAAGCTGGTGAAGGTGAAGCGCGCGCGGCCGCGCGGGCCCGTGCGGAAGGTGCTGAACTGCGGCGCCGCGCCGTCGTGCAGGGCGGCGTAGAGATAGGCGGTGTCGGCCTGCAGCCGGCTCAGCCTGGCGTGATGGGCGTGGACCACCTGGCCGGACTTGGCGTCGGTGTAGGTGCGGGTCTCGGCGGGCGCCGTCTGCACGAGCCTGCCGTCGAGATGGCCGAGCAGGACGCGGGGGTGGCTGACCGGCTGAAGGGTGTGCCAGGAGACCACCATCTGGGTCGCCGCGTCGGCGCCGAACTGTAGGTGCAGGCCGGACACCGGCGGGGTTGTGACGGGATCTCCGGGCGCGCTCGCCGCCTTCATAGGGAGGGCCCCGGCGGCCTGCGGGGCGAGAGCGGCCCCGCCCAGGCCTGCGGCGATCAGCAGGTTGCGGCGGCTGAGATCGAGATCGTCTGAGGGCGAGGCCATACCCACAGCACGCCACAGGCCCGCGCGGGAATCTACCCCGCTTCTGCGACACGCGGATACCGGAAGCCGTTAAGCCGCTTTTCTTCCGCTCATCCCGGCGAATGACGGGATGAGCGGAAACAAACGCAGATCCCGAAGTCTGCGACAGTCCCCGGCTAAGCCGGCCCGCCGCGCCGCGGCTTCACATTGCTGGTCATCAGGTCGGGTTTTTTCGGCGGTTTCCAGCCGGCGGGCGGCGTGCGCGAGGGCTCGCTCGTGCCGAGGCCCATCTTGCCGGGCTCCTGCCGGCGCAGCTTCGAGGCCTTGGGATCGACCGGCTTGTCGTTCATCTCTTCCTCCCAACCTGGGTCTCCGGTGGATCGAACGCCCGGGGGACCGTGTGGGCTTCATCTCGAAGCCGACACGCCGTGATCCTCAGCGCCGTCCGAACAGGCGTTCGACGTCGGCGAGCTTCAGCTCCACATAGGTGGGACGGCCGTGGTTGCATTGACCGGAATGCGGCGTGGCCTCCATCTGCCGCAGCAGGGCGTTCATCTCCGCGGCGCTGAGGCGGCGGCCGGCGCGGACCGAGCCGTGGCAGGCCATGGTCCCGGCCACTTCGGCGAGGCGCTCGGACAGGGCCAGGGCCGCGCCCGACTCGGCCAAGTCGTCGGCGATGTCGCGCACCAGACCCTGCACATCCGTCTCGCCGAGCGCGGCCGGCGTCTCGCGCACCAGCACCGCGCCGGGGCCGAAGGGCTCGACGACGAGGCCGAGCGCCGCCAGCTCGTCGGCGCGTCCCGCCACCCGTTCGGCCTCGGCCGGATCGAGCTCGACCACCTCGGGCAGCAGCAGGGCCTGGCGCGCCACCCCGCCGCCCTCGGCCTCGGCCTTCATCCGTTCATAGACCAGCCGCTCATGCGCCGCGTGCTGGTCGACGATCACCAGGCCGTCTCGGGTCTGACTGATGATGTAGGTCTCGTGCAGCTGGGCGCGGGCGGCGCCGAGGGGATAATCGAGCGGATCGATGATGGCGGCGCCCGGCCTCGCGTCGGCGTCGTCGGGCTCGACCCGCGCCGAGACCTCCTGCAGCCCCGGCAGGGCCATGGCCAGGCTCTGCGCCGCCGTGGCGCTGAGGGCCAGCGGCGAGGGCCCGGAATAGCCCCGCGATCCGCTCCAGGCGTAGGCCGAGGGCGAGGACCCGAGCGCGCCGCCCCAGCTCCCCTGCCCCGCCGTGAACCCGGCCAGGGCCTGGCCGGCGGTGGTGGTGGCGGCCCGGTGACCGGCGCCGGCCAGGGCGTGGCGCAGGGCGCCGATGATCAGGCCGCGCACCAGGGCGGGATCGCGAAAGCGCACCTCGGCCTTGGCGGGGTGCACATTCACGTCCACCAGTCCCGCCTCGAGCTCCACATAGAGCGCCGCCACCGGATGCCGGTCGCGGGCGAGGAAGTCGGCGTAGGCGGCGCGGAGCGCGCCGGTCAGCAGCCGGTCCTTCACCGGCCGGCCGTTGACGAACAGGTACTGGTGAGCGGCGTTGCCGCGCGAATAGGTCGGCAGGCCGGCGAAGCCCGACAGCCGCACGCCTTCGCGCTGCTGATCGATCTCGAGCGCATTCTCGTGGAAGTCGCGGCCGAGCACGGCGGCGAGGCGGCGAAGCCGTCCCTCCGGCCCCGGATGTTCGGGCTGCAGGCGCAACACGGAGCGGCCGTCGAGGTCGAGGGAGAAGCCGACCGCCTCGTGCGCCATGGCCTGGCGCTTCAGCTCCTCGGCGATGGCCAGGGCCTCGGCGCGCTCGGACTTCATGAACTTCAACCGCGCCGGGGTGGCGAAGAACAGGTCGCGCACCTCCACCCGTGCGCCGTGCGGTCCCGGGAACCCGGCCGGGGCGACCGGGGCCGTGGCCCCGGCGTCGACGGCGATCAGATGCGCGTCGGCCTCGCCCCGCGCGCGGCTGGTGATGGCCAGCCGCGACACCGAGCCGATCGACGGCAGGGCCTCGCCGCGGAACCCCATGGTCGAGACGTTGAGCAGGGCCCAGCCGCCGTCGTCTTCCGGCGGAAGTTTGGAGGTGGCGTGGCGCTCGACCGCCAGAGCCAGTTCGCCGGCCGCCAGGCCGCAGCCGTCGTCGACCACCAGAATTCGCGACAGGCCGCCCTGATCGGCCTGCACCTCGATGCGTGTGGCCCCGGCGTCGATGGCGTTCTCGACCAGCTCCTTCACCGCAGCCGCCGGCCGCTCGACCACCTCGCCGGCGGCGATCCGGTTGACGGTTTCGGGCGGAAGACGGCGGATCGGCATGGGGTGTATACGACTCAGCGGACTGGTTTGGTACGATACCGTCTCGGCTCCGCCGGGACGAACACATGCTGGTGAAATTAACAATTGAGGTCGCCAAAGCCGCGCTTTTGGCCTAGCTTCGCAACCATCATCGACATGTAGCTAGGCGTCGATGCCGGAAGCAAACGAGCGCCCAAGGGGGGCAGGGGCGTTTGCACACTCCCGCCGGACCGATGGACGCGGAGTCGCCCGCATGAAGACCTATACCTTCTACCTGCATGACGGCCCGGACGCGATCCCGGCGTTCGAGATCGAGATGTTCGACGATCGCGCTTCGGCGCTGGACTTCGCCCGCGACCTGCTGGCCGACCGCCGCCGTTATGACCGGGTGGTGGTGACCGAGGAGACCCTCGAGATCGCCCGCTTCGACCGTCCCGTCCCGCGCCCGGTGGCGCATGAAACCCACTTCGGCGCCGAGGGTTAGGCCGCCGCCTTCTTGGGAACCAGCCGCTCGGACTTGAGCGCGCTCTCGGCGCCGGAATAGCCGGCCTCGGTATATTCGGCGTCCTCGTTGACCGACCACACGTTGAACCGGCGTTCGCCGGCCAGGATGTTCTCGACCGTCAGCATGGCGGTCATCATGGCGTGGTCCTGGTTGTTGTACTTGTGCATGCCGTTGCGGCCGACCAGGTGCAGGCTCGGATACGCCCCTTCGAGATCGTCGCGCACGGCGTCGACATTGATCTGGTAGGCGTCGTCATAGACCGGGTAGGCCTTGGGCTGGCGCACCACGGCCGCATCGACCACCGCCTCGGGCGGGATCAGGCCGATCTTGCCGATTTCCGCCTTGGCCAGGGCGATCAGGTCCGCGTCCGGCGAGGTCCAGAGGCCGTCGCCCTCGAAGCAGAAATACTCCAGGCCAAGACAGGCGAATCCCGCGGGCGCCATCTCGGGCGACCAGGACAGGAAGTTCTGGATCCGGCCGACCTTCACCGACGGATCGTGAATGTAGATCCAGTTGTCGGGGAAATCGTGCGCGGCGGCGGCGGGGGCGATCAGGGCGACGGTGATGAAATCGCGGTACTTCAACCCCATCGCCGCCTCGAGACTCGCCGGGCGCGGCTGAAGCGCCGACACGAGCTCGGTGATCGGCGCCGAGGAGATGACGTGCTCGGCCGCGAAGCTCTCGGTCCGGCCATCGGCCGACCGCGCCAAGAGCGTCCACTGGCCCTTGGCGGCGTCGTGGCTGAGCGAGCTCAGCGTGTGGTCCATGACGACCTCGCCGCCCATGGCGACCACCTTGTCGCGCGCCGTCTCCCACATCATGCCGGGACCCTGGCGGGGATAGCGGAAGCTCTCCAGCAGGGTCTTCACCCCGCCCTGCTCGCCGAGGGTCGCGGCGGGCTTCTTCTTCAGGCCCATCGAGCGGATCAGGGCGTCGGTCACGGCGGCGCCCAGCGACAGCCCCTTGATGCGCTGCGCCGCCCAGTCGGCGGAGATATCGTCGCAGCTCATGCCCCACACCTTTTCGGTGTAGGTCTTGAAGAAGATCGAGAACAGCTTCTCGCCGAACTGGTTGCGGACCCATTGGTGGAAGTTCCGGGCCGGCGTGATCGGCGTGGCCTTGGCCACCGCGTACGAAGCCATGCACAACCCCGCGGTGAACACGCCAAGGTTCCTGAGCGCCTCGAACGCTTTCAGCGGGTAGGCGTAGTATTTGCGGTCGTAATAGATCCGCGACAGGCGCGGCCGGTCGATGAAGTCGTCCGGCAGGATCTCGTTCCAAAGGTCCACCACCTCGCGGCTCTTGGAGAAGAACCGGTGGCCGCCGATGTCGAAGTGGAAGCCCTTGTAGCGGACGGTGCGGCTGATGCCGCCGACGTAAACCGGGTCCTTCTCGATCACGCGCACGCTCTTGCCGGCCTTGGCCAGGAGATAGGCGGCGGTAAGACCGGCGGGACCGGCGCCGATGATGAGGACGTCGGTCGGGAGAGGCGTCTTGGGAAGTTGAGACATCTAGGCCTTGGGCTCGGTATCGGCGGCGGCGTCGGCCGGGGCGAAGGTGAAGAAGCGCTGGCCGCTGTAGGAGACGGAGGTGGCGAGGACGGCGCCCAGGATCACGTCGATCTGCGGAGGGATCAAGGGCAAGAAGGCCAGGAAGCCATGGAACAGGGCGAAGCTTACGCCCTGCGCCACGGCCGTGACCAGCGCGTATCGCAGGAGCTCGTGCCGCCGCCGCCGGCCGCTCGCGCCGAAGGTGAACCGCCGGTTCAGCGCCCAGGTCACGCCGGTCGCCAGCAGCATGCCGATCAACCAGGCCAGCGACTTGTCGGCCCCGAAACGGAACAGGACGCTGAAGACGATGGTCTGCACCGCCAGACCCGTCAGGCCGACGCCGAGAAATCGGACCAGACCGGTGGGTAGCGGCGCTCCGACCACATAGGAGCCCAGGCGCGCTGCGCCTCGCTGGAGCGCGGAACTCAAATCGGACATCCGGGTCTTCGCCGCGCGGGGGGCGCAGCGAGAGCCTCCTTCGTAAGGTTTCAAACCTCGTAAACCCGAATTCGCGCCCGAGCGATAGAGTATGTCACGCCGCAGCGACCGGTTTCGCCTCGCCGCGGGGCCCGGGCGTCGCAGACCGTCCGGACGCGCCATGGGCTGGCCGGAATCGACCCGGCGTGGGAGAGAGGCGGCGAGGAGCCGACGCGTCCGATGCGCCTACCCCGCCTTCCAGACCTACCGGACCTGACCAGCCGGCGGGGACTGCTGTTGACCGCCCTGGCGGTGACGGCGATCGTCGCCGTCTACCTCGGCGTCCGCGACGGCCCCGGAATGAAGCTCGGCTATGGCGACACCGACGACGCCATGCGTCTTGTCCTGGCCCGCCAGCTCTTGAACGGCCGCGGATGGTGGGATCAGAAGGAGATGATCCTGCAGCCGCCGGTGGGCGTCTATCTGCACTGGTCGCGGCTCCTCGACGGCGGCATCGCTTTGATGCAGCGGGTAATGGCCTGGTTCGTGTCGTGGAACGACGCCGAGACCGCGACCCGCTTCATCTGGCCGCTGCTTTGGATCTTCCCGTCGGTGACGGCGACCCTGCTGGTGGCGCGCAAACTCGGCGAAACCTCCGCGTCCCGCCCTTGGGCCGTCCTGGTCGCGGCGGTGGTGATGGTGTTGCACCAGCCGCTGTACAATCAGTTCCATCCGGGTCGGATCGATCACCACAACGCCCAGATGGCCTTCTTTCTGCTGGCCTTCGCCGGCGCGGTGCAGACGGGCCCCAAGCTGTGGGGCCCGGCCCTGGCCGGCGCGGCGACCGGGCTCGGCCTCGCGGTCGGACTCGAGGCCCTGGTGTTCCAGGCCGTGATCGGGGCGGCCCTCGCCCTCAGGTTCGTGTTCGCGGCGGACGAGGAGCGCCGGCTGCGCGCCTACGCGGCGGCCCTGGCGACCTCGACCCTCGCCGCCTTCATGATCCAGACCCCGCCCTGGCGGTGGAGCGTGGTCGCCTGCGACGCCATCGCCTTCAACCTGGTGGCCGCCATCGTGGTCGCGGCCGCCGGCATGGTGCTGGCCGCGCGGTTGACCCGCGGACGGCATCCGCTGGTGCGCTTCCTCGGCTTCGGCGCCGCCGGGGCGGTCGCCGCCCTGGTCTACCTCGGGCTGGACCGCAACTGCATCCGCGGCCCGTTCGCCGACGTCGATCCAAGAGTAAAGCCGTTCTGGCTCGACTATGTACAGGAGGTGGCGCCCTTCCCCCGCCTGTTGAAACGCCACCCCGACGACGCCATCGTGCTGGCGGCGCCCTCGGTCCTCGGCCTGCTCGGCTGGCTTTGGCTCGGCCGGCGCCGCGACACGCGCGGCAGCGCCGCCTGGCGGCTGTCGGGCGGCCTCCTGCTGCTGACCAGCGCGGCGGGCTTCGCCATGGTCCGCTCGGCCAACTACGCCTTCTGGGCCGCGGTCCCCTTGATCGCGGCCGCCGCGGCCGACCTCGCCTGGCGCTATCGCAAGCTCGGCTTTCTGGCGCCGTTGCTCGCCGGCCTCGTGGTCATGCCGATGGGCGCGGCGGGGATCGCCATCGCCGCAACCAAGGCCTGGAACAACGCAAGCGTCGCCCTGGCGCACAAGCCGCCGGCCAAGGCCGCCAAGCCGCCCGATGACTACTGCTTCAATTCCTCGTCCTATCGCGACCTCGCCGCCGCGCGGCCCGTGGGCCTCGCCGCCGGCGACATCGACTTCGGACCCTTCGTCCTGGCCCTGACCCCGCACTCCACCCTGTCGGCGCCCTACCATCGGATGACCTGGGGCATCCTGGCCGCCCGCGGCGTGCTGGTCGCCGACGCCGACGATCCGGGTCCGGACGGGGCGCAGGCGCGCGCCCGGCGGCTCGGCGTCACTTATGTGCTGGAGTGTCCGGCGCACCGGATCAACGCCGACCGGACCGGCCTGCCGAAGAACAGCCTGCAGACCGACCTCGACAAGGGCGATGCGCCCGACTGGCTGGCGCCGATCTCCGACGACGACGCGCCGATCCAAGTCTACCGCGTGCGGCCGCCGGCTTCGCCAGGTCCCGGCACGCCGTGAACCGGTTGTTCGGCTTCTTTCGCGGCCGGCTCTGGCTGTGGGAGCTGGCCGCGCTCGCCTGGCTCCTGCTCCTGCCCTACATCATGACCGCGCACGGTCACCTGGACTGGTCGGGCCACGCCCTCGGCCGCGACTTCGTCAACTACTGGACGGCGGGACAGCTGGTGCGTGAGCACCAGATCGCGCCGATCTTCGACCGCGAGGGCTTTCTGGCCGCCGAGCACCGGCTGTTCGATCCGCGGCTGCCGTTCCATTTCTGGTCGTATCCGCCGGTGACCCTGTTCCTCGTCGCCCCCCTGGGCTGGTTGTCCTACGTTCCCGCCCTCCTCGCCTGGAGCGTGTTCGGCGTGCTGGCCCTGGTTCCGGCGGCGCGCGGCTTCCTGCCCCTTCCGCGGGAGGCGGTCCTCCTGGTGGTCTGTCCGGCCACCGCCATCGATCTCGCGCTCGGTCAGAACGGCGCGATCTCCGCCGCCCTCCTGATCGGCGGTCTCAGCCTGTGGCCGCGCCGGCCGATCGCCGCCGGCGCGGTGCTCGGCCTGCTGATCTTCAAGCCGCAACTGGCGTTGATGCTGCCGGTGGCCGTGCTCGCCGAGCGGCGCTGGACCACCATGGCCGGCGCGGCGGCGGTGGCGCTCGGCCTGCTCGCGCTGTCGGTCCCGGTGTTCGGCCTCGACGCCTGGCGCGGCTTCCTGACGGGGTCGCTGCGGACCCAGCAGCTGATGCTGACCCAGGGCAGCGGGCCGTTCCAATGGATGATGCCGACCCTGCTCATGTCGGGCCGCCTCCTGGGCCTGCCCACCACCGTCGCCATGACCGCCCAGGCCGTCGGCGGGGTGGCCGCCTTCTGGTGCGTCTGGAAAGGCTGGCGCGGCGGCGCCGACCCGGAAGCCAAGGCCGCGCTGCTGATGGTGGCGACCTTCGTGGCCTCGCCCCAGGCCTTCAATTACGACCTGATCCCCGCCGCCTGCGCGGCGCTGGCGCTGTGGCGGCGCGACCGGAGCGCGGTCGGTCAGGGAGTCGCGCTGATGCTCTGGGGCCTGCCGATCCTGATGATCGCCCTGCAGGCGCTGGACGCCGTCGGTCCGCGCGACGCCGGCCTGATCAAGCCGGCGATGATCCTAGCCCCGCTGGCGCTCGCGGTCGCTCTGTGGCGGCTCTACAGGCTGTGCGCGCCGAGCCCGAGCGCCGCCGCCAGCGCGTCGACCGTCGGCGAGCTCGCCTCGAACACATAGTCCGGACGGGTGACGCTGACCGGCTGCACCCCCGCCGTCGCGAGGGCCGCGGCGGTGTCGAACAGCAGGCGCTCGGGCGCCAGAAGGCCGCCGGATTGGCGCGCCGCGCCCCTCCCCAGGAAGGGCTCGGTGGCCGCCTCGGCCGCGGCGTCGAACTCGCCGGGCCAGCGCAGGGCGGCGAGCGCCCGACCCCGCCCCCTCGCCTCCACCACCGCCATCAGCCGGCGCACCGGGGCCAACAGTCCGGGGCTCCACGGCGCGTGCAGCGACGCGGCCAGCTGGGCCTCGCTGCGCAGGATCACCCCATCGGCGAGGATCTTCAGGTTGTTGGCGGCGAGGGTCGCGCCGGTGGTGGTGATGTCGACCACCAGTTCGGCCGCGCCGGCCGCCGGCGCGCCCTCGGTGGCGCCCGAGGACTCCACGATCCGGTAGTCCAGCACCCCTTTCAGGGCGAAGAAGGCGCGGGTCTGGCGATCGTATTTGGTGGCGACGCGCAGGCGCTGGCCGGTGCGGGCCAGGTAGAGGTGCGCCACCTCCTCGACGTCGGCCATGGTCTCGACGTCGATCCAGCTCTGCGGCGCGGCGACCACGAGGTCGGCCCGGCCGAAGCCCAGCGGGCGCAGCAGCGACACCCGGTCCTCGAGCACGGCGGCGCGCTCGCGCAGAACGTCCTCGCCGGTGACGCCGAGGTGAGCCTCGCCGGCGTCGAGCGCGGCGGCGATGTCGCCGGCCGACAGCAGCCGCACCTCGAGCTCAGGCAGTTCGCGGATGCGGGCGCGATAGCCGCGTTCGCCCCCATCGGCCTCCAGCCGGAGGCCCGCGTCGGACAGCCAGGCCTCGGTCTGCTCCTTCAGCCGTCCCTTGGACGGAATGGCCAGGATCACCGAACCGCTCATGCGCCGCCCTTCCACGCCAGGGAGGGTCTCACCATGCAGCCCACGGCGCCCGGCCGGCCGCCGAGCCGCCCCGGCAGCCCATCGTATCGTCCACCGGCGACGATCGGTTCGGTTCCGCCGAGCGAAGGGCTGGTCATCTCGAACAGCACGCCGTCGTAGTAGCCGAACGGGCTGGAGAAGCCGGCGGCCAGGGTCAGGGCGGCGGCCGGCACGCCGTCGGCGTCCAGCGCCTTCAGCCGGCGCACCCAGGCCTCGAGCACCCAGTCGATATCGCCGCCGCCCTCCTTGGCCAGGACATCCACGGCCTCGAGCGCCGGGCGCGGGGGCGCGGAGATGGCGAGGTAGCGGCGGATCAAGCCGACCTCGGCGTCGGACAGGGGCGGTGTGCGCGCCGCTTCGGCGCGGTGCGACAGCCGGTGAACGATCTCGGCCGGCGCGCGCCCGCCGACCGGCTGGATCCCGGCCAGACGCCAGAGCTCCTCCAGCATGGATGCGGCTTCCTCCTCCGGCAGGTCGGCGAGGATGGAGGCCAGGCGGCCTTCGCCCGCGGGCGCGGCCGGGGCGGCGGCGCGGTCGAGCTCGCGGGCCATCAGCCGCGGGCTCGGCAGGGCGCGGACCAGCCGCGTCACCGTCGCCTCCGGCAGGGCCAGCGCGGTCAGAAAGGCGTGGAACAGCGACACGTCGCCGAAACGCAGGGCTAGGTCGGACCGCCCGCCCGCGCTGGCGGCGGCCCAGGCCAGGGCCGCGACCGCGGCGTCGTCGGCGACCGGGTCGCTCGAGGGGCCCAGCACCTCGACGCCGATCTGGCCGAACTCGGTCGGGCGCCCGGAGCCTGGCGGCGCCACGCGGAAGGCGTCGCCCGCGTAGAGATAGCGACCGGTCTCCGCGCCGGCGGCGATATGGGCCAGGGCCACAGGGATGGTGAAGTCGGGCCGGAGCGCCTTGTCCTCGACGCCGCCGGTGACCACGATCAGCCGGGCGCGCATGGCTTCGCCGGCGAGATCGAGCAGGAGGCCCAGCGGCTGCAGCACGGCCGTCTCGGTCCAGGCGCCGCCGAACGCTTCAAACCGCGCGCGGATGGCGGCGGCGACCTCGGCCGGCGGCGCGCGCTCGCGGTCGGCCGTCACGCCCGGGATCCCAGCCGCTGCTTGAGCGCGGCGACCAGTTCGGCGCGCTTGACCGCGTATTGACCGGGCCGGGTCTCTTTCCACAGCTCGTTGCTGGCCAGCGACTTGGACGCCGCAAGGCCCTCGTCGAGGTCCTTGATGCTGACCTCGCCCGCGGCGAGCTCGTCCTCGCCGAGCATGATGGCGAACGGACTGCGCCGGCGATCGGCGTACTTCATCTGCGCCTTCATGCCCGACTGACCGAGGTAGACCTCGGCGGGGATTCCGGCGGCGCGCAGCTCGCTGGCCACGGCGAAATACTCGGCCATGTGATCCTGGCTGAAGGCGATCACCACGACCGGTCCGCGGGCCTCGCCGCCCGGCGTACGATTGGCGGCGCGCAGGGTGGCCGCCAGGCGCGAGACCCCGAAGCTGAATCCCGTCGCGGGCGTGCGCTCGCCGGTGAAGCGGGCCACGAGATCGTCGTAGCGCCCGCCGCCGCCCACCGAGCCGAACGAGATCCGCTTGCCCGTCTCGTCCTCGATCAGCGCCTCGGCCTCGAACACCGGGCCGGTGTAATACTCGAGCCCGCGCACCACCGAGGGATCGAACACGGCCCGATCCTCGCCGACGCCGAGGCCGCCCAGGGCGACGCCGATGGCCTGCAGTTCGGCCAGGCCCTCGTCGCCCTCGGCCGATCCGCCGATCGCGGCGGCGATGGCGTCGAGGGTTTCGCTGCGGCCGCCGCGCCCGGCGGCGGTGAAGGCGATCACCGCCTCGATCCCCTTGGCGCCGAGGCCGGCGCCCTTGGTGTAGTCGCCGCTGTCGTCGAGGCGTCCCTCGCCGAGCAGCAGCCGCACGCCGTCGGGGCCCAGCCGGTCGAGCTTGTCGACGGCGCGCAGCACGGCCAGCTTCTGGCCCTCGCTGCCGACGCCCGCGGTCGACAGCAGGCCGTTGAGCAACTTGCGGTTGTTGATCTTCACCACCGCCTGGCCGCGCGGCAGGCCGGCCGCCTCCAGGCCTTCGACCGCCATGGCGATGATCTCGGCGTCGGCCTCGGGGCGGGCCGAGCCCACCGTGTCGGCGTCGCACTGGATGAACTCGCGAAACCGCCCCGGTCCCGGCTTCTCGTTGCGCCACACCGGCCCGTAGGCGTAGCGGCGGAACGGCTTGGGCAGGGTCTCCCAGTTCTGGGCGGCGAAGCGGGCCAGGGGCGCGGTCAGGTCGTAGCGGAGCGCCATCCACTGGTCGTCGTCGTCGGTCAGGGCGAACACGCCTTCGTTCGGCCGGTCGCTGTCGGGCAGGAATTTGCCGAGCGCGTCGGCGTATTCGAACGCCGGGGTATCCAGCGCCTCGAAGCCGTAGCGCTCGTACACTTCGGACACCGACGCCAGGATCGACCGCTCGGCGGCGAGGTCGCGGGCGCGCCGATCCCCGAATCCGCGGGGGTTTCGGGCCTCGGGCCGGAAGGGTTTGGCGTCATCCATGGCGCGGGCTCGTAGCGGATCGCCGGCTGAGCGGCAAGAAAAGCCGCCCCCGGGAGGGTAGGCTGAGGCCGCTAGCTCTTCTTCACCGGCGGCTTGGCGGCCGGAGGCTTGGCGGCGGTCTGCTTGACCGGCTGGGCCGCCGGTACGGTCAGGGGGGAGGAAAGCTGGTCGTGGAACCGCTTCTTGCTGGCCGCGACCCAGCCGGCGAAGGCGGCGGCGTCGGAGGAGGCCCGCGCGAAATCGCCGGCGGATAGATTTCCCTCCTGGACGCCGGCCAGGGCCACGCGAAGGGCGTCCGGCGTGTTGGAGGCCTCGGCCAGCTTGCCGTAACGGGTGCGAAGCCGGGCGAGCGCGGCGTCGTCGCCCGCGAGGCTGTAGGCCACCCCCGCGCGCATCAGCCGGCCCTGGTCCTCGCCGCTGAGCGGATCCGGATGCTTCCAGCGATCGCCGAGCTGCCCTTCGATCATGGCCCCGGCTTCCGACCAGCTGCGCTGCTTCCACGACGCCTCGGCGCGGACGTCGGCGGCTTCGGGCGACTTGTCGCCCTGCAGGAGCTCCAGCGCATGCTCGGTGCGTCCGAGCGCGAGCAGGGCGCGGGCCTCGACCACACGCCGTTGGGCGTTCAGCGCGGTGGGCAGCAGGGTGGTGCGCGAATTGTTGATCGCCTCGAGCGCCTCCTCCGGCTTCTTGTCCATCAGATCGATGGTGGCGAGATCGGTGGAGACCTGGGCCTTGGGCAGCCCGTTGAGGCGATTATCGACCTGCCATTTGAGCAGTTCGGAGGCCTGGTCCAGCAGGTCCACATCCACCAGCCGTCGCACCATCCTGCGGACCATCAGGTCGCCGTCGGCGCCGATCGGCGTCAACTCGCGGAAGTCGTAGAACAGGGCGAGGGCCTGGATCGGCTGCATGCCGTCGGCCTGCCCGTCCAGGAACAGGGCCCGGAAGGCGCCGTGAAGGTCGTTCGAAACCGACAGCGCGGCCGGCTGGTCGGGGGATCGTTGTCCGGCGGAGCGCAGGGCCTCGAGCGCCTCGCGATAGCGGCCCTGGCCGAGATAGATCTGTCCGAGCGCGCGCACGGTCTCGAGTTCGTTGCCGTCGCCGCGCCAGCGATAGCGCAGCGAATCCAGCGTGGCGACCGCATCGTTCGGCGACAGCTTGCCCTTGGCCATGCGCAGCTTCGTCGCGTGCAGCAGGGCCGGAGCGGCGACGGCGCCGTAGCCGGATTTGGCCGCTTCGTCATAAAGCGCCAACGCCCGATCGGGCTGGTTTTGCGCCTCTTCGAGTCGGGCCTGGTCGAGCTTGATGGCGGCCGCCTCGTTCTCGCTCACCCGCTCGCCGGACGCGACGCCCAGTTGACTGACGGCGGTGGCCCCGTCGCCGACGGCGAGGGCGGCTTCCGCCTCCACCCGGGCGAAGCGCGCCTTCCACTCGGGCGCGAACTCGTAGAGCGCCGAGCGGCCGTGGCTGAACTGTTCGCGCGCGCCGGCGTTGTCGCCGAGCTTGGCCGAAATGTAGCCGCGCCAGAGGGCGCTGGCGGGATCTTCGGCGACGGCGGGCGACGAGAAGTCGGCCTGAGCGTCGTGCCAGCGTCCGGCCATCGCCCGGGCGGCGCCGCGAAGGCCGCGGAACTCGGCGTCGCCGAGCATGGTCGGATGGGATTTCGCCAGGAGATCGAGCACGCCGATCGCCTCGAAGGAAAGCTCCGAGCCGACCAGGAACCGCGCCAGACCGAGCCGGGCCTGGATGCCCGAAACCTTGCCCTTCTCGCCTTCGGCGTCGGCCGCGTCGAGCAGGGTCTGGTAGCGGCGCACGAAGCCTCCCGGACCGGTCTTCGACCAGTTCGGAAAGTCGATCAGGGCCGGCATCGCGGCGGCGGTCGGCAGGGAGACGTCCTGGGTCGCCGGGGCCGAGCGGCGCAACTGGGCGGTGACCGGCGAGAGGGCGAGGCCGCGTGGACGGCCGATCCTGACGAGATCGCCGTCGGCCGACACGGCGAGATCCTCGGCGATCGGCACGATGGCGAGCCCTTGGATCGAGGGCAGCAGGACGGCGTCGACCATCTGTCGGCGCTGCTCCAGTCCCTTGGCCGGCGCGAGCGCGGTGACGACCGCCAGCCGGTCCCCCACCGCGGGATCGTCGATCCAGAAGACGCCGGTCGAACCGGCCATCTGTGCGGTCAGGGCCGCGGGTCCCGCCGCATCGTCGCGCGCAATGGTCACGCCCTGCGCCGGCAGGGTCTGTGTGGGGCCGAGCGTGAGGGTCCAGGTCGATCCCTGCGCCTCGGCGCTGGCCAGGGTGCTGGGCGGAGCGACGATGCGGACGGCGGCGAAGTCCCGGCCGTCGACCGCTTCGACGCGGCGAAACTGCACCATGCCGTGAGGCGCGCCGGAGACGTCGATCTTGGCCTTCGCGTCGAACACCACCCAGATGGCGTCGCCGCGGCGGAACACCGCGGCCCCGACCGGTGCGCGCCAGGCGAATTTGAAGACGAGCGTCTTGCCCTGCAGTTCGGGTTGCAGGCGAACCACGCCCGACGCGGGAGCCGGATCGCCCCGGCGAACCGGGGGCTGGTCCTTCGGCGCCATCGTCGCCGCCACGGGTGTGGGCGACAGGTTGACGAAGGTCACCCCGTCCGCTTTTCCAATCCGGATCAACGCCCCGTCGGCCGGGCTGAGCCGGAGTTCGACCCCGCCGGGCGAGGAAGTGATCGTCGCCGGCTTGGCGAACCGGGGCGGCGCCACCTTCAATTGAACCAGATCGGTCGACGAGGCGCGGGCGAACCGCAGAACCAGGTCCGCGCCGTCCTTGCGGGTCGAGACCGGGTCGGAGCCCGGAAATTCGATGTGGGTCAGCTCCTTGGCCTGGCCGATCCGCACGTCGATCGGCTTCAGCGCGCCGCCCCTGGCCGCGACAGGCCGCCCCTTCGGGACGGCCAGCGTCGGCGCGCCCAGCACGAGGCTGGCGCTCAACAGCGCGACAAGGGCCGGCTTCAGGGAACGCATGGCGTTCGACCCTGCGCCGAGGCCGCTTGCGGCGTGGTTAACGCCGCTGGTCAACTGGCTTTGGTCGCGGCCGGCGCGCTGGCCGCGGGCTTGTCGACCGGCTTGGCCGGCTGATCCTTGACCTCGGTGTACGGCCGCGGCCCGGCGGCCGCCTTGGCTTCCTCCACCGGAGGTTTGGGCTTGGGCGCGCGCGGAGCGGGCCTCTTTTTCGGCGGCGCGCGTTTGGCGAGCTTGACCGGCTTGGCCTTCTTGGCCCCCGGATCGTCGACGTTGGCGTCGTCGGCTTCGGCGTCGGCGTCGGCCTGCGCCTTGGCCGCGGGCTTGCCCGCCTTGGCCGGCGGCGCGGGCGGAGCCGGCGCAGGCGCCGCCGGCGCCCGGGCCGCGTCGGCCAGCTGTTGCACCGGAGCGAACCGGTGGGCGAGCAGCTCCGTCAGCTTCTTGGCGTCCAGCGCCGTCATCTTGCCGAGGATGGCGGCGAGAACGGCCGGCTTCATCGCCGCGGCGACCGGCACGCGCACCTTGTCGTCGAGCTGGCTCATCACCGCCGCCGCGTCCTGCGGTTTCATCTTCGAATAGACCACCACCAGTCGGTCGACTTCGCCCTGGGTCTTCTGGTCGGCCTGCCCCATCAGGGCCTGGATCTGCGCCTTAAGCTCGGCCATCGCCTTCAGCTTGGCGTCGAGCTTGGTCTCGGCCGCGGTCAGCAACTGGACCTGTGTGTCGAGGTCCTTCTCGCGCTGGTCGATCTGACCCCGGCGGTTCTGCAGGTTCTGCAGCATCTGCAGTTCCGCCGGCGACAGACCGGCCGCCTTGGCGAGCTCGGCCGCGTTGGGAGCGCAGACGCCGACGGGCGCCGACGGGCTCGGGGACGGCGGCGCGGCGCCGGCGACGGCGTCGGTTGTCGAGGGCTGGGCCGGCTTGGCGCCCTTGGCGGGCTTCTTGGCCTTGTCGGGCGCGGCGACTCCCTCGGCCATCGCCTGGGCGGCCGAGAGCATCTGCGGCAGATCGCGGGCGCCGGCGAGCGCGTTGACGGCGATCACCCCGGCGACGGCGACACCGATCAGGGGAAGGAGGCGGGGAACGTTCATGCTCTCACCTGCGGGCCAGGCTCATGCGAAGAAGCCCCTGCAGACCGGGACGGACCGCGCCATCCCCTTCATCCGCAAACAGGGCCTCGTCCGCGATCGGACGACGGCGCGGGGTCGGCCGCACGGGCTCGGGCGTCCCGTTCTCGGCGCGGACCAGGGCGTCTCGGAGCGGGCGCAGCGGCGACGGCGCCGGCGCCGGCGGCAGGGCCTTGGCTTCGGCGGCGGCGGCCTCGGCCCGGCGGGCGGCGCCTTCGGCGGAGGCCTCCGCCTTCTCCAGCCGGCTCGCCAGCGCACGGGCGGTGTCGATCCGGGCCAGGAGGCTGTCGTGAGCCTCTTCCGCGGCGCTGCGCAGAGCCGTCAGTCCGCTCTCGGCGCGCACCGCGGCGGCGTCGAGCTCGACCACCGCCTTGGCGAAATCGACCTGGGACGCGCGCAGGGCGCTGAGCCGTCCATTGAGGCGCCAGCCCATCACGACGGCGACGAGCAGCAGCCCGGCGAGGAGAAGGTCGAGACCGATGACGATCATGATGCAGTCCTCGTCATGGAGAGACGACCGCCTTGCGGGCGGCGGCGGTGAGGGGGGCGTCGACACGAATGGCGATGGAGTGGTTTCGGCGGCCCATCTTGCCGTGGGTCAGCGGAATGTTGCCCGCGCGAAGCTCGATCGGGCTGTCAGGCGTGGCGTTCAGCATCAGGGTCTCGCCGACCTTCATGTTGAGCACCTTGGAAAGCGAGATCTTCTGCTCGTCGAGCACCGCCCGCACCTCGAGCTCGGTGGTCCAGAGTTCGGTGGCCAAGTGGCCTTCCCAGATGTTGTCGCGGCCGAACTTCTCGCCCATGAATTGCTGCAGCAGCATCTTGCGGATGGGTTCGAGGGTGGCGTAGGGCAGCAACAGCTCGATCCGGCCGCCGCGGTCCTCCATGTCGATGCGCAGCTTCACCAGGATGGCGGCGTTGGCCGGCCGGGCGATGGCGGCGAAGCGCGGGTTGGTCTCGAGCCGATCCAGCACGAAGGTCACCGGGGTCAGCGGCTCGAACGCCGCCTTCGCGTCGGCCAGCACCACTTCGACCATCCGCTCGACCAGGACCCGCTCGATGGTGGTGTAGGGCCGCCCCTCGATGCGCATGGCGGCGGTGCCGCGCCGGCCGCCGAGGAGCACGTCGACGATCGAATAGATCAGGTTGGAATCGACGGTCAGCAGGCCGTAGTTGTCGAGTTCCTGCGCCCGGAACACCGCCAGGATCGCCGGCAGGGGGATCGAGTTCAGATAGTCGCCGAAGCGGATCGAGGAAATGTTGTCGAGGGAGACCTCCACGTTGTCGGAGGTGAAATTGCGCAGGCTCGTGGTCATCAACCGCACCAGGCGGTCGAACACGATCTCGAGCATCGGCAGCCGCTCGTAGGAGACGAGGGCCGAATTGATGATGGCGCGAACGCCGGTGGATTCGCCTCCGTCGTCGTCGGCGAGATCGAAGCCGAGCAGGCTGTCGATCTCATCCTGGTTCAGGATCCGTTCGGCGGTCTGCGACCGGTCGCCGTCGGACATCGGCAGGGTCGCGCCGCCGAGGGGATCCATCGTGTCCGACGCGGAGTCCGCGGAGAGAGTGTCTGTGTCTGCCATGGGTGCGCGCGCCAGGGGCCGGAGCCCTACTGGATCAGCATCTCCTGGATCAGGACCGCGTTGACCTTGGCCGGGGCGATCACCAGGTTCACCCGGCGCTGCAGTTCGGCGCGCAACTGATAGGCGCCCTGGCTGCCGTTGAGATCCTCAGGCCGAAGCTCGCGCAGGAAGGTCTGGAACATGTCGTTGAGCCGCGGCGCATTGGGCTCGATCGCGTCGGCGGTGTCCTTGTCCGGGAGCTCGAAGGCCAGCTTGAGTTTCAGGAAGGTGGGCTTGCCGTCGGCGGTCTGGATGTTCGCGACCAGGTCGGGCATGGTGTAGAACACCACGCCGTCCGGCCCCTCGCTGACGGGCGACTTGCCGGCGTCCTTGCCGTCTTTCTTGGCCTCCTCCTTCTTCTTCGGCTTCTCCTTCTTGGCGTGCGCCTCGTCGGCGGGCTTGTGGCCGCCCATCATCAGCATCGCCGCGGTGCCGCCGCCGCCGAGGATCACCAGGGCGCCGACGCCGCCGGCGATGAGGATCATCAACGGCGGCTTCTTCTTCGCCGGCGCCTCGCCGTCGGCGCCATCGGCCGAATCGGCCTCGGCCTCCGTCTTCTTGGCCTTGTCCTTGGACATTCACCGCCCCGCACGCGGACGCCTGTCCGCAGATCAGCGCCGATAGAGCCCGCTTATGGTTAACGATCAGTTTTTCCCGGCGGCAAAACTTGCCGGGCCGGCGGGGTCAAACCGCCCCCGTTAACCTTCTTTATCATTGATTATATTGGTCTTTTTCGTGGCCCCGAGGTTGCACGGGGTGCGACGAAGGAGTCCACCCATGGACAATACGCTTTATGTCGGCCTATCGCGGCAGTTGACCTTGCAGCGGGCGCTGGAAGTGACCGCCAACAACCTCGCCAACCTGGACACCGTTGGCTTCAAGGTCGAGGCCCTCACGCTGAACACCGACCCGCTGCGGCCGTCCAACCTGACCACCGGCGACCCGATCAACTATGTGATCGACAACGGGGTGGCGCGGAACTTCGGTCAGGGCAGCATCGAGCAAAGCTCCAATCCGCTCGACGTCGCCATCGAGGGCGACGGCTTTCTCACCGTGCAAACCCCTGACGGCAATCGCTATACCCGTGATGGGCGCATGGCGCTCAACGCCCAGAACCAGCTGGTCGACCACGCGGGCAATCCGGTGCTGTCGTCGAGCGGCTCGGTGATCACCCTCGATCCGCAGAAGACCGACCTGGCCATCGCCAAGGACGGAACGATCAGCCAGAACGGTCTGGCGGTGGGCAAGCTCGGCGTGTCCCGCTTCGCGGACCTTTCGGTGCTGAAGAAGCAGGGCTCGAACCTGTTCGACGCGCCCGGCGTGACGCCGACGCAGGCGACCAACGTCCACCTGAGCCAGGGCGCCGTCGAGCATTCGAACGTGCAGCCGGTCGCCGAAATGACCAACCTCATCGCCATCACCCGCGCCTACGACCAGGTCAGCCAGATGGTTTCCCAGACCCAAGACCTGTCCGACAGCGCCGTCCAGCGCCTCGGCAAGGCCGCTTAAGGAGACACGCCAGATGCGCGCCCTCTCTACCGCCGCGACGGGCATGGCCGCCCAGGAACTGAACGTCGAGACCATCTCGAACAACATCGCCAACATGAACACCATCGGCTTCAAGCGTCAGCGCGCCGAGTTCCAGGATCTGCTCTATCAGAACGTCGAGCGCATGGGCTCGCAGACCTCGGACGCCGGAACCGTGGTCCCCACGGGCATCCAGATCGGCTCCGGTGTGAAGACCGGCTCGGTCTACCGCATCCGCGATCAGGGGTCGTTGACGCAGACCGGCAACCAGCTCGACCTCGCCGTCAACGGGCGCGGCCTGTTCGAGGTGCAGCTTCCCACCGGCGAGACCGCCTACACCCGCGCCGGCAACTTCTCGGTGGACGACACCGGCAACATCGTGACCACCGACGGCTACACGGTGATGCCGAAGACGACCATCCCGCAGAACGCCACCCAGATCACCATCTCGGCCACCGGGCAGGTGCAGGCGGCGATCCCCGGACAGACGGCGCCGCAGATCGTCGGCCAGTTGCAGCTGGCCACCTTCTTCAACGAAGCCGGCCTCGAAGCCACCGGCGGCAACCTGTTCCTGCAGTCGAACTCCTCCGGCGCGCCGGTGGTCGGCAAGCCGGGCGACGTCGGCTACGGCTCCATCCAGCAGGGCTACACCGAGGCGTCCAACGTCGACGCGGTCACCGAAATCACCAGCCTCATCACCGCTCAGCGCGCTTACGAAATGAACTCCAAGGTCGTCACGGCCGCCGATCAGATGCTCTCGACCACCTCGCAGATGAAGTCCTGAGGCGACTGATGCGCCCCCTCTTCTGCGGACTGATCTCGGCTCTGGTCCTCACGCCCGGCGCGGCGCTCGCGGGAGCGCCGGTCGAACTGAAGGCCCATCCGGTCGCCCACGGCGTCATCATCACCCTGGCGGACCTGTTCGACGGAACGGCCAGCGAGGCGCGGGTCGGCCGGGCCGCGCCCCGGGGCGGCGAAGCGGTGCTCGACGCCGATAAGGTTCAGGCCATCGCCATCCAGTCCGGCCTGGACTGGTCCAACCCGCGGGGCCAGAGCCGCATTCTCGTCGCCTCGGTGGGCGGCGCGGCGGAGCCGCCGTCCGGGACCAGCGCCCCGGCCCGACGGATCGCCGCATCGGGCCGACGCAGCGAGACCTTGACCTATGGCCGCAACATCCAGGCCGGAGACATCCTGACCGCGGCCGACCTCATGTGGAGCTCGGACGCCGTCTCCGCCCCCGACAGCCTCGGCGATCCCGACCAGGCCGTGGGCAAGGTCGCGCGCCGGGCTCTGCGCGCCGGGGCCGCGGCCGAAGCGCGCGACCTGGCCGCCGCCCGGGCGGTCAAGCGCGACGAGACCATCGAGGTCGCGTTCGAGGCCGACGGGATCTCGCTGACCATGAACGGCAAGGCGATGGCCGACGCCGCGGTGGGCGACGAGATCTCCGTGCTGAACACCGACTCCAAGAAGACCATCCAGGCCGTCATCGTCGCGCCCGGCCACGCCGCTGTCGGGCCTGCCGCCGAAACGATGAAGGCCACGGGCCTTCATCCCGCCATCGCCCATCTCGCCGCCGCCTACCGTTGACGGAGTGACCTTCATGCCCTCGATCCTTCGGCCCTGCGCCCTCGCCCCGCTGATCCTGTTGTCGCTGGCCGCGTGCGGCAGCCTCGACAACGCCGTCAAGACGCCCAAGCTGTCCTCGATCGCCCTGCCGGCCAAGCTGGCGGCGTCCGAGCCGTCCGCCGGCGCGACCACGGCCATGTCGGAGGCGCCCCGGCCGACCAGCGCGAATTCCCTGTGGCGGAACGGGGCGCGCGCCTTCTTCCACGACCAGCGCGCCAGCCGCGTCGGCGACATCCTGACCATCAACATCAACATCAACGACAACGCAAAGGTCTCGAACGAGACGGTGGCGAACCGCCAGTCGTCCGCCAGCCTGGGCGTGCCCAACTTCCTCGGCCTTGAGAGCACGCTCGGCCGGTTGCTGCCCAAGGCCTTCAGCCCCTCGGCGGCCATCAATACCAACGCCAACAACAAGTCCGACGGCCTGGGATCGGTGAACCGTTCGGAAGCCGTCTCCCTCACCCTGGCGGCGGTCGTCACGCAGGTCATGCCCAACGGCAACCTGGTCATCGAGGGCAAGCAGGAGGTGCGGATCAACCAGGAGCTCCGGGAGCTGACGGTCGCCGGCGTCGTGCGTCCCGAGGACATCAGCGCCACCAACACCATCCTGCACACACAGATCGCGGAGGCGCGGGTGTCCTACGGCGGCAAGGGCGAGCTCTCCAACGTCCAGAAGGTCCCCCTCGGCCAGGCGGTGCTGAACAAGTTCTCGCCGTTCTGACGCGGGACCGCGGAACCGTCTCCGCCGCCGGAGCTTTTGCCTTTGGGCAGGGCAGGAGGCGGCGATGGCGCGGCGCGCGATCAAGGCGTTGGCGGTGGCGGGACTGGCGGCCGGTGGATTCCTGGCCCTGGCCAGCTGCACCCAGGACGGCGGCCGGCAGATCGCGGCGACGCCGCAGTCAACCACCCCAGGCTTCGGCCTGTTCTACCTCGACGAGGGCGCCTCGGCCAAGCTGGCCTACGGCCAGGCCAACTCGGACGATGTGGATCTCATGCTGCAATGCACCAAGGGATCGCGCATGGTCGAGGTGACCGACCTCGTGCGGGGGCCCGGCCCGGCCGTCCTGACGCTGATGTCGTCGGGCGCCCGCGCGGTGTTGAAGGCGCGCACCGAGGGCGGCGACGGATCGATGCTGCTGATCGCCGACACGCGGCTGGACGCGCCGCCGCTCACGGCCTTCCGCCGTTCAGGCCGGCTGGAAGTCTCCCAGGCGGGACTGCGTCACGGCCTCGTCGCCAGACCCGACGAACGCCCGGGCGTCGAGCGTTTCTTCGCCGCCTGCGAACACGGCTGACCCGACCACCGTCAGAGCGCCGCGCGAAACGTCGGAACCGGCTCTTGCGCCAGCGGCGCTCTGATCGTCAGGCTCTCGAGCACACTGTCCGCTCTAGAACGATTCCGTTTAACGGCGGTTTTGCTCTAGTCGTCGAGGTACGCGACCTTGGAGGAGGTCTCGATCAGACGGACCTTGAAGTCGCTGAGCAGGCCGATCACCGCGTCGGAGCGTTCGCCGTCCTCGAAGCGGGCGCCGTCCATTTCATCATCGAGCGCGTTCAGGATGCGGACGTGATTTTCGGGTGTGGCGTCGGCCAGGGTCTGCAGGGCGATCCGAGCCAGCGACAGGGCGCAACGGATATCGATCTCGACCGCGGACAGCTCCGCGCGCAGCGTCTGCCCGTCGAGCGGGTCAGCGCGTTCAGCATTGTTCATCAGAGGGAAACTGCCTTAGGACGCCCAAGAAAATTCCTAAGCGCGGCTGTGCATCCGAGAGGGCGCGCGCTGGACGCCCGAAGCTGAGCGTTATGTTGCACTGCGACATAAGTGCTGGTACGACAGGTGTCAACGCACAACGTGCATTTGCACATAATATGTCGGTAGGGCCCGGGGGAGGGTCCGGGGGTTGATTTTGCAGAGTGAGAGTAACGTCGCCCGCCTCGACGGATCGACGGGCGAGGGCTTCGACGAGTATGTATTCTACCTGATCACCCAGGTGCAGAACCGGCGCGTGCGCGACTTTTCGCCCGTGCTGGAATCCCTCGGACTGACGATCGCGCTCTGGCGCGCCATGTCGACCATCAGCCGGCTCGAGGGCTGCCTGATGAGCGAACTGGCCGAATTCACCACCTCGGACCGCACCACCCTGACCCGCGCTATCGACCAGCTGGTCGACCTCGGGTTCGTGCAGCGCCGCACGTCGCCGGACGACCGGCGGCTGGTGCGGGTCGAGCTCACCGATCAGGGGCGCAGTGTCTACGCCGAATCGGTCGACCGGCTCGCCGAGCACAACGAAAGGGTGTTCGACGATCTGTCCCCCGAGCACCTCAGAACGCTGCGGGCCCTGCTCCAGCGCATGCTCCGCAACATCGTCAGGGACGACAAGCTGTTCGAACAGATCCTCGCCTTCAGGCGGTGACCGGCGCGGGCGTCAGGCCCGGGCGATCTTGGCCTGTTCCACGCCAAGGGCCGAGAGAGCCGCGGCGACGATCCCGGCGGCGTCGATCCCGGCTTCGGCGATCATGATCTCCGGCTTGTCCTGGTCCTGGAAGCGGTCGGGCAGGGTCAGGGTGCGCACCTTGAGACCGCGGTCCAGAGCGCCCTTCTCGGCCAGGAGCTGCAGCACAAAGGCGCCGAAGCCGCCGACCGAGCCCTCCTCCACCGTGATCAGCGCCTCATGCTCACGCGCCAGGCGCAGGATCAGCGCCTCGTCGAGCGGCTTGGCGAAACGGGCGTCCACCACGGTCGCGGACAGGCCCCGGGCCGCCAGAAGGTCCGCCGCCGCCAGCGAATCGGCCAGCCGGGTGCCGAGCGACAGGATGGCCACCGCCGTGCCCTCGCGCACCACCCGGCCCTTGCCGATCGCCCAGGGCGTGGCCCAGTCGGGGATGTCCACGCCCACGCCCTCGCCGCGCGGATAACGGAAGGCCGAAGGACGGTCGTCGATCACGCAGGCGGTGGCGACGGCGCCGGCCAGCTCGGCCTCGTCCGACGGGGCCATCAGCACCATGCCCGGCAGGGCGCCGAGATAGCCGATGTCGAAGGAGCCGGCGTGGGTCGGACCGTCGGCGCCGACGAGGCCGGCCCGGTCCATGGCGAAGCGCACCGGCAGCGACTGGATCGCCACGTCATGCACCACCTGATCGTAGCCGCGCTGCAGGAAGGTGGAATAGAGGGTGCAGAACGGACGCATGCCGTCGGCGGCGAGGCCGGCGGCGAAGGTGACCGCATGCTGTTCGGCGATGCCGACGTCGTACATCCGCTCGGGGAAGCGGTTGGCGAACAGATCGAGGCCGGTGCCGGACGGCATGGCGGCGGTGATGGCGACGATGCGCGGATCCCGTTCGGCGCGCTTGATCAGCTGTTCGGCGAAGACGCGGGTATAGCTCGGCGCATTGGCCTTGGCCTTGGTCTGCTTGCCGGAGACCACGTCGAACTTCGCCACCGCGTGCAGCTTGTCGGCGGCGGCCTCGGCGGGACCATATCCCTTGCCCTTCTGGGTGACCACATGGACCAGCACCGGCCGATCGGTGATGTTGCGCACATTGCGCAGCACCGGGACCAGGTGGTCGAGGTTGTGCCCGTCGATGGGCCCTACGTAGTAGAAACCGAGCTCCTCGAAGAAGGTCCCGCCCGTGACCATACCGCGGGTGTACTCCTCGGCCTTGCGGGCGGCCTCCTTCAGCGGCTTCGGCAGGAGCGACGTGACGTTGCGGCCAAGGTGGCGGATCGACTGGTACATGCCGCCCGAGACCTGGCGCGCCAGATAGGCGCTCATCCCGCCCACCGGCGGGGCGATCGACATGTCGTTGTCGTTGAGGATCACGGTCAGCTGGCGCGTGGTCTCCGAAGCGTTGTTCATCGCCTCATAGGCCATGCCGGCGCTCATCGAGCCGTCGCCGATCACGGCGACCACGCGGTTGTCGCGGCCCTGCTGGTCGCGCGCCGCGCAGAATCCCAGAGCGGCGGAGATCGAGGTGGCGGCGTGCGCCGCGCCGAACGGGTCGTAGACGCTCTCGGCCCGCTTGGTGAACCCCGACAGGCCGCCGCCCTGGCGCAGGGTGCGGATGCGGTCGCGCCGGCCGGTGAGGATCTTGTGCGGGTAGGCCTGATGGCCGACGTCCCAGATCAGGATGTCTTCCGGCGTCTCGTAGACATGGTGCAGGGCGACGGTCAGCTCGACCACGCCGAGGCCGGCGCCGAGGTGCCCGCCCGTGACGGAGACGGCGTCGATCGTCTCCGCCCGGACCTCGTCGGCGAGCTGGCGGAGATCGTGAATCGTCATCGTCCGCGTATCGGCGGGCGACTTGACGGTGTCGAGGAGCGGGGTCCGCGGAAGAACTGGTTGAGGCATGAAAAGACCCGACCCCCGGGGCGTCAATCTGTCAAGCTCGGCGGTCTAACACGAAATCGACGCTGGCCCGCAGATAACTCGCTTCCCGGCCGAAAATGTCCAGGTGGGCGCGACACTGTGCAGCAAGAAGCTCCACGCGTTCGCGCGCCGCGCCGACGCCCAGCAGGGTGACGAAGTTGGCCTTGCCGCGCGCCGCGTCCTTGCCGACCGCCTTGCCCGCGTCGTCGATGCGGCCTTCGGCGTCGATCAGATCGTCGATGATCTGATAGGCGAGCCCGAAGTCCATGGCGAAGCCGTGCAGCGCGTGGCGGGCGGCGTCGTTCACGCGGGCGATGATCACCGGGATCTCGATGGCGAACACGATCAGCGCTCCGGTCTTCATCCGCTGCATGCGCGCTACCTGGCCGAGATCGGCGCGCTCGCCGATCATGTCGATCATCTGCCCACCGGCCAGTCCGCGCGCGCCGGAGGCCATCGCCATGCGGCTGATCAGCTCGCAGCGGATCTCCGGATCATCGTGCGTATCCGGATGGCTCATGATCTCGAACGCCGCCGTCTGCAGGGCGTCGCCGGCGAGGACGGCGGTGCCTTCGTCATACTGCTTGTGCACGGTCGGTCGGCCGCGGCGCAGGTCGTCGTCGTCCATGGCCGGAAGGTCGTCATGGATGATGCTGTAGGAATGGATGCACTCGAGCGCGCACGCGGCGCGCAGCACGCTGCGTTCGTCGGCGTCGAAAAGTCTGGCGGTCTCGAGCGCGAAATACGGACGCAGCCGTTTGCCGGGGCCCAGCACCGCATAGCGCATGGCCTCCGTCAGCCGCGCCTCGGGACCGTCCGCGCGCGGCAGAAGCTCGTCGAGGGCGACGGTGACGAGGTCGGCCGCTTCGGCGATGCGGTGCGCCATGACGGCGTCCATGTCCGGGGCGTCGCTGGCGGCCACCGGCGGCATGTCAGGTGAACTCGGCCGATTCGGCGCGCTGGGCCTCGCCGTTCTGGCCGACCACGATCCGCTCGACCTTCAGGCGGGCCGCCTCCAGCCGGGCCTCGCAATGCGCCTTCAGCCGGGCGCCGCGTTCATAGCGCTCGATCGACTGCTCGAGCGGCGCTTGTCCCGACTCCAGTTCGGCCACGATGGATTCGAGTTCCGCCAGCGCCTGCTCGAACGACAGGCGGGTGATATCATCCTGGGGGGCGGACGGTTCGGCCATCACCGACCACCGTAGCGAGGGTGAAAGGAGCGGGCAACGCTCGAAAGCGGCCCATGACGGAATCCGCGCTCAAACCGCGCGGCCGATCATCGCCCCTATGCCCGCCGTCACCGCCATCGCCACCGCGCCCCCGAGCACGACCCTGAGCGTCGCCAGGCCGAGCTTTCCGCCGCCCGCATAAGCGCCGAGGGCGCCGAGCCCGGCCAGCCCCACGAACGAGGCGCCGAAAATCACGAACGGCGTCGTTCCCGCGGGGCTTACGAGCGCGGCGAGAATCGGAATGATGGCTCCGGCCGAAAAGCTCGACGCGGATGCGAGAGTGGCCTGCAGTGGATTGGCGGTGGAGATCTCGGTGATGCCGAGTTCGTCGCGCGCATGGGCTTCCAGCGCATTCTTGCGGGTGAGCTGTTGCGCAACCTGCTGCGCAAGGCTCTGGTCGAGCCCGCGCTCCACATAGATCTGCGCCAGTTCGCGAACCTCAGCCTCCGGATCGGCCTTGAGCTCGGCGCGCTCCTCGGCCAGCGCGGCGTGTTCGGAATCCGCCTGCGAGCTGACCGAGACATATTCGCCCACCGCCATCGACAGCGCGCCGGCGAACAGGCCCGCGAGGCCCGAGACCAGAATCTCCCGCGGCGAACGGGCGGCGGTCGCCACCCCCATCATCAGACTCGCCGTGGAGATCACGCCGTCGTTGGCGCCCAGCACCGCGGCCCGCAGCCAGTTGATCCGGCCGAGCAGATGGTGCTCCGTGTGGCGCTTGGCCATTGATCCTCCGGTCCTCATGCAGGCCGCTCAACGCGCAAATAGACGAAACGTCGCGGTGCAGGCCTCCGATAAAAGGGGCCGCGGCGAAGCGGCCCCATCAGCCCGCTATCCACGCACAAATCGACGAGTCGACCAGTATTTGTAGCCGCGGCCGGCGACCTGTCTCCAGCCGAGCCGCTTCATCTCCTGTCCGACCATCAGATTGAAATAGCCATGGGCCAGCAGCAAGACATTGCGCCCTTGTTCGGCCTCCCCCGACAGCCGCTCGGCCGCCGCGCGGGCGCGGGCCTCGGCCTCGGGCCGGCTTTCCTCCGACCCGTGCCCGCCGAACCACCAGTAGGCGCGGGCGATGGCGCCCCAGAGCTTGGGGCTGAGGCGGATGAACTCCGGCCAGGGCGGCGGCGGCAACGGCGCCTCGACGAACATGGGATCACGGACGAAGTGCTTGCCCTGGACCACCGCCTCGGCGGTCTCGACCGCACGCCGGCGGACGCTGGCGAAGATCACGTCGGCGTTGCGCGCCAGGTCCAGCAGGCCAACCGGCGCCTTGTGCGGATCGATGATCCCGCCCTCTTCGTAGGCGGCCCACCAGCGGCGATAGCCCGATGCGGAAAGCTTGATTCGACGCGACAGCGCCGGCTCACCATGACGGGCGACGACCACGGCGCCGGGCCTGGGTCGATCAGTGTCGGCGGACGCGGTGGGCATCGGTCGGATGATTCAGGCCGTCTGCAATGCCTCGACATGCGCCACCGCCGAACGGCCGAGCGCCTCGAGGTCGTATCCGCCCTCAAGCGTCGACACAATACGGCCGTCACATGTCGCGCGCGCGACATCGGCGATCGCACGCGTGGCCCAGGCGAAATCCTCGGCCTCCACCTGCTGTTGCGACAAGGGGTCGCGCGCGTGGGCGTCGAAGCCGGCGGAGACCAGGATCAGGTCCGGGCGATGCGCCTGCAGCCCCGCCATCAGGCTTTCGAATCGTCTGCGCCAGAGTTCGCGTGGCGCGCCCGGCGGCACGGGCGCGTTGGTGACATTGCCCAGGCCGATCTCCTCGGCCGCGCCCGAGCCCGGATAGGCGGGCCATTCATGCACCGAGGCGAAATAGAGTTCAGGATCGGTCTCGACCACAGACTGGGTGCCGTTGCCGTGGTGCACGTCGAAGTCGACCACGGCGATCCGACGTAGGCCCAGGGCCTGAGCCTCGCGCGCCGCCACCGCCACGTTGGAGAACAGGCAGAAGCCCATGGCCCGCTCGGCCTCCGCATGGTGTCCGGGCGGCCGCACGGCGCAGAACGCGCGCTCGGCCTCGCCGCCCGCGACCGCGCGCACCGCCTGCACCACCGCGCCGGCGGCCAGGCGCGCCGCCCTCAGGCTTCCCGCGCTCATCGCCGTATCCGGGTCCAGCCGCACAAGACCGCTCGCCGGGGCGGCGGCGAACACGGCGTCCACGTACGCCGGCGTATGCACGCGCTCGAGCGCCGCGCGATCGACCTCGTCCGCCTCCCGCAGGTCGCCGGTCAGGCCGGCGTCGCGCAACGCGTCCATCACCGCCGCCAGCCGCTCGGGCCGTTCGGGATGTCGGCCGTTCGCATAGCCGGCGGACGGGTCGTGCCCCGTCATGGCGGGATGAGTGAAGATGGGCGGTTTCACCGCTTGAAACTGCGACGCCGAGCCGCTTGAAGCAAGCGATGTCGATCACGCTCCGCCTCGCCGCCCCCGAAGACGTCCCCGCCCTGGCGCGATTGGCCGAGGAGACCTTCCGCGAGACCTTCGTCGAAGGCTTCGCGGTGGGCTATCCGGAGTCCGATCTCAACGTCTTCCTGACCCGAAGCTACGCCCACGATCAGGTCGAGGGCTGGATCGCCGACGCCTCGGGCCTGGTGATGCTGGCCGAGGACGGCGACGGCCGGCTGGTGGGCTATTCCCACGCGGGCGAGAACACCCTGCCCTACGTCCACGCCGAACCCGGCGACGGCGAGCTGAAGCGGATCTACGTGCGGCGCGAGATGCAGGGCACGGGCCTCGGCCGCCTCCTGTTCGAACAGGCGCTGGGCTGGTTCGGGGATCGGACCGTGCTGCTCGGGGTGTGGAGCGAGAACCTGAAGGCGCAGCGCTTCTACGCCCACTACGGCTTCGAGAAGGTCGGCGAATACCTGTTCATGGTCGGCGCGACCGCCGACCCGGAGTTCATTCTGCGGCGTGAACGGCCGGGGCGGGCTCGCCCCAGACAGGAGCATCCGGCGCGTTAGCCGGGACCATGGCGGCGATCGCGCCCTTGTGCGCGAAGGTCAGCACGCCGTCGTCGATCTTGCTGAAGCGCAGGGACAGCATGTCGAGCAGATAGTTCTGGTAGAGCTTCCACGGCTTCCTGTCGCCCTGGCGCGGGAACTCGTCCATGGCCCGCTGCACATAGCCCGAATTGAAGTCGAGCCAGGGCAGTTCGCCGACGGTGGGATCGGTGCGCCGCGGGGCGCAGTAGTCGAGCCGCTTGGCCTGCATATAGTTGAGCAGACGACAGACGAATTCCGAGGTCAGGTCGGCCTTCAGCGTCCATGAGGCGTTGGTGTAGCCGAACACCGCGGCGAAGTTGGGTACGTCGGAGAACATCATCCCCTTGTAGCTCATGGTGTCGGCCCAGCGGATGGCCCGTCCGTCGACGCTGACCTCGAGCTCCCCGGCCACCACCAGCTTGAGACCCGTGGCCGAGACGACGATGTCGGCCGGCAGGGTCTCGCCCGATTTCAGCGCGATCCCATCAGCGGTGAAGCGCTCGATCTGGTCGGTGACGATGCTGGCCGAGCCGTTGTTCAGCGCCTTGAACATGTCGGCGTCAGGCACCAGGCACAGCCGCTGGTCCCACGGATTGTAGCGCGGGGTGAAGTGGGTCTCGACGTCGTAGCCGGGGTTCAGCTGGCCGCGCACCATCTCGATCAGCTGCTGCTTGGCCTTCTGCGGGTTCTTGCGGAACTGGTTGAAGAAGAACATGCCGAGCAGCACGTTGCGCCAGCGGACGATCTGGTAGGCGAGCTGGGCCGGCAGCTTGCTGCGCAGCCAGTTGGCCATGGCGTCCTCGGCCGGACGCGAGACCATGTAGGTCGGAGAGCGCTGCAGCATGGTCACGTGCGCCGCGGTCTTGGCCATTTCCGGGACGAGGGTCACCGCCGTCGCGCCCGAGCCGATCACCACCACCCGTTTGCCGGCGTAGTCCAGCCCCTCGGGCCAGTGCTGCGGGTGGATGAAGCTGCCTTTGTAGGCCTCGAGCCCCGGGAAATCCGGCGTATAGCCGGCCGAATAGCGATAGTAGCCGGAGGCCATCAGCAGGAAGTTGCAGGTGAAGCGGGCGATCGAGCCGTCCCCGGTGCGCGCCTCCACGGTCCACGCCGCGTCGGCCGAGGACCACGACGCCTTCTGGACCCAATGGTCGAAGCGGATGTGGCGGTCGATGTCGTTGTCGCGCGCGGTGTCGCGCACATACTTCAGGATCGACGGGCCGTCGGCGATGGCCTTGGCCTCGCGCCACGGCTTGAAGGCGTAGCCCAGGGTGTACATGTCGCTGTCGGACCGGATGCCGGGATAGCGGAACAGGTCCCAGGTGCCGCCGATCGCCGCGCGCCCCTCCAGGATCGCGTAGGTCTTGCCGGGGCAGCGCTTGGTCAGATGCCAGGCCGCGCCGATCCCCGAGAGTCCCGCGCCGACGATCAGGACGTCGAAATGTTGGTCGGCCATGCTGTGCCCTCTGTGCTGACGCAGGGTAACTTATCGTTGATAACAATTCCACTGCCTGGCCAGCGGCGGCCGATGCGCGCCGCTTCCCATTCGCCCCGGCAGCGCATACCTTCCTCCCGAAACGAGGTCGCCATGTTCCTTCGCCTGTTCACCGAGCTTCGTGAGGCGCGCGTGCCGGTCAGCCTGCGCGAGTACCTGACCCTGATGGAAGCGATGGACAAGCAGGTGATCGGCCTGTCGACCGACGACTTCTACTACCTCTCCCGCGCCGCCCTGGTGAAGGACGAGCGCAACCTCGACAAGTTCGACCGGGTGTTCGGCCATGTGTTCAAGGGCTTCGAGAAGGTCGACGAGAGCCTGACCGCCGACATCCCGGCCGAATGGCTGAAGAAGCTGACCGAGAAATTCCTCACCGAGGAGGAGAAGGCGGCGATCGAGGCCATGGGCGGCTTCGACAAGCTGATGGAGGCGCTGAAGCAGCGGCTCGAGGAGCAGAAGGAGCGCCACGAGGGCGGGAACAAGTGGATCGGCACCGGCGGCACCAGCCCGTTCGGCGCCAACGGCTACAATCCCGAGGGCGTGCGCATCGGCCAGGACAAGGGCCGGCACGGACGCGCCGTGAAGGTGTGGGACAAGCGCGAGTACAAGAACCTCGACGACTCGGTCGAGCTCGGTACCCGCAACATCAAGGTGGCGCTGCGGCGCCTGCGCAAGTTCGCCCGCGAGGGCGCGCCGGACGAGCTCGATCTGGACGGCACCATCAAGGCCACCTCGCGCCAGGGCTATCTCGACATCCAGATGCGGCCCGAGCGCCGCAACAAGATCAAGGTGCTCCTGATGCTCGACATCGGCGGCTCGATGGACAGCCACATCAAGCTCTGCGAGGAGCTATTCTCGGCGGCCAGGACCGAGTTCAAGAACCTGGAGTTCTTCTATTTCCACAACTGCCTGTACGAGGGCGTGTGGAAGGACAACCGTCGCCGCAACACCGAGAAGACCCCGACCTGGGAAGTGCTGCATAAATTCCCCCACGACTACAAGGTCGTCTTCGTCGGCGACGCCACCATGAGCCCGTATGAGATCACCTATCCGGGCGGCTCGGTGGAGCACTGGAACGAGGAGCCGGGCGCGGTCTGGGTCGACCGGGTGACACAGATCTACGAGAGCTGCGTCTGGCTGAACCCCACGCCCGAGCGACACTGGGAATACACCCCCTCGATCGGCGTCATGCGCCAGCTGCTCAACGACCGCATGTACCCGCTGACCCTGCAGGGTCTCGACAAGGCCATGCGCGAGCTGGTGCGGTAGGCCGCCATGCGCTCGCCACATCGCCGGGGTTAGATCGGCGCATGCGGGGATGGATGGTCGCATCGCTGGTTTTGGCCCTGGCGGCGCCGGCCTCGGCCGCGCCCGCGCCGGGCGGCGTCAAGGACGAGCCGCCGCCGATCCCCCAGGACGTGACCGTGGTGGCGCCCAAGCCGGTGAAGGTGACCGGGACCTATCCGGCCGACGGCGCCAGCGTCCCCGGCGGCACGGTCATCATCCGCATCAGCTTCGACCAGAACATGTCGGCGGACTCCTGGTCCTACACCCGCTCGGACAAGGGCAAGTTTCCCAACTGCCTGACCAAGCCGCGGCTGTTGCCCGACCGGCGCTCCTTCGTCCTGTTGTGCTCGCTGGACCTCAACACCGCCTACGCCTTCGACGTCAACGCCTCGCCGACCTTCGAAACCGTGGGCGGCCGCAAGGCCCCCGCCGTGCCGGTCAGCTTCAGGACCAGCGGCGACATCAACATCGGCCTGCATCAGGCCCTCGACTCGGCCGGGCTGCAGGACGCCGACGACCCGATCATGAACGAGGTCTCCACGCCCGGCGCGATCCGCTCGCCCCCGCCGGAGCCCGCCGCGGACTCGCCCACCGGCGGGTGACCCCTAGGCCGGCCTAAAGCAGGCCGTCGGGATCGCCGTACATGGCCTCGAACGGTAGCGGTGCGCCGGCCTCCACGGCGGAGATCTTCACCCCGGGATAGCCGACCGTCGCGTCCCGGCTGTCATGCCAGGCGCGCACCACAAAGTCGCGAAGCTTGGCCGCTCCGGCCGCTATACAATCGGTGGCGAAGGCCACGCCCCGCGGGTCGCCCGGCTGAAAGCCGTTCTGGCGCCACAGGGCGTAGAGCGGCTCGATCTTGGCCCGGGTCGCGAGCAGGTATTGCGCCATGCATTGTCCGACCGGCGCCGCGCAGTCCTCGGGCGCCGGCAGGGCCGCCCGCGTCCTGGCCAAGGTGACGTTGGCGGTGATGAAGGCGCCCTCGAACGGGGCATGGATGTGATCCTGGGTGTAGCCGTTCGGATTCGGGTAATCGCCCCAGCCGTTGAAGTGGATGGAGGCGTGCATCGGCTGGCTCGCGTCGCCGACGAAATGAGACCAGTAGCCAAGGTCGCGGATGATGATCTCTCGCCGCAGCTTCAGATCCGAGACGTACCAGGCCTTCTGCCGGGGCTCGGTCGACCGTTCGGCCCCGATCCGGTCGGCCCGGTAGTAAGCGAAGTCCTTCACCAGCTGCTCATAGCCGTCGATCAGATTGTAATAGAGCCAGCCCGACTTGTGCAGGTCCGAGCCGGACGTGTGCAGGATCGCGCTGAGGGCGTCGCGATTGCGCGGCATGTCGGTGATCATCGGACCGTCGAGCACGTGGCCGTCATCGGTGAGGTCGATGAAGTGGCCGGGGTCCAGATCCTCGTCGTGCGGCTGGCCGGCGCCGCGCGAGCGGTCCGGCTCGCGGCTGAGTTCGCCCATCTGCCAGACCACCGACGGCTCCTTGAGGAACGCGGGCAGGTCGGCGGGCAGGACCTGCATGCCGAGTTCACCGATGATGCGGTGGCCGGTCGATTCCCAGGCCGCCGCCGGACCGGCAAGAACGGTGATGGCCGCCAGCGCGGCGCCGGCGAAGGCTTTTGACAGCATAGGGATCTCGCGGAGGATGCAGGGACGACAGTGACGCGGGTTTGCGTCGCCTGTGTTTCTCGCGCAAGAGCCCAACGGCCTACGCCGCCGGTTCGAGCCCCAGATCGGCGTCCACCCGCGCGACCCAGGCCTTCACGGCTGGGAATTTGGCGAGATCAAACCCGCCCTCGTGCGAGAGGCGGGTGTAGGCCGCCAGCGAGATGTCCGCGCAGCTGAGGGCGCCGTTGACCAGGTAAGGCGACGCCTCGAGCCAGGCCTCCATCCGGGCCAGCGCGCCTTCCCCCCGCTCGAGAAGCTTCGGATCGAGTTCGGAGTCCGGCTTGCCGAGATAGTGCTTCTGGAAGCGCCGCACGGCGATATAGGGTTCGTGGCTGTACTGCTCCCAGAACAGCCATTCGAACATCTTGGCCCGCCAATAGGCGTCCTTTGGGATCAGCGACGACCCTTCCGCCAGATGAACGATGATGGCGTTGGATTGAGCCAGCGCGCGGCCGTCCTCGAACAGCACGGTCGGCACCTGGGCCGCGGGATTGAGGGCACGGATGGCGTCGGACCGCGCCTCGCCCTTCACCACGTCGACTTCGATCCATTCATAGGGAACGCCGAGAAGCTCGGCGGTCCACTTCACCTTCAGGCAGTTGCCCGAGATGGAGTCGCCATAGATGGTGATGGGCATAGATCCTCCCCGCGTGCGCTTTCTAGCGAAGGCTCGCGGAGGAACCAGACAGAAAAACTGCGGCGGGTGGTAGCCGAGGCTACCGGCGCTGCAGCAACCGCGCCTTGACGGCGGCGACGGCGCGGTGCGCGGGCGCGCGCCCGACGGTCAGCATGACGCCGGATCCGATGAGAGCGCCGATCAGGAATTGGAGGCTCATGACGCACCTTGAGGCTGAGAGAGAATCCCAGCCTCAAGGCTACCGGCCGGGATTCGCCCCGTCCATGCGTCAATGTTGCGCCGCAGCGTCGCTCAGTAAGAGCGGCGCACGAGCGCGTGATAGAGGAACAGCACCACCACGGCGCCGACGACGGCCACCAGCATGCTGTAGAGATTCAAGCCGGAGACGCCCGAGGCGCCGAACAGGTTGAACAGGAAGCCGCCGACGAACGCGCCGACGACACCGAGCACGATATCGAGGATCAATCCCTCGCCACGGCCACGGTTGACGATCATGCTGCCGATCCAGCCAGCGAGCAGGCCCAATACGAGCCAAGCGATGATGGACATTGCGCCTCTCCAGTTATGATCCGCGCCGAATGCTCCGGCGTGCAAAGTATAACTGCGGGTAACCTCTACGGTTCCGTTGGAGGACTCCCCGATCCGATCGGGCCGACCGCCGCTCCGCCCGTTCGTCTTGACACGGGCGGCCGCGAGACCCGGGCTTCGGAAAGGGTCTAACCGACGAAGGCGCGCTCCAGCACGAAATCGCCGGGCTCGTGGTTGGAGCCCTCCACCAGCCCCTGTCCTTCGAGGAGGGCGGCGACGTCCTTGATCATGGCCATGGAGCCGCACAGCATGATGCGGTCTTCCGCCGGATCGAACCGGTCGCCGGCGAGGCCGAGATCGCGGAACAGGGCCCCGCTCTGGATCAGGTCGGTGATCCGGCCCGCATGAACGCCCGGCGGCGGGGCTTCGCGGGTCACGGTCGGGTAATAGGTGAGCTTGGCCTTCGCCTCCTCACCCATGAATTCGTCGTCGTAGAGGTCGCGCTCGAACAGCTCACGATAGGCCAGGTCCTTCACCTCGCGCACCGAGTGGACCACGATCACGCGCTCGAACCGGTCGTAGGCGTCCGGATCGCGGGCCACCGAGAGCCAGGGCGCCAGGCCCGTGCCGGTGCCGATCAGGAACAGCCGCCTGCCCGGCTTCAGCGCATCGAGCACCAGGGTGCCGGTCGGCTTCCTGGCCATGAGGATCTGGTCGCCGGCGACGATCTTCTGCAGGCGCGAGGTCAACGGGCCGTCCTCGACCTTGATCGAGAAGAACTCGAGCTCGTCGGCGAAGTGCGGACTGGCCACCGAATAGGCGCGCAGGATCGGTTTCGACCCCTCGGTTTCGCCGGGCAGGCCGATCATCACGAACTCGCCGGACCGGAACCGGAAACTCGGCGGCCGGGTGATGGCGAACGAGAACAGCCGGTCGGTCCAGTGCTTTACCCACAGCACGGTCTCGACGTTGTGCGTGGCGCTCTGGATCGACGGCCGGGCGGCCACGGGAAGGTCGGTCATCTAGGATCAGCTCGGGGAGGATTATGCGGTGACTACAGGCCTTCGCCGATGTCGTCGAAGGGCCGGCTGGGGGCGTTCAATTCGGCGGCTGTCGGCGTATGTATGCCGCATTCGGTCTTTTCGGAACCCGCCCAGCGTCCGGCGCGCGCATCCTCGTCATTTTCGACCGGACGTGTGCACGGCCAGCAACCAATCGACGGATACCCGAACCGCACCAGGGGATGGGGCGGCAGGTCGTGCTCGGCGGCGTAGGCGTCGAGATCGGCCTTGGTCCAGTTGGCCAGCGGATTGACCTTGATCTTGTCCTGATTGCGCTCGACCACCGGCAGGCCGGCGCGGGTGATCGCCTGAAAGCGCTTGCGGCCGGTGATCCAGGCGTCGAACCCTTCCAGAGCCTGCTCCAGCGGAACCACCTTGCGCAGACGACAGCAGGCGTCGACGTCGGTTTTCCAGAGCGTCCCGGAAGGATCAGTGACGGCGAGATCCCTGAACGCCGGACGCAGGTCCCGCACGTCGGTCAGGCCGAGCCGTTCGGCCAGCTGTTTGCGATAGTCGAGGGTCTGGCCGAACTGCATGCCGGTATCGAGGAACAGCACCGGGGTGTCGGGCGCGATCTGCGACAGCATGTGCAACAGCACCGCCGACTCCGCGCCGAAGGACGAGACCAGGGCGATCCGGTCGCCGAAGGCGCCGAGCGCGGCGCGCAGGATCCTCTGCGGCGTCTGGTGACGCAGGGAGCTCTCCAGGCTGACCGCCATGTCCTGGGCGGTGTCCTGGGCGGTGTCCTGAGCCGTGACCGGCCGTTCTGCTTCGCTGACATCGAACGCCATCATTCGCTCTCCCGCTCCACAAAGGCCGGAGCGCGGTGATCCGCGGCGGTCTGATAGACATGACGATATCGGCCGGCCGCGGCCGTCCAGTCCGCCGCGCCCGACCCGTCGGAGGGAACGAAGGCGTCGAACCCGCAGCGCGCCATGTCCCGCGCCTGTTCGCGCAGGACGTCGCCGACCGCCCGGATCTCGCCGGCGAATCCCAGCCGGCTGCGGAGCAGGGCGGCGGAGGAATAGGCGCGGCCGTCGCGGAACTTGGGGAAGGCCAGGGCGACCAGGGCGAGCCGGGGCAGGTCGTAGGCCAGTCCCTCCACCGCCTCGTCGGGCTGCAGCAGCACGCCGACCGGCCGGCCTTCGTCGAGCAGGCCCGCGCCCTCCGCCTCAAAGCGGGCGAGCGGAAGGACCACCGCGCCCTCCGCCGGGACCGGCATGTCGTCGGCGACGGCCGTGAAGGGATCGGCCGCCTCGACGAAGGCGCCGTCCTCAAGCCTGATCAGCGTCGGCATAGACCGCCTCCTTGAAGGGCGCGGGTCCGAGCCGCCGGTAGGTGTCGAGGAAGCGCTCCGACGCGTCCGACCGCAGGCCGAGGTAGGCGTCGACCAGAGCCTCCACCGCCGGCGCCACCTGGTCGGCCGGCAGGGCCGGGCCGAGAATGGCGGCCAGCGAGGCGTCCTCGGCGCCCGAGCCGCCGAGCGACAGCTGGTAGAACTCCTCGCCCTTCTTATCCACGCCAAGGATGCCGATGTGGCCGACGTGGTGGTGACCGCAGGCGTTGATGCAACCGGAGATCTTGATCTTCAGCTCGCCGATCGCCTCGGCCCGGTCGGGAGTTTCGAACCTGCGGGCGATGTCCTGGGCGATCGGAATGGCCCGGGCGTTGGCCAGGGCGCAATAGTCGAGTCCCGGGCAGGCGATGATGTCGGTGACGAGGTCGAGGTTCGGCGTCGCCAGGCCGTGGCGCTGCAGCTCGGCGAACACCACCGGCAGGTCGTCGAGCTTCACGTGCGGCAGAACCAGGTTCTGCGCGTGGGTGACGCGGATGTCGTCCTGGCCGTAGCGCTCCGCGAGGCCGGCCACCGCCTCCATCTGCTCGGCCGTGGCGTCGCCGGGGGTCTCGCCCGGAGCCTTCAGGCTGATGTTGACGATCGCGTACCCGGGGCGCTTGTGCGGCGCCAGGTTGTTGCGGGCGAAGCGGGCGAAGGCCGGATCGGCGGCCCTGGCGGCCTCGAACGCCGTCGATCGCGCCGGCAGGGCTTCGAACGGAACCACCCCGAAGGCGGTGCGGATGCGCGCCAGCTCGAGGTCCGGCAGGTCGATCGCGGCCTGGTCAAGGGCGGCCCACTCGGCCTCCACCTGCCGGCCGAAGTCTTCCGCGCCGGTGGCGGCGACCAGGATCTTGATCCGCGCCTTGTAGATGTTGTCGCGCCGCCCCAGCCGGTTGTACACGCGCAGGATCGCGGTGAGGTAGGACAACAGGCTGCGCGCCGGCAGGAACTCGCGGATCGTCGGCCCGAGATAGGGCGTGCGGCCCATGCCGCCGCCGACCATCACCTCGAAGCCGAGCTGGCCGTCGCGGTTGCGGGTCAGCTTCAGGCCGATGTCGTGCGACCGCGCCGCCGTGCGGTCCTTGGCCGACCCGGTCACCGCGATCTTGAACTTGCGCGGCAGGTAGGTGAACTCGGGGTGGAAGGTTGACCACTGGCGAATCGCCTCGGACCACACGCGCGGATCGTCGACCTCCTCGGCCGTGGCGCCGGCGTAGGGATCGGCGGTGACGTTGCGGATGCAGTTGCCCGAGGTCTGGATGGCGTGCAGATCCACCGCCGCCAGCCGGTCGAGGATGTCCGGCGCGTCCTTCAGCCTGATCCAATGGAACTGGATGTTGGTGCGGGTGGTGAAGTGGCCGTAGCCCTTGTCGAACTCGCGCGAGATTTCGGCCAGGGCGCGCAGCTGCCGCCCGTCGAGCGCGCCATAGGGGATGGCGACGCGCAGCATGTAGGCGTGGAGCTGCAGGTAGAGGCCGTTCATCAGCCGCAGCGGCTTGAACTGGTCCTCGCTGAGGTCCCCCGCCAGCCGGCGCGTCACCTGGCCGCGGAATTCCGCCGCCCGATCCGCCAGCATGTCGCGGTCGATCTGATCGTAGGCGTACACACTCACGGCTTTCTCCGGATCAGACTGAGGCGGCCGGTCGAACGCGCCGCGCCGTGGGCGTGCTGGATCGCCGCGATCGCCGCTCCGCCCTGCGCCTGCTTGCCGAGATCGAGATGGTCGGAAGGACCCAGGGCCCGAATTCGTTCGCGGAAGCTGACCGGCGCGGCGCCGTCGTCGGTGACGGCGATCAGATAGGGATCGATCAGCACCGTGGCCAGTCCCTTGGCCGACGCCAGGGCCGCCTCCGCGGGCGCTTCGGCGTCGTAGAGCCGCGCGTCCGCGAACTGCTCGACCCAGGCGTCGCCGGACCAGAACACCACCTCGCCGTCCAGGAGCCGGTTCGCGGTCAGGGCTTGCAGGGTCATGAGCGCTTGCCTTGCATACCGCGATTGCTTTCTTTCTTCCGCTCGTCCCCGCGAACGCCGGGACCCAGATCGTAAAGCGCCGCCCCTTTGGCAAGTCTTGCGCCCGGGATCCCTACCAGCAGCTCCATAGGATCTGGGTCCCGGCCTTCGCCGGGATGAGCGGTGAGGGGGGCGGACGCCAGGGCGCTCACCTCGCCGATGATGAGGATCACCGGGCCATCGAATCCGGCCGCCGCCTCGGGCAGACCTGCCAGGGTCGTCACGGCCCGACGCTCGGCGGGCTGGCTGGCGTTCTCGACGATGGCGACGGGGGTCGAGGCCGAACGGCCGGCGTCGATCAGCCGTTCGGCGATCCGCGGGGCGGTCGAAAGGCCCATGTAGACGACCACGGTATGATTGGGGGTGGCCAGCGCGGTCCAGTCGAGCAGAGGCTCGCCATCGTGTTGCGCGTGCCCGGTGACGAAGGTCACCGCCTGGGCGAGGCCGCGATGGGTCAGGGGCGCACCGGCGCCCGCGGACGCGGCCAGGGCGGCCGAAACGCCCGGGACGATCTCGCAGTCGACCTCCGCCGCGCGGCACGCCAGCATCTCCTCCCCGCCCCGGCCGAACACGAACGGATCGCCGCCCTTGAGCCGGACCACGGTCAGGCCTTCACGCGCCAGGCCGATCAGCAGGGTGTTGATGTCGTCCTGCGGCAGGGCGTGGCGCGCCTTCTGCTTGCCGACGTAAAGCCTGCGAGCGCCGGCGGGAACGAGGTCGAGAATCTCTGCCGCCACCAGCCGGTCGTGCACGACGACATCGGCCGCCTGCAGCACGCGCGCCGCCTTCAGGGTCAGGAGTTCCGGATCGCCCGGGCCTGCCCCGACCAGCCAGACCTTGCCCGCCGACGGACGCGAGGCGGACTCTCTCCCCTCCCCGCCGCCGAGGGCGACGAGGTCGGAAAGCGTCGGGGAGCCGCGGCGCGGCATGGCGACTTACTCCTCAGGCCCGAACGCGTCGCGAGGCGAGCGTCGCCGCTCGCCTCGCCAACCTTCACCGGAAAGGGCCAACAGTCGGTGAAGGCGCGCTTGCAAAATCGGTTCGAAAGCTCCACTTCGCAAGCCACCTTTTCCGCCGGGGCGTTTAGGAATTCTATGGACCGTCGTCGCTTGCCGCCGCTCAACGCCCTGCGTGCGTTCGAGGCCGCAGCGCGGCACATGAACTTTTCCCGCGCCGCGGACGAGCTGTCGGTTACGCCCGGCGCCGTCAGCCAGCAGATCCAGAACCTCGAGGACTTCATCGGCGCGGCCCTGTTTCGCCGGACGCCGCGCGGCCTCTTGCTCACCGACGCCGCCCAGACCGCCCTGCCCGCCCTGCGCGACGCCTTCGACAAGCTGGCCGAGGCCTCCTCCCTGCTCACCGCCGCGGTGGACGGCCGGCGCGTGACCGTGTCGGCCGCGCCCTCCTTCGCCGCCAAATGGCTGGTGCCGCGCCTCGGCCGGTTCGAGGCCCAGCGGCCCGAGGTGGACGTCTGGCTGACCGCCGGGATGGAGCTGGTCGACTTCGCCGCCGGCGAGGTGGACGTGGCCATCCGCTACGGCGCCGGCCACTATGCGGGCCTGGAGGTGGCGCGGCTGATGAGCGAGACGGTGCTGCCGGTCTGCTCGCCCGGCCTCCTGGCCGAAAAGCCGCTCAACTCGCTCGAGGACCTCGCGGCGCACACCCTGCTTCACGACGGCTCGCCCGACGCCGACGACAGCTGCCCCGACTGGGTCATGTGGCTGGCGGCGCGCGGGGTGAGGGGCGTCGACGGCGCGCGCGGTCCCCGCTTCAATCAGTCGAGCCTGGTGATCGAGGCGGCGATGAACGGCCGGGGCGTGGCCCTGGCCAAGCGCGCCCTGGCCCTGGCGGACCTCGATGCGGGCCGGCTGGTCACTCCGTTCGACATCTCCACCGCCGTCGACTTCGCCTATTACGTGGTTCACCCCAAGGCCAAGGGCCGGCTGCCGCAGGTCAAAGCCTTCGTCGGCTGGCTGAAGGAGGAGGCCGAGCTGCATGAGGCGGCGCTCATGACCATCGACAACGGGGCGGGAATCTGACCTCGATCGGGGTCGCAAACCAAGCTGGCGAAGGGTTTGTTAGGGATTGTGGCGCAGCCTCCGCGTGCGATCGGGCGGATAGGGGCGGCCTCTTGTCCACATTCAAGGATTGGTTCGGCATCGGCCTGTTGGGGCCCTATGTCGCGACGCCGAACAACCTGTTCGGCTGGTTGACCACGCTGGGCCTGACCCTGCCGGCGCTGGTCTACGCCACAGTGGGCGGAGGCCTCGGCCGGCTGCTGGCGGGCGGCCTGTTCGCCTTCCTGTTCGGCTTCAGCTACGCCATCGCCGAGGAACGCGGCGACGGCCGCCCCGGCGCGATGGGCGGCGCGGGCGCCTTGTCGCCTGAACGTCCAGCCTCCGTCGACGAGACCCCGCTGGCTGCTTAGAACCTGTTGCGGCCTCGCGCCGACCCAAAGGCCGCGGGCCGCATCCCTGCATCCACCGATTCCCTCCGACGGCGATTAGGGCTACCGGTCCGCCAGGGGAGATGATCATGCTCGAGGCGCCCGCCGGAGTGACGCACAAGGGAGACGTCCTCGGCCATCCACCGGGGCTATGGTTCCTGTGCTTCGCCGAGGGTTGGGAACGGTTTTCCTACTACGGCATGCAGGCGCTGCTGGTGCTGTACATGACACAGCAGCTGCTGCTGCCCGGCCACGTGCAGCACGTGGCCGCCTTCGCCGCCTTTCGCGGCCTGATCGATCCCGCCCACAGCCTGTCGCCGATCGCCCTCGGATCGGCCATCTTCGGCCTCTACGCCGGCGGGGTCTACCTGACGCCGATCTTCGGCGGCTTCCTGGCCGATCAGGTGCTGGGCCGGACCCGGACGGTGGTCCTCGGCGCTTGCTTGATGGCGCTCGGCCACTTCCTGATGGCCTTCGAGGCGTCCTTCCTGCTCGCTCTCGCCTGCCTGTTGATCGGGGTCGGATGCTTCAAGGGCAATATCGCCAGCCAGGTGGGCGAACTCTATCCGCCGGACGACCTGCGCCGCGCCGACGCCTTCCAGGTCTATCTCCTGGGCATCAACATCGCCGTGATCGCCGCCCCCCTGGTCTGCGGCACGCTGGGACAGAAGGTGGCGTGGCACTGGGGCTTCGGCGCGGCGGGCGTCGGCATGCTGATCGGGCTCGCCGTCTATCTGTCGGGGCGGCGGTGGCTGCCGCCGGATACGCTCAGCGCCCGAAGACGGGCCGACGCCGGGGCGCGCCGCCCGCAGATCACGGCGCGCGAGTGGACCACCGTCGCCGTCCTCGTCGCCCTGCTGCCGGTGCTGGCGCTGGCGGCGCTCGGCAATCAGCAGATCTTCAATTCCTATCTCGTGTGGGGCGACGCCCACTACGACCTGAGGTTGGGCGGGACACGCCTGCCGGTCACCTGGCTGGTGTCGCTCGACGCGGTGTTCAGCATGAGCTGCATTCTGCTGTCGCTGGGGTTCTGGCGGTTGTGGGCGCGCTGGCGCCGGGAGCCGGACGAGATCGTCAAGCTGGCCATCGGCGCGGTGATCGCCGCCGGCGCGCCGCTGCTGCTGGCGTTCGGCAGCGTGAACGAGGCGATCACCGGCCACAAGGTGTCGCTGGCCTGGGGGCTCGGCTTCCACCTCGTTAACGACATCGGCTACGCTAACATGTTTCCGGTCGGGCTGGCGCTGTTCTCGCGGGCCGCGCCGAAGGCGGTCGGCGGGGCCATGATCGGCGTCTACTATCTGCACCTGTTCATCGCCAACCTGGGCGTCGGCTATCTCGGCGGCCTGCTCGAGCCGCTCGGCCCCGCGCGATTCTGGTTCCTGCACGCGGGTCTGGTGGTGCTCGGCGCCGCATCGATGGTCGCTTTCGCGGCGGTCTTCCGTCGCCACCTCGCGCCGTCGACCGAGGCCGAGGTGGCGTGAGTCGGGCCAAGTGTCCGGGCCAAGTCTAATGCAGCGAGGTGTTGCAGCCGCAGTGGGTGATGCCGGCGGCGAGCGCAAGTTCGGAGGGCACTTCGTTGTCCAGCCGCAGGGCGAACACCAGCGGCGACACGCGTCTGGCCGCCTCGGCGAAGCGGGAGAGTTGGACGAAAAGGTCGCGGGTCGGGAGTCGCATGAGGCCGCAATCGATCGTCAGGCCGGTCAGGCGGCACCCCCGCAGCAGGTCCACCGGGACGCGGTCAGGCTGGGCCCGGGCCAGAATCTTGCGACAGTGCGGTGTCATCATCCCCACCACCTCTTCGATGCGGCCCTGGGGCGTTCCGGCCTCGATATCGAGCAGTTCCAGGATGATGGGCCTAAGGGGATCCTTCCGGACCTGTTCGAGGTGGCGGATGATGTCAGCGCGGTTGCGCGTGTTGGCCACGGTGTGGATCGACGCCGACAGGAAAACCCCGAGCTTGGTCGTCGCATAGAGGGTCTTGGCCCGATCGGCGGTGGCGTCGTTCACCAGGCCGAGACAGGAGGGGGAGAGCTGCTCGGGCCATCGGTCGCTGAGGTAGAGCCCGGTCTCCTGGTTTCGGAGTCTGGTCCAGATCCGGTTCGCGATCGCCGTCCCGTTGCGCAGGTTGATGACCCGCTCGCGATGAAACTCGAGCTCCACGGCGCCGCCCTCGGGCACGGCGAACGACAGGGTGCTCCAGTCCGACCCGGACGCCGGTGAACCGGCCCCCGTATGCTCCTGGCTCAGGGCCCGGGGATCGAGGCGGGCGCAGGCGAGCTCGAAGTCCTCCGAGATCGACAGGACCGTCGCGATGCGCATGTCTTCGAACCGCTGGACCCCGAGAAAGAACTCCAGAAGGTCGCGCAGGATCTTCAGGGCGAGGACGCGGCTGGTCTCCGGATCGTCCGCGGCGCACAGTACGAAGTCGACCTCGCTCGCCCGCGCCCACTGGGCGGGCGGCGTCAGCTTGCGGTCGAGCATCCGCGCCACCGCTTCCCAAACCATTTCACGCTTGACGCCCCACTGCTCCGCCAGGCGATCGCGGATGGCGTCGATGCCGATGATCACCACGCAGCCGCGCGCCAGCAGCTCGGAGTTCATGAGGCCGGTGAGCCGGGTCCGGTTGTCGGCGCTGGTGAGACGCGCCAGGGTCGGTTGGATCGAGGGCGCCAGGCCGTTCATCGGACCGCACGCTCAGGCGAGGTCCGAAGCGCGGCTCCGCCGGACATCGGGCGGGCGCGAGGACGTGGCGGATTCAGCCGATCGATAATCAACGGCTGCGATCGTACCGGACGGCGCGAACCCATGGGGCCCCCTGTTAGACGCGCGCCCCAACGCTGCTCAGCCCGACGCGTCCATTAAGACGCTCGCTGATTGATCGAAGGTTTAGGAGAACGGTAAACGGGACGCCTGATCGCGACCACCGCTGCGCCGTGTCGCCGACGGAGCGGACACTTTTCGCGCGGCGCTCTGGAAAAAAAACGGCCCCGGAGTCGCCTCCGGGGCCGGATTCGTTTCGGGGCGCCGTGCTCAGCCTTCCGACGTTCCCATGTCGAGCGGGCGGGCGCCCCCCCGCGCGGCGCGGGAGGCGCGGCGGGCGGAGGCGGGGCGGCTCGGGCCGCGACCCCGTGCCAGCCACACCACCACCAGCGCCAGGATCAGCACCAGGATGGCGGCGCCGACCATGCGCGGCGTCGGCTTCACGCCGAAGCCGGCCTGCTTCTGTACCGAGCCCAGCGCCAGGGTGTCGGAGCCGCCGCCGAGCAGGTCTGCGCCGACGTCGGCGTGCAGCGGTCCGGTGGCGCCCGGCTGGGCGGTGACCGTCCAGCGGAATTCGGTCGGCTGGCCCTTGGTCAGCGGCTGGGACTGGGTTTCATCCGGCGTCACCGAGAAGCCGGGGCCCGACAGCACCGCCGTGACGTTGACCGACGCCGCCGCGTCCGACAGGCCGTTCTTCTCCGCTTCCGCGCGCAGGGTCTCGGCGAAGGCGGCGGGAATGGACAGCGAGACATCCGCCGGCTGGTTGGCGGTGAACCGCTGCGGCGCCGTGAGCACCGCGCCCTTGGAGACGGCGTCGGTGAGGGCGCTTTGCAGCGCGGCCAGGCGGGCCGGCCGATCGCCGGCCGGCGGCGTCGCCGTCGGGGCGGGCGGCGCGGCGGGCTTGGCGGCGTTGTAGCTCGTCTTGGCCTGATCGGCGGCGCCCTTGGCGGCGGCCGCAGCATCCTTGCCGGCCACCGCGACCGCGGCCGTGGCGGCGCCGGCGACGGCCGCGCCCTTCTGGACGTAGGCGTCGACCTTAGGCGGAACCACGACCTTCGGCGCCGCCGCCGCGTAGGCGGGGGGCGTCGGGGCGGGCTTGTAGTCCTTGGGCGGCGTATAGGGTTTCACCGGCGCGGCCGGGGTGAGCGCTCCGGCATAGCCCTTCGTCGAGGGGACAGGCGTCGGAGCCTTGGCGTAGACCGGCGGAGCGGGCTTGGGCGCCGGCGGCTTGGCCGCGTAGACCGGCCGTTTGGGCGCTTTGGCGTAGGACGGGAGCGGCGCGTAGGACGGGGACCTCGGCGCCTTGGCGTAACCCTCGGTCGGCGTCGCATAGAGACGGCTGTGAACCGCGTGACCGTATCGGCGGCCGGAATAGTAGCCGTCGGATCCCGGATCGCCCGGGTTGGGGATCGGGGCCATGGCCACGATCGCCGGCGGGTCGTACGAGCGCCGCGGCGGCGGCGCGTAGGCGGGCGGCGGCGCATAAGCGGCCGGCGGCGGGGCATAGGTCGCGGGGGGCGGCTCCGGAGCGCCCGCGAGCGGGGCCGGCGGCGGCGCCTTCGGCGGCGGCGCGTAACTGTTCGCGACGCCGGGATACGGCCGCTCGTCGCAGCCGGACAGCATCAGCACGCCCGACAGTGAAAGCGCCGCGACCAAGGTCGCTCCAGCGGCTCCGATTGTGCGCATCTTCTTCATATGAGCCCCAAGCCTCCCCCGATCGCAACCGTCGCCCCCCAGGCGCGGTTGTGACCGGACGAAAGCAAAGCCTTAAGAGAAGTTTACAATCAAGCCTATTCGCCTGTGACGCGTGCGTGGGGCCGTTCGGCGGCGGCGTAGAGGGCGATAGCGGCCGCCGACGCCACGTTCAGGCTCTCGAACCCGCCGGGCATCGGGATGCCCGCCAATATGTCGCAGTGCTCGGCGACTAGTCGGCGGAGGCCTTCACCTTCCGAACCCAGAACAATTACCACGGCCGGTGCGTCGAGCGCATGGGAAAGACGGGTTTGGGCGCCGCCGTCCAGGCCAATACTTGTCCACCCGGCCTCGGACAAGGTTTCGAGCGCCCGAGAGAGATTGACCACCCGGGCCACCGGCATTCGCTCCATCGCCCCGGCCGCGGCCTTTGCCAGCGCCCCGCCCAGGGGCGGCGCATGCCGGTCCTGCATCACCACGCCGCGGGCGCCGAAGGCGGCGGCCGAGCGGAGGATGGCGCCGACGTTCTGAGGATCGGTGACCTGATCGAGGACCAGGATCACGCCCGAGCGGTGCGTGGCCAGGGCGTCGATCGCCACGCCCTCGAGCGGGGGGGTGCGCAGGGCCACGCCCTGGTGCGCCGCGCCCGGCGGCAGGCGCCGCGCGATCTCCGCCGGTTCGACCACTTCGGGCTTGAGATCGGCGCGGAGCACGGCGAGGGCCTTGGCGCGCTCGGCGCTGGCCAGCAGGCGCTCGGGCGCCGGACGGTCGGGATTCTTCAGCGCCGCCTCGACCGCGTGCCAGCCCCACAGCCACTGGGCCGCGTCCTCCCGCGCCGGGCCCGGCCGGCGCGGCGGACCGGGCCGGCCGGCCTGCGGGTTTGGCGAGAAGCCGCCTTTGCGACCTCGCCTGTCGTTGCGCTCGCGATCAGAGGCCACTATAAGGCGCCTTCCGTTTTTCGGGGCCGTCCGGCCGCCGCCTTTTTCAGCGCTTCGTCTACACGGGCTGGCTCTGGGATGCAGCGACTTTCCGGCGCCGGAAGACGGCCCGCGTGTGCGGGGGAATGTCCCGAGCGGCAAAGGGGGCGGACTGTAAATCCGCTGGCTACGCCTTCGCAGGTTCGAGTCCTGCTTCCCCCACCACGCAGGCTCTCTCTGATCCGGATGCGCTCATCCGGATCAGACCGAGGGCCCGGACGATCGGCGTTCGCCGTCATGGCGGCCGCGGGTATAGCACAATGGTAGTGCAGCAGCCTTCCAAGCTGAGGATGTCGGTTCGATCCCGTCTACCCGCTCCAGCCGTTTCCTCATTCCCTCGGAGACGTACTGGAGACCGTCGTCGGCGGCTTAGCCGTTTTCACCCATCCAATCCTGCACCTGGCCAAGGGGCGGAAACCGGGCGACAATTCTTTCGCCTTGCGCCAGGACGATTTCGTGGGGGTAGCCGCACTCCCCGACCGTATCAATCGCCTCGTCGTCGTCCTTGAACACCTTCTCATCGTCCCACGACCTTCCGCCGGACGGTTCAATGAACCTCACCTTGTACAGGTGCATCGCCCACGCCCTCCCGCCTCAATGCTTCGCTTTTCAATGATCCTAGAGCGAAGCGGCGGTCTTGCGATTGACGTCGATCAAACTCGGATCCGCCCGCGAAAGAGCGCCCAAGGGGCGTCCGCTAGCCACCGCGCGACCGGCGCCCCGGACGGGGGCGTTGACCGCGTCAGACGTCGTAGCCGGGGCTTTCGCGGTCGAGCTGGCGCAGGCAACCCGGCCAGGCGAGACGGCCGATCGGCTCCATGCCGCGGCTGACCTGGCCCTTGACCTCGGCGATCGAGGCCTGCGGCGCCAGCAGCACCTTGTCGCGTCCGCCCGACAGGGCCATCACC